>JAJZBK010000025.1 GCA_021798955.1 Actinomycetes bacterium
GCCGACTGGCCGGGCCTTCGGACCGTTGGCCGGGCCTTGGGACTTGCTGTCACATGGGCAGCCAGCCGCCGGTCACGCCAGCCGCCGGTCACGCCAGCCGCCGTCAGTCGACGCCCACCGCCTGGGCAGCGAAGACCGCGGGCATCGAGCCGTAGTACTGGGAGGAGCCGAAGGAGAACATGCCCCCGTCGGACGCGTCCATCCAGTAACCCTGGCCCGACGGTCCCACGGCGATCCCCACCACCGGCTTGTCGAGCGGGTGGCCCCCCATCGAGCCGTAGAAGGGGGCATCCCCGAAGGAGAAGATGCCGCCGTCACTGGCCACCTCCCAGTAGCCCTGGCTGCCGTTGCTGGCGATCCCGACGACGGGCTGGTTGAGCGGATGGCCCCCCATCGAGCCGTAGAAGGGGGCATCCCCGAAGGAGAAGATGCCGCCGTCAGAGGCCACCTCCCAGTAGCCACCCCCACCCGGGGTGGCCGCCATGCCGACGACCGGTTGGTTCAGGGGGTGCCCGCCCATCGAGCCGTAGAACTGGGCATCCCCGAAGGAGAAGATGCCACCGTCACTGGCCACCTCCCAGTAGCCCCTTCCATCTGGGGTGGCCGCCATGCCGACGATGGGCTTGTTGAGTGGGTGACCGCCCATCGAGCCGTAGAACTGGGCATCCCCGAAGGAGAAGATGCCCCCGTCGGAGGCCACCTCCCAGTAGCCCCTTCCATCTGGGGTGGCCGCCATGCCGACGATGGGCTGGTTCAGGGGGTGCCCGCCCATCGAGCCGTAGAACTGGGCGTTGCCGAAGGAGAAGATGCCGCCGTCACTGGCCACGTTCCAGTAGCCCCCTCCGTTCGGGGTGGCCGCCATGCCGACGATCGGGGCGTTGAGATGTCCGGGCGGCGGCTGGGTGATGACCCCGGTGAGCTGGGGGTTCTGGTGGAACTCGGGCCACGACCGCAAGCCCAGTCCGTGCCCGGTCGAACCGGCGACCTCGTAGTGCTGGATGATCCCGGCGTTCGAGCCGTCGTAGCCGGCGATGGTGATGCCGGTCGTCCCGTTCGGGTCCTTCGTGACGAGGGCCGAGTTCTGCAGCCCGACACCCTGCCCGAGGGTGGCGACGACCTGGGCCGTCTGTCCGTCGAAGATGACCAGGCCGTTCGTGGTGGGCACCAACACGTCGTTGTAGCCTCCACCGGTCAGGTCGGCGGTGGTGATCCCGCCGATGATCTGTCCGCTCGTCGCCTGGGGCCACCCGGGCAGTGGCGCTCCGGTAGCGCCGTTCAGGACCCACACCAGCCCACCCGAGCCGGTGTCGGCGCCCTCGACCACCTCCAGCTGGCCGTTGCCCAGCACGTCGCCGAGCGCGGGGCTGTCCACGGTGTTCCCACCGAGGTTCCTGCTCCAGACCACGTTGCAGCCCGCGCCGGCGGCGAAGACCATGTCGGTGTCGGACGCGCCCGGATAGAAGCTGCCGGTGCCGAAGGCGATCCCCTCGCCTCCCCCGGCCAGGAACGGGCCGACCGCCGTCGACGAGTCGACGGTCTGGTCGGTGTCGTAGTGACACAA
This sequence comes from Actinomycetes bacterium, assembly GCA_021798955.1. GTDB lineage: Bacteria > Actinomycetota > Acidimicrobiia > Acidimicrobiales > RAAP-2 > JAJZJT01. The sequence continues at coordinate 1,562 of JAJZBK010000025.1, forward strand.
CAGGTTGCCGCTCTGGCCGAGCACGCGCAGGTGCCCGCCGTTCGTGTACTGCACGCCGTAGGAGCTGCCGGCCGTGGAGTCGCCGCCCTCGACGACGTCGACCTGCCCGTTGCCCGACAGGTCGGCAAGGGACGGGGTGGTGAAGCCGCTGTCCGCCGTGAAGAACGGCCAGCCGGGCAGCACAGCCCCGGTGACGGCGTTGTAGGCGTACTCCTCCTGGCCGAGCGACGGGGCGACGACGGCCGGGACGCCTTCGATGGTCCCCTCGGCGAGGCCGGCCTGGACGCCGTAAGAGCCGTTCGGGTCGACCGCCGGGTGTGACCACATGAGGCCGCCGGCGTGGTTGAAGGCGTAGTAGCCGCCCGAATTGGGGCTCCCGGCGTTCCCACCGCCGACGAACACCGAGTCGAGCCCGCTGGAATCGACGACGGCAGCTGACGGGGTCGAGTCGACCGGTGCGCCCACGTGTGCGGGCCAGCCCGACACCGGCGAGCCGTCTGACAGGTGGAAGGCGTACAGGTTGCCGGCCCGGTCGCCGACCACCACCGACGGACCTCCCCCGTCGAGGGTGGCCACGGTCGGGGAGGACTGGGCGATGGGTGCACCGGCATCGGGCAGGACCTGCTGCCACACCAGGGAGGTCGACACGGCCAAGGCAGGCGTCGGGCTCGCCGCGGCGGCCGGCACCGGAGCTCCGAGCACCACGGTCGGGACGGCTGCGGCCACGATGGCAGCGAGGGCCGCCGCCTCACGCCCGAGCCGCTGGCGCGTCCCCGTGCCCCTAGCGGATCGGATGCCTCGCGGTCGTTCGCCCGTCCGAGTGCTGGTGGTCATCAATGCTCCCTGCTGGTAGCGGTGCTGTCCTAGTGTCTGGCCATGGCCGAGGTGGACGGGCTGGACGTCAGCCGTGCCCACGGTACCCCTGGTCGTATCGGCCACCTTCTTGCGGACTTGAGCCAGCCGGTCGTCCCCCCTGGTCCTGCACCAGCACCCGCACCGTCGCGCCAGGACGTTCTCCCCGGGAGGACCGGGCCCGAGCACGCCCGGCCGCACCGTGCCCACCGTCGGCGCCGGCCCACGATGGCGCCCTGGCTCGACCCGCTGGCCGTCGGCGTGGCGACGCTCGCGGCGCGGCTGGCCACCGCCGCCAGCGGGCCCACCAACTGGGACTCGGCTCAGTACGCGGCCGCCAGCCTCCGCTTCGACGTCGCCCACGGCAGGCCGCAGCCGCCCGGCTACTGGCTCTACGCCGAGGTGGGGGCCTGGCTCCACGCGGCAAGCGGCCTCGGCGTCGTGGCCTGCCTGGTCGGCGTCGCCGCGGTGGCCTCGGCCGCCGCGGCAGCAGCCGTCGTGGTGGCCGGGCGGTCGCTCGGTGGGCGGTGGCTGGGCCTCGCCGCCGGTGTGGTCGTGGCCTCCTCGCCGTTCGCCTGGTTCGACGGATCGATCGTGGCGACCTACTCCTTCGACCTGTTGGCTGCCGGCGTACTGATCGCGCTGGCGCTGCGAGCCCGGCCGGGCACCTGGCACGGCGTCGCCGCCGCCGGGGTCCTCGGCCTCCTGGCCGGCTTCCGACCCACCATCCTCACTGCCTTCGGGCTGTTGGCCCTCATCCCTGTCGTCGCCAGCACCCGCACGGTCCGCCGGGCCGCTGCCACCGTGGCCGTCGGCGGGGCGGCGCTCGCCGCCTGGTTCGTGCCCATGGTGGTCGCCCAGCCCGGGGGAGTGACGGCGTGGCTCACCGCCACCCGGTCCGAGTCGGCAGGGGCAGCCGACGCCACCTCCGTCTTCACCCACGCCCCCGGCGCGGCGACCAACGTCGGCACGTTCCTTGCCACCACGGTTGTGGCGATCGCCCCACTGGCAGCGGTGACCGTGGCTGCCGTCCTCGTCACCGTCGTTCGTCGGGTGACCCGGCGCACCCGGCCCCTCGGACCACCGCCGGCCGTCGCGGCCGACCGGCTCACCTGGTACCAGCGGCCCCTCCCCGTGCTCGCCGTCGCCGGCCTACCGGCGATGGCGACGGTCGCGCTCATCCAGTTCGCCACCGGCGGCTACCTGCTCGCCTACCTGCCAGCCGTTGCCCTGACCCTGCTGCTCCCCGTCGGACGCCTGTTCGGCCAGGCCCGAACGCCGCCAGCGAGGCGCCGCTGGAAGGTGGCAGCTTCCCTGGCCGTCGCCGCCGTGGCAGTCGTCGGAGCCCAGCGGTTCCTCGGAGGTGCCGGCGTGCTGCCCGCCCGCCTCGAACGGAGCAACGGCGGTCTGTGGCTGCTCCAGCCTCGCTACCAGGCGCCCTACGCCGACACCCACCCGGCCATCGAGGCAGCCGACCGGATCGACGTCGGGCTCGCCGGGCTCGCCCGGGTGGCCCGACCGGGGGACGTGCTGGTCTTCGACACGATCGACGGCGGAAGCAACATCTACCGTGACGCCGGCTGGGAGCTCCCCCAGGTGCGCAGCGACCTCATCGCACCCGCCGACGTGCTCTACCAGCAGCTCCACCGCAACCTCTACTACACCTCCGGCGCCGTCGTCGACGTGCCGCCGGGTGGCACGGTGCTCCTTGTCGCCTCCCCGGCGCTGACCGGTGTGGCCGAGCTCGCCGGCACGGGCGAGGCCCGTCTGCTCGCCCTCCGCCATCCCGTGGGGGGCTACCTCGTCTTCCGGGTGGCCACGGGCGCCTCGCTGCTCGGCGTCCGCTTCGTCCGGGTGGCCCACCTCGGCTCGCTCGGCCACGGGATCTGAGCCCGGAGCTGGCCACGGCCACCGAGCTCAGGACTGGGCGTCGCCCGCCAGGCGCCCCGAACGCCGGGCGACCGACTCGAGGAAGCGGGCGTAGCGCTCGACGACGACCGGCCAGCGGAAGTGCTGCTCGACGTAGGAACGCCCGGCCCGGCCCAGGCGGTCACGGACGTCGGACCGCGTGGTGAGCACGTCGACCGCCGCCTCGAAGGCGCCGTAGCCGTCGAACCCGAGCCCTCCCGACGACCGCCGGCAGTGCTCGACCGTCGCGGCACATCCGGCGTTGACGAGGACCGGCGTCCCCGCGCTCCACGCCTCGGCCACCACCAAGGAGAACGCCTCGAAGGCCGAGGGCGAGACGAGCGCCGTCGCCCCGGTGAGCAGCTCCCACTTGTGCGCCTCGTCCACCGGGCCGAGGACGTCGATGTCGGGATGGGGCGGTGGGGCCTCGACCACGGGCCCGGCCAGCACCAGCCGGAGCGGGGACGACCGCCGTTGCTTGTAGGCGGCGAACAGGGAGGCGAGCAGGGTCGTGCCCTTGTGACGGTCGACCCGACCGAGAGCGACCAGGTACGGCGGATCGGCGGGCGCCGACGGCTCCCCAGGGTCGTCGACCCCGAGCCCGAGGAGCAGTTGCGGCCGAGCACCCACGGCAAAGGTCTCTTCGACGATCCGACGCTCGGCGCGCGTCTGGAAGACGAAGGCGGTGGCGGCGTCGAAGACCGGCGGGAAGACCGGCAGGAAGAGCGCCGGCTCGTCGTGGGCGGCGGGGTGGAGGACGGTCGGGACACTGGCCCGTCCGATGGACCGGATGGTCGGGTAGTACAGGTACGGGTAGAAGACCAGCACGTCGCCCCGGAACGCCGTCGCCGCGTCGACCAGGTCTGGGCACCGTGGTCCCTGTAGGTCCACCCACTGCTCGGCGTCCTCGACCGACGCCGAGCGCGGATCAGCGAGGAGGGCGGCCGACAAGGGGTGAAAGGACGGCTCCCGTCCGGCCAGCGAGGCGAACCGGTGCACGGTGACCCCGGCGATCGTCTCGGTGCCGGCAGGGTAGACGTCGCCCCAGGTGACGAAGTCCTCCGCACAGGTCGTCAGCACCTCGACCTCCCACCCGCGACGCACGACGAGGTGCTCGGCAAGGAGGCGGGCCGCCGTCTCGGCCCCGCCGATCACGTCGGGGCCGTAGCGGGGGACGACGAAGGCGACCCTCATCGTGGCCGCTTAGCGCGCGTCGGCAGGCCGCTCAGCCGCACGCGTCGAGGATGGCCGAGGCGAAGCGCTCACGCACCACCGGCAGGGCGAAGGCGGCCTCCCGCTCGACGGCAGCCCGGGCCAGCTCCCCCCGCAGGTGGGCGTCGGTGACCACCCGGTGGACGGCGGCGGCCACCCGGGCGGGCTGCTTGTCGGCGAGGACCAGGCCGGCGCCGTCGACCGTCTCGGGGACGGCCGTCGTCACGTAGGAGACGATGGGGACGCGATGGTGCATGGCTTCGAGCAGGGGCACGCAGAAGCCCTCGTGGTTGGAGAGGCAGACGAAGGCGTCTGCGTGCCCGTAGTAGGCGATCAGCTCCTCGTGGGTGACGGACCCGGGGACGTCCACGGCGTCGGCCAGCCCCAGCTCGTCGGCGAAGCGGAGCACCGCGGTGCGGTAGGCGTCGCTGATGGCACCGCCCACCAGGTGCAGGCGGGCACGGGGATCGTAGAGGGCCCGGTAGGCGGCGAGCGCCTTGACCAGGTCGGCCTGGCCCTTGTGCGGCGACACCTTGCCGACGAAGAGCAGGTCGGCCCCGCCGGCGGCGCGGGCGTCGGCCAGTCGCCCGGCCAGGACCGGGTCCGGCTTGCCGTCGAAGTCGTCGAGGTCGACGAGGAGTGGCACGGTCGCCGTCGACCGGTAGCCGGCGTCCTCGAGCTCGCGTTCGTTGTAGCGGGAGTCCGCCACGGCGAACTCGGTGACCTCCGCCAGCGCCCGGAGCTGTGCTCGGCCACGACGCACTTCTTCGCCGACGTGCGGGATCCACGGCTCGAGGAGCTCGGCCGGGGTGATGTTGTGGTAGTTCACGAACTTCCGCTCGCCCCGTTGGCGGAAGATATCGGCCACCGGCGAGCCGATGGAGAGCTGGTAGAGCAGCACGCGCCCGGTCGAGGGGCGGTCCCCGATGCGGTCGATCGGCAGTCCGTGGTCGACCCGGTCAGGCGTGGCGTTGCCGTAGAAGATGTCCGAGTCGACGCCCTTGGAGCGCAGCAGTGCCTGGAGCTGCAGCACGTGGGAGCCGATGGCGTCCCGGCTGGCGAGCGACGGGATGACCTGGTCGACGCGACGGACCGTCATGGACGCCGACAGCGCCGAGAGCACCGGCCCGGCGCCAGTGCGCCCTGCAGCCGACAGTACCGGGCACCCGAGCCCGGACCCGTCACGATGCCGCCTGGGAGAGCGGCGGCTCGCTCGACGGGCCGCCGGTCGGGCCGACGACGGGGACCTCGCCCGTCGTTCCCGTCGAGCGCACCCGGAAGCTGACACCCACCGGCATCCGGACTCGCCCGGTCGTGCGACCGGGGTTGGCCACCTCGAACTGGGCCTCCTGGTCCTTCCAGTCGTAGACGGCGGTGTCGCTGAGACTGCGCACGCCCACGCTCACCGAGTACGTCCCGTCGAGCAGGGGGACCTCCGGGAAGTCGAAGTGGAGCACCCCACCTCCCTGGGGCAGCTCGATGAAGGTGGCCGGGTCGTCAGGGTCCGAGGCGAAGACGAGCTCGCCACTGTCGTCGTGGATGGCGACGGTGGCAGCCGCGTCGCGCACCTCGGCCAAGCTGTCCACCTCGGCGATGACCGTCAGCGACTCGCCTGGGTAGAGGTGGGGTCGTGAGCCGCTCCCGGTGTGCTCGGTGCGCACAGTGCCGATGGCGATGACGTTGCCGCCACCCTCCTCCCCCGGCCCTTCGGGCTTGCCCACGCCCAGCAGGTCGGCCAGGAAGACCCGGATCGCCTCGCCCGCCTCGTCGATGGCGATGACGTTGCCGTGGCTCAGCACCATGCACCGCTCGCAGTTCTGACGGATGACGTCGGTGGCGTGGCTGACCACCACGATGGTGCGTCCCTCTCGTTGGAAGCGCCGGACGTGGTCGAGGCACTTGCGCTGGAAGGCGGCGTCCCCCACGGCCAGCACCTCGTCGACGAGCAGGATGTCCGGCTCGACGTTGACCGCCACGGCGAAGCCGAGGCGGACGTACATGCCGGACGAGTAGTACTTGACCTGGTTGTCGATGAACTGCTCGAGCTCGGCGAAGGCGACGATGTCGTCGAAGCGGCGGGCGATCTCGGCGCGGGAGAGCCCGAGCAGCGAACCGTTAAGGTAGATGTTGTCCCGCCCCGAGAGCTCCTGCTGGAAGCCTGCCCCGAGCTCGAGCATGGCGGCCAGGCTGCCGCGGATCCGGACCTCGCCCGAGGTCGGCTTGAGGATGCCGGCGACGCACTTGAGGAGGGTCGACTTGCCCGATCCGTTGCGGCCGAGGATGCCGTAGGTCTCCCCCTCGTTGATGTCGGCACTGACGTCCCGGAGCGCCCAGAACGGCTCGTAGGTCAGTTTGCCGCCGTGGATGGCGCGCTCCTTCAACGAGGAGACCTTCTCGTTGTAGAGCCGGAACTGCTTGGAGAGGTGGTCGATCTCGATGGCTGCGGGCACGCTCAGAGCTCCTCGGCGAAGTTCCCCTCGAGGCGCCCGAAGACGACCAGGGCGCCGAGGAACAGGGCGACACTGACCACCAGCAGGGCGACCAAGCCGAGGGCGTACCCGCCGACGCTGAGGTTCGGCAGGAGCGGCGTGACGACGTGGGCGGTGTTGCCGGCAGCGGGGCTGACGTAGGACGCCTTGCCGTAGATCGCCCGCTGGAAGGTCATGGCGATGGGCGTCATCGGGTTGCACAGGTAGAGGTACTTGAGGAAGAGGATGCTCGGGTGCCGAGCCACCAACGAGGCGATGCTGCCGTAGGCGTAGACGACCGGCGTCCCCCAGAACCAGGCCATCAGGGCCACCTCGGTCAGGTGCTGGGTGTCGCGGAAGTACACGTTGACCGCGGAGAGGAAGATGGCGGTCGCGCTGGTGAAGACGATGAGGTCGACGATGGCGAGCGGCAGGTCGGCGAGGTAGGCCCACGCCGGGGTCATGCCGAGCGCAGCCATCACCACGATGAGCACTCCGACCTGGATGGCGAAGAGGAAGACGGCCACCCCGACGGTGGAGAGGGCGAGCAGCTCGCGCGGGAAGGCGACCTTCTTCACGATGCCCGCCTGGCCCACCACCACCGTGGTCGACGTCATGGCCGAGTTGTTGAACAGGTTCCAAGCCAGCAGGCCGGCGAACAACCAGATGACGAACCGGGGGATGCCGCCGCCCCGGTCGATGACCGAGAAGGCGGCCCAGTAGATGCCGAGCACCATGGCCGGGTTGAGCATCGACCACAGGAAGCCGAGGACCGAGCCTTTGTACTTGACCTTGAGCTCGGTGCGGATGAACAGGAGGAGCAGCTCGCGGTTGTCCCACAGCGCCCGCAGCCGAGGCCCGAGCCGCAGGTCGCCGTTCACCACCGTCATCGTCCGCTCCGTTGCCCGCGACACGCGGGCACCGGGTGACGCCGAGGCGCCAGGGGGGACCGGGAGCTCGGGCTCGGCGGCTGCCGGCTCCAGCGCGCCCAGGCTCACCGGGACGCGGCCCCCGAGCTGGCCGGCGTCCCCCGCTCGTCGTCGCGGCCGATCACCTCGTCGATGAAGCCGTACTCGCGGGCCTCCTCGGCGGTGAACCACCGGTCGCGGTCCGAGTCGGCCTCGATGCGCTCGACCGGCTGGCCGGTATGGAAGGCGATGCGCTCGGCCATCATCCGCTTCAGGTAGACGATCTGCTCCGCCTGGATGGCGATGTCGGCGGCCTGGCCCTGCATCTGGCCCGAGGGCTGGTGCATCAGGATCCGGCTGTGGGGAAGGGCGAACCGCTTGCCGGGCGTACCCGCGCACAGCAGGAACTGCCCCATGGAGGCGGCCAGGCCGAGGCAGATCGTCCGGACGTCGCAGCGCACGTACTGCATGGTGTCGTAGATGGCCAGGCCGTCGGTGACCGAGCCGCCTGGCGAGTTGATGTAGACGGAGATGTCCCGCTCGGGATCCTCGGCCTCGAGGAGGATCAGCTGGGAGCAGACCAGGTTGGCGGTGTTCTGGTCGATGGCCGAGCCGATGAAGACGATACGCTCCTTCAGCAGTCGCTGGAAGATGTCGGAGCCGGGGCCCGACTCCATGGCGGTCCGGGCCACCGGTGCCCCGACCGGACGGCCGCCGACGTCGCCGAGGATGCGCTCGCTGTCCATGTCGGGCGAGCCTAGTGGCTGGCGCCCGCCCACACGGACGCGAGGAGCTCGGCGGCCCGCCCCGCTGCCCCGTCGACCCCCAGTGCTGCCGCCCGCCGCCTACCGGCGCTGACCAGGGCCTCCCGGCGACTCCAGTCGGCGACCAGCCCACCGACCGCGGCCGCCACCTGACGGGGACCGGCGCCCGGCAGGAGGACGGCGGCCTCTCCCGCCACCTCGGGCACCGCGCCGGCCGCCCGGGCCACCATCGGAGTGCCGTGCGCCATGGCCTCGACCAGGGGCACGCCGAAGCCCTCGTGCTCGGAGAGCAGGACCAAAACGTCGGCCGTCTGGTACTCGGCGGCCAGCGCGGCGCCGCTCAGCCCGCTGACGAAGGCCACTGCGTCCTCGAGCCCGAGCGACACCGCGTACCGACGCAGGGCGGCCGCATAGGCCGGTTCGCTGGGCGACCCGACGATGCGCAGCGAGGCGCCCGGGTCGCCGGTCGCCCGCGCGACGAAGAGGGCGGCGATCGTCCGGTGGTGCGCCTTGTTGGGAGCCAGACGGCCTACCGACAGCCAGGCGGTGCCGCCGTGGCGGCGATGCCAGGCAGCCACCGCGTCGGCGTGGAGCGCATCGGGTGCTTGTGGCGGGAACGACGGCGTGGCCACCGGCACCACAGCGGTCCGCCGGTAGCCGGCGGCCGTGAGCTCGGCCTCGTCGAAGGCGGAGACGGCGATGCCGAGCTCCGCCCGAGGAGCGAGGAGCGCCCGCTCGGCCAGGCAGGCCGCCTGCAACCGGGTGATCCCGTTCGACCACCGGGCAAAGAAGCCCGGCGGGGTCACGCTGTGGTAGTTGACCACCAGCCGTTCGGGCCGGGCAGCCAGCCAGCCGGCCAGCGCCGAGGCGGTGGCCAGCTGGTAGACGAGGAGGTCGCCTGCCTCGGCCTGGTCCGCGTAGGTGCGGTAGGGGGTCGTCTCATCGGCGGTGTCGGGGTCGGGGTGCTCGGTGTAGATGCGGCTCTCCACGCCGGCGGCCACCAGGGCGTCACGCAGCGCACGGGTGTGCTCGCCGACGGCGTCACGCCGATGGAGCATGGGGACGAACAGGTGGACGCCGCTCACCGGACCCACCCGACCACAACGTGGGCACCGCCGTCCGGGTGGCCGTGGGCCGTGACGTCGGCCAGCCCGGCCCGCTCGAGCAGGAGGCACCAGGTGTCCGGGTGCAACGGGCGACCGGGCAGCAGGTCGCGGGCGGGCGGTGCCAGGGAGGCGTCCCAGACGTCCTGCGAGGTCGCCACCACAGCGACCGCCCCTCCCGGTGCCGTCCGTCGGACCGCCTCTGCGACCACTTCGCAGTCGTCCGCCACCGCCTGATGGTCGACCCAGCCGACGAGGACGACAGCAGCCAGGGAGCGCTCCTCGGCCGCCCCGAGCACGGCAGGGACGTCACCGAGGACGACGCGAGCCGAGGGTGCGAGCGACTGGCTCGACCGCCACACGGCGTCGCCCGACGGGTCGACCCCGACGACGGACCGCCCTTGCTGGGCCAACGACGCGACCAGGGTGCCGTCGCCGGACTCCCCGACCAGCACCGTACCGGCGGGTAGGGCGGCAGGCTCCAGCCAGTCGTCGAGGGTGGCGGCCCAGTGGGCCAGGTCGGGCCGGGGAGCGGCGGCCCGGGGATGGACGTCGAGCTGGAGCGCGCCGAGCGGCTCGGCGCGTCGTTCGAGGCGTTCGAGGCGGGCGGCCAGGTAGCGCAGGGCATCCCAGGCGGCCCGGAGACGCTCGTCACGTGCCGACACGGTGGCGTCCGCGAGTGCTCGTGCGTCGGCGGCCAAGGTCTCGGCCAGCACGACCGCCACGTCGCCGACGAACCGCCGGCCGATCCGCGCGCTCCGGCCGCGCTCCCACAGGTCGTCCGGCAGGCCGGGCCACGGGGCGGCGGGAAGCGGGGCGGCGTCGGCCAGGCGAGCCATCGAGTCGTCGAAGCCCCACCGCAGCGTGCCGACGGGAGCGAGCCGGTCGAACCCCTCGAGCAGGGCCCGCTCACCGTCGTCGAGGTCGCCTTCGGGCTCGAGGTCCCCGGCGCTGGCGTCGGCGGTTGTCGAGGCCGGGTCCGGGGCGCCGGGGTGGCTGGGGTCGCCAGCGGTGGGGTCGCCAGCGGTGGGGTCGCCAGCGGTGGGGTCGCCGGCGGTCGAGTCGCCGGCGGTCGGGTCGCCGGCGGTCGGCTCGACAGGGGGCTCAGACGGTTCGGGCATAGGGTCGGCCCTCCACGACGACCGGGAGCCGCTTGGTGGCCACGGGCGGGCGTCGGCCCCGCTCCACCGCCGCGTCGAGAAAGGCAGTGTAGCGATCGATGATCACCGGCCACCGGTAGTTGGCTTCGGCGTAGCAACGGCCGGCGGCGCCGAGTGACCGACGGAGGCCGGCGTCGGCGACCAGGCGGTCGACTGCCGCCTCGAAGGCCCGGTAGGAGCCGAACCACAGCCCACCCCCCGAGCGGGTCACGTGCTCCATGGTGGCGTCGCAGGCGGCGTTCACCACCACCGGGACGCCCACCGTCCAGGCCTCGAGGACGACGAGCGAAAAGGACTCGTAGGCCGACGGGTTGACCATGGCTGTCGCCCCGGCCAGGACGTCCCACTTGTCGCCCTCGGACACCGTCCCGGTCACCACGATGTCCGGGTGGTCGGGGGCGCGGTCGGACACCGGACCGACCAGGGCGAGGGCGAGGTCTCCGGGGTGCCGCTCCTTGTACTGGGCGAAGAAAGCGGCCAGCATGCCGCATCCCTTGTGCTCGTCGACGCGGCCGAGGTAGCAGAGGTACGGCCGGTCCCCCAGTCCGAGGACCTCTCCCCCCGGACGCCCGCCCGGCGCTGGGTTGTCGACGCCCAGGCCCAGGACGACTTGGGGGCGTGCGGCCACCGGGTGGACGCGCTCGAGGAGCGCCCGTTCGGCCCGGGTGTGGTAGACGAAGCCGTCGACATCGCGAAAGCTGGTGCGAAAGGCTCGTAGGTAGAGCGCCGGCTCGTCGTGGGCAGCCGGGTGGAGCAGCGTGGGCGCCGGCGAGACGGCGACGGCGTCGACCGTGGTGGCGAACAGGTAGGGGTAGCAAGCCACCACGTCGGCGTTGGTGGAGGCCACCGCGTCGACCAGCTCCGGGCACTGCGGCCCGTTCAGCGCCACCCACCGACGCGCCTCGGCGAGCGTCGCCGCCTGGGGGGCGCCGCGCAGCCGACCGTCCAGCTCGAAGTACTCGACCAGCCGTCGTGCCGCGGTGGGGAACCGCCGCACGACGACGCCCCCTTCGAGGGAGGACCCTGCCTCGAAGGTGTTCTCCCACGTCAGGTGGTCCGACGCGCAACTGGTCAGCACCTCGACCTCCCAGCCGCCGGCGGCGACGAGCCGCTCGGCCAGCATGCGGGCCGCCGTCTCTGCACCGCCGACGATGGCCGGTCCATAGCGGGGGGTGACGAAGGTGAGCTTGCGGGTCACGCTGCCGTCCCCGGTCCGCAGTGGACGCCGGCGAGCAGTTCGATGTGCTGCTGCCGGACGAGGGAGGGGGAAAAGGCTCGGAGCCGGTCCGTCCCTGCCTCGGCGAGCACCCTCGCCAGGTCCGGGTCGGCGACGATCCGACCGATCGCAGTGGCCACCGACACCGGCCGTCCGTCCCCGACGAGCAGCCCGCCACCCCCGAGCGTCTCAGGGACAGCCCCTCGGGCGATGGCCACGACGGGCAGCCCGAAGTGCATGGCCTCGAGCAGGGGGATGCAGAACCCTTCGTGCTCCGACTGGCAGACGAAGACGTCGGCCTCCGCGTACCAGGCCGCGAGCTGCGCCGGGGTGAGGTCCTCTCCCCACTCCACCGCCTCGGCGAGCCCCAGCTCGTCGGCGAACCGGAGCACCGCCTCGGCATAGGTCGGGGTGATCGCCGATCCCACCAGGCGGAGCCGCGCCCGGGGGTCCTCGGTGCGTCGGAGCCACCACAACGTCTCGACCAGACGGTGCTGGGCCTTGTTGGGCGACAACCGGCCCACGAAGAGCATCACGGTGCCGGTGTCGCGGCCGGCGCGCAGTCGCGCCACCTCGGCCGGGTCCGGGTCCGGGGCGAACCGGGCTGGTTCGACGAGGACGGGGACCACTGCCGGCGTGCGGCAGCCGAGCGCGACCAGCTCGGCGGCGCTGAACGACGAGTCGGCCATGCACAGCGCCGCTCGAGGCACCAACGCGGCGAGCTGGGCACGTGCCGCGTCGACCTTGGCCGCGGTGGCCGGCTCCCAGGGCTCGTAGAAGGAAGCCGGCGTGATGTTGTGGTAGGAGAGCACGAGGGGCTCGGGGCGTCCGAGGAGGAAGTCCGCCATCGGCGAGCCGGTCGCCACCTGGTAGAGCAGGACGTCACCGGGCTGGGCCCGTTCGGCGTACTCCTCGAAGTAGTGTGCCTCGGGCCGCAGGTCGTCGTGTGCTGCCTCGACGTAGATCTCCGACGTCCAGCCGGCCTCACGCAGGGCGTCCCGCAAGGCGAGGGTGTGGGCGCCGGTGGCATCACGCGGGAGCAGCGCCGGGACGAACTGGTGGACGCCGGTCGGCCTCACCACCGCTGCGCCCGGACCCGGCCTTCCCGACGGGCAGCTCGCTGTGGGCTCACGACTGGCGCACCGCCACCACGATGTAGTCACCGGCCACCGAGGCGAGCGCTTCGACCGCGTCGACGGCGGCGTTGACCACGGCGGCCCCCGGCTGGTCGGCAGGGAGCCGCTCGAGGACGGCAGCGGGAGCGGAGTGCTTCACGGTCTGGACGACCAGGTCCCGGCTCTCAAGGAGGTGCGCCCAGGTCTCGGCGTGCACCGGCCGGCCGGGGGCGAGGTCGGCAACCACTGGGCCGACCGACCGCTCCCAGCCCTCGGGCGCGGCCGAGTGGAGGACGAGCACGCCGCCGACAGCCAGGCGGTCCGCCACCAGGTCGACAAGCCGCAGACGGTCGTTCGGGCGGAGCCACTGGATGGAGCCGTCGAGGACCACGCCGGCCAGCCCCTCGCCGCCGACCACGCCCAGGTGCTCGAGGACTGTTCCTTCACGCACGTCGAGCCCCTCGGCCAGCGCCTCCTCGAGGGCGTGCTCGGACGGGTCGAGACCGTAGGCATCGACGCCGTCGTGGACCAGGCGTCCCACCAGCGAGCCGTCCCCACAGTCGGCAACGAGGACGCGGCCGACCACACCGGAGAGGGCAGCGGCCGCGTCGTCGGCCCACCAGCTCGTCCCCGGCGCCGAGGCGACGTGCACGCCTTCGGGGAGATCGGGGGCGCCGAGCGCGTCCACCCGGTCCGAGAGGTCCTCCACCTCCTCGACAACGAGGTGGAACAGGCGCGACACCGACCAACCGAACTTGACGATCTGGTGGACGATGAAGCCGACGTACCAACTGATCGCCGAGCGGATCAGGCGCTTGAGGGCGCTCCCCACCGCCTTCCTGGACGCCACCGGAACGGCGATGTCGACGAAGGCGCCGGCGTCGACAACCGCCAGCTGCTCGCGCAGACGGTCGGTGCCACGAGCGCTCATCGGCGAGAACTCGAGGAAGAGCTCGTCGAGCTGCCGCTCCAGCCCCGCCGGCAGGTCGCCCGAGGCCCGACGGCGGGCGACCTCGGCGTCGATGTCGGCCATCACCTGGGCCAGGTAGGCAGCTCGTGCCGCGGCGTCACCGTCAGCCACCACCGTGACGGAGCGGGTGCCATCCTCGCCGACGGTCGTGCCGGTGCCCGGCCCAGCCCCAGGGGGAGCCTGCTCGGGCTGGCTGACAGTGGACGGCTCGTCGAGCGAGGAGGCGTCGTGGGAGGCCGTGGACATCGGGCTGACTATAGCCAGGCCCCCGGTCGGCTCCGACGGTTGCGATCGACCCACGGACCACGAACGCTCCGGGTGCACGGGCCGTGGCCAGCGACCACGTCACCGGTGCCGAGCAGGAGGAGTGCCGGTGCCCGGTGGGAGGGGTGCCGGTGCCCGGTGGGAGGGGTGCCGGTGCCCGGTGGGAGGCGTGCCCCGCAGTAGCCTGGGCCCGCCGCGGGCGTGGCGAAATCGGCAGACGCGCCAGGTTTAGGTCCTGGTCCCTTCGGGGGTGGAGGTTCGAGTCCTCTCGCCCGCACCCGTCACCAACGAAGAACCAGTCGCCCGGCGTCCCCGACGGCTGCAGCTCAGGGCCGGGCTGCTATCTCAGGGCTCGGCTGCAGCTCATGGCTTGGCCGTCGACCCGCCGAGGACCAGTTCGTCGAGGCGCTCCTCGGCTCCGGCGACGTCACCGTCGTAGGCGACACGGCCCTTGTGGAGCACCACGACGCTGTCCGCGATGGTGAACGCCCGGTTGACGTGCTGTTCGATGAGCACCAGCGCCGTCCCCCCGGTCCGCACCGTCCCGAGGGCTTCGTAGACCTCGTCGACCACGACGGGGGCGAGCCCGAGCGACAGCTCGTCGACCACGAGGACGTCTTGGTGGAGCACCAGCACCCGGGCCAGGGCGAGCATTCGCTGCTCACCGCCCGAGAGCGTGCCGGCGAGCTGCCCCCGGCGCTGGCCGAGCCGCGGGAAGACCTCGTAGGCGCGCTCCAGGGCCTCGGCCAGCCCGCCGCGACCGAGCGCCCGCCGGAAGGCAAGGACGAGGTTCTCCTCGACGGTGAGCGAGCCGAAGACCGACCGGCCTTCGGTGACGTGGGCGAGGCCCATGCGGGTGATCTCGAACGCCCGGCGGTGGGTGACGTCGCACCCCTTGAGGACCACCCGTCCGGCTGACGCCGGGACCAGGCCCGAGACGACCCGGGCCACCGTCGACTTCCCGGCCCCGTTGGCCCCGACGACGGCCACCACGGCGGCGGGTGGGACCGCGAAGGTCACGTCGAACAGGGCGCGGTAGGGGCCGTAGGAGGCGCTCACCCCTTCCAGCGCCAGCACCGGCACAACGCCGGTTGCCGTGCTCATGCGCCGGTGCCGAGGTAGGCCCGGCGAACCTCGGTGTTCGCCAGCACATCGTCGACCGAGCCCACGGCGATCATCCGGCCGAAGTCGAGGACGCAGAGCCGGTCTACGACCTCCTCGACCAGCTCGAGGTCGTGCTCGACGAGGACGACGGCCGTCCCCTGGCGCCGCCGGACGTCCGCCAAGATGCCAGCCAGGCGCTCCGTCTCGTGCACGTCGAGGCCCGACGACGGCTCGTCGAGCATGAGGAGGCGGGGGGAGCCCATGAGGGCCCGCCCGAGCTCGACCAGGCGGGCGTGCCCCAAGCTCAGGCCGTCCACCAGTCGGTCGGCGACGTCCTCCAGACCGAGCAGGGCGAGCATGGAGGCGACGGCGGCCAGCTCCTCCTCGCCAGGACCACCCCGGCGCAACAGGTCGCTCAGATGGAGCCGTCCGGAGGAGCGGGCCTGGACGGCCACCAGCAGGTGGTCGGCCACCGTCATGCCGTGGAACAGCTCGACCCGCTGGAAGGTGCGGCCGATACCGAGCCTGCTCCGACGCCACACGGGGAGGCGGTCGATCCTCCTGCCCTCGAAGGTCACCGTGCCGGTGTCGGGGGGGACGACGCCGAGCAGGCAGTTGAACAGGGTCGTCTTGCCGGCACCGTTCGGGCCGACGATGCCGACGGCTTCGCCAGGAGCGACCTCGAAGTCGAGCTCGCTCAAGGCGACCACACCGCCGAAGGCCTTCGAGATGCCCCGGGCCACCAACAGTTCCTCGGCCTCAGGCCCGCTGCCGGCGGACCTCGTCACGGTCGGTCCGCTGCCGGCGGACCTCGTCACGGTCGGTCCGCTGCCGGCGGACCTCGTCACGATCGGCCCGCTGCCGGCAGGAGTGGCCACGACGGGCTCGGTCATGGACGGCTCCCACCGTCGGCACCAGCGCTCCCGCCGACAGCCACCCCGCCACTGGCGCCGGCAGGTGATGTGGCCGCCGGTGCCCCGACGGCAGGCGCCCACCCCGCGGCCGGCACCACGTCGGTCCCCGAACCATCGGGAGCCCCGTCGCTGCGGTCACCGCGGCGCCGTCGAGCGAGGAAGCGCAGCACGCCACCCCCAAGGAAGTCGACCACTCCCTCTGGGTGCCGGGTGTAGCTGAGGGTGGCCAGGCCGAAGACGACCGGGAGGATCCCCGAGAAGCGGGCGGGGAAGGTCGCCACCTCGGTCTGCAGGGCGGCGAAGACGAGCCCGGCGACGACGGCTCCCGACACCGACCCGAGCCCCACGATGGCGGCGACCACCAGGAACACCAAGGAGAACTGGTAGTTGAAGGCATCGGGCGACAACGACCCTTCGAGCGAGCCGTAGAGCGCCCCGCCGACACCGGCCAGTCCCGCCGAGAGCGCGAAGGCGACCACCCGCAGCCGGTGGACGTCGATGCCGGTGGAGACCGAGGCAAGCTCGCTGCCCCGCATGGCGGCGAGCAGCCGGCCCATGCGTCCCTGGCCGACGGCCCGGACGACCGCGGCGACAAGGGCCAGCACGACCAGGGCGAGCACGAAGAAGGCGTGCGACCCGTTGAAGCTCACGGGCCCGAGCTCGGGCCGAGGGACCGTGACGCCGGTGGCACCGTTGCCGACCCAGCTGTTGGGGAACAGCATGTTGTCGGCCAGCAACGCGAAGGCCAGCGTCGCCAGGGCCAGTGGCAACCCGGCCAACCGCAACGTGGGCAAGGCGACGATCACGCCCAACACGGCAGCCACGGCACCACCGAGCACCATGCCGACCAGGACGGACGTGCCGAAGTGGCTGGCCAACTGGCCGGCCACGAACCCTCCCAAGCCGGCGAAGCTCGCCTGGCACAACGAGATCTGGCCGGACATGCCGGTGAGCAGGGTGAGGGAGACGAAGATCACGGCAAAGGCGATCCCCTGGGTCATCGTCACCAGCCAGACGTTGGGCACCCAGGTCAGGGCGGACAGGACCGCCAGACCGCCGATGCCCCAGGCGACGACCAGGGTGGGCCGGCTCGTCAACCGGTCCACTGCCCCATGGACCGGTGACCCGGCCCCACCGGCCCCGGCCCCGCCCGCCCCGGCCCCACCGGCCCCGGCCCCACCGGCCCCGGCCCCACCGGCGCTCCGCCGGACCCGGGCCGTCAGGGCACGGTGCCATCCGGCCACCGGCTGACTGGTTCCGTCACCGCTCGGACGAGCCAGGAGGTTGGCCGCCCGGTAGCCCGTGGCCTCGCCTACCAACGCGGTCGGCGGGGGGTCGCAGCCGGCAAGCGGGTCGTCGACCTGGCGCTGCCGGGCGAAGGGCAAAAAGGCCAGCAAGACGAAGAACGGGAGCGACGGACGCAGCCCGGTAGCCAGGATGCCGGCGGGAAGGTAGCCGGCAAGCACCTGCTGGCCGATCCCGAGGCCGATGCCGGCGAGGAGGGCCACAGGCAGGCTGGCGAAGCGGGCAACCACGGCGGCAGCGATCCCCCACACCAGCAGGACGGTGTAGTTCTGCGGGTCGAGCTGGGCGTAGAGCGGAGCGAGCAGGACGCCGGCCAGTCCGGCGAGGCAGCTCGAGAGGACCCAGGCCACGGCGCTCACCACTCCGGCGTTCACTCCGGCCAGCTCGGTCATGCGGGGGCTCTCGACGACCGCTCGCATCTCGAGGCCGATGGGCGTGAAGCGGAACACCCCGACGAGGGCGACCACCACCGCCACCGTCGCTGCCGTCACCGACAGCTCGAGCCCACTGATGGGGACCGAGGCGACGTGCAGGTAGACGCGCTGGGCGTCGAAGACGAGCGAGGGCGGGGCGATGTCGGGCGTCGAGCCAGCCACGATGAGGGCGACCTGCGGGAGGGCGATGAGCAGGCCGAGGGCGGGCACCAGCTTGACCAGTGGCGACGCCGTGCGGACCCGACGGAAGAGCACGCGGTCGAGGACGAGGCCGAGCGCGGGGCCGAGGACCACGATGGAGACCACGCCGGCGAGCCAGCGAGGCCAACCGTCTTCGACGAAGGACACGAAGGCGAGCGACGAGACGAACGCCTGTGCGCCGAAGGCCAGGTTGAAGACGCCCGAGGCCTTGTAGGTGAGGACCAGCCCGACCGCCATCAGCGCGAAGACGCATCCGAACGGGACGCCCGGGATGGCGTAGTCGAGCAGGGTGGTCAACTGCCAGGAACCCCTGACGGCAACGGCAGCGGGACGACCTTGCCCGAGGAGCTCGGCTTCTGCGAGAAGCACGAGTAGACGCTCGGTCTCGTGCCGTAGACGGGCACGAAGGCACCGTGGCGGACCTGCACGAAGGTCGTGCAGTCGAGCGGTGTCGTGGCAGTGTGGGCGACCTTCCAGTCGACGGGAGCGATGGCGCCGTGAGCCGTGAAGTCGGTCAGCGAATTGATCGCCGCCACCAGGCGGCTGCGGGTGACGTCACGGCCGATCATCTTGAGGCCGGTGGCGAACAGGTCGGCGCTCACCCAGCCGGCGAGCGCGGTGGCATTGGGTGGCGTCCCCGGCGCGTACGTGGCCAGCGCCTTGTTGAAGTCGTCGATGCCCGGGTACCGACCGGGGTAGCGCGTGCTGACCTCGAACGGGGTTTGCTGGAGCATCAGGTAGACGCCCTCCATCGCCGAGGTGTTCTGGCTGAGGACCTGCTGGTCGTAGCCGTCGAGCCAGAACTGGGTGACGTTGCCCATGCCGTGCTGCTGGAGGGTCTCCGACAGCTTGATGTTCCCGGTCACGTCCATGCAGCTGGCCACGAAGTCCACACCTGCCTGCTGCATGCGCGTCACGTCGGCGTCGAGCGAGGCGGCCCCGTAGGGGATGGACATGTCGACGACCGGCGTGGCGATGTGCGCCTCCCGCAACGCATCGGTGATCCCGACGCACCCCTCGGACGACTGCGAGACGTTGTAGGCGAGCACGGCCGCCCGGGTGTCCCCGTTGCGCTCGGCGACGTAGGCCGCCTGTGGAATGGGCGCCGTGAAGTCGACGTGGGAGCCGCCGACGCCGAACATCGCCGGGCCGGCCCACTGGCTGTTGGTGTTCTCCTGCACCCCGAAGGTGGGAACTGCGTGCGCACGCAGGACGGAGGAGCCGGTGAAGAAAGGCGTGCCCACGCCCACCACGGCGAAGACCTTGTCGGCCACCAACTGCTCGGCGCCGGCCGTGTCCCCCGAAGGCGACGTACCGTCGTCGATGTTGGGCGAGTAGATGATCTTGCGACCGTCGATCCCACCCGAAGCATTGAGCTGGTCGAAGTAGATCCGTGCCCCGGTCACCACCGGGGCGAAGTCGGTGGCCGCGATCCCGCTGGAGGAGGCCAGGGAGCCCACGCGGATCGTGGTCGCCGTCACCCCGTCGGCACCCCCGCCGTGCGAGACGGCCTGGGTACCGGCGTTGCCGCAGGCGGTGAGCACCGTCGCCACCGCGACGGTCACCAGGGCTGCTACCGCGACCCGAGGGACCTTCACCACAGCCACCATGGACCTCCGCTGCGCCACGTCACCACCCCGTTCGCTCTCCAGGCCGACCGACGCGGCAGCGACACCCCGTCGACCTGCGTCTTCGCTCCTGAGCGACTGTACCGCCCGCGCCAGCGACCTCGGTCTCTCCCCCACTCGTCACCCGTCGGCGGCACCGGCCCGAGCGATCACGCCCCGGGGGCGACCACCGCGGTCGCCGAGCCGACCACCTTCTCCTCGCCCTCCTCGTTGACCAGACGCACGTCGAGGTCGGCGAGGTGGTCGTCGCCCGCTTCCCGGAGGGCCGTGACGGTGATGCGCGTCTGCAGTCGCTCGCCGGGCCAGGTCTGACGGACGAAGCGCACTCCGAAGCGACGGACATTGCCGATGCCCACGTAGTTGGTCAGTGCCGTCCCGCACAGGCCCATCGAGAACATGCCGTGGCCGAAGACACTTGGCTGACCGGCCGCGGTGGCCTGCACCTCGTCGTGGTGCATCGGGTTGAAGTCACCCGACGCACCGGCGTAGACGACGAGGTCGGTGCGAGTGAGCACGTGCTCGAGCACGGGGGCCTGGTCGCCTACGTGGAGGGCGGCACGAGGGCTGCTCGTGCCGCCGGGGAGCGCAGTCATGGGTTCCTCCGAGGTCGACGGGTCAACGGGCCAATGGGACCGGTCCGGCGGGAGCACGAGCGGTCACGACCGGTGGAGGACGGTCATCCGCGACGTCGTGACCTCCTCGCCGCTGTCACGGTCCCGCCAGATGGTCTCCACCACGACGAAGGTCATCGTGTGCCCGCCCGACTCCTTGCGATAGGCGTCGGCGACCCGCCCCTCGCCGACCAGCACGTCGCCGACGAGCACTGGCCGCCGGTAGGTCAGCTCCTGCTCGCCGTGGAGGATCAGCCCGCCGCCGGCGAGCAGCGACCCGAGGAGTGCCGCCACCGGGCTCCCCGGGGGATCGTCGTCCACCTGCAGCTCGGGGTACCGCCCGAAGTTGCCCATCACGAACGGGTAGGTCGGCGGTGCCGGGATGCCCGGCAACCCGGCCGCCGAGGCCGCCCTCGGGTCACGGTAGACGGGGCTCGGGTCCTGGACGGCGTCGGCGAACCGGGCCACGTGCCCCCGCTCGACGGTGATCACCGACCGGCCGGTCGACGTGCCGATCAACTGCTCCAACGTGTCGTCGGCCACGCGGCTCCTCCCCTGGCCTTGCCGTCCGAGACGGTCCTCGGCGTCGAGCGCCGACTCGGCGTGAGGCGGGCTCCGCCCACGGCGGCTGGCTGTAGTGGCTGCTCGTAGGGTGCCCTCGTTTGGCCCCCTCGCGCAAGTGGCGGATGTGCCGGCAGCCGTCGAGGCGCGGTCACCGGCGCGCCGAAGGGACCGGTCCTCCTCCCAGGGCGGCCTCTCGGAACTGCTCACTGCGCCGGCTGTACCCGCCCTGGCCAGCCGGGGTGGGGGCCGCCGGCGAGAACAGCACCACGCCGCCCGGTGGCGTGAGGGAACGGGCCTCGGCCACGGCCGTCGGCAGGTCGACCGCCCGGCGCACGGTCCACCGCCCGCCGCCATCGAGGATCGGCGCCCACCCAGCCGGGAGTGGTTCGAGCACGACGACCGCGGCCGCTGGCTGTGCTGCGGCCAAGGCATCGACCAGCGGGCTCGGGTCGACGCCCCGGTCGTCACCGCCGACCACCACCGTGACCGGCCGACCGGCGAAGGTGCGCAGGGAGGCGGCAGCGGCGAACGGATTGGAGGCCAACGCGTCGTCCACGTACTCCCGGCCGTCCACGGTGCCCACCGGGGTGCAGCGCGACGACAACCCGGCGAAGCCCTCGACGGCCTTGGTGGCGGCGCCCGGCGACGGCGGGCGACCCAGCAGGAGCGAGACGCCGGCGACGGCACCACAGAGGTTCCACACGTTGTGGTCGCCAGGCACAGCCAGGCGGGCAGCGTCGACGACGGGCTCGCCGTCGACCAGCACCGTGCGTCCCGGTGGCCCGACGCGGATGGACCCAGTTGGTCCGAACAGGACCCGCCCGGGTAGGTCAGCCGTCCTGGCGACCGCCTCGTCGCTCGACGAGCCGACGGCCAGGAGGGGGGCCGGTCCGGCCGTGGCGAGGCGCAGCTTGTCGCGGTAGTAGGCGTCCTCGCCACCGTGCCAGTCGAGGTGGTCCGGTGCGAGGTTGGTCACCACCACCACCCTCGGCGAGGTGGTGACGTCGGCCGCCTGGTACGAGGAGACCTCGACGACGTAGGCGTCCTTCGCCGGACGCCCGTAGAGCTCCGTGACCGGCACGCCGATGTTGCCAGCCAGCGCCACGTCGAGGCCCTCGGCGTCGAGGAGCGCGGCCACAAGTGCCGCCGTCGTGCTCTTGCCCTTCGTGCCGGTGACGGCGACGACAGGGAGCGCGGCCGCGTCCTCCAGCCACACCGCCATCGCCGTCGTGACGGTCACGCCGCGGGCGGTCGCGGCGACGAGGACCGGGTGACGGCGGGTGACGCCGGGCGAACGGACCACCACGTCGACGGCCTCCCAGGCGACCGAACCCGGCGAGCGGACCACGACCGGTCCTCCGTCAGGGTCGACTGCCGCCGGTCCCCCGGCCGGGGTGGCCACCGGAGCGTCGTCGACGACAACGGGATCGGCACCCCGGCGCCGCAGGAGCCCGACGACGGAACGGCCTTCGGCGCCCAGTCCCCAGACGACCACACGGGAGCGGACCAGCTCGTCGAGGGTCACCGTGGAGGCACCGGTGCTCGCTCGACCACCGCGGCGACGGTGGCGGCGACCGCTGCATCGGGGTAGGCGAGCTGCGGCTCGGGTGCCAGCACGCGCTCGAAGTCGCCCGGGGTGACGAGCGCTCGCGCCCGGCCGGCCAGCGCCGCCACCACCGGGGCGTCCCGCCACTCCGGCCGGTCGGCGAGCGTCACCAGTGCGACGGCCGACTCGTGCCGCTCGCCGACGCACTCGTAGGGCTTCTCCGCGTCGAAGAGCGCGGCGAACCCGTCGACCTGCTCCCGTTCGGCGAACAGGTCGCGGCCCATGATGTCGGCCACCGCCTCCCGGCCGAGGAACGGCGCCAGCGCCAGCGCCACAAAGCGGCACTTCGGGCAGTCGCCACACCAAGCCGGCGGACCCGCGGCATCGAGCCGATAAGCGGCGTTGCAGCTCACGAAGTGGTGGTGGTACCGGTCCATGCCGGCGAACGCCCGGGCGATGGCAAGCTCCGAGTACGGGCGCAACCCCGACCCGTAGCGGAGCGAGGGGTCGACGCGGTGCGCCACCAGGTCGGCCAGGGCACGTTCGAAGACGAGGCTCTTGGAGAACTGGTGGTTGACCGGCACGCCGTCGACCACCGCGGTCTCCTCGCTCGCCGAGCGCTCCACGGCAAGGACCACCCGGTCGCTCCCGACCAGCGTCGCGGTCGCCACGGCCAGCAGGGAGACGATGGCGGTGATGGGGACGTGGCCGTTGCGCGCCCCGCGTCGATTGAGGTCGACAAGCTGCGGGTCGAGGGCTCGCCGGACGACGATGAGGTCGAAGCCCGCTTCCCGCGCCGCTTCCACCACGAAGGGCTTGGGATTGACGGCGAAGAGCAACGGGTCGAGCGGCCGGAGCGCTTCGGCCAGGACGAAGGAGTCCTTGCCCCCGCCAACGGGGACGAGGACCCGCCCACCGGGAGCGCCTGGTCGAGACGTCCCGGCCGGCAGAACGTCGGCGTCCGCTCCCGTCACTGTGCCCCCGAGCTCTGTTCCCCCGAGCTGTGTGCCCCCGAGCTCTGTTCCCCCGAGCTCTGTGCCCCGGAGCTCGACGTCTGTGCCTCGGATCTCGACGTCGAGTGGGACCTCGAGGCCGTTGGCCACGGCGAACTCACGCAGTCCGTCGTCGTAGAGCAGCCGGGCAACGGCCAGCTCCTCCGCTGCCACGGGTCGCTCCACCACCACGAGCCGGGGGGCAGCCGCCTTGTAGTAGCTGACCCCGGAGGCCAGGTGGAGCAGCTCCACGGCACGCTCGAAGGCCGGCGGGACCTCGGAGCCGGTGCGCCAGGTCTCCGCCGGACGGGGCTCCTCTGCTCCGAAGACCACCTGCTCCTCGAAGGAGATCCGCGCCCTCTTGTCCGGGCCGCAGAGGGCATAGCGCAGCCGAAGGCTGGAGGTGCCCGGGTCGAAGTCCCAGTCGGTCACCCGGAACGTCTCGATCGACCCCGGGTCGAAGCGGCTGGCGTCGCGCATCGCGCCGGTCATGGTAGCGGCCGCCGCCACCAGCCCACCCGCCGACCGCGTTGACTCATCTAAAACCTCCGCGTAGCCCCATTCATTGCCTCACGTAGGACCTCCGCATGGCGAGGGACCGCCGTGGAGGGCTCCAGGCGGGCTACGCCCTCTCCATGGAGCTGCCGATGAGTGCCCGGGATGCGGTGACGAACAAGCTGGCCCTCGCCTATCGCCGGGGGTCCCGGTCCGAGAAGTCGACGACCCTCGACCAGTTGGTGGAGCTGACCGGCTGGCATCGGGACCATGCCCGGGCGAGGCTTCGGGCGGCCGGCACGGTGCGGAACTCCCCTCCAAGGAAGCCCCGGCCTCCGACCTATGGGGCAAACGTCGTGGCAGCCCTCGCCGTGGTGTGGTTGATCATGCGCTGCCCGGCCGGCAAGCGCCTCGCCCCGATGCTCCCCCTCGTCGTGCCGATGCTCCGCCGGGACGGGGATCTCGTCATCTCCGACGAGGAGGCTGCCTTGCTGTGCGCCATGAGCCCGGCGACCATCGACCGCAAGCTCGCCGCCGAGCGGCTTTCGGCAGGCTTCCGGGGCCGGTCCCACACGAAGCCCGGCACCCTGCTCAAGTCCCAGATCCCGGTGCGCACCTGGGCAGAGTGGGACGACGTGACACCGGGCTTCATCGAGATCGACCTCGTGGGCCACGAGGGCGGGAATGCCACCGGGGAGTTCTGCTTCACCTTGACCGCTACCGACATCGCCACGGGCTGGACGGTCAACCGCTCTGTGAAGAACAAGGCGGCCATCTGGGTCTTCGAAGCCCTGGAGCACGTCATCGCCCGCTTTCCCTTCCCGATCCTCGGGATCGACTCGGATAACGGATCGGAGTTCATCAACCACCACCTCTTCGAGTACTGCGAGGCCCACCGGATCACCTTCACCCGCTCCCGGTCCGGCAACAAGAACGACGGGGCTCACGTCGAGCAGAAGAACTGGACCCACGTCCGAGAGCTCGTGGGCTACCTCCGCTTTGACACCCCCGCAGAGCTCGACCTGCTGAACGAGATCTGGGAGCTCGACCGCGGGTTCACCAACCATCTCCTCACCCAGCAGAAGCTCGTCGAGAAGCACCGCGACGGCTCCAAGGTCACCAAGCGCTACGACGCGGCCAAGACCCCTGCCACCCGGGCGCTCGACGACCCGACGGTCACCGAGGACGCCAAGGCGAGCATCCGCCAGACCGTCTCGGCCATCTCCCCGGGCACCCTCTCGAAGGAGATCGCAGGCCTGTGCACCCAGCTCGAGCGCCTGGCCCTCACAAAGGCACCGGCCCCTATCAAGCCCCGGGTCAACCAGGCCTTCAACCACCGGGATCATCCGGAGGATCTTGGTGAGGCAATGAACCACCGCTCCCGGAGGATTTGACGTGAGGCAACAGGCCGACGCACGCCGGTCGTGCCGCTGCGACCGGCCCGGTCGTGCCGCTGCGACCGGCCCGGTCGTGCCGCTGCGACCTGCCCGGTCGTGCCGGGTCGGCGTTCCCGGCCTAAGGTCGGCGTCGTACCCAGCGGCCGGGACAGACGTCCCGTCGTGGCCGACACGCCTGCAGACGCCCGCGGG
>JAJZBK010000026.1 GCA_021798955.1 Actinomycetes bacterium
TCATCCCCACCTTCCTCCGAGTTGACCCCGGCAGTCTCCTACGAGTCCCCGGCATTACCCGCTGGCAACATAGGACAAGGGTTGCGCTCGTTGCGGGACTTAACCCAACATCTCACGACACGAGCTGACGACAGCCATGCACCACCTGTATAGAGCCCCGAAGGACACCGTATCTCTACGGCTTTTCTCTACATGTCAAACCCAGGTAAGGTTCTTCGCGTTGCCTCGAATTAAGCCACATGCTCCGCCGCTTGTGCGGGCCCCCGTCAATTCCTTTGAGTTTTAGCCTTGCGGCCGTACTCCCCAGGCGGGGCACTTAATGCGTTAGCTGCGGCACAGAAACCGTCGATAGGTCCCCACACCTAGTGCCCAACGTTTACGGCGTGGACTACCAGGGTATCTAATCCTGTTCGCTCCCCACGCTTTCGCTCCTCAGCGTCAGTGTTGGCCCAGACCACCGCCTTCGCCGCTGGTGTTCCTCCTGATATCTGCGCATTTCACCGCTACACCAGGAATTCCGTGGTCCCCTACCAAACTCTAGCCATGGCAGTATCGGATGGCGGCTCCAGGTTAAGCCTGGAGGTTTCACATCCGACTTGCCAAGCCGCCTACGAGCTCTTTACGCCCAATGAATCCGGACAACGCTCGCCCCCTACGTATTACCGCGGCTGCTGGCACGTAGTTGGCCGGGGCTTCTTCTGCAGGTACCGTCATTATCGTCCCTGCTGAAAGAGGTTTACAACTCAGAAAGCCTTCGTCCCTCACGCGGCGTTGCTGCATCAGGCTTTCGCCCATTGTGCAAGATTCCCCACTGCTGCCTCCCGTAGGAGTCTGGGCCGTGTCTCAGTCCCAGTGTGGCTGATCGTCCTCTCAGACCAGCTACCCGTCGATGCCTTGGTAGGCCGTTACCCCACCAACAAGCTGATAGGCCGCGAGCCCCTCCCGAAGCGGAATCCATTTCCTCACCAGAACATGCGATCTGGTGGGGGTATCCGGTATTAGCACCGGTTTCCCGGTGTTGTCCCGGTCTTCGGGGCAGGTTGCTCACGTGCTACTCACCCGTTCGCCACTAGGTCTTCGCTGGTATTGCTACCAACTGAACCTCGTTCGACTTGCATGTGTTAGGCACGCCGCCAGCGTTCGTCCTGAGCCAGGATCAAACTCTCCATCGAGACTCCGTACCACCCGGAGGCGGTAGCGAAATCGGAGAGCCGGCCTTTGGGACACTGTCTCCCTCCGGCCGACTGGATACTGGCACAGAACAGACATTGTCCGTTCAGTGCTTACTGACTTGGCGACCGCGATTCGAGACGCGGCCACCCGCACTGGCTTTTGGCTATCACTATTCCGTTTTCAAGGAGCGACTGGACACACACCCGAAGGAGTCGGTGTCCGTTCCCTGCGGGAGCTTAGCCGACGATGTCGACTGCTCCGACAGTCCGGCGAGTGGTTCTTGCCCGCTCACCGGAGTTGTAACTCTACTGTGCCCGGAAGTCCGTGTCAACCCGCCGGCGTGCCGGCGCGGGCACGGTCCCGCTCGAGGCGGCGAGCGAACCGCTCCAACTGGGCGGCAACCGGCACAGGGCCCGCTCCGCCGGGCGTGGTGCGGCGCGTGACCGCGGTCCCCGGCTCGAGGAGCGCGACTGCGTCCGGACCCAGGTCCGGGTGGGCGTCGACCAGCTCGACCAACGGAACGTGGCGTTCCAGCGAGTCGCGCACCAGGCCACCGACCACGGCGTGGGCTTGGCGGAACGGCATCCCTCGTTCGACGAGCCATTCGGCCAGGTCGACGGCGGCAGACGTCGGGCCGTCGGCCGCCTCCTGCATCGTTGCCACGTCGAAGTGGACGGTGCGCAGCAGGCCCGCCATCGCCGCCAGTGCCAACGTCGTCTGCTCGACCGAGTCGAACAGCGGCTCCTTGTCTTCTTGCAGGTCACGGTTGTAGGAGAGCGGCAAGCCCTTCAGTGTGACCAGCAGCGCGGTCAGGTTGCCGACCAGACGGCCCGTCTTGCCGCGAGCCAGCTCTGCCACGTCTGGGTTCTTCTTCTGGGGGAGCATCGAGCTGCCGGTGGCGTAGGCATCCTCCAGAACGGCGAAGCCGAACTCCTCGGTCGACCACAGGACGATCTCCTCGCCCAGGCGCGACAGGTGGACGCCGAGCAGCGCCAGGTCGAAGAGGACCTCGGCTACGAAGTCGCGATCTGACACGGCGTCCAGCGAGTTGTCGAAGGCGGCGGCGAAGCCAAGGTCCTCGGCCGTGCCTACCGGGTCCAACGCCAGCGACGACCCGGCGAGTGCGCCCGCGCCGAGCGCCGAGACGTCAGCGCGGGTCGCGGTGGCGAGCAAGCGGTCGACGTCCCGAGCAAGGGCCCATCCGTGGGCTAGCAGGTGGTGGGCCAGCAAGACGGGCTGTGCTCGCTGCAGGTGGGTGTAGCCAGGCAAGTAGGCGTCGCCGACCTCGACCGCTCGCGTCCGGAGGACCTCCTCGACCTCGAGGATGCCCGAGACGACCGCGGCGACAGAGCGTCGGACGTAGAGCCGGAGGTCGGTGGCGACCTGGTCGTTGCGGCTCCGGCCGGTGTGGAGCTTGGCCCCGACGTCGCCGGCGATCTCGGTCACCCGACGTTCGACCGCCGTGTGGATGTCCTCGTCGCCCTCGGCGAAGACGAACGACCCGGTCTCCAGCTCGTGCTCGACCCGGTCGAGGGCGGCAAGGAGCGTGGAGACCTCCTCGGCGGTGAGCAGACCGCCCCGTCCGAGCCCTCGGACGTGGGCTCTCGAACCGGCCAAGTCATCGGCGGCGAGCCGGCGGTCAACCGACAGGCTCGCCGTGAAGGCCATGACCTCGGCAGCAGTGCCGCTGCCGAGGCGTCCGTGCCACAGGGTCATCGGATGTCGTCGGGCCGGGCCAGCTCCTGTCGCGCCGCCCATGTCTCGACACCGAGTCCCCACAGGCGCACGAACCCCTCGGCGTCCTCGTGCCGGAAGGTATCGGACGCGTCGTAGGTGGCAAGGCCGTGGTCGTAGAGGCCGACCGGGCTGCGTCGACCGACCACCCAGCACCGACCTGGCTCCAGGCGGAGACGGACTTCGCCGGTCACGTGCCGTTGGGTCTCGGCGACGAAGGCGTCGAGCGCTCGCTTGAGCGGCGAGAACCACAGCCCGTCGTAGACCAGCTCGGCCCATCTGGGCTCCAGGCGGGCCTTCTCGTGGTGGACGTCGCGCTCGAGCGTGAGGTCCTCGAGGTCGGCGTGGGCGAGCAGGAGGGCGAGGGCAGCGGGGCACTCGTAGGTCTCGCGGCTCTTGATCCCGACCCTCCTGTTCTCGACCATGTCGAGCCGTCCGTACCCGTAGGAGCCGACCACGTCGTTCAGCTCGGCGATCAGGGCACGGGGCGTCATGGCACGCCCGTCGACCGAGACGGGGACCCCGGCCTCGAAGCCGATCACGATCTCACGCGGCTCCTCGGCGCGCGGCCGGGTCAGGGTGTAGACGTCTTCGGGCGGACGGCTCCAGGGGTCCTCGATGGCGCCGCACTCGATGGCCTTGCCCCACAGGTTCTCGTCGATCGAGTAGAGCTTCTCTTTGGTGACCGTGAGCGGGATACCCCACCGTTCGGCGTAGTCGATCGACTCTTCGCGGGTGAGCCCCCAGACCCGAGCAGGTGCCAGGACCTCGAGGTCGGGGGCGAGGGCGCGGGTGCCGACCTCGAAGCGGACCTGGTCGTTGCCCTTGCCGGTGCAGCCATGCGCCACCGCCGTGGCACCGTGGAGACGAGCCTGCTCCACCAGGTGACGGACGATCACGGGTCGGGAGAGCGCCGAGACGAGCGGGTACTTGCCCTCGTACTTGGCGTTCGCCAGCAGTGCCGGCATGCAGAAGTCCTCGGCCAGCTCGTCTCGGGCGTCGACGACGACCGCTTCGACAGCCCCGGCTGCCAGCGCCCGCTGGCGCAACGCCTCCCAACCGCCGGCCTCGACCTCCTGGCCCACGTCGACGGCCACCGCGACGACCTCGGCGTCGTGGTGCTCCATCAGCCATCGCACCGCCACCGAGGTGTCGAGGCCTCCGCTGTACGCCAGTACGACGCGCGTCATGGTCATCATCCCTTCCTCGTGTGCCCCTGCTCGATCTCGATACCGGCCAGCTCGGCCAACCGTGCCGCCACTGCGGAGCCGCCCTCGCCCTCGGACGCCACCACGAGCACCGTGTCGTCGCCTGCCACCGTCCCGACGACGCCCGGGAAACTGCTCCGGTCGAGCGCCGAGCCTACGACATGGGCGGAACCCGGCGGCGTCCGCACCACCACGAGGTTGGCCGACCAGGTGATCTCCACGACCCACTCGCCGAGCACGCGTCGAAGATGGTCCGAAGATGCCACCTGCTGAGTCGGGAGCTCCGGGAGCGCGTAAACGGCGTCGCCGCCGGGAAGCCGCACCTTGACCGCACCCAGCTCCTCGAGGTCGCGCGACACGGTGGCCTGGGTGGCCTCGATTCCCTCGGCAGCAAGCAGCTCGACCAGGTGGGACTGGCTACCGACGGCCTCGGACGCCAACAGGCGTGCGATCCGGTGGCGGCGCTGCGCCTTCGTCGTCATGAGCCCACCGTGCCATCCGGGCCCCTTGTGCCCTCCGGGCGGACCAGCCACGACAAGAGCCCCCGCATCGAGGTCATCCGGTTCGCCGCCTGCCGCCACACCACGCTCCTCGGGCCGTCGACCACCTCGGCGGAGATCTCCTCGCCCCGGTGCGCTGGGAGGCAGTGGAGCACGACGGCATCCGGTGACGCCAGGGAGACGAGCCTGGCATCGACCGAGTAGCCGGCGAACGCCTGCCGCCTGGCCTCCGCCTCGTCCTCCTGTCCCATCGACGTCCACACGTCGGTGTAGACGGCGTCGGCGCCACGCACGGCGACGGCGGGATCGTCGGTCACCTCGAGGACGCCCCCGAGGGCGGCGATGGCGGCGATGTCCTCGTCGCTCGGCCCGTAGCCCGCCGGTGAGGCCACGCGCGTGGGCAGGCCGACCAGCGCCGCCGCCACGGCGAGCGACCGCCAGACGTTGTTGGCGTCTCCGACGTAGGCGACAACACGGTCACCGAACGTCTCCGCTCCCAAGCACTGGTCGAGCGTGACCAGATCAGCAAGCGCCTGGCAGGGGTGGGCCCGGTCCGAGAGCAGGTTCACCACCGGAACGGCCAGGCCGCTGCCGTCGATAGCGGTAGCCATCCGCTCGAGCGTCTCGTGGTGGCGGACCCGGGCGCACACCACGGCGTGGTACGAAGCCAGTGTTCGTGCCACGTCTTCGGCTGTCTCGCGCCGGTCGATACCGACCTCGTCGTCCCGGATCGACACAGGATGACCACCCATGGTGGCTACGGCCAGCTCCGAGCTGTTCCGGGTCCGGCTCGACGGCTTCTCGAAGACCAGCGCCACCCCACGACCAGCGAGCTGCCCGGTGAAGGCCTCAGCGGGGAGGGCGGCCAGGCGGAGGACCTCGGTCAGGCCGTCCTGGCCCAGGTCGGCGACGTCGAGGACATGGACGGTCACTGCCTCACCCCTTCGTCGAGGGCCGCGGGCAGGACCGCAGCGAGGATACCCACCGCTTCGTCGATCTCGTCGTCGCTGACCAGGAGCGACGGGGCCAACCGCAGCACGTCAGGTCGCGGCGCGTTGACCACGAGCCCGGCCTCGAGGGCCGCCCGGGTGGCAGCGACGGCCGCGGGGGCCGACAGCACGACGCCGAGGAGCAGCCCCCTGCCGCGTACCGCGTCCACGCCCTCGATGGCCAACAGTCCCGCCGCCAGTCGGGCACCCGACCGTGCTGCCCGGCGAGGGACCTCCTCGGCCTCCATGGCGGCGAGCGTCGCCCGGGCAGCCGCCATGGCGAGTGGCTGCCCACCGAACGTCGATCCGTGGTCACCCGGTGAGAACACCGCCGCCACCTCGGCACGGGCCCAGCAGGCACCGACCGGCACGCCGTTGCCCAGGGCCTTGGCGACCGTCACGATGTCCGGAGTGATCCCCTCGTGCTGGAAGGCGAACCAGGCGCCCGTCCGACCGAGCCCGGTCTGGACCTCGTCGACGATGAGGAGCACGCCCCGGTCGGTGCACAGCTGGCGGACACGGGCCAGGTAGTCGGACGACGGGACGACCACGCCGGCCTCGCCCTGGATCGCCTCGACGAGCACGGCACCGACGGTGGACGGGTCGACGGCGCGGTCGAGCGCGTCGAGGTCGTCGTAGGGGACATGGACGAAGCCGGTGGGCAAGGGGGCGAAGGGACGTCGCTTGTCCTCCTGGCCGGTGGCGGCGAGGGTGGCCAGCGTGCGCCCGTGGAAGGCGTCGTCGGCGCACACGACCCCAGGACGAACAGCCCCTCCGCCGTCGGCTCGGCCTGCCCACCGGCGGGCCAGCTTGAGGGCGCACTCGTTGGCCTCGGCCCCCGAATTGGCGAAGAACACCTGGCCGCCAGCGTGCGCGCCGCCACCACCGACGAGGCGGTCGAGCGTCGACGCCACCTCGGGGGCGAGCACGTTGCCGAAGAGGTTCGAGACGTGCACGAGCGTGGCGGCCTGTTCGGCCACGGCGGTGGCCACTGCCGGATGGGCGTGGCCGAGCGACGTCACGGCCAACCCGGAGAGAAAGTCGAGATACCGGCGACCGTGGTCGTCCACCAGCACGCTCCCCTCGCCCCGCACGAAGGTGACAGGGGGCTCGGCATACGTTCGCATGAGCCATCGGCGGTCGACCACTGGCACCTCCTCGCCCGGACTCGGATGGTTGGCGGGCGTCACCGGGTCACCATCGTCCCGACACCTTCGTCAGTGAAGACTTCGAGCAGCAGGGCGTGAGGGACCCTCCCGTCGAGCACGTGGGCTCGGCCGACACCACCGCGGACGGCCCGCGCGCACGACTCGACCTTCGGCACCATGCCGGCGGTAGCCGCCCCTGAGGCCACCAGCTCGTCGAGCTGGTCGGCCGTCACCCGGCGCAGGAGCGTCGTCGGGTCCTCGGCCACGGCCCGGACCCCTTCCACGTCGGTCAGGTACACGAGCTTGGCTGCCTCGAGGGCAGCAGCCAGGGCACCGGCCGCCGCATCGGCGTTGATATTGAGCGCCTGACCACTGCCGTCGGTCCCGATGGTCGCCACCACCGGGATCAACCCCTGCGCGAGCACCTGGTGCACGATGAGCGGGTCGACACTGACTACGTCGCCGACGAAACCCAGCTCCGCCGAACGCGCCTCGGCGTTGATGAGGTTGGCGTCCTCGCCCGACAGCCCGACGGCCAGGGCACCGTGGACGTTGACGGCCCGCACGATGTCACGGTTCACCTTGCCCACCAGCACCATGCGCACCAGGTCGATCGTCTCGGCATCGGTGACCCGCAAGCCGTCGAGGAAGCGTGCCTCTTTGCCGACCCTTGCCATCAGCTCGCCGATCTGGGGGCCGCCACCGTGGACCACTACCGGGAGCATCCCGACCGAGCGGAGCAACACGATGTCCTCGGCGAACGACGCCAGTGCCGTGCTCTCGTCGACGGCGTCCCCGTCCTTCGGGCGCAACACGTTGCCCCCGTACTTCACGACGACGACCTGTCCCCAGAACTTCCGGATGTAGGGCAGCGCTTCGACGAGCGTGGCGGCCCGCTCGGCGGCCACGGCCAGCCGGTCCACGGCGCCATCGCCGTGCGGTGCCTCCGGCTCGGTCACGACGTCGTCCGGTTCTCGTCGAGGTAGCCGTGCCCGAGGTCGACGGTCATCACCATCCCCGAGCCGTCGCCGAGGCCCAGGTCGCAGCCGATCTCCACCAGGTCACCGGAGAGGTGCGCCGCCACCGCCGCTGCATCGTGGGCAGCCTCGACGCCGTCACGGCAGACGACGACTCCTCCGTAGGCGATCGACACCCGGTCCACGTCGAGCTCCACTCCCGACGCGCCCAGCTCGCTCAGCACCCGGCCCCAGTAGGGGTCGCCGCCGTTCAACGAGCACTTGACGAGCAGCGAGTCGGCCACCTGACGGGCGGCGCGCTGGGCCTCCCCGTCGGACCGAGCGCCCCGGACGCGAACATGGGCAACTCGGGATGCCCCTTCGGCGTCGGCGGCCATCTGGCCGGCCAGGTCCACGCAGGCTGCCGTGACCGCCTCGGTGACCTCGTCGACGTCTGCTGGCCCGGCTCGACCCGAGGCCATCAGCACCACCGTGTCGTTGGTCGAGGTGCACCCGTCCACGGTCAAGACGTTGAACGACCGCCCGACGGCGTGGCGCAGGACGCGTGCTGCATCCCGTGGGTCGAGCGCCGCGTCGGTGGTGAGGAAGGCCAGCATGGTAGCCATGTTGGGGGCGAGCATGCCGGCACCCTTCGCCATTCCGGCCACGGTCCAGCCGGCACCGGCGACCTCCACCTCCTTGCGCCTCGAGTCCGTGGTGAGGATGGCCGTCGCCGCAGCTACGCCACTGTCGGCGGAGCCCGACCGGGCCTCCACGAGGGCCGGGATGGCAGCGTCGACGGCAGCGATGGGCAACGGGATGCCGATCAGGCCGGTCGAGCACACCAGCACGTGCTCAGGTGCCACCCCGAGCAGCTCCCCGGTCCGGGTGCACATGCGCACGGCGTCGTCGAGACCCTGTCGGCCCGTGGCGGCGTTGGCGTTCCCGCTGTTGACGATCACGGCAGCAGCGAGGCCCCCGGTGGCCTCGAGGTGGGCACGGCTGGTCGCCACCGGTGCCGCCGCGGCCCGGTTGGTCGTGAAGGTGGCGGCAGTGGGAACGGGCAGCGCGTCCTCGGTCGCCACCAACGCCAGGTCGAGCGCCCCCGACGCCTTGACCCCGGCAGCAACCCCGGCAGCGACGAACCCGCGCGGTGTGGTGATGCTCATGGCGCCTCCTCGGCGAGGTGCCCGGCTCGGGACACCCCCTCTGACCTCACGGGTAGAACCCCGCCAGCGGCAGGCCGGTGGTCTCGGGCAGGCCGGTCACCAGGTTGGCGCACTGGATCGCTTGTCCCGCCGCCCCCTTCACCAAGTTGTCGATGGCGGCTAGCACGAGGAGCCAACCGGTGCGCGGGTCGGCACGGGCGGCGAGCCGGACCAGGTTCGTCCCGGCGGTCGACTTGGTCGATGGCGGGTCGTCGCCGACGATCACGAACGGCTCGTCCCGGTAGTGGGTGCGCAGCACTTCGGTGAGCTCGGCTGAGGTGAGCCTAGGCTCCTCGGCGACCGGGCGAGCGTACGCGGTGACCAGGATGCCCCGCACCATCGGCGCCAGATGGGGAGTGAAGAGCACAGGCATGCCGAGCGTCTGCTCCATCTCGGCGGTGTGCCGGTGCCCGAGGAGCCCGTAGGCCCGGAAGTCCTCGTCCACCTCGGCGAAGTGCAGGTCGTCCTTGGCTCCCCGGCCCGCCCCCGAGACGCCGCTCGCCGCGTCGACGACCACGGGTACGCCGGCCGGACCAACCAGCCCGGCACGCACCAGGGGCGCCAGGGCCAGCGAGGCGGCCGTCGGGTAGCAGCCGGGGGCCGCCACGAGGCGGGCGCCGACCAGGTCCGAACGGAACAGCTCCGGGAGCCCGTAGGCGAACCGGTCGAGCAGCTCGGGACAGCCATGCTCCTCGCCGTACCAGCGGGCGTAGGCTGCCGGTTCTCGTAGGCGGAAGTCGGCAGCCAGGTCGACCACAGCACCAACCCGGTCGACGAGCCCGGGAAGGATCCGTTGCGACTGCCCGTGCGGCAGCGCAGAGAACAGGACGTCGACCCCGTCCACCCGCTCGGCGATCGACGACGGTTCGTGGTCCTCGAGCACCAGGTCCGGATAGGCGGCGCCCAGCGATGGCGTGTGGCGGGCCACCGGTAGGCCAGCGCTCCGTTCGCCGGTCGCCACCACCACGTCGAAGTCCGGATGCGCTGCGCA
This sequence comes from Actinomycetes bacterium, assembly GCA_021798955.1. Taxonomy (GTDB): domain Bacteria; phylum Actinomycetota; class Acidimicrobiia; order Acidimicrobiales; family RAAP-2; genus JAJZJT01. Next base: position 9,908 of record JAJZBK010000026.1, read on the forward strand.
CAGCCGGAGGAGCTCCGATCCGGCGTAGCCCGAGGCGCCGAGCACTGCCACCGTTCGAGCGCCTGCGGAACGAGACCGGACGTGGGCCATTGCCGATTATATGCATGTTTGCGTATGTTTATGCAACCCCGGCCACCTCCTCCTGCCTCCCCTCTTCTGTCGACCTGCTCGACAGGCGGCACCCTCCGCTGCACCCCGAGCACCACGGCGCCGACCTTGACCGACCGGGTCGACCTCGGTACGGTCCGGGGACCGGGGCGGTCGCCACACCTGTCTCGGCCCCGCTCTCGGGATGGTGTGCGCCGGCGAACCTCTCCGACGACAACGGAGCACCCGTGCACCACTCAGCGACCTCCCGCCACAGCACCCCAGCCGGCCACCGAGCCACTGGCACCCCACCCGACCTCGACCCCGCCGACCTCGACCCCGCCGACCCCGACCCCGCCGGCGCCGGCGCCGGCGCCGGCGCCGGCACGGAGATCATGGCCGTGGTTCCCGAGCTGCTCGAGGCCGTGACCGAGCTCACCGCGGCTGCCGACGGGCCCGTCGGGACCGCCGTCCTCCTCGGAGCCCTTGCCGACCTCGTGGCCGCACACCTGCCAGCGGCAGCGTGGCACGCAGGCGTGCTGGCCCGGTCCGCACAGGCCATCGAGGTCCTGCTCGAAGCGTGCGACGACCCGGTCGGGACGTCCGCTGCCTTCTTCGACGCCCTCGACCCCGAACAGCGCTACCGCATGGTCCCCTGGCTGGGGCCGACCGGCGCGGCCGCGCTCGAACACCTCGACGTCGAGGCGGGGTCGTGACCGACCCGCCTGCTCGTCAGCGGAGGGACCCGCCGTGGTCGGTCTCGACAGCGGCGATCATGGCGGAGCGACGTTCGGCCAGCTCCGCATCCGTCAGCGTATGGTCCTGCGAACAGAGCCGGACCCGGAAGGCGAGGCTACGGGTGCCGTCGGGGACCGACGGCCCACGGTAGACGTCGAACAACGTCACCGACTCGGTAGCTTCTCCACCCGCCTCGGACAGGGTCGCCCGCACCGCTGCTGCCGGCACCTGGTCGTCGACCACGAAGGCGAGGTCGACGTCGGAGGAGGGGAACCGGCTCACCGCCGCAGCCTGGTCCGAACGGCGAGCTACTGCTGCCGGGTCCAACAGGACGTCGAGGTCGAGGTCGAGCCAGCCCACGCGCACCGCCCGACCCGCTCCGTCACGCAGCCCGAGTGAGACGGCCACTTCAGGGTGGAGCTCTCCGACCACGCCCACCTCGACGGAGGCACCCTTCGGAGATGGACAGCTCAGGACGCCCGACCGGAACGGGTGGAGCGGCGCTGGGGCCGGGCTGCCGGGGACACCGTGGCGGATCGACCAGTCGGCCACCCGGAGCGCACGAGCGGTGAGACGCCACGCCGCCACTGCCGACCAGGCATCGTCCCCCACACCGGCGAGAGCCAGAGCAAAGCGCTCGACCGTGTGAACCGGCACTCCTCGGGGGTCGTCGGCGCTTCCGGCGGCGAACACCGACCCCACTTCGAACAGGCGCAGCCCACTCGATCGCCGCTCCTCGTTGTAGCGGAGCGCCCCGACCAGGCCTGGCGCGAGCGACGTGCGCAACCGGTCCTCGGCTGCGACCAGCGGGTTGGTCACCTCGACAGCATCGACGCCGGCGCCCCCCAGTGCATGCTCCGCCGCCGTCGCGAACGCCGAGGTCCACACTTCGAACGCCCCCAGCCCCACGGCGACCTCGCGCAAGCGCCGCCGCTCGCGTTGGCGATCGGTTAGCCGCCCGGGCTGGGGCCACGCCGGGCGCGTCCGGGGAAGGCGCGCATAGCCGGACGTCCGGGCCACCTCCTCGGCGATGTCGGCCTCGCCGTGAGGGGCCGGACGGATGTCGGGCCGGAACGTAGGGACGGTGACCTCGAGCACGTCACCCTCGGCTCGCTCGACGGCCATGCCGAGCGGAACGAGCGCGTCACTCACGTCATCGGCGCCGAGCTCGGTACCGAGCAGGGCGTTGACGCGGCCGGTCCGGACCCGGACCCGCTGCGGCTTCGGCACGTCACCACGGACGTCGACAGCGACCGGCTCCACGGCGAACTGGGGTCCGGCGCTCAGGGACAACACCTCGCACAGCCGGGCCACCGCCCGGTCGATGCCCTCGGGGTCACACCCCCGTTCGAAGCGGACCGACGCCTCGGTCCGTAGGCCGAGCCGCTTGGACGTCCGTGCCACAGCGAGCGGAGCAAAGTAGGCGGCCTCGAGCAGCACCGTGCGCGTGTCGGGTCCGATCTCCGAGGATGCTCCACCCATGATCCCCCCAAGGGCCACCGGCGCTCCCGATCCGTCGCAGATCACGCAGTCTTCCCCGGTGTCGCCGAGACCGGGGCCGGCCTGCCCCAGCACCCGCTCGACGCCGTCGAGCGTGGTGATCCGCTCGCCCGCCCGAGCGCGTCGGACGACCAACCGTCCGCCCACCAGTCGGTCCCGGTCGTAGGGATGGGTGGGCTGCCCGAGCTCGAGCATCACGTAGTTCGACGCGTCCACCACGTTGTTGATCGGGCGCATCCCGGCACGCTCGAGCCGCCGAGCCAACCACCTCGGCGACGGCCCGACGACCACGCCCGACAGGACGCGGGCCGTGAAGCGCGGGCAGAGGTCGGGGCACTCGACAGCTACGAGCCCGTCGGCAGCCCTGTCCGCCATAGACGGCAGCGGCGGCGGCTCGGGCAGGGCGAACGGAACGCGCAATCGGGCGGCCAGGTCCCTCGCCACCCCGGTCACGCACAACGCGTCGGGGCGATTGGCCTCCACTGCGACGTCGAAGACGACGTCGGGCTCGAGCCCGAGGGCAGTGAGCAGCGGGGTGCCCGGGCGGGGACGCTCGTCGGCGCCGTCTGCTCCGAGCACCAGGATCCCCTGGTGGTCCTCGCCGAGGGCGAGCTCGCGGCTCGAGCACAGCATGCCATTGGACTCCACGCCCCGCAGCTTGCGCCGACCGATGGCGAACCCTCCCGGCAGCACACTGCCCACCGGAGCTAGGGGGACCCGGTCGCCGACCGCGAAGTTCCACGCCCCACAGACGACGTCCACCGGCCCGTGACCGTCGTCGACCACCACTCGTCGAATGCGGTCGGCCCCCTCGATCGGTGCGATCTCTCTCACTTCGGCGACGACGACGTCGCCGAGGCCTTCACCGATCCGTTCGATCCCCTCGACGACGAGCCCGAGGTCGTCGAGCGTCTCCGACAGCCGGTCGACGTCGTCGCCGACGGGCGCGTACTCCCTCAGCCACGACAGCGGTACTCGCACGCCCGTCCTCTCTCTCCGTCTCGTCCCGTCCGTGGCTCAGAACTGCCGCAAGAAGCGGACGTCGTTCTCTACCAGGGCGCGCATGTCGGCAATCTGGTGACGCATCTGCGCACACCGGTCGATCCCGAAGCCGAAGGCAAAGCCTGCCCACTGCTCGCCGTCGATGCCCACCGCCTCGAAGACGGCCGGGTCGACCATGCCGCACCCGCCCAGCTCGATCCACCCGGTCCCCGAGCACGTCCGGCACCCGCTGCCTCGGCAGATGGTGCAGGTGACCTCGAACTCGGCCGACGGCTCCGTGAACGGGAAGTACGCCGGACGTAGGCGCGAGTGGATGTCCGCTCCGAAGTAGGCCGTCGTGAACGTCTCGATCGTGCCAGCCAGGTCGGCGAAGGTGATCCCCTCGTCGACCACGAGCCCTTCGACCTGGTGGAAGACGGGAAGATGCCGGGCGTCGGGCGTGTCCCGCCGATAGCACCGTCCTGGCATGACGGCGTGGATGGGAACCATGCCCGCCGCCACCGCCGCTTCCATCAGCCGGACCTGAACCGGGGACGTATGGGTGCGCAGCAGGACGGTCTCCGGCTCTCCGACGGCGAGGTAGAAGGTGTCCCACATGCCCCGCGCCGGGTGGGCGGGAGGGATGTTGAGCGCGCCGAAGTTGTACCAGTCGGTCTCGACCTCGGGGCCCTCGACAACTTCGAACCCCATGCCGACGAAGGTGTCCTCGAGCGCGTCGCGGGTCGTCGTCACCAGGTGGAGCGAGCCTCGCGAGAGCGGCGTGCAGGTCCGGTCGGGGAGCTCCTCGCCCAGGTCGAGACGCTCGGCCAGCAGGGCAGCCTCGAGCTCGGCGGCCTCCAGCGCCCGTCTGCGTTCGTCGGCGAGGGCTTCGAGCGTCTGTTTCGCCTCCTCGAGCCTCCGACCGAGCACGCGCCGTTGGTCGGCGTCGAGGCCGCCAAGGGAGCGGTGGGCAGCGACGAGCGGCGATCGCTTCCCGAGGGTTGCCGTCAGCACCCGGCGCACCTCGTCGGCCGTCGCAGCCGCAGTGAGGGCGGCCGACCCTTCGGCGACGAGCGCGTCGACGTCGATCGGGGAGGTCACCGTCGCCGCATCCGCGCCGTGACGCGCCTGGAGTCCCGAGCCATGGCCCGCATCGTAGAACGGACGGCGCTGGTCCTCGTCACGCCGGATCGGCCCCGTCCCTCAGGTCGCCCGTCCCTCAGGTCGCCCGTCTGCCCGTGAGCGCTGACGGCGAGCTTCGAAGCACAGCACCGCTGCAGCCGCCGCCACGTTCAGGGACTCTGCACCCGAGGCCATCGGGATGGTTGCGCGCTCGTGCACTCTGGCTACGTGGTCCTCGTCGAGGCCGGCCGCCTCGTTGCCCAGCACGAGGGCCACCCGACCACCCCAGTCGAGCCGGTCGTAGGGCACCCCTCCCGAGACGGTCGTCGCCACCAGCCGGTACCCCCACCCCGCTAGCGCGTCCAGCGCGTCGAGGCTGGCGGGCGCCGTCGCCACCGGCAGGTGGAAGAGCGAACCGGCCGAGGAGCGGACCACTTTCGGGTTCGTCACGTCCACCGTGCCCGGCGTGCACACGACGGCGGACGCCCCCGACGCGTGGGCGGTCCGCACGATGGTCCCGAGGTTGCCGGGATCGCGGACGGCGACGCAGACCACCACCAGAGCCCGACCGTCGCCTGCGGCCCAGCCAGGCCGGGCCGCTTCGGCAAGGACCTCGGGCCGGAACCCGACCACAGCGAGGACCGGCTGGGGCGACACGGTGTCGGCGACCCGCTCGAGGACGCCAGGGGCCAGGTCGAACACCCGGGCACCACGCTCGAATGCCACCGCCACGACCGAGGCGATCGATGCCGACGCCCGGGCACCCGTTCCCAGGTACACCGACTCGACGGGGGCACCGGCGTCGAGCGCGGAGGCCAGGACGTCGACGCCCTCGACGACCAGGCTCCCCTCCTGCGCACGGAGACGCCCTTTGAGGAGCAGGCGCCGGAGCCGGCGTACCCGCAGGTGCGAGAAGGCGAGCCCGCCGCCCGCCAGATGCGGCAGCTCCGTCAGGAAGCGACCTCGTCGGGCGTGTCGGCTGCTGCCTCGTCGTGCGCCTGGCGAGCCAGCACTACCAACGACCCGAAGGCCGCCGGGTCGTTGACGGCCAGGTCGGCGAGGACCTTGCGGTCGACGGAGACGCCAGCCCGGTGCAGGCCGGCGATGAAGCGGCTGTAGCTGAGGCCGTGCTGACGGGACGCCGCGTTGATCCGCTGGATCCACAGTTTCCGAAAGTCTCCCTTGCGGGCCCGGCGGTCGCGGTACGCGTACTGCAGCGAGTGCATGACCTGCTCGTTGGCTGCACGGAACGACCGGCTCTTGTTGCCGTAGTAGCCCTGTGCCTGCTCGAGGATGGCGCGATGGTGCTTCCGGGCGTGGACGCCGCGCTTGACTCGGGCCATGGGTGCTCCTTCGTGGGTTCGTCGGTGAACGGTGTTGGGGTGCCGCCGGCTCACGCCTGGCGGCATCGGTGGCCGCGGCCCACGTCGACGCGTTTGGCCACGTCGGCGTGCCGCGGGCGGCGCTAGCGGCCGAGCATCCTCCGCACCTGGCGGACGTCACCCGGCGCGAAGTCCGACTCGCGACCGAGCCGGCGCGTGCGCACGCTCGACTTCTTCTCCAACAGGTGTGACCGGAACGCCTTGCGCCGGCGCAGCCGTCCGGACCCGGTGATCTTGATCCGCTTGGCTGCGCCCCGGTCGGTCTTCATCTTCGGCATCGTCGCTATCCCTCTGCTCCCGTGGTCGGCTCACCGTCGGCGGCGTGCCCGGCACCCTGGCCGCCCGCCACCCCGGCGTCGTCCCCCGCCTGGCTGTCGTGGGCGCTCTTCGACGCCGCCGACTGCTTTGCTCGCTTGTCCGGCGCCAGCACCATCACCATGTTCCGACCGTCGAGCCGGGGCTCCGACTCGGACTTCCCCAGGCCGTCCACCTCCTCGGCGATCCGGTCGAGGATCTTCTTGCCGAGCTCGGGGTGGAAGACCTCACGCCCACGGAACATGATCGTCACCTTGACCTTGTGCCCCTCTTCGAGGAACTTGGCCACTTGACGGGTCTTGGTGTCGAAGTCGCCAGGGCCGATCTTGGGCCGGTACTTCATCTCCTTGATCCCGACGTGGACGGTCTTGCGCTTGGACTCCTTGGCCCGCTGCGCCGCGTCGAACTTGAACTTGCCGTAGTCCATGATGCGGCACACCGGGGGCGTCGCCAGCGGCGCCACTTCGACCAGATCGAGGTCGAGCTGGCGTGCCAGCGCGAGCGCCTCGGGGAGCGGCTTGATCCCCAGTTGCTCGCCCTCGTGGACGACCCGCACCTCGCGTGCGCGGATCCGGTCGTTGATGCGCGGTTCGTTGGTGGTGGCAGTTGCTGCTATTCGACTCGCTCCCTCTCCGTGCCACGGGAACCCGTGGACGACCGGCGGGGAGCGGAGCTGCCGTGGACCGGGCGCCGCGCCTGCGCCGCCCATCCGACGACCCGGCGTACGCTGGGCCCTTAGACGGCCCCGTAGCCGGGTGGAGGTCGTCCGTCGGACGTCCCCGCTTCCCGTTGTACTCAGTGCTTTAGGCTACCAGCCGTGAGCACACTGTGGACGCCCGACGGAGAACGACCCGTCCGCCGGCACCGAGACGAGCCGGACCGAGCCGGCACCGCCCCCGGCGGACCGGCAACCCCTGCCGACGACGACCGTGCCGTCGACCCCGCTGCGCTGGCCGAACAGGTCGAGGCCATGCGAGCCGAGCTCGCTCGCACGCCGGTGGACGTGGTGGTGGCGAACCACTGCTACGGGCTCTTCGAGCTGGCCACTGTGTACCTGTCGCAGACCCCGCCCCTGCTCCCCCAGGCGCGCCTCGCCATCGACGCCATGGGCTGCCTGGTCGACGGGCTCGGCGACCGACTGGGCGAGAGCGCACGCGATCTCCGGGACGGACTGAGCCAGCTCCGCCTCGCCTTCGTCCAGATCGACGCCGCGGTCCGTGCCGGCGGGGAGATGGCCCAGCAGGCACCGTCCAACGGGACGCCCGCTGGGACCGACAGCGCTGGCGGCGCCGGTAGCGACACCGGCCCGGGACACCCCACCGGGTGAGCAGCCCGGCCTCCTCGAGCCAGCAGCGCCCACCGGGCACCGCTGACGAGGCCGGCGCCTTCGACCGGTCGCGCCTACGCAGTTTCATCGGGCTCTCCATCGGGCTGGTGGGTCCGCGTGCCAACCTCGCCGTGTCGGGCGTGCTCATCACCCTCTACGTCGAGCACCGGGCCTCGTCGGCCTTGGCGGTCACCTTCGCCCTCACCGCCCACCGGCTGCTGACCTGGATGACCTACCCGGTCTCGGGCCGGTTGAGCGACCGCACCGTGAGCCGGGTGGGCCGCCGAACGCCCTACATGGGGGCAAGCCTCATCGCTCTGGGCGTCTCGACGTGGATGTTCACCGTCGTCTCGGGGTACTGGCTCCTCGTCCTGTGGATCGTGGTCGCCCGACAGGCCGCCGCCGTGTTCACCTTGACCAACGTCGCCGTCGTCCCTGAGGTGTTCGGCCGAAGCCGCTGGCTGAAAGCACTGCTCCTGACCACCGCGCTCGGCACCCTGGCCAGCCTCGCCATCAAGGCGACGGTGTTGACCTCGTGGAAGCAATCCGACCCTGCCACCTGGGACTTGCCGTTCCGCCTGGCGGCGGTCGTCCTCGTCGTCGTCGGGCTCACCGTGCTCGCCCTGGTCCGCGAGGCCCCCGCCGCCCAGGCGGGCGCGGCAGCCGACCGCAACGCGCGCGCCGGCAAGGCCAAGGACGAGCTCCGACGGATCCTTGCTGGCCCCAACGCCAAGGTCCTCGTGGCTGGATCGCTCCTGTTCTGGTCGGGCGTGGGGTCGACGGCCTACGTGGCCATCCTGTTCTTCCAACGGGTCCTCCACGCCGGCGCCGGGGCCCAGACCGTGGCCGGCCTGGCCACGGGCGTCCCCGCCTTCCTCATCGGGCTGGGCCTCGGCATCCCGCTCAGCCGCCTCCTCACCCGCCGTCAGCTGGCCATCGGAGCCCCACTCGTTGGCGCCCTCCTCACCGGCGTCCAGTACTTCGACACCCACCTCTGGCAGGCGGTGGTGCTGAGCTACCTCGGCGCCCCGTTCCTCGGGGCCTACGTCATCGCCCTCGCTCCGCTCCTGCTGCACCTGCTCCCCCGCTCAGGCGGCCTCGGCGAACGGCTCGGGACCGTGCTCGCACCCTTCAACCTCTGTAGCGTCCTGTTGGCCTACGGCGCCGCCGCACTGGTCGATGCCACCGGCAACTTGCGGCTGATCTGGCTGTTCCCGGCCGCCACCGGCATCGCCCAGGCGCTCGTCAACACCCGCCTCGTCCTCCCTCCCCTCCGCTCCCGCCACCACGACCCGGTGGCACGCCTGTGGACCTGGGCGATCGCCCAGACCGAGCGCGTCGCCGACGACGGGGTGCTGCGCGGGCTCTTGGCCGCGCCCCTCCTCGGCCAGGTGACGAACGAGGACGCCGACAGCGCCGTTGTGGTGGACCTGGCGCGGACGATCCTCGGCAACCCCTACGAAGACGACGAACCCGACGACGCGGCACCCGACCACCCCTCGGGCGACGTCGTGCCGGCTGGTGCCGAGGCCGACGGCGCCGACCCGGCGTCGAGGGGAAGGGACGGGACCGGGGCCGGCGAGGGTCGCGGCCCCGGCCCAGACGACGTCTCCAGGGATGGTCCGGCTGCGGGGGCCCCTGCTGGCGGGGCTGGCGGGGCTGGCGGGGCTGGCGGGGCTGGCGGGGAGCTGGCAGCCGGCCCGACCCCAGGGAGCGGTCGCACTCCACGGGCCTCCAGCCGGCCACCGAGGCCGGGCACCACCTCGAAGGCGACGACGGTGCCCACGTCGATCGTCCGCGTCCCGTCGGTGATCGCCGTGCAGTGGAAGCCGTAGCGCCGACCGCTCCCGACCTCGAGCTCGCCCAGCCCGCGTTCCCGGTCGAAGTTCGCCACCCGCCCGAGCACGGGCGCCCGGCGACCGGGCGGGAGCTCGACCCAGCCTCGGATGGTGACGGCGGCCCCGCCTGCCGGCGGTGCCGGTCGTCCACCTGGTGCGCTCACGGCCCCGACTCCTCGCCTCTCGTCGCCCGCTGTGGTCAGTGCACGATCTTGGCGAGGGCGAGCTCGAGGATGTCGGTCGCTCCTCGATCGCGCAACGCCGGGATGAGGACGTTGATCTCCGCCTTGGGGACGACCGTCTCGACGGCGAACCCGTCGCCACCGAAGAGCTGTGAGACGGTCGGGGCGCGCAGGGACGGCAGCACGTCGATGACACTGTCGAGCCGCTCGGCAGCCACGTTGAGCTTGACGAGGACCTTGCCGCGCGCTTCGAGCGCTCCCTGCAGCAACGTCTGGACCTGCTCCATGGCGTGGCGGCGCTCCGGGTCGGCGGCAGCCGCCGGATTGGCCACGAGCTCGGTGCGGGAGACGAGGAGCGTCTCGACGATGCGCAGCCCCGCTGCCCGCAGCGCCCGCCCGGTCTCGGTGATCTCCACCACGCAGTCGGCGATGTCGGGGACTTTCGCCTCGGTGGCACCGTAGGACAGGCTGACCTCGGCCTCGATCCCGTGGGAGACGAAGTACCGACGGGTGAGCTCGGGGTACTCGGTCGACACCCGCAGCGCCCCGCCCGGCCCGGTCCCCGAGGCCGCCAGATCGGCCACGGTGCGCACCGGGGAGGCGTCGGGCACCGCGAGCACCACCCGGATGGGGTTCGCCGTCTCCTTCGAGTAGGCGAGCGTGCCGAGCGACGTCACGTCGGCACAACGCTCTTCGATCCAGTCGCGCCCGGTGATGCCCAGGTCGAAGAGACCGTCGGCCACGTAGACGGGGATCTCCTGAGGGCGGAGGATGCGCACCTCGGCGATCCGGGGATCGTCGATGGTCGCCCGGTAGTCGACCGTCGACGACCGAGAGACGGCCAAGTCGGCGTCGGCGAACAGCTCGAGGGTGGCGCGCTCGAGGGACCCTTTGGGCAGGACCAGCCGCAGGCCGCTCACGCCAGCGCCCCCGCTCCCGTCACCACCGACGTCATGGCAAGGGCCACCAGTGCTGCCTCACGCCCCTTGTTGGTGACATCGGACCGCGAACGCTCGAGCGCCTGCTCGACGGTGTCGGTGGTGAGCACCCCGAAGACCACCGGGACACCGGTGTCGAGCTGCACGCGTTGGAGCCCGGCAGCGCACTGACCGGCGACGAAGTCGTAGTGGCCGGTGTCGCCCCGGATCACCGCGCCGAGGCACACCACGGCGTCCCAGCGTCCCGTGCCGGCGAGACGCGCCGAGGCGAGCGGGGCCTCGAACGCCCCGGGCACCCAGACGAGGGCACGGTCGGCGGCGGCGACCCCCCGCTCGTCGAGCACGTCGAGCGCCCCCGACAGCAGCCGGGCAGTGATGCCCCCGTTGAACTCAGCGCAGACGAAGGCGACCCGGGCCGTCGACGGGCCGTCGGCGTCGACGACCGTCCCCACCCGCGCCGCCGCTTCGGCCTTCGCCCCTTCGGGCAACACAGTGAGGTCAGAGGACGTCATCGACACCCTCCTGCGGGTCGAGCCCCTCGAGCAGGTGCCCCATGCGCTCCCGCTTGGTCCGCAAGTACTCGATGTTCTCCGGGTTGGCCCGCGTCTGGAGCGGGACCCGTTCGACGATGTCGAGCCCGAACCCTTCGAGACCTCCGTACTTGGTCGGGTTGTTGGTCATGAGCCGCATGGTCGTCACCCCCAGGTCCACGAGGATCTGGGCCCCGATGCCGTACTCGCGCGAGTCGGCAGGAAGGCCCAGCTCGAGGTTGGCGTCGACCGTGTCGAACCCTTCCTCCTGCAGCGAGTAGGCCCGCAGCTTGTGGCCGAGCCCGATCCCTCGTCCCTCGTGACCACGGAGGTAGACCACCACCCCACGGCCTTCGGCGGCGATGGTCTCCATCGCCGCGTGCAGCTGCGGTCCGCAGTCGCACCGCAACGAGCCCAGGACGTCCCCGGTGAGGCACTCGCTGTGCACCCTGACGAGAACGTCTCCCACGCCGGAGACGTCACCGAGGACGAGGGCGAGGTGCTGCTCTCCGTCGAGGACCGACTCGTAGGCGACCGCGGTGAACTCCCCCAGCTCCGTCGGCAGTCGGGCGCTGGCAAGCCGACGGACCAGCTTCTCGTTGCGGTGCCGGTAGCGGATCAGGTCGGCGATGGAGATGAGCAGGAGCCCGTGCTCCTCGGCGAACGCCTCGAGCTCGGGGAGCCGGGCCATCGAGCGCTTATCCGCGCTCACCACCTCACAGAGCACGCCGACCGGAGCCCGGCCGGCCGCCCGGGCGAGGTCGACGGCGGCCTCGGTGTGCCCCGCCCGCTTCAGCACTCCGCCGGCGCGGTAGCGCAGCGGGAAGATGTGCCCAGGCCGGTTGAGGTCGACCGGCCGGGTGGCCGGGTCGGCCAGCGCACGGATGGTGGTGGCCCGGTCGTCGGCGGAGATCCCCGTGGTCGTCCCGAACCGGGCGTCGACGCTCACCGTGAAGGCCGTCCGCTGCGCCTCCGTGTTGGCGGTCACCATGAGGGGCAGGTCCAGCTCGTCGACCCGTTCCGGGGTCAGCGGGACGCAGATCACCCCCGACGTGTGGGCAAGGAAGAAGGCCACCTTCTCGGGCGTGGCGGCGTCGGCCGCCATGATGAGGTCGCCCTCGTTCTCGCGGTCCTCGTCGTCGACCACCACCACGATCTCACCGCGTCCGACCGCGGCGATGGCCTCTTCCACCGGTGCGAAGGGCATGACCCTGCCTTCTCCCTCGTTCGGGCGGAGGTGACGCCGGACGTCACCCCGCCGGGGTCACGACGACCCGGATGTCACTGCCCAGGGTAGTCACCGATCGGACGGTGCCCCGCCACGCGTCGGCCATCGACCTCGCTCCGGGACCGGCGAACAGCGCCTGACCGTCGTCCCCGCCCAACAGGGCGGGGGCGAGGTAGAGAACGTAGGTGTCCACCAGCCCCTGCCGGTGGAAGTCGCCGGCCACGTGGGCACCACCTTCGACGAGGAGCTGGACCACCCCCTCGGCCCCCAAGCGGTCGAGGACCACACCGAGGTCACCCGACAGCTCGGTAGCCGGAAGCACGGCGGCCCCCGCCGGAGCGCGCCCGAGGACGATCCGGCGCGGCTGGCTGGCGTCGTCGCGGTAGTTGGGGTCGTCCGGTGGCAAGCGCACGGTGAGCGACGGGTCGTCGGCCCGCACCGTCCCCGCCCCCACCAGGACAGCGTCGCTGGTGGCCCGGAGCCGGTGGACGTCCGCCCGGGCCTCGGGTCCGGTGATCCACCTGCTGGAGCCGTCGGGCGCGGCGATACGGCCGTCGAGCGTCGCCGCCAGCTTGAGGACGACCCAGGGGCGACCGGTCCGACGGTGGGTGACGTACGGCGCCAGTTGCTCGGCGACCTGGTCCCGACCGACACCGACGACGACCTCCACCCCGGCGGCTCGGAGGGCTTGAATGCCCCGTCCCTGGACCAGGGGGTCGGGGTCGACCATGCCGACCACGACCCGGCGGACGCCCGCGGCCACGATGGCCTCGGTGCACGGAGGCGTCCGCCCGTGATGGGCACACGGCTCGAGGGTCACCACCAGCGTCCCCCCGCGGGCCCGGGCACCGGCCCGGGTCAGTGCCTCGACCTCCGCGTGCGGACCGCCCGGAGGAGCCGTCGCCCCGACGAAGCGCTCCCTGCCGCCGACGCCGTAACGATCGTTCGCCGGGCCCGGCCCGGCCACGAGGACGGCACCCACCCACGGGTTGGGCGCCGTCAGGCCACGGACTCCTTCGGCGACGGCCACCGCCTCGGCCATGAGCGCGACGTCGTCGGGCTCGGATACCCGAGCGGCAGGGGGGCCTGGGTCCGCCACGTCCGTCACGTCATGTCACGGCGTGCTGGACGGCCGCCCGCGCCGCCTCGGCAAGCCGGCGGGCAGCCTCGCCAGGGTCGGGCACGCCGTAGACGGCGGAACCGGCGACCAGCACGGTGGCACCGGCCTCGGCAGCCAGCGCGGCCGTGTGCTCGTCGACCCCACCGTCGACCTCGACCGCCACGTCGAGCCCGGCCTGCTCGACCGCCTGGCGGACGCGTCGGACCTTCGGGAGCACCTCGGGACGGAAGGACTGACCGCCGAACCCCGGAAAAACGGTCATGCACAGCACCAGGTCGACCTGGGACAGGTGGGGCTCGACGGCCTCGAAGGGCGTGTCGGGATTGGCCGCCAGTCCGACCCGGAGCCCGAGGCGTCGCATCTCGGCGATCAACGCCGCCGTGCCACCTACCTCGACGTGGACGGTGCACCCGTCCGCCCCGGCGTCGCGGAAGGCGGCCAGGTACCGCCCGGGGTCACTGAGCATCAGGTGCGTGTCGAAGAACAGTGTCGAGTGGCGACGGAGGGAGGCCACCACCGGGGGACCGACGGTCAGGTTGGGCACGAAGTGCCCGTCCATCACATCGACGTGGAGCCACTCGCACGTCGGTGCCACGGCGGCGGCGGCGGCGGCCAGGTTGCCAAAGTCGGCCGAGAGGATCGACGGAGCCACGTGCGGCACGGGCGGCGGCACGGGTGAGGGAGCGGCGGACATCCCCGTCGATGCTACCGGCCGGTGCCTGCTGGGTCCTCGCCCCCGAGCCGCTCCCCGGGTGCCGGGCGTGCGCCGCGGACCCACGCGGCAGCATCGAGCTCGGTCCGCCCCTGCGGCTGTACCCGGTCGAGGCGGAGCCACCCTCCCCCGCCGGTCCGGACGTGCGTGCCCCACAGCTCGCCAGGCACCCCCCCCCGAGGCGATCCCTCGGGGGCCGTTGCGGGAACGGCCCGGCGGACAAGCAGGCGGGCACCGCGGAACGTCGTCCACGCCTGGCCGATACGAACCGTCCGGTTCACCACGTCGGCGGGCAGCTCGAAGCGGAGCCGGCGCTCTGCGGGCTCGACCTTGGCTGCATAGGTCGCTTCACCAACCTGGGGCCTTCCGGGAGGCAGCCCGGCCCGTCCCCCGGCGAGGTGCTCGGCCAACAGCTTCGAGCCCAGGTCGGCCAGACGCCCGCGCAGCTCGTCGGCCGTCTCGTCGGCACCGATCGCCGTCTCGGCACAGGCATGGACCGGACCGGTGTCGAGCTCGGGCTCGACGGTCATGAGGCACACTCCGGTCCGCTCGTCACCGGCGAGGATCGCCCGTTCGACCGGAGCCGCGCCCCGCCATCGCGGCAGCAGCGAGAAGTGCAGGTTCACCATGGGGAGCCGCTCGAGCACGGCCACCGGGATGATCCGCCCGTAGGCCACGACCACACCGAGCTCGGCGCCGGCGTCGAGGACCTCGGTGACGTCTTCGACCACCTCGAGACCACCGCGGAGCGCTGCCGCCTTGACCGGGCTCGGGACAGGAGGCCCGCCACGAGCCCTGCGCCGGTCGGGACGGGTGACGACACCTACCACCTCGTGCCCACAGGCGACGAGGGTCTCGAGCGGTCCGACGGCGACCTCGGGCGTGCCCAAGAAGACGAGCCGGGCCACCGTCGGTGGGCTTCAGATAGCCCGGGCGCTGCCGACGCTGGCCAGCTGGCTTTCGAGGGCCGAGGTGTCGAGGCCCATGGCCCGGTCGCGCAGGACCTTCAAGGCGATCTTGCGTTCGGCCTCCTCGAGCCGCTCGAGCATGAGCACCCCGTCGAGGTGGTCGATCTCGTGCTGGAACACCCGCCCGAGGAACTCGTCCGCCTCCAGCTCGACGGCCTCCCCGTCGAGGTCCTGACCGGTGACGACGACGCGAGCCGGACGCACGATGGCCAACCGGAGCCCAGGGATCGACAGACAGCCTTCGTCGAAGCGCCACTCACCGGAAGCGTCGACGACCCGGGGGTTGGCGACCACGGCCGGGCCGTCGCCGACGTCGTAGACGAACAGGCGTCGCTGCACGCCGATCTGCGGCGCTGCCAACCCCACGCCCTCGGCCTCGTACATGGTCTCCACCATGTCATCGACCAGACGCGCCAACGCGCCGTCGAACTCCTCGACGTCGGCCGCCGGCTGGCGAAGGACCGGATCGCCGTAGGTGCGCACCGTGTAGTGAGCCATGCCACCACTCTACGGGCACCCGCCGATGAACCGTCACTCGGCGCT
>JAJZBK010000007.1 GCA_021798955.1 Actinomycetes bacterium
TCTTCCCGGTGGATGGTTCAGCGAGGGGTGAGGACTTCTACCTGGCCACCCGCGGGGACTTCTCCTTGGCCACACGCGGGGACCTCGAAGTGGCCACACGCGAGGACTTTTTCATGGCCATGGACACTTGGCTGCCACTTTGGCTGCCGGTCGCTGGGCCCGTTTGGACGTCCGATCGGGCTGGTGAGCACGCGCAGGCGGGTAGCACTTCTGTGCTGCCTGCTTCACGTCCATGACTCCATCCTCGCTTCCACGGCATGGAGTCTCCACGGATCCTGGACCGGTTCACGCTGGCGAGGACGGACGTTCCCGCCTGCCACTTCGAGCGTGGCTGGGAGGAAGTGGACGAGACTGCCAGCCGCTGGGGCGCACTCTCGAGGTGCGCCCGCGTGATCTCGAACCGGAGCTGACACGCCACGGACGCCTCCGGGCCCTGAAGGCCGAGCAGCCCCCAGGAGACCCAGCGAGCCGTCGGTGGGATCGACCTTCGACGAGCTCAGTGCCCCTACGACGCCTGTGACGACACGGCACTCGGTCACAGGACATCGGAATATCCAGAGAGGTCGAGCCCGTAGTGGGGCGAGACGCCTTGCGGCTTCGTGGTGGAGCTCATCGGACGCCGGGCCGCCGGGCTCGATGCCCGGATCGCCGAACTTCAGGCGCTGCGCGACGAACTGCGAAGCCTCGACCGGCGAGCACAGCGCCTCGATCCCCGCCGATGCGCCCCGAGGCTCGTCTACCACGTCATCGATGGAGGTGCCTGACCACCGGACTCACGAGCGCATCGCCCGCCCCCACCAGGACGGCGACGCGCTGGTCGCTCGTGCAACACTCACCATCCGAGGGTCGTCGGCACGAGCTTCCCGCGCCGGGCGAAGGCGAGGTAGGTCCGCTCGAACGCCATCTTGGCGACGAGCCAGGGTCGTCCTTCGGAGACCGTCGGGATGCGGTTGCGCGGCGGGCGGACGGGATCGACGGCGAGGTAGGCGGCGCGGTCGCCCATGTCGAGGATGCAGCGGGCCGACAGCTCGGCGGTGGGGGCTTCGTGGCCGTGGAGGCGCGCCGCGAGGTCGACGGCGGCGATCTTTGCCATCTGCTCGGTCATGTGACCGGTCTTTGGGAAGTTCACCGGCACCGGGGTGGCGTCGGCCGGGGGGAGAGCGACGGCAACGCCGACGGCGTAGACGCCGTCCGCGTGGAGGTGGCGGTAGTGGTCGTCGACGGGCAGAAAGCCCTTCGGGTTGGCGAGTCCTTCGCTCGCAGCTACGGCCTCGACGCCGGCGAGGGGCGGGATGATGATCGAGCACACCGAGGGAGTCGGGGCTGCGTCGGCCGTCTCGACGGCGTCCTCGGTGATCTGGGTGATGGCGGTCGAGGTGCGATAGGCGATGTCGCGTTCTTCGAGGGCGGCCTCGAGGAGCTGGCGGATGGTGCCGGCGCCGCCCATGCCCATGTGACCAAGGAACGGCTCGGGGGTGAGCAGGCTGATCGGGACCTGGTGGCGAAGCCCGCGGCGCCGGAGCAAATGGTCGAGCTCGAAGGCGAGCTCGTAGACCGGTCCGATGCAGCTCGCTCCCGGGGCCGCGCCGATGACGACCGGTCCCGGCTCGGTGAGGAGGCGCCTGATCGCCTGGGCGAGCTCCACGGTCTCTCCGGCCGACATCGGCGAGTGGCCGGGGCCATCGAAGGGCCCGAGGCCGGGGACGGCCTCGTTGGCGCTGCGGTGCCCGGTGGCAACGATGAGGAAGTCGTAGGGGTGCCCGGCCGCTTCCGTGGCGACCACCTTGGCGGCGGTGTCGATGTGGGTGACGGTCTCGTTGGCGAAGCGGACCTGCTTTTTGGCGAGCGGGCCGGCGAGCGGGAAGGAGATCTGCTCGAGGCGGCGGCGCCCGGTCGCCACCCAGGGGAAGGACGGGACGAAGCGGAACTGGTCGTCTCTGGCGAGAAGGGTGATCTCGGCACGTTCGGGGGTGAGGCGTCGGCGGAGCTCGTAGGCGGTGGTCAGCCCTCCGAAGGAGCCGCCGACGATGACGATGCGCACGGGGCCCATCAGAAGCTCACCACCTTGTCGGCCCAGATCGTCCAGTCGGTCGCCTCCTCCAAGGTCGAGCGACGGGCGCCGTCGACGAGCAGCTCGTCGGCGAGGCCCCGGGCCTCCATGCACGTGCCACAGCAGCCGATCTCCCCGTCGTGGCGGAGAACCGCGGTGACCATGCGGTCGAGGTGGTAGTAGCCGTCGGGGACCTTCTGGTTCCTTATCGCGCAGCCGACGGCGTCGCCGAAGAGGAACACCCGCACCTCGACGCCGTCGCGCTTGGAAAGCGCGCCGGCGAGGCGCAGGCCGTTGTAGGAGCGCTCGGTGCCATAGGGCGGGTCGTTCAACACGACGAGGATCTTCATCGGGGCGTTCCTTTGCTCGTGCTGGGACTGGTCGGCGACGGCGCGGTGGCGACAAGGGCCCCATGGGCGCCGGCGAGCAGCTCTGCGGCCGCTTCGATCTCGGCCCGGGTGGTGCCACGACCGAGCGAGAGCCGGACCGCGCCGGAGGCAACCTCGGGGCTGTTACCCATGGCGAGGAGCGTCGCGTTCGGTGTGTGCTCGCCGGCGTGGCAGGCGGAGCCGGTGGACGCCGCCAGCTGGGGGACCCGGGCAAGGACGTCGGCGCCGAGGACGCCGGGGAACGTGACCAGCAGCGTGTTCGCCAAGCTGGCGTCGTCGGGGGTGTGGCGACGGATCCCGTCCACCCTCGCCGACAGTGCCGTCCACAGCTCGTCGCGGAGCTGAGCGATCCGAGCAGCGTCGGTCGTGAGGTGCTCCATGGCGAGAAGGGCGGCTGCGCCGAGGCCGACGATGCCCGCCACGTTCTCGGTCCCGGGCCGCAGGCCACCCTCTTGGCCGGCCCCGACGACAAGCGGCGAGAGCGGCGTGCCCCGGCGGACGTAGAGGGCGCCGACGCCCTTTGGGCCGTAGCACTTGTGGGCGGCGATCGACAGCAGGTCCACGCCGAGATCGTCGACCGAGACGGGGGTCTTGCCGATCGCCTGGGCGGCGTCGGTGTGGACGACCGTCCCGTGGGCCCGGGCGGCAGCGGCCAGCTCGGCGACGGGCATGAGGGCGCCGGTCTCGTTCTGGGCGAGCATCACGGTGACGAGCGCCACGTCGTCTCCGAGGGCGGCGAGCGCGGCGTCGAGATCGAGGATCCCTGGTGCGACGACGGGGACACGGGTGAGCGTCCATCCAGAGGCTTCGAGCAAGGCCAAGGGTGCGGTCGTCGCCGGATGCTCGACCGTCGAGGTCACGATGCGGCGCCGAACCGAAGGCGCCTGTGCCGCGACGCCCCGGATGGCGAGGTTGTTCGACTCCGTACCGCCGGAGGTGAAGACGACCTCCTCTGGAGTGGCGCTGATGAGGGCGGCGACGGCTGCTCGTGCCTCTTCGACTGCTCGGCGGGCGCGCCGTCCGAGCGCGTGGTCGCTCGAGGGATTGCCGAACTCGGCGCCGAGGTACGGCGCCGTGGCCTCGGCCACCTCTGGCGCGAGCGGCGTCGTCGCGTTGTGGTCGAGATAGATGACCGGCGGACCCTCGCTCGTCACGACCGCCCCCCGACCGCTGGCGACGATCGCGGGGTGCGGCGGTCCCGGAGCGAGCTACGGGCCTCGTTCCGACCGCTCGATCCGCCGTCTGTGTCGACGCCCTCTTCGACCGGGAGTCCTGCTTGGCGCCACTCGGGCAGGCCGTCCTCGAGGCAACGCGCCCTTCGGCCCCGGCCCCGAAGCAGCGAGACGGCCTCTGGGGCGAGGAGGCACAGCGGCCCGCGGCAGTAGGCGACGACCTCGAGGTCGGGGTCGAGCTCACAGAGGCGGGCCTCGAGGTGCTCCAAGGGAAGCGAGCGGGCACCAGGGATATGCCCGGCCGAGTACTCCTCTGCGGGCCGCACGTCGAGCACCACGACCTCCCCAGCCTGCACGCGCGCCAACAGCTCGTCCCGGCTGACCCGCTCGGTGCCCGCCGCGTCGGTGCCGAGCGAGCGGAGGATCTGGTCGACTTCGGCGAGGCGGGCGCGGGCGAGGTCGTTGAGCGCGCCGACGAAGCGGCACACCTCCTCACCCGCGGCGCGGTAGAAGACGCGGGTGCCCTCCCGGCGGGTCTCGACGAGGCGGGCCTGGCGCATCACCTGCAGGTGCGCAGAGGCCGTCGTGAGCTTGAGCCCCGCTGCCTCGGCCAAGGCCTCGACGCTGCGCTCGGCCTGGCAGAGCAGGTCGAGCAGCTCGATCCGCTTGGGGTGCACGACCACCTTGCCGATGCGTGCCAGCTGCTCGTAGAGGTCGGACCGTCCGTCGGCTTTGCTCTCATATTCCACAGAGCTATGGATAACAGAGCGTCGTCGCTAACGCAAGCCGCCCGCCCCGGAGAGCCGCGCGTCACGTTACCTGTGTAAGACACCTATACTCTGGTGACGATGAGAGTCGATCGCCAGCCACGCTGCCGCTGCCGGGTCGGTCCGGGCCGCTTCGAGGTCCGGGCGCGCATCGAGCGCTTCGCCGAGCCGGCCGTGCTGCTGTTGTTGGCCGAGGGCGAAAGCCACGGCTACCAGCTCGCCGAGGATCTCGAAGCGCTGCTCGGCGAAGGCCGCGTCGACTTCGGCAATCTCTACCGCCTGCTGCGCTCCCTCGAGGAGGAAGGCCTCGTCGCCTCCACGTGGAGCGAGGAAGCCCCCGGGCCCCAAAAGCGTGTCTACGGCCTCACCGGCGAGGGTGCCGCGCTGCTCGATGCCTGGGCGGCGTCGCTCCGGGCTCGGAGCGACCGGATCAACGAGCTGCTTGCTCGCTACGAGGCCCTCGCTGCACCGGCCCAACCCAGGGACGCCCGCAGCGGCGAAGTACGCCAGGAACGTGACCCAAGTAACGACCAAGGAGGAGCACCGTGATGAGGACGATGGGACGAGACGACGTCGAGCGCGGTCAGCGCGGCCACGGCCGCGGCTGCTGTGGCGGAGGTGGCGGAGGTGGCGGTGGCGGCGGTGGCTGCTGTGGAGGTCGCGGGCACGGTCGACACTTCGGGAACGAGGAAGAGACGAGCCGACGCCGCCTGCTCGAGGAGCGCCGACGCGACCTCGAGGAAGCGCTCGCCGAGGTGGCGAGCGAGCTCTCCGACCTCGGCGTCGAGCGTCGCTGAGGCCGAACGTCACGAAGGAGGCGGGCCCGACGGGAGCACAGCGGCCAGGGCCCTCGGTGTTCGACGAGCTCGCCGTCCGCTACGACGCGTGGTACGACTCGGCGCACGGGCAGGTGCTCTTCGACCTCGAGCTCGCCTGCCTGCGTCCGCTCTTGCCTCCGGGGCCCGGTCCGCGGCTCGAGGTCGGCGTCGGCTCGGGGCGCTTCGCTGCGGCCCTCGGCCTCGAGGTCGGCATCGATCCCACCCAGGCGCCGCTCAGGCTCGCTGCAGGGCGCGCCGTCGCCGTGGTCCAAGGCGCCGGCGAACGCTTGCCGTTCGGTGACCGCACCTTCGGCGCCGTGGTGGTCGTCGCCACGCTCTGCTTCGCCGACGACCCGGCCGCGCTCCTCGACGAGGCGAGACGGGTGCTCGTCCCCTCGGGCCGCTTCGTGGCCGGCATCGTCCCGCTCGACAGTGCCTGGGGCCGCCGCTACGAAGCGCAAGGACGTGCCGGCCACCCCTTCTACCGAGGCGCCCGCTTCCTCACCCTGACCGAGCACCGCCGCATGCTCGCAGACGCCGGGTTCACGGTCATCGGCGCCTGCTCCACCCTCACCCGGTCTCCAAGCGAAAACCCGGTCGAAGAGGACGCACAAGACGGCGTGGTGCCCGGCGCCGGGTTCGCCGCCCTCCAGGCGAGGCCGCAGCCACCGCCCTGAGGGGCAGGGCCCCGTAACCGGGGATGGAGGCGGGCGACGCCGGAGCGCGCAAATTGGAATATCTAGACATGTAGATAGGTTGAACTTACCGATGGCGACGACACCGATCGGTGCGCTGGATCTGGACGCGACGGCGCTGGCCTTGGCGCTCGAAGAGGGCGAGGCCCGCGCGTTGGCCGAGCTGCTCCAGGCGCTCGGTGACCCGACGCGGCTGCGGATCCTCTCGGTGCTCGGCACGGCCTGTGTCCCGGTCGGGACGATCGTGGCGGCGACCGGGCTGCGTCAGCCGTCGGTCTCCCACCACCTTCGAGTGCTGCGGGACCGGGGTATCGTGCGCGCCGAGCGGCGTGGCGCCTACGTCTACTACTGCGCAGCGAGCGAGGCGCTCGGGTCTGCCGTCGCCGCGGCTCGAGCCCTGCTCGAGGACCAGCGCCTCCGGTGACCACGACCTACCCCTCCGGCCACCCCGGTGGCACCGACGTGGCCGTGCTCAATCGGCAGCTCGCCGTAGGCGAGCAGCGTCGCGACGACCAAGCACCTGCCGAGGAGGTCCCCTGATGATGTGGCAC
Source organism: Actinomycetes bacterium (assembly GCA_021798955.1). Lineage (GTDB taxonomy): Bacteria > Actinomycetota > Acidimicrobiia > Acidimicrobiales > RAAP-2 > JAJZJT01. The sequence goes on from JAJZBK010000007.1 coordinate 6,443, forward strand.
GCGTCCTTCTGGCCGGTGTTCGTGGTGATCCCCGTCGTGATCGCCCTCGTCGTGAGCGTGGCGCGCCGATTCGCTGCCGGGCACGGGGCCATGGGGATGGGCTGTGGCTTCGGGCCACCGCACCCCATCGCCGAGAAGACGACGGAACCCCCTGCCCGGGAGGACCCGCTCGCGATCGTGCGCGAGCGCTACGCCCGTGGCGAGATCGACCATGCCGAGCTGGATCAGCGCATCGAGGGCCTCTTGCGCAGTGAGCCGACAGGGCTGGCGCGGTCGGGGGAGCGATGAGCGAGCCCCGAGATCGCGCCGCTGGCAAGCTCGCCGGAGCCGCACCGGCGGACGACCGCGTCATCGGCGACCAGCAACGGCAATGGGTTGAAACCTTCGCTGCCAATCCCGAGATGTACGGTCCCGAACCGAGCGAGCCGGGTCGCCTCGCCGCAGCGCTCATTGTCGCCGAGGGGCTCTCCGCTGTGCTCGAGCTCGGAGCGGGCCAGGGGCGCGACACCCTTGAGCTGCTCCGGCGCGGGCTCGAGGTCCACGCCCTCGACTTCGCACCCGACGCCCTCGCCTACATCGCCGCGCTGGCCGGGCCGGAGCTGGCAGGCCGCCTGCGCACCACGGTGCACGACGTGCGCCTGGCGCTCCCCTTCGCGGAGCGGTCTTTCGATGCCTGCTATTCCCACATGCTCTTCACGATGGCGCTCACCACCGAAGAGCTCGACGCGCTCGCCGGCGAGGTCCACCGCGTGCTGCGACCCGGAGGGCTCTGCATCTACACGGTGCGCCACACCGGCGACGCCCACTACGGCGCGGGGCGGTCCCTCGGCGACAACCGCTACGAGAACGGCGGCTTCGTCGTCCACTTCTTCGACCGGCCCCTCGTCGAGCGCCTCGCCGCCGGGTTCGAGCTCGAGGACGTCACCGCCTTCGAAGAGGGGGGCCTGCCCCGGCGGCTGTGGCGAGTCACGATGCGGCGGCGCTGAGGTCTCGACCAGCCTCTGTCACTGGCTGCCGGACCGCCTGGCGGGCCATCGCCCAGCCGCAGAGCCGCCGGCTCCCGAGATCGAGGGCGGTGGCCAGGTAGAGCCAGCCCCCGCTGTCGGCACGTAGGTGATGTCGCCGCAGTAGCGCGTATTGGGCGCACCGGGCGAGAAGTCACGTCCGATGAGGTCAGGAAGCGGCGGGGCGAGGTCGTCCCGGATCGTTCTTCGCACCCTCCGGCGGGGTGTGACTCCGACGATGCCGTGCTCGGGCATCAGGCGCTCGACCCGCTTGTGGTTGGCACAGAAGCCGTGACGACGCAGTTCGGGAGTCATCCTCGGTGATCCGCAGGTCGATCTTGGGCGTCGATCGGCGTCGACGACAGGCCGCTGACCTGGGCGTTCTCTCGAACGGCGTCGCTCGGGGTCGCCCGATGCCGGCTCTCTTGGCTGCCAGTCTGGCTGCCGCGACCGGGCCAGCCCCTGCGTACTGCGGGTGGAGCCACGATCGGGCCGGCGCACGGTCACCTGGCAGCCACTCGCCGGCGGGATGGTGGCTCAGAGTTCGGGACCGTGGCTCTTCGGTTTCGGGAAGCGGACTCGGCTCGATAGCCAGTCAGCTAACCAGGCCTCGTCGGCCCGGTGGGCGGCGACATCCAGCATGGTCTGCTCGGCCTCGTCGACATCTGGCGGGTCGGGATGCCACTGGTCACCGTCGAGGTCGATGAACATGACCAGCGCCGCCCATGCCGCTCGCTTGTTGCCGTCGAGTTGCGGATGGTTCCATGCCAAGCGGGTGGTGAGGACCGCAGCCTTGCTCAGGAGGGCCGGGTGGAACACCTGGCCCCCGAAGCTGGCTGCTGGGGCGTGCAACGCTGAGTCGGCCAGATCGATACGTCTCGACTTGGCCAGAACAGCGGCGTCGACGCCAGTGACCTGCTCGGCGAGCCAGATGTACTCGGCGAGGGTGATGTACCGGGTCACCGGGCGAGGCGCTCGAGCAGCTCCTTGTCGCGCTCGAGCAGCACCTTGGCCCGCTCGGTGAACGCCTTGTCGGCCCGCACCCGCTCGATCTCCGCCGCCAGCGAATCCACGATCAAGGCGTTCACGCTCGTCCCGCGGACCCTGGCGACCGCCTCGGCCTCGTCGGCCAGGTCGTCGGGCAGCCGAACCGTGGTTTGCTTAGTCATGAAATCATGACACCGCGATATCGGACTGTTGGGTGGTGTGTCCCTCGACACACCCACGCCCCTCACCGGCACCTCGGAGCGATGCTCCATGTGGACATGTCCGCGCGTTCGGGGCCACACGGCGTCGAGCAGGCGCGTCCTGAGCCGTCGCTCGGAGCTCGTTAGATACTCTCGTGGCAGCGAAGGGTCGCCCCAGAACAGGCTGATCTGTTCTCCCATGGACGGGCCGTGCCTTCCTCTCGATCGCCGAGAGGGCCCCATCCATCAGCCCTTGTCTCCTGGGCGGCCGAACGCCTCAGGCGCCGAGACGGGCCTCGAGCGCCTCGCGAGCGAGCTGTGAGACCGTCTTGCCCTCTTCGGCCGCGACCCGAGCAGCGCGGTCACGGACCGCGGCGGGGACTCGAAACGCGATCTGCGGTGAGTGGACGGCCGTGCCGGACAGCGAGGGACGGCCACCGGGCCGGCGAGCTTCCTCGACGATCGACTCGGCCAAGGCTGGGGTGAGCCGGGTGCCGTCGGCCAAGCGGACATCTTCGCGTTCGAGGTCGATGTCCGAGCCGATGGGAGTGTCGGTGCTGACCGGGGGTGCACTTCGCTTGGTCATGATGGCTCCTTCCGATAATGGGTGGGCATGACGTGGAGGACAAGCATCACTGGTTCGGGATCCCGAGCGCCTTGGACCTCCACTGCCACGATCTCGAGCTCTCGGCCCCGCTCGTCGGTGCCGAACCACCGCCATGCTGGGCTGCCATGTGAGCTCGTAACGCCTGTCGGGGAGGTGCGCGCCAGCACGAAGCGAACCGAAGCTCTCCCGATCCTGTGACGCCGTGCCGCCTGAGTGAACCGGATCTCCACCGGGAGCCAGTTTGTCAGACACAACCAGTTATGTCAAACATAACCGATCGAGCTGCTGCAGCAGGGCGCCATGCCGGCCGCGTGTTCGCAGGAGCACGCGGCTTGCGTCGACAGATAGTCGTGGGTCAAGCCGCCCCGAGTTGGCTGATAGGTGATCAGTAGCCAGACGAAGGATGCCGGGAGAGGTGCACCCCGAATCGGCGATCCGAGCGCGAGGCCCCCGCCGCTCCGTGTCCCAGAACGCGCGCCGGACGGCGAGCGAGAGCGTCCCCGTTCGCCGACTCAGGGTGGCGCGCACTCCTCGCCCACCAGCGTCCAGCGGTGGACCCGAGCGAGCCGCGTCCACCGAACCCGCGGTAGCGCTCTCGTCGTAGAACGCCTCAACCGACGTGGCTCCTGTCGGGCAGCGTCGATCTGCTTGGCTGCCACCTTGGCATCGTGGCTGCCGGCTGCAGCAGGGCCCTGGACGCGTAATGACCGCTGACCTGGACGTTTCCAGCGCGCTCGGAGGGATTCGAACCCCCAACCTTCTGATCCGTAGTCAGATGCTCTAGTCCGTTGAGCTACGAGCGCTCGCTACCGGACCACCGCGGTGCTCCAGCAGGCGACCGCGGGGTCACGATTCCTCACTCTATCGGACTCGGCCATGGCCGCCCGCCACGCTGGTGACACCCCCGACGAGCCGGCACCCGCACGGCGAGCACCTCGAGGCCTCGACCAGCCGGGCCAGCGCCGGCACGGTGGCCGGTGTTCAGTCGGCCAGGAGGACCAGCTTGCCGACCTTGCCACCACCGGCGAAACGGTCGTAGGCCTCCTGGGCCTCGGCCATCGGCATGGTGGCCCACACCGGCACCCGCACGGCACCCGAGGCGACGAGCGGCAGGACATCTCGGGTGACACCTGCGGCGACGGCCGCCTTGTCCTCGAGTGAGCGGGCACGGAGCGTCGACCCGCCGATCCGGAGCCGCTTCCCCATGACGGTGAGCAGGTCGAGGTCGAGGCGGGCACCGGCGCCGACACCGATGACGACGACTCGCCCACCCGTGGTCATGGCCGGGAGAGCCGCCACCAACGACGGTGCTCCGACGAGCTCGAGACAGACGTCGTAGGGTCCGGCGTTCGCTGCGTCGGCCGGGTCGACCACCACGTCGGCTCCGAGGTCCACCACAGCAGGGCGCGCCTCAGGCGACCGAACGGAGGCCACCACGGTCGCCCCGAGGGCATGAGCCAGCTGGACGGCGGCGGTCCCGACGCCTCCCGCCGCTCCTGTCACGAGCACCCGCTCGCCGGCGACGAGCGCGGCCTGGGTGACGAGGGCGTCGTGCGCGGTGGAGAACACCTCGGGGAACCCGCCTGCCTCTGCGTCAGAGATCGCATCCGGGACGCGAAGCGCGCTCGTCTCGGGCACCACGACCAGCTCGGCCTGGCCTCCGCCAGCGACGATCGACATCACCCGGTCACCGGGCTCAAAGCGGCGGACACCGTCGCCGAGCGCGACCACCTCGCCGGCCAGCTCGAGCCCGGGGACGTCCGCCACCACACCGGGCGGCGGCGGGTAGAGACCTCGGCGCTGGAGTAGGTCAGCCCCGTTGACCCCAGTAGCCCGGACCTTGACGAGAAGCTCGCCTCGGCCCGGACGCGGATCCTCCCGTTCGGCCCACACGAGGGACCCGTCGACAATGGTGACAGCGTGCACGGCACTCCACCGTAGGCGGGTGGCGCCTTTCGGGCGAGCGCCCCCTGAGCCCTGACCCGAACGGCACCCGAGCGTTCCTCTTCCCGTCACCAGTTGGTGACGGTGCGGAAACCTCGACCCCATACCGTGGTCCTCGGCAACGACGCAACAGGCGTGCGGCACGCGAACCGAGAGCGACCGCACGAAGGGAGGCATCGTGACTGCGCTCGGACGAACCCTGCGACGCCTCGTCAACTTCCTGGTGCCGCCCGGCCGGGGACCGATGACCGGGTCGGCTCCGACCGTGCAGGGCACCCGGCCTCCGGCTGGCGCACCCACGGGGTCGCGTCTCACGGTGGTCAGGACACACGAGCACGACCGGCCACCCCGGCGGCCTGGTCCTCCGAGGTCGACCCGAGCCGCCTGAGCACCGGGCCAGCGATGCAGCACGGGCGACACGGCACCGATTTCCTGCTGGCCGGACGAACGCTCACGGACCGGGGCTGACCCCTAGGCTGTACACGTCAAGGTCGCCCGACTAGACGACAGGTCCGCTCGGGCGCGCCGGAGCGTGTGCACCTCAGCGCGACGGCAGCGACGGGGCGACGGGGCGACGGGAGCGACGGGGCGACGGCAGAGACGGCAGAGACGGCAGAGACGGCAAGATGGCGACGACGGGCTCGGAGGTCCGGCGAGCGAGGAAGCCCATGAGCCACGGGCGCCGGCATCGGCCGGCCAGGAAGCTAACCGAGCAGGCGGTCGCCACCGGTGACGACGTGGCGTCCACTGAGACAGGGTCCACTGAGGTGCCGCCAGCGGCGCCAGAACCGGCTCCCCTGGCCGTGGCGCCAGACCTGACCGCCGGCGAGGTGCTCTCCGGTGTGCTCGAGCGGGAGGCACACCGCTTTCTCGGGCACGTCGGCGCCTGGTCGGACACAGCCCTGCTGGCACCAACAGCAGCGGACGTGCACCAGGCCCGGGTCGCCCTGCGCCGGGTCAGGGCCAACCTGCGCACCTTCGGGGTGCTGGTCGACCCCACCTGGAGCGCCGCCGTGCGTGCCGACGCGGCCTGGTTCGGCGGCGTGCTCGGCGGTGTGCGCAACCTCGACGTCCTCGCCGAACGCCTGTGGGCACAAGGCACCCTCCTCGCCGACGAGGCGGAGGTGCGCGCCGTGCTTGCCGTGCTTGCCGACCAGACGGCCGAGGCCCGCCGAGCACTGGTGGCGGCGAGCCGGTCGGAACGAGGCGAACGCCTCGTTGCCGCTCTCACCTCGGTCGGCGACCTGCCACTGACCGAACGCGCCAGCCAGCCCACCCGAATGCTCTCCACCTTGCTCGAACGGGCCTGGCACGACTTCCGCAACGTCGGCCGTCCTGCCCGTCGGCATCCCACTGAGCAGTCTCTCCACCGGCTCCGCCTACGCACCAAGGCGTTCCGCTACGGCTGCGAGACCGTTGCCGCGGCAGTAGGGAAGCCGGCTGAGCGCACGGCCCGCGCCGCGGCCCGCCTGCAGGACCGCCTCGGCCTCCTCAGGGACGCCGCCGCCGCCGAATCGTGGCTCGTCGTCGTCGCCTCCACGCACCCCGAGCTGACTGGCGCCGCCGAGCGACTGGCCGTCGTCGAACGGGCGGCTGCCGTCGTCGACCGGCGAGGTGTCGGACGCGACCTCCGCGAGGTCGAGCACCGCTGGCGCCAGTGGCGCCACTGACCGGGGCGCACCGACTCGACGGGAATCGGCCGGTGGCGCCAGATCAGGCAGGAGCCTGGCGCGTGGTTGCCCCTTTCTCCGTCAACCGGCGTCAACCGGCGTCGTTGACCCCGACGTGGTCGGACTCCCACAGCTTGATGCCTCCGAGGATGCCGGCGCTGTTGTCGACGATGGTGATGTCGTCGTCGAGCCGGTCTCGGACGATCCGGCGGGAGTTGCCACCGCCGACGTAGAGGTGGTCGAAGAAGAAGATGGCCCGCATGTTGGCGATGGCCTTGAGCACTCGCTTGTTCCAGCGCCCGTCACCGATCTCCTTGCGGACCTCCTCGCCGAGCTGCTCGTTGTAGGTCTGGCCTTTGTGAAAGACCTGATGGGCCAGCTCGAGGTGGGGCATGAGGTGACCGTCGTAGAACAGGCCGGTTCCGAAGCCGGTGCCAAGGGTGATGACGAGCTCGAGACCGTGTCCCGACACGACCGCTGCCCCCTGGATGTCAGCGTCGTTCGCCACCTTGGTCGGCACGCCGAACGCCTCGGTGAGGGCGGCGGCGAGGTCAAAGCTCGACCACCGTTCGCGCAGCTCGGGGTCGGTCTCGCTACCCGGGCCCGAGGTGGTCGAGAAGTGGGGAGCCGAGAGCACGCGGCCGGCGCGAACCATGCCGGGGAACCCGACGGATGCCCGGTCGAACCCCGGCAGCGGGGCAACCAGGCTTGTCAGCACCGTGACCAGCTTGTCAGGGGGCATGGGATAGGTGGTGGCCGTCTTCACTCGGTCGGCGACCATGGCGCCCCTGGCATCGAGCACCGATGCTTTCAGCCCGGTCCCGCCGATGTCGACGGCCAGGGTCCACGGGCGAGGCGGACGGGGCTCCGGCACTGCCCCGGCCGGCGAGGCCACGTCGCTCCCCGAGGGGTCGTCCTCTCCGCTGGTCTCGTCGGTGTCCTGGGTGCGAGTGCCTACGCGGTCTGCCATGGCCACACGCTAGGCCTGCGCCGACCGCGAGCGACGGCGCTCGCAACCGGGCTCAGCCCCTGAGCGAGACGGGCAGCGCCTCGAGCCCCCGGAGCGCGACCGTCGGTCGGTAGGAGACGGTGTCGGTGGCGAGCGCCACGTTGGGAGCTCGCCGCGCCAGTGCGGTCAACGCCACCTGGGTCTCCATGCGGGCCAGTGGTGCGCCCAGGCAGTGGTGGATGCCGAAGCCGAAGCCGAGGTGGTTGACGTTCGCCCGCCCGAGGTCAAGGCGTTCGGGGTCGACGAAGGCCTCAGGGTCGTGGTTCCCCGAGCCGAGGAGGGCCATGACGAAGTCACCCTCCTCCATGGGGACGCCGGCCAGGTCGAGGTCTTCGACAATGGTCCGGACAGTGAACTGCACCGGCGACACGAAACGGAGGAGCTCCTCGACCCCGTTGCGGACGATGCCGGGGTCCTGTCGGAGCCGGCGCCACTGGTCGGGATGGCACAGCAACGCGTGCACGCCCCCGGAGATCAGGTTCACCGTCGTCTCGTGCCCGGCCACGAGGAGCAGGATGCACGTCGAGAGGAGCTCGGCCTCGTTGAGCGTGTCGCCACCGTCCTCGGCCAGGGCGAGGGCGCTTATGAGGTCGTCGCCCGGAGACGCCCGTCGCTCGGCCAACAGCTCGAAGAAGTACTGGGCGAACTCGACGACCGCAGCCTGACGAGCGTCGACGACCTCGTCGGGGAGGAGGAATTCGGGGTCGATGCCGCGGGCTAGGGCCCCCGACCACGCCTGGAAGCGGTCTTGGTCCTCAGCCGGGACCCCGAGCAGCTCGCAGATCACCTGCACGGGCAGCGGGTAGGCAAGTGCTCGGAGTAGGTCGACGTCCCCTTCGTCGAGGGCGGCATCGAGCAGCTCGTCGACGATCTGCTGGGTACGGGGCCGCATCGACTCGACGACACGGGGGGTGAAGGCCTTGGAGACGAGCCCCCGCAGGCGGGTGTGGTCGGGGGGGTCACGGAAGAGGAACGGTCGCGCCTCCACCATGGCGGCAGCGGCACGCGTCCTGGCGGGGTCAGCGGCACGTGTGGCGGCGGGGTCACGCCGAAGCCGAAAGGCCAGCCGGGCGGCGTCGACCCTCGTGCTGTCCGAGCTCGCCCGCCGGTCGCGCAAGAGGGCCAGGCAGTCGGCGTGCCGGGAGAGGACCCAGAAACCGAGATGGTTGCGATGGACAGGGGCTTCCTGGCGCAGCTCGGCGTAGAGCGGGAACGGGTCCGTCACCCACCGCGGGTCGAAGGGGTCGAAGACGAGCCCGCTCGAAGGGGCATCCGGCATCATCGCGATGGTAGCGAGGCACCGCCCCCGGAGCCTCGTCGCCACTGGACTCGTCGCCACTGGCCTCGTCGCCACTGGCCTCGTCGCCACTGGCCTCGTCGCCACTGGACTCGTCGCCACTGGCCTCGGCCGGCCACAGCGGTCCGGCGTTCACTCCCCCGGTTACCGGCTCCCTCTACTCGACCTTCCCGGCGGGCAAGCAGGACCGGGTCGCTGAACCACGGTCGCAGGGAGACGAGCGCGGGTAGGAGCGTCCCGGCCAGGACGACCGCTCGGCCGGCGGGTAGGCGCCGAAGCACGTCGGGCGGCGCCAGGCGGCGGCGCACCGGGGCGGCGCTGGTCGACGCCGCCACTCGAGCACCCCACGTCGTGGTCGGGACCATCGCCTCCTCGTCGCCGACCAGGGTGCTCACGTGCTCGAGGGTCCCCGGGTCGGTCACACCGGGGAGGAGGAGCGTGACCCGGTGGTTGTTGACGACGGTCGGCGCTCGGGGCCCGTAGCGAGCCGTCACCTGGGCGAGGTCGTGGAAGACGGTCACGAGCTGGATGCCGTGCCCCGCCGCCGTCGAGGCGAGGACGTCGAGGTCGGGCAGTGGCGCCAGGTTCGCCGCCTCGTCGAGGACCAGCAGGAGGGGCGGCTCGAGGGGGGCCCGGGTGGCCGTCACATGGTCGACCACGTGCTCGACGAGATCGTGGAGGACGGCGACGAAGAGTGGACTGAGCCGCCGCTGCTCGTGGGCGGGCGCGCAGAGGTAGAGGGTGTTCGACCCCGCCACCACGGCGGCAGGGTCCAGCCGGACGCCGGATTGGACGCGCCGGTCACCCAGTTCGGCGAAGGGCTGGAGGACGACCTCGGCGGTGGTGGCCACCGAGGACCGCTGGCGCTCCTCCCGGGAGAAGTGCGCCCACGCCGCGTCGAGGGCGGCCGGCACCCCGGCCGTCTCGAGGAGATCGAGCACGGCCCGTTCCTCTCCGGTGTCGACCCACCGGACGACGTCGGTCATCTCGAGGCCACCGACGGCGGCAGCGAACAGGAGAGGAGCGAGCAACTTGGCCGCCGCAGCCAGCCAGAAGTCGCCGTCGCTGAGCGAGCCAGCCACTGCCTTTGCCCCCTCGGCGAGCCCCGCTGCCGCCCGACGGGCCCCGGGCCAGGTCGCCGACCGCTCGAGCGGCGACCACTGGCAGGACGGCTCGCCGGTCGTTCCCGAGGGATCGAAGCACAGCACGGTGCCGCACCGCCGGCGGTAGGCCACCGTGTCGGCCAACAGGTCGGACTTCACACTGGCCGCCACCACCGGGCCTTCCCAACCGAGGATGGCAGGCACGGCCACCGCCGACGTCTTGCCCGAGCGAGTCGGACCGAAGACCAGCACCGACTGGCCCGGCTCGGCGGCCACGGAGGTGCGCCCGAGGACACCAAGCACGACGCGCCCGGCGGCCGGGCCCTGCCGGGGCGGTACAAGCAGAGGAGCGAGCTCGTGGCGGCGTGCCCACCGGGCAGGAGAGGCCCCGCTGCGCCCGTCCCGGGCGAGCCACCGGGCGGAACGGCCCAGGTGCAGCGGCCCCGGTCGGAGGCCCGTGCCGCCACCACCCCGCGTGTCGAGGGCTGCCGCCCCGAACGCGACGAGCCCGACCACGATGACCAGACCGTGGACCAGGCTGCTCACCACGCAGCCTCCTTCGACCGGGCCAGACCCCCGTCGGCCAGACCCCCGTCGGCCAGACCCCCGTCGGCCAGGTCGCCCATGGCGGCATCGGTGTCCACGAGCGCCCGCTCCGAGGAAGCCAGCTGGTGCTCCACCAAGAACGAGCGGCGACCCACCTTCCACAGGGCAACCCCCCGGTGGAGCTCGGTGCACAGGGAAGCCTCGGTGGGGGTAAGGCCCAGGAGCTCGCCCGAGGTGGCGACCTCGGACGGCGGTTGGGCGTAGACCACGCGGGTCTCCGAGTCGGCGAGAAGCCCTTCGGCCAGGCGGACTTGCTCGGACGCCGCCGCGCCCACCGCCCGGAGGTCAGAGAGCCGGTGGAGGACGGCCACGTTCGACACCCCCGCCGCCCGCGACAGCTTCCACGAGGACTGGAGCCAGCGGGCCACACCAAGGTTGGCGAGGATGGCCCACGCCTCGTCGACCACGAGGAGGAGGTGGGAAGAACCGGCAGCCCGCACCGAGTGCTGGAGCCAGGCCGCCGCGCACGCCATGAGCGCGCCGAGGGCGGGCGATCCGTAGACGGCGGAGAGGTCGAGCACGACGAGCGGGGCGTCGAGGGAGAGCCCGGGCGTGGTCTCACCGTCGAACATGCCCGCCAGGTCGCCGTGGACGAGCCGGCGCAGCTCGAGAGCGACGTCGCGTCCGTCTTCGGCGAGCGTGGCAGTGTCGGTGCGCAGGGCAGCGGCGGCCTGCGGCGCGGGTTCGAACAGGGCGTCGACGACGGCGAGGAGGGTCGGCGCTCGTGTCCCCGCTCGCTCTGTCGCCTGACCCACCGCCGCGTCGGTCGCCGCTCGCTCGCGTGGCAGCAGGTCGCGCCGAAGGCTGGCGACGGCAAGTGACGCCACGAGCTCCACCCGGCGTCGCCAGGCCTCGTCACCGTGGTCGGTCGCGCCACTCCGGCAGTCGGCGGCCGCGGCCGGGCTCCAGGCTCCGCCGGGGTCGGCGGCAGTGGGGGCCGGCGCGGACACCCGAGCCAGCGGTTCCGCCACGACGCCCGAGTCGAGTGGGTTGAGCCGAACCGGTCCCCCGGGACGCAGGGCGATCGGAGTGACACCCCACGCGGCAGCCAACGCCCCGTACTCCCCCTTCGGGTCGACCACCCAGGCTCGACGCCCGAAGACCGACTGCCGCCAGAGGTAGGTCTTGACGAAGGCGCTCTTCCCCCGGCCGATCTGCCCGAAGACGAGGAGGTTCGGGTTGGTCACTACGCCGTGGCGGTAGAGGACGAAGGGGTCGTAGGAGAACGACCCGCCCAGGACGTCGCGCCCCACCAAGACGCCCTCGGCACCCAGCCCGGCCTCGGTGACGAGCGGATAGGCGGCGCAGAGGTGGCGGGTGGTGGCGACGTGGGCAGGCAGACCGAGGCCGCCGCCTTTCACGACAGCCCCCGACCGAGCGGCAGGGTGCAGGTGAAGGCCGCGTCCTGCTGGCCGTAGAGGAGACGGAGCTCGAGGCGAGCCTGGCCAGCTGCCTGCTCCACCAGGGCAGCCGCCCGACGGAGTGCGTCGCGGCTCTCTGCCGTCACCGTCACGTAGCCCGAGAAGCGGAACTGGGCGTGCCCGTCAGCCAGCTCGGCGTCTCGTTCGTCGGCCGCTGCCCGCTCGCGCGCCTGGCGAGCGGTGGCGAGGAACCCTCCCCGACGCCGTAGCTCGGCGTCGGCCCGGTCGGCAGTACGTGCCCGGGCCACCTGACGCGCGGCACGGCTCGGCGCCACCGGCTCCATGGTGACCGACAGCGCCCGCCGGACGGGGAGAAAGAGGAGCGGGCCGAGGAACTCGGGCGTGACGTCGGCACGAGGCCACTCGGAGACCCAGTAGGTGGCGTGCCAGGTGCCGTCCACCCGAACGGCTTCCCAGCTCGGCTCGATGGCGAGCGGCCACGGCCACGACGGGCCACGACGTCTTCCGACGTCCCCGCCGCCGACCATCCACGGGGGTTGGTGGCCGAAGGACAGGGAGAGCGCATCGGCGAGCGCGCCGGGCCCAAGCAGACCGTCGACCTCCACGTCGGCGTCGGCCAGCAGGCGAGCCACGGCAGCGGCTTCCCGCCCGAGGAGACGGGCGGCGCCGTCCACGCCGCCCCCGGCCTCACGGACCTGACGGCCGGCCCGTCCGAGGTGGATGGCGAGGGCGACGAGCACCCGGTGGCGGCGAGTGACCGGGGCCACCTCTTCGACGAGGCGGTCGTAGGAGGCCCCAGCCGGACCACTCGCAGCCACGCCCCGACGCCCCCGGTCCTCGGCGACGGCGTAGCCGTCGTCGGGAACGCACGTCTCGAGCCACTGGAGGCGGTGCACCACGGTCCCCTCGCGGGCAAGCGAAGCAAGGGTCCGTCCCCACCCTCCGACCAGGCGGTCCTGGTCGTGGGAAGCCAGCAGGGCGAAACTGTGCCCGCGCACCGCCAGGACGACGGTCACCGTGCGGGAGCGGTCGTCCACCAACAGCCCGACCGGTCCGGCAACTCCGCCCGTCACCCCGTCGGCGGCGACCAGCCTGAGGCCCCCGAGCACCCCGGCCACCCGCGTCGACGACAGCCCACCGGCGACGTGTGCCGGTGGCGAACGGCGGTCGGGCGCGGCTGGCGGGCCCGTACGGCTCCCGCCCTCGGCGGCCAGCTGACCGGCCGCCGGCACCGGGCTCGTCCACCGCCGACGCCCCCCTACCCCCGACCAGGCGTACCGGGCGACCAGCGGCACCCACTGCTCAGCCGACCGCCCCCGCACGGGCACGCAGGCCAGGGCGACCCCGGCTCCGACGACGAGAACGGCGAGGGCCGCACCGCCGATGCTCGGCCGGGAGCGAAGTGCGCCGACGGCGACGACCAAGGCGAGCGCCACCGTGACGAGCTGTCCGGCCCGCCATCCGGCGACGATCCCCCGTTGCTCGAGCGGACCCAGCCGGTAGCGGGTCCGGACCGGACCGGGCTCAACCGAGGACATCGCTTGCTCCACCGGCCCCGTCGCCGAGCTCAGCCTCGTCGCCGGAGCCGTCGTCGGCCCCGGGCACGGCCCACACCGGCAGACTGGCACCGGGCGACCCCGCCGCCGCCGGCCGTCCTTCTTGCGGGGGCCAGGGCCCGGTGCTCACCAGTACCGGGCCGAGGCGGTCGTGGGTGATCCACGCCGTCGGTGCACCGCCAGCGCGTGCCGTGACCGCCTTGTCGTCGTCGGGTGGCGTGGGCTGCCTGGCTAGGGACGTCGTCTGGGCGCTCCCGGCCCCGGACGGGGCCGGACGCTCGCCGCCCTCGGCGTCATCCTGGTGGCGACCGGCTCCGTCGAGGGCCTCCTGCAGCACGGCCGTGGCCCCCGGGTGCGGAGCCCACGAGGGGATGTCGTCACCAGGCACCCGGCCTGCGCCGTAGCCAGCCCGCGCCCAGGTGGACGCCGGATGGACTCCGGTGGCGCTCGCCAGTGGGCCATTCCCCGCACGAGGGCCGCTCCCCGCCGGTCCGGCGGAGGCTCCGCCTGGCCGCCCCTCGGCACTCGGGTCAGCAGCACCCGCGCCCGAGGCGCCGCCCCCAGCGGCGACAGCCTCGTCCGCCGACCCGGCGGCGGACCCGAGCGCCCCGGTAAGCAGCCCGGTGCCGTCGGATGCCAGCGCGCCGCTGATCACCGAAGCGCCGAGCGCGGCGTGGACCAGGGTGCGGGGTACTCCCGCCACCGCCCGCACGCCGCGGTGGGCGACACCGTCGAGGTGTGCGGCGGCACTCGCCTCGGCAACGGGAAGGAGCCGGAGCAGCGCCCACGGCGACAGCGAGGCCAACAGCAACAGAGCAGCACCTCCGACGACGGCCGTGAGGCTCGACGCCCCCGAGGGGGTCGAGCCGGAACCGACAGCCACCGCACCTGCGCCCAGGCTGAGCACGGCCACCACGACGAACTTGGCGAGGACGAGCGCGGCAATCGTCTCGGCGAGGCGGCGACACCAGTGGGACACGGCCGGCCAGGCCAGCGTGGCGAGGGCGAGCGGCAGGAAGAGCACGGCGACGTAGAGGGCAGCGGCCCGCAACAGCAGCTCCACCCAGACCGTAAAGGTGGCCACCACGACGACCACGGAGACCACCAAGACGAGGAACTCCGGCACCCCGGCTTGTCCGCCGAGCGCCGCCGTGTCGAGGTCGTCGACGATCCGACCGAGGACCTGGGCCGTGTCGGCTCCGGTGCCTCCGGCTACCGCTGTGCTCATGGCGTCGGTGACGACCAGTCCGACCGTGACGAGCTTGACGGCTACGCCGGTGAGCACCAGGGCAGCGGGGACGTTGACAAGGGCCGTGCGGACGAGCAGGAGCGCGCTCTGAGCGTGGAGAGCCTGGATGACACCGAGCACGAAGAGGGGGAGCACGACGGTTGCGGCCAGCCCGGCCATCACGGCCAGATGGCTGGTGAACCAACCTGCGCCGAGGTCGACCTGGGTGGTGGTGAGGAGCAGGCCGGCCACCCGGCCGAGCAGCCACTCGGCACCCGAGGCGACCCAACCGGCCAACCCGTCGAGCACCTGGGTCGCCCCGAAGCCCACCGCTCCACCGACCAACGAGCCGGCGGCGGCTCCGACAGACGAGGCCGCCCCGCACGCCACCTTGAGCCCAGCGCCCATCACCGCGCCCGGCAGGCCTCCCGGGCACGACACGGCTACCGCCGTTCCAGGGAGGGCCGCGACCGCTGCCAGGACCGTGCTCGCCTGGCTGGCACCGTTCACCGTACGCCCTTCACCGCACGCCCTGGCCGGCGTGGAAGAAGAAGTTGACCAGCGCGGGCCCGGCGCCGATCAGCAAGGCGGCGAGCCCCGAGACGAGCACCGCTCGGCGCCCCACGTAGGCCTGTTGGTAGTTCTGTCCGTGGGAGCCGAGCGCCCAGGCCGCCGCGCCGACGACGAGCCCGACCAGCGCCAGGGCGAGAGCCCAACCGCCGATGCCATTGACCAGGTTCTGGAGCACGTGGCCACCGGGAAGGGCCCCGGTGTCCGGGCTCATCGTGACGTCAGCGAGGCGTGCCACCCGCGCCACCCCGCCGGCATTCGCCCACGCCGACGCCATCGGGGCCAGGAGCACCGTCAGCATGGCCGTTGACGAGGCCAGCCCGTGAGACAGCGGCGACAGGGGGAGCACGGGGGCCAGGGGGACGAGGGACGAGACGTCGGTCATGGGGCCACGGTATGAGATTGTTCATGTGGTTTCAAGTGTTTTCGATGTGTCTTCGTGTTTTTCTTGTTTTCTGGTGGCTCCCAGCGGCCGTTCCCCCTCGAGGACCGGAAACGAGGGCCGGATCGGGCGGTGCTAGCTGGCATGCTGGAGCGGTGAAGTCCTACCTGGTCGGCTACGTCGTCATCGCCGCCGTCGCCGTGGTGGCCGTGATCGGGGCGGCGGCCTGGGGCCGCCACTCCGGGCGGCGAAGCTTGCAACAGCGCCTGGCCGCGCTGGCCAACCGGCTCGGCACCGTGCCACCCGAGGACGGAACGGTGGAAGCGGTGCTCTCCCACCTCGAGAAGATCACCGGCGAGGCATCCGAGGCGGTCACCGAGGCGAGCGCCGACGCCATCCGGCTGCGCAAGGCGCTCGACACCATGCCCCAGGGCGTGGTGGTGTGCGACGAGACGGGCCAGGTCGCCTTCCGCAACGCGCGGGCCGAGGCGATGATGGCCTCTCGCCACGGGGATGCGCTCGCCACTCAGGCGGTGACCGAGCTGCTCGAGAACGCTTGGAGCGACGGGGGGGCAGAGCGGACCCTCGAGCTCTACGGACCGCCCCGCCAGACCCTGACGGTGGGCACACGTCTCATCGACGACGGGAGGCGGCCGCTCGGGGTCATCGCCGTCATCGAGGACGTCTCCGAGCGGCGGCGCCTCGAGCAGATCCGCCGCGACTTCGTCGCCAACGTGAGCCACGAGCTGAAGACCCCGATCGGTGCCCTCGGGCTGCTCGCCGAGACGCTGACGTTCGAGCCCGATCCCGACATCGCCCAACGGCTGGCCTCACGCATCCAGTCGGAGGCGTTCCGCGTGAGCCGGATCATCGACGACCTGCTCGACCTGTCGAGGATCGAGGCAGAGGCAGCTCCGCCCCGCGAGCCCATCCACGTCAACCTGGTCATGGCCGAAGCCGTCGAACGCGTCCGGTCCGCCGCCGAGCAACGGGGGGTGACGATCGAGCTCCACGAGCCCGACCCGCCGGTCCACGTCCTCGGCGACCGGCGACAGTTGGTGTCAGCCATCCACAGCCTGCTCGAGAACGCGGTGACCTTCTCCTACGACGGTGGCGTGGTGACGGTGACAGGAGAGCGTCAGGACGGCGAGGTCCGCCTGGCCGTCACCGACCATGGGGTGGGCATCCCCGCCCGCGACCTCGACCGCATCTTCGAACGCTTCTACCGGGTCGACCATGGACGCAGTCGCGAAACGGGCGGCACGGGTCTCGGGCTCTCCATCGTCCGGCACGTCGCCGCCAACCACCAGGGGCGAGTCGACGTCGACTCGCGCGAAGGCGAGGGCTCGACCTTCACCCTCATCCTCCCGAGCCCCGACCGCGCCCTGGCCTGACGACCGTGACGACCGCGCCGCACCAGTCCCTCTCGCTGACCAAGGTGCTCTTGGCCGAGGACGAGGAGTCCTTCATCGACGCCCTCGTCGTCGGGCTCGCCCGCGAGGGTTTCGACGTGACGGTTGCTCGGGACGGCAACGAGGCGATCCGCCTCTTCGACGAGGTGGCTCCCGACCTCATCCTCCTCGACCTCATGCTGCCCAAGCTGTCGGGGATCGACGTCTGTCGGGCCATCCGGGCCCGCTCGTCGGTTCCCATCATCATGGTGACGGCCAAGGGGACCGAGATCGACACCGTCGTCGGGCTCGAGGTCGGAGCCGACGACTACGTGGCCAAGCCCTACCGGTTACGGGAACTGGTTGCACGGATGCGAGCGGTGCTGCGCCGGACGCCGTCCACCGATCCGGCCCCCCGGGCCGCCGCCGGTGTGGACCGCCCCGGCGGACGCCAACCCGCCGCCAGCTCGCAGCTCGAGGCCGGCGGGATCGTGGTGGACACCGACCGCCACCTCGTCTTCGTGCGCGGCGAGGAAGTCCACCTCCGCCGCAAGGAGTTCGAGCTCCTTACCCTGCTCATGGAGAACGTCGGCAGGGTGCTCACCCGTGACGTCCTCATCGACCGCGTGTGGGGTGCCGACTACTACGGCGACACAAAGACGCTCGACGTCCACATCAAGCGCCTACGGTCCCACCTCGAAGAGGACCCGTCCTCCCCGCGGCTCATCACCACCATCCGTGGGGTCGGCTACCGCTTCGACGAGCCCCGGCCTCCCCAACGATGACAAGCCCCGGGGACGGGAAGCACAGGACGGGAAGCACGTGACGGGAAGCACAGGACGGGAAGCGCCGGACCAGGGTCCGGGGCCCGGCGACACGGGACACCAGAGGGTGCGGCCGGTGGCGCCATGACGGAGCGACGCCGGCTCAGCCGGCCGGTGGCGCGATGACAGTCGACCCGCCCAGATAGGGAGCGAGCGCCTCGGGGAGGACTACCGACCCATCGGCCCGTCGGCCCGTCTCGACCAGGGCCGCCCAGATCCGCGCCCACGCCAAGGCCGAGCCGTTCAGCGTGTGGACGAGCAGGGGGCTGCCACCCGCCGCCGGCCGGTACCGGATCGAGGCGCGACGGGCCTGGTAGTCCGTGCACCAGCTGACCGAGGACACCTCGAGCCACTGGTCGACGCCGGGGGCGTAGACCTCGAGGTCGAAGGTCCGAGCCGCCGAGAGCCCGAGGTCGCCGGCGCACAGGTCGAGGACGCGGTACTCGAGGCCGAGCTCCACGAGGAGCGACTCGGCCCGCTGCACCATGTCGCCGAGCAGGGCGGGCGCCTGCTCCTCGGTGCTGTAGGCGAACAGCTCGACCTTGTCGAACTCGTGGACACGGAGCAGTCCTCGGGTGTCGCGGCCGGCCGAGCCGGCCTCGCGTCGGAAGCACGCGGTGGCCGCCGTCAGCCGGACGGGCAGGCGCTCCTCCTCGAGGATGTCTCCCCGCAGCATCGAGGTGAGGGGCACCTCGGCTGTCGGGATGGCCCAGAGGTCGTCTCGCTCCAAGTGGTAGGCCTCGTCGGCGAACTTGGGGAGGTGGCCGGTCGACTGCATCGTGTCGGTGCGCACCAGGGTGGGAGGTCGCACCTCTTCGAAGGCGTCGGCGTGGTGGTCGAGGGCAAAGGCGGTGAGCGCTCGGAGCAGCCGGGCGCCCATCCCTCGGTAGAGGGGGAACATCGACCCCGACAGCTTGGCGCCCCGCTCCATGTCGAGGATGCCGAGGGCGGCACCCACCTCCCAGTGCGGCACCCGCTGGGCGTCTTCGTAGACCGGAGAGACCTCGGGCCACCTCCGCACCACCACGTTGTCCTCGGGGCCAGCACCATCGGGGGCGTCGGGCGCGGGCAGGTTGGGCAGGACCAGGAGACGGCGACGGAGCTCGTCGGCCACTGCCTCGGCCTGGCGGTCGGCTTCCGCCTGCTCGCCACCCACCTCTCGGCTCCGCTCGCTGAGCTCCGCGGCGCGGGCGTCGTCACCGGCCCGACGGGCTTCGGCCACCTGACGAGAGATGGCTTTCACCTCGGCGCGCAAGTCGTCACGGCGCCGGGCCGCGTCGCGGGCGCGCTGGTCGAGCTCGGCCAGCGCCTCGACGTCGGCGGCAGCGATCCCCCGACGCCCCAGTGCAGCCTGCACACGTGAGGCGTCCTCCCTGAGCAGGCGGATGTCGATCATGTCGGGACAACGGTAGCGTGAGCCGCCGTGGACGACGTGCGCTCTTCCCCCCCTGTGCGCCCCGGCCCTGCCGTACGAACCGGTGCTGCCGTCGTGTGCGACGGGCTGGTCGTCCGCTACGGCGATCGGGTCGCCGTCGACGGGCTCTCGTTCTCGGCGCAGACAGGCACGGTGACCGCCCTCCTCGGGCCGAACGGCGCCGGCAAGACCTCGACCATCGAGACCCTCGAGGGCTACCGACGGCCCAGCGCCGGGACCGTCTCGGTGCTGGGGCTCGATCCGGTGGCCGACCATGCTGCCCTCGTCCCCCGCCTCGGGGTCATGCTCCAGCAAGGGGGCGTCTACCCCTCCCTCACCCCGCGCCAGGTGCTCCGGCTCTTCGCCGCCTACTACGACGACCCCGAGGAACCTGAAGCCCTGCTCGAGCGGGTCGGCATCGCCCAGGTCGCCGCCACGCCAAGCCGGAGGCTGTCGGGAGGTGAGCGCCAGCGCCTTTCGCTCGCCCTTGCCTTGGTGGGCAAGCCATCGGTCGTCTTCCTCGACGAGCCCACTGCCGGCGTCGACCCCGAAGGTCGGCTGGCCGTGCGCGACGTCGTCCGCCACCTACGCGACACCGGCGTGTGCGTGCTGCTCACCACCCACGAGCTGACCGAGGCCGAGCGCCTGGCCGACCGAGTGGTCATCATCGCCAAGGGTCGGACCCTGGCCGAGGGGACCCCGGCCGACCTCACCGCCCGGGTGGCTGACGGAGCCGTGCGGTTCACGGCACCCACCGGCATCGACACGACCAGCCTGTCCGGCACGCTCGGGAACGGAGCTGTCGTGCGCGAAGCGGAGCCCGGCAGCTACGTCGTCACGCCCGCCGAGGGAACGAGCGTGCCCACCACCGTCGCCGCCCTGACAGGATGGCTCGCCGAGGCAGGGCTGGCCATGGGGGACCTGCGCACCACCCGTTCGCTCGAAGAGGCCTACCTCGCCATCACCGGGACGGGCTCGTCAGGAGACGACGACGGAGCGGCCACCCGGAGCGACGACGGTGCCGGGCCGGGGAACCGCCCCCGTCGTCGACGGGCTGCCAGCCAGAGGGGCGCCTGATGCGGGCGCTCGCCGCCCAGGTCCGCGCCGAGTTGACCATGCTGGTGACCAACGGCGAGAGCCTCTTCCTCACCGCCGGGATCCCGGTGCTCTTCCTGCTGTTCTTCTCGACGGTGCACGTGCTGCCCACCGGGACGCGCCACCCGGTCGACTTCTTGGTGCCGGGCATCCTCGCCCTTGCCGTCATGTCGTCGTCGCTGGTGGCCCTGAGCATCGGTACGGGCTTCGAGCGCGGCTACGGCGTCCTGAAGCGCCTCGGCACGACACCGCTCGGCCGTCCCCGCCTGCTCGCCGCCAAGATCGTCACCGTCGTCGTCGTCGAGCTCGTCCAGGCCGTGGTGGTGGTAGCCGTGGGCTACGGGCTCGGTTGGCACCCCGGCGGGGTCGGGGGAGGCGGGGGTGCCGTCGGCATCGGCGCAGCGGTGGGCGCCATGGTGCTCGGCTCGTTGGGCTTCGGCGGCATTGCCCTGGTTTTGGCCGGCCGGCTCAAGGCCCTCGTCAACCTGGCCGTCTCCAACAGCCTCTTCGTCGTGCTCCTGCTGGTCGGGGGGATGTTGGTGCCCCTCTCCAAGCTGCCGGGCTGGCTGGCCGGAGTCGCCCGGGTACTTCCTGCCTCGGCGCTCGCCGACGCGCTCCACCGGGCGCTCGGCACACACCTCGCGGTCACGGCAGGCGACTGGGCGGTGCTGGCGGCCTGGGCCGTCGCTGCCCCGCTGGGTGCCGCCCTGCTCTTCCGCTGGGAGTGAGCCGGTACCAACAGCGCCGGGGCCGGTACGGGCTGTGGGCGACCGTTCCGCTCAGCGTGCCGTGTTGGCGAGGACCGACACCCAGTGGTCGAGCTCGGCGGCGTCGAGAGCGCCCAGGTGACGACCGAGGATGCGCCCGTCGGCAGCGATGAAGAAGGTGTCGGGCTCGCCGGTGAGCCCATACGCGCGGGAGAACACAGCGAGTGTCGTGTCTGCGCCCACCGGATAGGGGGTCCCGGCTTTGGCCACGAAGGCGGCTCCGCCTGCAGCGTCAGCGACGTCGACCCCGACGAACTGCACCGGGCTGTGGTCTGCCGCAGTGGCCCGGGCGGTCCGGGCGAACAGCGGCGTCTCGCGCACGCACGGCGGGCACCACGAGGCGAAAAAGTTGAGGACCACCGGACGGTGACGGTCGACCCCGAGGGCATCGAGGTTGACCGGGGCTCCCCCGCGTACCGAGGGAAGGGTGAAGTCAGGGGCGCGTGTCCCCACGGCAGCCACGGGCGCCGCGCTCTTCGTGCCCACGCCGACGAACAGGTAGACGGCGAGCCCGACGGCAGCGACGGCGCCGACCAGCAGGGATCGGAGGTGACGAGCACGGCGTGGGCGGGCGGCGCCGGTGTGCGGCAGCCGGCCCGTCGGGTCGACCGGAGACGGTGTCGTGCCTTCGGGTCTTCCGAGCTCGGTGGCCGACGGCCGCCCGGTGCCAGAGGCTGCCGACCGCTCGGTCACTACCGGACGAAGACGCCGACGGCCATCGCCACGAAGAGCAGCGTCAAGTAGGTGATCGAGTAGCCGAACACCGTCATGGCCGCCTTGGGCGTGGCCCGCAGACGGAACTGGACCACGAGGACCAGGAAGATCCCCCCGAGGACCGCCGCACACGCCACGTAGACCACGCCGAGATGACCGACGGCGGCGACGACGAACGACACGGCGACCAGGCCCACCGTGTAGGCGACGATGGAGGTCGCCGTCCGCCGGGTCGACGCCACGGCCGGGAGCATGGGCACGTTGACAGCCCGATAGTCGTCTTGGTACTTGACGGCAAGGGCCCAGAAGTGGGGTGGGGTCCAGATGAAGATGAGGGCGAAGAGGGCAACCGGGGTCCAGCTGAGGGAACCGGTGACCGCCGACCACCCGACGAGGACCGGAACTGCCCCCGCTGCTCCGCCGATCACGATGTTCTGGCTGCTCGAGCGCTTCAGCCACAGCGTGTAGACGAAGACGTAGAAGAGCGTCGCCGACACCGCCAGACACGCGGACAGCAGGTTGACCGCCGCCCACAGCTCGGCGAAAGCCACCACCTCGAGGCCAAGCGCGAAGACGAGGGCCTGTCGGGGAGTGAGCACCCCGGTGACCAGAGGACGATTGCGGGTCCGGTGCATGACCCGGTCGATGTCCCGGTCGATCACCATGTTGAGAGCGTTCGCTCCACCAGCGGCGAGCGCCCCACCAGCCAGGGTGGCCACCATCAGCCAGACGGGCGGAAGGCCTCGCTGGGCCACGAACATGGTGGGCAGGGTGGTGACGAGCAGCAGCTCGATGATCCGAGGTTTGGTGAGGGCGATGTAGGCGGCGAGGCGCGCGTTGCGGACGCGGGCGCCCTCGAGGGCCACAGCCGGGGTGTTCACCCCGACAGCCTACGGCGAGCCCCTGCGAGCCGGCAACGCGCCGGCAGCCGGACCAGGCGGTGGGCGGAGCGCCGGCAGCCGGACCAGGCGGCAGCGGGTGGCAGTGGCGAGGGCACCCCGGGCAACGGCGCCGGTACGATGGTTGGCCGGTGCTCTCCACGCGTGTCGGACCCCGGACCTTCCTGCGGCTCGCCCAGGCGACGGCGGTCGTCATCCTGCTCAACATCGTGAGCGGCGCCTCGGTGCGCTTGTCCGACTCGGGCCTCGGTTGCCCCGACTGGCCCGACTGCACGCGGAGCCAGGTCACCCCACCGCTCCGGTTCCATGCCCTCATCGAGTTCGGCAACCGGATGGTGGTCGTGGTCCTCGTCGTGCTGTGCGGGGCGACGGTCCTGGCGGCGTGGCGGCGACGTCCCTACCGGCGTGACCTCACCTGGCTGTCGGTCGGGCTCATCGTCGGCGTGCTCGCCGAAGCAGGGGTGGGTGCAGCCGTCGTCTACTCGAAGCTCAACCCGTACGTCGTCATGGGCCACTTCATGGTGGGGGTGGGCCTGCTCGGCGTCGCCCTCGTCCTCGCCATGCGAGCCGGCCACGCCGAGGGGCGGGGAACGCCCGCGGTGCCCCACCGGGCCCTCGTCATGGTCCGGGTGCTGATCGCCCTCCTCGTCGTGGCCATGGTGGCCGGCACGGCGACCACCGGGGCGGGCCCGCACGCCGGAGGGCCGGGAGCGAAGCGGATCCCCGTCGACCTCGTCGACATGACCCGCACCCACGCGGAGATCGTCCTCGCAACCGGGGCGTTCCTCCTGGTCGTCCTGTGGTGGCTCTGGCGCCACGACGTGCCGGCGGACATCCAGCAGCGCGGGCACGTCCTGCTGGGCGTCATGGTCATCCAGGGGATCGTGGGCTACACGCAGTACTTCACGCACCTCCCCGCCGTGCTGGTGGGGATCCACGTCTTCGGCGCCTCGGTGGTGTTCTCGACGCTGCTGTGGTTCCACCACGACCTGTCCCGTCACCGGCCCGAACCAGAGCTCGCCACCGAGGGCCTCGAGGCGCTTGGCCTCGAGGCTGCGAAGGGGCCACCGGAGAACGAGCCCCTGGCGGGGACCCCGGCGAGGGTCCGGTGAGCACTCCGGTGAGGGCCGCCGCTGCCGCTCGGGCAGCTCCGCTGGCCCGTGCCGCCGGAGCGGGCACGGCCCCGGTCGAGGTCGAACGGCCAGACGTCGGCGACTCCGCCACGACCGAGCGCCCGTGGCTGGTCATCGTGTGGAACGACCCGATCAACCTGATGTCCTTCGTCACCTACGTGTTCCAAAAGCTGTTCGGCTACTCGCGCGAGAAGGCGACCAAGCTGATGCTGGACGTCCACCTGAAGGGACGAGCCGTCGTGTCGTCGGGGACGCGCGAGCGGGCCGAGCTCGACGTCTACCGGCTCCACGAGCACGGGCTGTGGGCCACCATGGAGCAGTCGGGGTGAGCCGGCCGAGGGAGCCGATCTCACGCCGGAGCGACGGCCGCTACGACGTCCGCATCGACCCGGGGGTACAGGCGGTGCTGGCGGCCGTGGCCACCCAGGTAGCCGGCCTGCTCGAGCACGACCGGGCCTCGACCGCCCGGGTCTTCCCACCCGCCTACGTCGGCCAGGACGACGAGACGGCAGCCCACGAGCGCTCCTACCGCGAGCTGGTCGACACCGCCCTCCGCTCCCACCACCACCAGGCGCTCGACCTGCTCGTGGCCACAGCCGAGCACGACACGATCTCCGCCGAAGAGCTCGGTGCCTGGCTGTCTGCCGTCGAGACGATGCGCCTCACCCTCGGCACCCGCCTCGACGTCAGCGAGGAGCTCGAGGCGCCCCATCCGAGCGATCCGACAGCTCCCGAGTTCGCCGTCTACGAGCTGCTCGGGGCCGTGCAGACGGCCATCGTCGACGCCCTGGCCGCCGAGCTCCCCGACGACGGTCGGCCAGAGGGGAGCCTCTGACGCCTCTGCTAGGCTGGCGGGGCCCTGAGCGGGTCGAGCCCCCATCGTCTAGCGGCCGAGGACGCCGCCCTTTCAAGGCGGTAACACGGGTTCGAATCCCGTTGGGGGTGCGGTACCCCAGCGGTAGTGCTGGTTGGGGACCTGTGGTGCAGTTTGGAGTGCACGCCGGCCTGTCAAGCCGGAGGTCGCGGGTTCAAATCCCGTCAGGTCCGCCACCTCGGTTCGCCGAGGTCGAGCTGTCGGTCGGTCCCGCAGGGGGTCGGGCGCCAGGGTCGGGTAGCTCAGTTGGCAGAGCGCGCGCCTGAAAAGCGCGAGGTCACCGGATCGACGCCGGTCCCGACCACCGAGAAGGTGCAGGTCAGCGGGGGTGTGGCCGGCGCCAAGGCGTCCGGGTCTCCGGTCCGGTGCCAGGCCCGTACCAGATCGGCTGTGACGGCGTCGGCGTATCGTCCCGCCGGCTCAATCGGTGGAGCGGATGCAGGCTCCGCAGCTCCTCGTCGTCGCAGGGGCCGAATCGCTCGCCAGGGTTCCACCGACACGCACCGGGCTGGCTCCGGGCGCGCACGCAACGGCTCCCAGCACCGCGCGGCCCGCAAAGGTCGGCTCTGGGGTGTCTCGCCGGACTCGGGCGGTAGCGTGGTCGCGTGACGACGCAGCCGGTACTGAGCGCAGAGGAGCTGATCGAGCGCGTCCGCCAGGCTCCGTCCCCCACGTCGGACGACGTCAGCGTCCTTTGGGACGGTCGTCGGCTCGACTCCCGGGAGGCCGTCCTGGCCTGGCTCGCCGAGGTGGACGCGAAGCGTGCCGCGGAGCGGACCGGCGACGATGGCGGAGCCTGACGATCCTCCGCACGATCTCGGCAGGCTCGTCGAGGTCCTGGACCGTCACCGGGTCGACTACTTGCTGGTCGGAGGCGTCGCCGCCCTCGCCTACGGGGCCAACCGCCCGACGGAGGACGCCGACTGCGTGGTCCGACGTGAGCGCTCCAACCTCGATCGGCTGGCGGCGGCACTCCGCGAGCTCGACGCCAGGCTACGGGTGGCCGGGTTGAGCGACGAGGAGGCCCGACGACTACCGGTGCAGATCGACGCCGCCGCGCTGGAGTCGGCCGGTATGACGACGTGGATGACCGACGCCGGCCCCTTCGACGTGCTGGCTGGCCTCGAGGGCGCTGACGGCAGGCTGGTCCCCTACGAGGAGCTCGTCGAGCGCGCCACGGTCGTCGAAGGGCACGGGGTCGCGATTCGGATCGCCGGGCTCGACGACGTCATCGCCGCCAAGGAGCGAGCCAGCCGGCCCAAGGACGCGGAGGCCCTCCCTGAGCTCCGGGCGCTACGTGACCACCGCGACAACGGCCGGCCATGAGGGCAGGGGGCAGGGGGCAGGGCGGCGCAGTGCTGACCTTGCCGCGCCTCGAGCCCACCACGCACCCAGGAGAACCGGCGGCCACCGGAACTGGGCGGCATCCAGCGTGCAGCGGTGGTAGCGAACCATGGGCAAGACACCGGGCTTGACCTGGTCCATCACTGCGGAGTTCCACGTAGTCGGCCAAGTACGACCCTCAGCGAGACGCAACTGAAAACGCGAGGTCCGGATCGACGCCGGTCCCGACCACCGAGAAGGTGCAGGTCAGCGGGGGTGCGGGCCTCACCGACGGCGACGCAAGCGGCTGCCGTGCCCTCCACGTGGCGGGGCTCTATCCGTGGCCCCGGCGTTGTCGATCGCTGCTCCCCACAGGGTCTCCGATCGCCCCTCGCCGGTGGTCGGTTCGGGCACGAGAGCGTCATCGATCGTCAGTGCTGAACTCGAGAGCGCCCGTTGTCCGTGGCCATGTCAGGCTTGGGTGCCACCTCTTCGTTCTGCGCCAGGCGCGACCCGGACGTGGCGTGACACGCATGGGCGGGCGGCAGGCTGCTGCGGAAGCCGACGGTGCGCTCGACGACCCCACTACCGCTCGTCTGGTTCGAGCAGTCGGACGGCGTCGGAGAACCGTGGGACCCCACAGCGCTTGAGGCGGTTCAGCACGCCGTCGACGTCACTCGGTGGGTCTCGCAGGTCCCGGGCCTGTTCGGTGAGGACCTGGAGCACCAGCGCTGGGTACAGGTCGAGCTGGTCCAGAAGGAAGTCGTCAGGGTGGGCGACTGCCACCCCGGTGGGCTCCAAGCGTTCCCCGGGAAAGTCCTTCACGTTGAACGTGACGATCACCTGGGCACCGCCTCGGATCGCTGCAGCCGGCACGTGACGATCGTCGTCGTCAGGGAGATCGAGGCCGGCGCAGACCGGTTCCCACCCCTCGACGAGCGCGTCCTCGAAGGTGGCGTTCATATTGTCGAGCCTGCACCGGATCCGGTCGTCCGGGATGTCCGGATGCACCTTCTGGATTGCCCAGCTCGTCTCGTCGAGGGTGCGTGCTGACCACAACGGCCGGTAGAAGCCGCGCTCGGCGAGCCTGAGGAGCGTGTCGCACAGGGCGTTCGGCACCAGCACACAGGCGTCGAGGAGCGCGGAGTACACGGATGACCCCCCGCTTACACGAGCTTGTTCCTGGCTTCGGCGAGGGCGGCCTCGTAGTCCTCGACCGTTCCTTCGTAGACCCCGAGGTCCTGGGCGTCGCCGGTCAGTTCGGACAGGGCCTGCCGGCGTTCGGTTTGCCTGGTCTGCTGGAACGTGAGCAGGTCGACCAGTCGGATCCTGCGGTGGCGGTTCGGGGTTTCGTAGGGGATCCGGCCCTCCTCCAGCAGTTTGATGAGCGTCGGCCTACTGACGCCGAGCAGATCGGCCGCCTGCTGCGTCGTGAGCCGCATGGCCAGCGGGGCCAGCGTCACGGCCTGGCCCCGGTGCATCGACGAGACGACCGTCGTGAGGACCTGCCGCAATTCGTCCGGAAGGAGTGCCTCGTCGCCGTCGGCGGCCACGAGCCGCAGCGGTTCGTTGCCCGCCTTGAGGAGCGCTGCCAACGAAGCGAGCGCCTCGGCGTCCCCCGGTGGGAACACCGTTTCCTCTCGAATTGCAGCCATCAGCTACCTCCCCTGTATCCGTTTCAGTGTACCGAGATTCGCAAGAATCGCAATCCCTCCCGACGGACCGGGACCTTCGAGATCCACGATGAACAGCATCCGCGCCGAAGCGACCCCTCGCTGCGTGGGCCGAGGAGACCGTCTGCCGCGACGGCGCCGGACGCCGGGACTCGGCCTGACCTCCGTGCCCTCCACGTGCCCTAACGGCTCTTGGGATGAGCCTTGCCTGCTCTCGATGGGGCACTGTTCGCATCTCGATAAGGACCGACCCGCCGATCCCGGTCCGAGGCGACCTTCGGGTCATGAGCTACTTCCCGGCCGTTCTCACTCATGTCGGGCCATGTCGGAATATGCCGCTGCACCGGGATTTTGCGTGTCAGGCCGTGTAGGCCAGTCCGGCCGACAACGGCCCGTATCAACCCATCCGTTAGAAGCCGAAGCCTCGATGCCTCTGTTCTCCGCCACGGCCCGCTGGCCGATCGCGACAACACCGGTGACCCAGGAGGACCGCTGCCGTACACTCGGAGGTGTGTCCGTCGTCCCCCATCCCGATGAGCCCACCGATCTGACAGTGCTTCCTCCCGAGGAGGCGCTGAAGCGCGCTCAACCCCTCCCGTCGGATGAGGAGATGGCCATCGATGGACTTACCGACGAGGAATGGAAGGCGTTCGACAAGGTTCTCGCTGAGCGGTGAGCCCTGCTCGCTCGCAGGCCGTCGTGGTCGACACGATGGTCGTTTCTTCGATCGTCAACGCTGTTCGCCAGCCCGGCCTCGCGGCTGACTATCGAGCGTTGATCGCCGGCCGCCCAACACTCGTCTCGTTCGCGACAGCCACCGAGATGCGCTACGGCGCGCTCAAGGCTGGCTGGGGCGAGCTACGCCGACGCGGACCCGAACGAGACCTCGAGCGGTTCACGATCGTCCAACCCGACGACCGGTTGATTCAGGTGTGCGCCGAGCTGCGCGCGTCCTGCGAGCAGGCGGGCCACGCTCTCGGCCAGAAGATCCACGAGGCCGACCGCTGGATCGCCGCGAGCGCCGTCCGGCTCGGCGTCGAGCTCGTCTCGGACGACTCGGTCTTCACGGACGTGCCGGGCCTGATCGTCCTCCGCCGGCCATGAGCTAATCACCGCGAAGTTGGCCGTACGCAGCTGGATTGGGGATCGCCCTGAGGGTTCCTGTCGCACCTTCTGCGGGTGATGGGGCGATGAACCGCGAGCCCCTCACGATCGTGTCGGAACGTCGAGTCCTCACCGAGGCGAGCACCTGGCTGTTCCGGCCGAGCACCTACCTGCGGCTGCCGCGAACGGAGGGGCCGCGCCCACCCATCGATGACATAGACGGGGCCACCCGTGACGCCGTGTGGCACGAGCACGAGGGAGTCTGGCTGGTCGATGTACCTTCGGCGTCCGCAAGCTCAACGTCCTCCCTGCTCACCAACCGGAAGGCTCACATGGCCTCTAGAGCGGGCCGATCAGGCGAATCGTCGGGCGGCAGTGACCAGTATCTACCCTATGGTCGTTCGTCAACCCTGCGATCCACCTGATGGACGGCGGACTGGCCGGTATCGCTGAGATCGCCGCGCTGCTCGGCATCTCGCGACAGCGGGTCAATGCACTCCTCAAGTCACACCCCGATTTTCCCAGGCCCTTGTCTGTGGCCGACGGTACGCCGAACGCGACCCGCTCGTCGGCCGGCTCCGGGCCGGCCGGCAGCGCTGGGGGTCGAGCACGGGCACGCCGAGATCGACGAGCTATCCGAGTCCACCGCCGGACCGTCCCCGCCGTCTAGTGGCGCCGTCATCCCCGTTCAGGCCACGGCCCCCTGCTCCCGGCGGGGGGCCGTGGCCATCCTGCTCCACCAGCGACGAGGCCGGCCGCCAGTGCAGACGAAAAGGTTGGCTGGCAGGGCCGACCACCCTGCCACACCCCAGGCGGACCGTCTCGATCACTCAGCCGTGGTTGGCCAGTCGGCGACAGGTGCGCCGTCGGCGGCCACGAGCCGCAGCGGTTCGTTGCCTGCTTTGAGGAGCGCGGCCAACGTGGCGAGCGCCTCGGCGTCCCCCGGCGGGGACACCGTTTCCTCTCGAATCGCACTCATCGAGGACCCCCCTGCATCCGTTTCGATGTACCGATACTCGAATGAATCGCAAGCACCCCCGACAGACCGGGGTGTCGAGGTCCACGGTGAACGGCATCCGCGCCGAGTCGACCCCTCGCTGCGTGCGCCGAGGAGACCGTCCGCCGCGACCGCGCCGGCCCCAGCGTCTTCGAGCCGGCCCTCACTCGTCTGGCCGTGCAGAGCCCAGCGGAACCCACCCGTGCCGCAGGCCGCGCTCCACCGACAACCTCGTTTCCCCCGGCATGCTCGACCGATCCGGCTCTGGCCACCGCCAGGCTGCAGCGAGGCTGCGTGAGCGGCCCACGGATCAAGCAGGAAATCCCCCGTTGAGGCGGTCGTCGGCTCGACCCCCGGGAGGCCGGGCTGACCTGGCTCGCCGAGACGGACGCCAAGCGCGCCGGGGTGCGGACCGGCGGCGCCTGGCACGGAGGTCGACGTGGGGTGCTCGGCGCGTCAACGCGAGCTAGAAGCCTTCCGGGTGCTGGTTCGCCGAGTGTCCGTACGCGGCCTCGAAACGATGCGGCAGGGGATCTCGGCGTCTTCGTCGAGGTGGTAGCTGGCGCAGATCCGGTGGTAGCCATCGGCGACCCACAGCGGGTCGCCCCGTACCAGCAGGACCGGCGAGAGCTTGGTGCCGGCTCTCACCTTGGCGAGGTCCTTGGTCACCTCGGGATCGTCGAGCGGCAGGAGCGGGAGCCTGGCCGCCCGCAGGATGTCCTTGGCCTGATAGCGCGTCGCCGTGGGATCACCGGCGAGCGCCTTGACGGTCTTCTTCGCCTCGCTGGGGTCGACGAGGAGGGAGAGGTAGCTGCGGGCTGCGGGGTAGTCCCTCGCCTCGGGTTCGTCCTTCCAGTGCTCACTGGGCATGGCCGCTCCCTCCTGGTGCCGGTTGGGGGGTCTCGCCCAGGTCCTCGTCGGGGACCTCCCCCTGGGCAGCGACGTCGGCGGCCGGGCTCGGGGGTCCGCGCAGGACCCAGGCAATGCCGACGGCAAGCAGGCCACCGGCGATCGGGCCAGCAACGTAGGCCCACCAGCTCGTCCAGTCACCAGCGAGGAGCTCGGGGCCGAACGAGCGGGCTGGGTTCATCGATGCCCCGCTGATCGGGGCCGCCCACAACCCAGCGAGGGCGATGTAGCCACCGACGGCGAGCGCGGCATTGGCGCCCACGTTGCGCGCCCCCGACGCGGTCCCGAGGATGACACTGACGAGCCCGAGGGTCAGGAGCGCCTCGATGACGAGTGCCGTGGTCGTAGAGATCCCCGGCCCGGGGAGCGTCGCACCGAGCTGGCCGACTGTGCCGAAGAGCGCCCGCAGGAGGAGCGACGCAGCGGCGGCTCCGATCAGCTGGGCCACGACGTAGCCGGGTACTCGGCTCCATGGGAAGTTGCCTCGGGCGGCGAAGGACAGGGTGACCGCCGGGTTCAGGTGGGCGCCGCTCACCATGCCCATGAAGTAGATGATCGCCATCACCATGAGGCCCGGCGCGACGACCTGGGCATCGAGGGGGACTTGGCCATGGGAGACGGCGTCGACGACCGGGGCACCGGCGGCCACCACGACGAGCAGGAAGGTACAGAGCACTTCGGCGAAGAGGCGTCGCCACTCGTGGCGCCTGGCGCGTGGGTCGACGACCCAGGGCGGCTCGGTCTCGCTCGGGCCTCGGCCGAGGATGGTCCCTCGCTCGAGGCTCACCCCCCCTCGGTCGTCGGCCATTCCGCGACGCTACGCCTTCGTCCCCTGTCTCGCTCCTGGGCGCCTACGGCGGCCAGGCGGCCAGGCGGGCATCGGCGCACGTGGCCATGGCCAGGCGGCCACGGCACAAGCCGGCAGTCGTCGGCAGACGGTCCGAGCCTCAGGGGAGCACGAGGCGAGTGGGCGTCGCCGACACCAAGTCGCTCGCGGCGTCGTCGTCCGGGGCGGCGGCGGCGGATGCCTCGAGCTCGCTCTGGCGTGCGTAGTCCTCGACCTCGGCCAATCGCTCGGCATCGCTCCACCCGAGGAGAGGAGCCATCAGGTCGGCCACTTCGTCAGCCGCCCCGAGGCCGCGGTTGACCGTCTCGATGGCGATCCGAGTCCGGCGGGCGAGGACGTCCTCGAGGTGACGCGCGTCCTCGTGCGTGACGGCGTAGACGACCTCGGCACGCAGGTACCCGGCGGCGCCGGCCAGTGGCACGCCGAGAGACGGGTCGCCCTCGACCAGGGCGAGCACCTCGTCCACCATGCCCCCGTAGCGGTGGAGCAGGTGGTCGAGCCAGTCCTCGGAGAGCCCGTGCGCGGCGGCCAGCCTCGCCCGTTGGCGCCAGCGGACTTCGTACCCCTCGGCCCCGACGAGCGGGAGGCGCTCGGTGTGCGAGGTGACCGGGTCGAGCGGGCCCTGCTCGACGGCCGCGTCGACGGCATCCCGGGCGATGATCCGGTAGGTGGTGTACTTGCCGCCGGACACCACGACCAGACCGGGGAACGGGCGGCTCACCGAATGCTCGCGTGACAGCGTCGTCGTCTGCTCCTCGCCAGAACCTGCCCGCAGACGCAACCGGTGGGCTCCTGCTTCCCCGGGGCCTCGAACGACGCCGGCTCCGGCGACCAGCGGCCGCAACCCGGCGAACACTCCGGTCACGTCGTCACGGGTCAGCGGCGACTCGAGCACGGCGTTCACGTGGTCGAGCAGGTAGTCGATGTCGGCAGCGGTCGCCTCTGGCCGGGCCTTGTCGTGGTTCCAGTCGGTGTCGGTGGTCCCGATGATCCAATGGTCGCCCCAGGGCAGGACGAACAGCACGCTCTTCTCCGTCCGGACCACGATGGCCGACGTCGAGGCGATGCGGTCCTTTGGGACCACCAAATGGACCCCTTTGGACGGCCGGACCTGCACCGGGCGCTCGTGCCCGGCCAGCGTCTCGGTCTCCTCGGTCCACGCCCCGGTGGCGAGGATGGTCACCCGTGCCCCGACGTCCCGCTTCGCGCCCGTCTCGAGGTTGCAGACGGTGGCGCCGGTGACCTGGTCGCCGTCACGGTGGAACCCGACCGCCTCTGCCCGGCTGACGGCCACCGCCCCCAGGCTGACTGCGGTCCGCACGACCTCGAAGGCCAACCGGGCGTCGTCGACTTGTGCGTCGTAGTACTCGATGGCCCCGACCATCGACTCCCGTCGCAGCCCCGGCGCCTTCGCCAGGGCCTGCTGGCGGGTCAGGTGGCGGTGGCGGGGCACGCCCCGGGCCGAGCCGGTCGACCAGCCGAGGGCGTCGTAGAGGGCGATCCCCGTACCGACGTAGAACCGCTCCCAGACCCGGTGCTGGAGCGGGTAGAGGAAGGGGAGCTGGTGGACCAGGTGCGGTGCCACGTGCTGCAGGAGGACCGCTCGCTCCTGCAGAGCCTGGTGCACGAGGGTGAAGTCCATCATCTGGAGGTACCGCAGCCCACCGTGGATCAGCTTCGAGGACCGGCTGGAGGTGCCCGCCGCCCAGTCCTGCGCCTCGACGATGCCCACGCGGTAGCCACGGCTGACGGCGTCGAGCGCGGCGCCGGCACCGACGATGCCGCCGCCGACGACCAGGACGTCGAGTGCTTCTGAGGTCAGCCGGTCCCACGCAGTGGCGCGGTGCTCCGGAGAGAGAGCGGCTGGCTGCATCAGCGCCACCCCGCACGGGAACGGGCGGGCGACACCGGGGTGACGAGCCGCCTCGAGAGCACCGGGGAGCAGCAGGACGCCGGCCGGACCACCGCCTCGGAGGCCCGGTGGCGATGGGACCCGTCGCCGAGGGTCACCACGGGATGCCCTGCGTGGCGGTGCTGGCCACCATGATCGCCGGGATCAACAGGGTCAGGACCACTACGCCGGTGGCGATCCGTCCGGTCTTCCAGAAGAAGTAGCTGGCCACCGTGCCGATGATAATGAACACCGGAAGGAACTGGTCACCGACGATGGTCAGGAGCGGTTGGCTGGAGGTGAGGAGCTGTCCGGTGGCGAAGAGGACGCCGTACTCGAGCCCGAGGAAACCGACGTAGCCGACCACCAACAGCGCCGTCACGGCCAGCATGAACGTCCCGAGCGTCTTCATCCGGGGACGGAGCTGCCCGAACACGACGATCGACAGGACGATGAAGTAGAGGAGGAACGGCCACAGGTAGTCGAGGGCGATCTGCATGTGGACGAAATCGAGCGGTTTGATGTTGAACACGAAGAAGCGGACGTCCGAGCTCCAGGCCCAGTCGAAGAAGTAGACGGCGATGTAGGTCACCACCACCACCGTCGCCCCGAGGACGACGGAGCGCCACAGCAGGCGTCGGTCGACGGTGCCGTCGGGCTCGGTGACGCCGTAGGTGTGCAGGGTGCCGCGCCGGTCCTTCTTGGTCGTGAAGTGCCACAGGAGGAAGAGGAGCGTGGCGATGATCGCTCCGCCCACTGCCCATGCCGCGATACCGGTGGTGATGGTCTGGGGGAGGTACGGGCCGGCCGGGAGGTGGTTGGACCCCCACTCCTGCAACCAGTAGAAGGTCACCGGGCCGAGGGCGACGAGCACGGCCGCCCCCACCCACCACAGAGGACCACGCATCGAGCGGTTCTCCGGCCGGTCACGGACGACCGCCCCGAAGTACGACGTCTTGAGGAGCTGCCCGGCGACACCGAAGAGGAAGAGCCCCACCCCGATCAACCCGATCAGGGTCCCGATCTCGTCCCAGTACCAGATCTGGTGGCCGGGAGGCATCGACGAGACGCCAACCAGGGTGAGCTGCATCCAGTGCACGGCATCGGTCACAGCACTCGGGTCGAT
This sequence comes from Actinomycetes bacterium, assembly GCA_021798955.1. Taxonomy (GTDB): domain Bacteria; phylum Actinomycetota; class Acidimicrobiia; order Acidimicrobiales; family RAAP-2; genus JAJZJT01. The sequence goes on from JAJZBK010000007.1 coordinate 40,969, forward strand.
GGTGAGCCCCGGGTGGTCGGTGCCGTGGATGAGCAGTTCACGACCGGTCCCCGCGGCGATCGAGCCGTACACCTTGCCCTGCACGATGGGCTGCGAGGTCCCGAAGAAGGTCTGCATCCGGGCAGAGTGGGGGAAGTCGCTTCCCTGGGGAACGGCCCACATCAACTGAGAGAACTCCGAGTACTGGGCTTCGTCGACCAGCACGTTGCGGGGGAAGGTCGGCGTACCGGGCACCGGCTCCACGCCGGGCGTGCTCACCGACGAGCTGACGAGAACGATCGAGCGGTAAGCCTTCGGCTGGGTGTAGGCGGCCAGCACCGACGCCCACCCGCCCATGGAGTGGCCGATCAGGCCGACGTCGCCGTGACGCACGATCGGCAGGGTGTTGATGAAGGCCAGCGCTGCCGGGCCCCCGAACTCGTCGGCGAACGACGGCGGCTGAGACGAGCCCTGTCCGGTCTGGTTGGCGTCCAGCACCACACATCCTCGGCGGGCCATCTCGATGGAGAAGCCGTCCATGGTGTCGACCGAGTTGATGTACCCCTCGATGGTCACCACCCCGCAGGCGGGCGTCTTGGCTGTCGCCGTGGAGGGGATGTAGAGCAGGCCGGTCTCGACCAGGCCCGACTGGGTGAGGAAGCGCACGTGCTCGACGCGGATGTTCCCCCCTGCCGTCTGGGCGGTGTTGGCCACCAGCCCTCCTACGAGGACGAGCACGACACCCAGCAGCAGGACGAGACGCGAGCCGGTCAGGGAGAGCTTCGACCAGATCGACACCTTGTGGGCACGGTGCCGCGCCGGAGCAGGGGTCCCCTCGTCGGGAGCAGGGGTCCCCTCGTCGGGAGCAGGGGTCCCCTCGTCGGGAGCAGTCGACGGAACGTCACTCATGACGACCTCGTTTCATCTCGATGCCACCGGTCGTTGCCCCACGGTGCCGCCGGTTCGACTGCACCGCAGCCGGGTAGCGCCGTCCCGCCGCAGGGAGCCACCACGTTCGGCCACGGGAACGGTTGCACCATGCGGCCATCGTTGCCGCGATCCCGGCCAAGAGCCAGGACCAGAAGTCCTTCGGCCGGGACGCAACCACCGTCCGTGCCGAGATAGTGACTCTGGCACCACGGTGCACAGTGTTCCGACCGGCTCAGGGGCGTTGAAGCTCGTCTTTCGCCCGACGATCGGCCTGGGTCGTCCCCGACTTCGACCCCTCGGAAGACTTCGTGGTCGCCACCGGGGGCGACGGGTCGGTGCCACCGGACGCATGCTTCCCTACGGGCGGGCCCGCCGCTGGTCGATCTCGCTCGGTTTGCGGCGTGTCGACACTGCTCGCTTCGGCCGCAGCGGGCTCGGTGCCTGGCGACCCGGCGGCACTCCGACCCACACGACGACCCAGACGACGACCCACACGACGTCGCACGGCGACAACCGCTGTCGCCAGGACGGCCAGCGCCACCAGGGCCAGGACGGCCACCAGGCCCCACGGCACCGATCTGACCGTGACGGCAAAGGACACCTTCTGCCCGTCGACGCCGACGGTACCCCGCACCGCAACCGTGCCGAAGGTCATGGCGGCGACGGTCACGGGAACTTCGTAGGTCGCCCGCCCACCGGGAGCCACCGTGGCAAGGGTGCGGTCCACCACCAGGCGCGACGCTCCCGTTCCGGTGACCAGCCGGAGCCGCAGCGACATCGGGCCGGTGGCCAACCCGCCCCGGTTGGCCAGCACCAGCACCAGCCGGCGCGTCGTGGAGGAGCCGAAGGCGGCCGTCCAGCTCTCCGCCCCCCGCAACGAGGCGCCCTCGACCTCGAGGTCGGCGAACAGCGGCGCCTCCGGGGCGGCTTCGCCTGCTGGTGCCCCGAGCACGGCGAGCGGCGCCAGCACCGGGCTGCGCCCCGGCGCCAGTGCCTCGAGGTCGCAAGGACATGGGACCGGTGGTGGCCTCACTGTCACCCGCGCTGCCAGAACCCCGTGGGCCGTCGCCGACGTCCTTGTCGGGTGGGCGACACAGTCGCCGGTGCCGCCGAGGCCGAGGTCGCCACAGACCACCAGCTCGAGGGTTCGACCCGGTGGAAACCCGCTGCCGAGCACCCCTACCGTCGCACCCACCGGGGCCGTGCTCGGCAGGACGACGATCGCCGGCCCCCCTCCGGTCGACGGCGGCGACGGCGGGGCTGCTCCGCCCGGTTCCACGAGGTCGACGGCGAACCGTTCGAGGTAGTCGACATCCTTCCCCTGAGCAAGCACCACGCACGGGCATGGTGCCGGCGGCACCACGACCGGAAAGCTCGCCTGCAGGGAGCCGTCCGGACCCGGCGCCACGGTGACCGCGGCGGCATTGGCGCAGTCCACGCTGCCCTGGTCGGCTAGCGCCCCACACAGGACCGTCTGCACCGCGCTGCCCCGAGGCCACCCGCTGCCGTCGAGCGTCCCGGTCTGGCCGACCACCAGGGTGGTCGACCCGAGCCGGAGCACCTCGGAAGAGCCCGACGGCGTGGCTGGCCAGGCGGGGACCGGCGCGACGGCGACAACCGCCACGAGGGCAGCGGCGAGCGCCACGAGAAGCATGACGAGGAACCGGGCGCTGGTGCGGGCACTCGTCACACCCAGCGAGCCGGTGGCGACACAGTGACCGGTAGTGCTACCCGGAGCAGTGGGGCGGCCCGGTACGGAAGGACGGGCGTGAGACACGCCGGGCACTCAGCTGTGCGAAGCGCTCGAAGCAGGCTCTCGGGGAGGAGCTTCCGGCTCGGCCTCACCGTCAGGCTGGGCCCTCTGGCGTCGACGACGCCTCCAGAAGACCAGGCCGGCGACAACGAGCACCACGATGCCGACGATGCCCCAGGGCACGACGACCGACGATCCGTTGCCGGTGGCGACGACCCCGGGCGCCGTTACCCGCACGTGGGCGCCGAGGCTCCCGAAGGGAACCACGCTCCCGAAGGGGACCGTGACGGTCACCCGGTTTGCCGGCAGGAGCTGGAGCAGCTTCTTCGTGACCGGCTTCGGACCACTGCCAAGCAGCGGGGACACCGACACGGCAACGGTCGGCGTGAGCGGCACGTTGCCGGTGTTGGTGATGGTGTAGCGGACCTCGGTCCGTGCACCGCCACCGAACTGCGTCCCGACCGAGGTCTGGGTCTGCACCGACACGCCCGTGACGGCGAGCGACGGGTGGAGCGGGCCGATGATGCGGGCGTAGACCCGGGTGCCGACGGCCTGCACCACGTTGAAGTGGATGGCGCCGGCCTTCGTGATCGTCCCGGTGGTCTGCTCGGCCACGATCCCGCCGACGTGGAACCCGGGGGTTGCGTCGGCGGGGGGGTTGATCGTGAAGGGAACGAGCGCCTCGCTCCTCCCCGGAACCGTCACCTGCGAGACGGACAGGTGGACCCAGCTCCCGACCCCGTGCTGGGGAGCAGTGGGTGGGTTGAGGGCGAACGCCCCGCTTGCCGCATTGAAGGCATCGGCGGCGTAGAGCTTGAAGGTGATGGGCGACGTCGTCTGGTTCACGATCGTCACCGAGTCCGGATAGTTGGAGCCCGGCGCCAACAGCGGCTGGAAGTAGGGCCGGGGCTGTTGGCCCGCCGCCGTGGTGGGAAAGACGCTCCAGCTCCCGTTCGAGGCGGCACCGGCGAGCCCTGGCAGAACGACCAGGGCGACGAGCCCGGCGACGACCGCGAGGCCGAGGCGGACGAGCAGGTAGGTGGGGCCCCGATGTCCTCGCGGCAGGCTCCGTCCCTGTCGGACTCCGTTCCTCGGCTGGTCTGCACGCACCGCCATCACCTTTCACGACGGGGCGGCGTCCCTGTCGCCCCAAAAAGCCATCTGTGCGCCGCACGAGGCGGCGCTGTCCGACAGTACTGCCACCTACGGGCGGCTACCGGGCCGTCACCGGCACACGCTGGCTTCCTCCCGGTAGCGGTGCCGGCACGGCTCCGGGTGGCCGGTCCGCAACAGGGGGGTGGCGCCGGTGGCGCCACCCCCCTGCCTACGAACTGGGACGTACCTGACTTAGCTGACCAGGTACTCCACCGTCCCGATGTACGTTCCTGCGTACACCGACGCCGGGACGTACAGCGAGTAGGTGGCGTGCATCACGAACGTGCCGCCACTCTCACCGGCTGCGGCGCTGCCCAGGGAGACGGTCGTGCCGAAGTTGCCTCCGGTGCCCGTCAGCGAGGGCGCTGCGTTGAGCGTGCCCGAGTAGGCATTCCAGCCAGTGAGCTTGATGCTCAGGTACTTGGCAGCGATCTGACCGTTCGGGTTGGAGGCATGCGAGCCCACCGTGGAGTCACAGAAGGCGGCGACAGTGGCACACGCCTTGTTGCTGTTGACCTTCAAAGAGCTCGGGATCATCGACGCGGTCAGCGACCAGCCGACGGCGGGATTGCCCCGGTTGTCCGACACGAAGATGGGGTTGGCGGCGCCAAACTTGGTCTGGGCCAGGCCGTTCAGGGTGACGGACGGCATGTTGATCGTCCCGCAACCCAGCGTCGGGTAGCCGGAGGTGCCGGGGGCGCTGCAGCTCAGGACCAACAGGCCGGGGTTGACCGTCTCCGAGATGGGCTGGGCGACCGGTGGCGTACCGACGCTCACCGTGATCGTCCCCGGAGCGCTCGTCTCGGGCGTCCCGTAGTCGTTGGTGGCGGTGAACTGGAAGGTGTACGTCTCCGGCGCCGTGTCGCTGTCCGTCAGGGTCGCCTGGCACACGGTCGGCGAGTTGCTGATGGCAACCGTCAGGTTGACCGACCCGCCACCCGTATTGGAGATCGACTTCGCCACCAAGGCGCACGAGGCAACCGGGTAGGCCGAGTTACCAGGCACGGTCGGCAGCGTGATGGTGGTCGACTGGCCGGTGCCCATCGACACGGTCTCGCTCTTTGCTACCGGAGCCGGCTCGCCGAGGTTGGCGTACGCGCCGGGCTGGAAGTCCGTCGGGACCGAGTCGAGGGTGGCACCGCTACCGGTGGTGGCCGTCGCCACCAGCGGCGTGGTGAGACCCGGGGGCAGCATGGGGCCCGGCTGGCTGTAGAGGGCCGGGCCGGGCGTGGTCGAGTTGACGTAGCCCGTCTCGATGCAGGTGTTCGTCCCCGACGCACCTGCGCCGTTGCCGCCACCACCGAAGTTCGCGCCGGGAAGGGTGCCAGCGGACGTAGTCAGGTAGAAGGTCCACTTGCTCACACTGGTGAGCCCGATGCCAGCCGTCCCCTTGGCGACGGTGGTCGCCGCGGCGGTCGTAAAGGCCGTCGCCGGCGTGGCGAAGCTCGAGTCGGTGAAGGTCAGGCCGGAGAACGGCGCCCAGCCGATGGTCTCGCCGGTGCTGGCCGCCGTCGTCGCCGCGCTGATGGTGATGGAGGTGGAGGTCCCAGCCGCCGTGCTCACCGCGGTGAGGGGGATGCCGGCGCCGTAGACGGCAGCGTCCGCGGGGATGCCGGAGAAGTCACCGCTCAGGGTCGTCGAGCCCGAGGAGAAGGTGACGCCGGTCACCACACCACCGGGGTTCGCCTGGGCGGCAAAGCTCGGGGTGGTGTAGGTGTAGCTGCCCGTCGAGTTGTTATCCGTCGGACCGAAGGTCTCGGTGGCCGAGATGTTGAACGACGACGGAGGTGCGCCGAAGACCCCGTTGGCCAGTTCGTTGGCCCCGGCGATCACCGCGCCGGCGAGGGTCTGGGTGACCGTTCCCGCCACGCCGAAGGTCGCCCCCTGGGGCAGGACGTTGTTCGTTCCCGTCGTGGTGTCGATCACCGTCGAGGTGACGAGCGGGGCGTCCTGGATTGCTCCGGTCGACGTCGTCCCGATGCAGTCGTTCTCGTAGGAGACGGCCGGGCTCGTCGGGTTTCCCGATGGGTTGTTGTTGACGGCACCTGCCGGTGGCGTCGGGGTGAGCGCCAGGGCGAGCACAAGCGTCCCGGCTGCGGTCAAGGCGGCGACACCCACTGTGAGCAGGGCATGGATGCCTGACCGAATTCTTCGTGACAACGATGACACGCTGGACCTCCCGTCCATAGCCGGGCCTGTGGGGGACGTGGTGTCCAGCCACGAGGCCGACAGCAATACCTGCATGTGCATTCCAGAGTGCCGGCCGCAGGGCTCTCGACCGGACTTGCCTGCCCCCCTTCCCCTTCTGCCCTCCCGGGCTCTCCCTGCTCCCACCTGACCGCCAGCACCGTCCGCCGCCGAGCGCCGGGTGGCGCGTGCACGGACAGGGTGCGACTGGTCGCTCGGCCACTGTGACCGATCCTGCCGGCCGGCACTATCGTCAAGGTTGACGAATTTGTCGGGGTGGTCAGGAGCGTGCGCGCGGAGCACGGTTGAATCGCCACGCAGGACGGTCGGAGGCGCTGGTACGTGGTGGGGCCACTACGGGGTGCGGTCGGCGTGGCCGCGGGCAGAGCCGACCGAGGCAGTCGACGGCAGGAAGCAGGCGGTTGGCGTGGGCGCCCGGAGGGCGGCAGCGGGCCGACGGCCGGTGGGCCGACCGGCGTCGGTCAGCGCACGGTGATGGCGGCAGTCACCCGGAGGGCGGGCACCGGTGTTCCCTGCGGCACGAACAGCTCGATCGTGGCGGTGTCCTCGTAGGTCCCACCCCCGCCACCGGGCGCGGCCCGTACCAGCGGGACCGGCCGGCCGGCCGCGGCGCACGACGGTCTCGCCGCCACCACGCGGTCGGCGGGATTGCCCGCCACCATCGTGGGCGTCCCGGCTTGGGCACAGACCACGACGCCCCGATCACGGTGGGGCCTGCGCCCCGGTCCTCGGCGCACGGCCACCGACACGGCAACCCTGGCAACCCATCCGGCGAGCGTTCCCCGGGCGTCCACCACCCGCACCGGTCCCACCGTGGCAGTGAACCGCTGGAGCGTCCCCCGGCCGGACGGGGTCAGGCGAAGGACCTGGGTGGTCGGTGCGACCTCGAGCTGGCCCGGTCGGACGGTCACGTCCACCGTCTGCCCAGCAGCAGCGGCATCCGAGGTAGCCGTACCGGGGGAACCGGCACCGGCACCAGCACCTGCGCCTCCACCAGCAGGCGGAGCCTCCGAGTCCAGCGCGGCAAGGTTCGGGGGCAGCGTGGTGAAGGTGACCGGGCCGGGAGCAGGTCGTTGGAGCCGGGCGGCGGCGACGGTACCGTTGCGAAGCGGAACGGACCCCGGAGGACCGGCGAGCAGCCGGAGGCCGGCAACCGGGCCCGCCGTGGACGCGCCGACCAGCAACGCCCCGACGACCACCTTCCGTGCCCACATCTGCGCCCACATGGCTGGTGCCTCCCTGCACTCCACCGCCGATCGGCTCTCCACGACCGACCCCTTGGTATCGGCGCGGTCGGTGGCCCCCTTGAACGCACCCGGGTCCAGCGGCTGCCGGTCGCTGACGGGCGGGCACCACCGGGTGCGGGACCATCCGCTCGGTTAGCGTGCGGTCCTCGGTCGGCGTGAGGCGACGGGTCGGCGCGAGGCGAAAGGACGGCATCGATGTCCCTGGCTGTGCCTGGCGACCCACCCCACGACCCCCCGGCGCTATGCGAGGTCGTGGTCACCGCCGACGACCCCGAGTGGCTGGCCGACTTCACCCGGGCGCTCGTCGACGACCGGCTCGTCGCCTGCGGGCAGGTCGTCACCTCCGTCCGCTCGACCTACCGCTGGCAGGGCGCCGTCGAGGAGGCGACCGAGGCCCGCGTCGCCCTCCACACCCGGGTCGAGCTGGTGGCCGCCATCGTCGAGCGGGCGGCTCGCTCCCACCCCTACGACGTCCCCTGCGTGCTGGCGCTGCCCATCCTCGGCGGCAACCCCGACTACCTGGCCTGGGTCGAGCAGGAGACGCAGGGGCCGCGAGCGGCACCGGGGGGCGGCCCCTCTTCCACCTGAGCCCGGTGGGCTCGACCACCTGAGCCCGGTGGGCTCGACCACCTGAGCCCGGTGGGCTCGGCTGCCGGAACGTCCCCTCGGCCAACGGGATAGGCCCGCACCTGCGTCGGGCATCCCCAACCGGCCACCTCGTTGCCGTAGCCTCGAAGCATGACGTCAGCCGACCACGGCGACCCGTCCGGGCGGGCCGGTTCCCCCCACGCTGCCGGCGAGCCACCCCCGGGCCACCGGCTGAGCGTGCAGGAGCGCCTCTACCCGACCCTCACCTGCTTCGGCTGCGGGCACGCCAACCCGAAGGGCCTGCAGCTCCGCAGCTACGAGACCGCCTCCTCCGCCGACGCCGGCCAGACCGTCACCGGCCAGTTCGTGCCGTGGCCCGAGCACGACAACGGGGTGGGGTTCCTGAACGGTGGCATCATCGCCACCCTCCTCGACTGCCACAGCGCGGCGGCCGTGGTCGTCGAGTCGGAACGCCAGGGCTGGGAGGCGCTCGGCGGTGCGCTCCTCCCCTTCGTCACCGCCGGCATCGCGGTCCGCTACCTCCGTCCCTCCCCGCTCCATGCACCCGTCGAGCTGTGGGCCGCCGTCTCGCAGGCGTCCGAAGCCGAAGTGACCGTCGACGTCGAGCTCCGCTACGAGGACAAAGTCCGGGCAGCGGCCACGGCGACCTGGCGGCGGTGGCGACCACGTCCGGGGACGACGCAGTCAGGCCCGCTGTTGCCGGGGACCCACAGCCCCGCTCCGTAGGGGCTCTCCGAGGGCGGGCAGCAGCGCGCCGGCCACCAGGCGTTGGCGTCGCCCTGGCCCGCGTCGGTACCCCCGCCGCGAGGCCACGACGGCAGCGACCTCATGCACCAGCTCACCGAGCTCCTCGTCGGTCAGCCACAGCCCGGCCATGCGGTAGGCGACGCCGTCGCGGGCAAGGTCGGGGGCGACGGTGCCCTCCAGGTACCGGTCGAAAGCGGCGAGCAGCGACGCCGTGAAGGCGAGGAACGCCCGGGCGTGGCCCTCAGCGTCGAGGGCGGCGGCCTCGGCCGCGTCGAGCCGGGCCGCCACGACGTCCAGGGCGTAGGTGCGCTCACTGGCGCCCCGGACCCGCCGCTCGGCCACCACCCGGAGCACCCCCGCTCGGGCCAGCCGGCCGACGTGCCGGTACAGGCTGCCGACCGGCACGTCGCCGAGCTCAGCAGCGAGCTCGCCGGTCGTCAGCCGTCGGTCACCGAGGAACGCCTGGACGATCCGCAGCCGGACCGGGTGGAGGAGCAGGTCGGCGCTGGCCACCGACCGAGCGTACCAACCGTTCTCAGTCTTGATAACGTTTGTGCCCAAGCCGCCGCGTCGCCCGGGTAACACGGCTCGCGCGCTCGAGGCGGTCGGGCAAGGAGGACGTGATGGCCGAAGTGTCCCTCGAAGGCGACGACGTCGTCCTGCACCTCAGCCGGTTGGAGAAGGTCGAAGGCGTCCACGGGGACCTGCGGGTGCCCCGCTCGGCGGTGACCGGGGTCGAGGTGCTCGACGATGCCCATCGAGCCGCCGACTTCGTGAGCGTCAAGGTAGGCACCCGGCTCTTCGGTGTGGTCGAGGTCGGCACCATGCACGGCCGGACGCGAACCGTGTTCGCTGCCGTCCACCGGGACACGCCCCGCGGCGTGCGCCTCACCCTCGCCGGGATGCCCCAGGACGAGTGGGTCGTCGGGTGTGCCGACCCCGAAGCAGTCGCCGCGGCGCTCGTCGCCGGAGGCCTGCCGGCCGCCGGCTGACCGCGACGACCCGGCACCGTCGCGGTCGAACCGGGGTCGACACGGCTCCGGCCGCTTGACAGACGGCCGGTGCAGCCGTCAGCCCGGCGGCTCGGTGGCCCACTCGAGGAACGTGATGGAGGAGGGTCGCCGCGGGTCGTTGCACCCGGGCACGTAGCCGACGCCCGATGGCCCGTCCATCAGGCTCTCGACCGCGCCACCACCCGACCTCAGGGTGAAGCGGATGACCAGCGGACCCGGATCGCCCTGGCACCAGTTGGCCCAGTTCAGGTCGGCTTCGCCCACGGCACCAGCACCGAGCGTCCGGGCAGCCCCTGCGGCTCCGGGTAGGTAGGCAACAGCCAGCGCCGCTCCGCTCCCGCCGGTTCCGACGAGCGAGAGCGCGTACGGGGGTCGATCGAGCACGCACGCCGACCAAGCGGTGTTCTCGATCAGCACCATGACGGCCACCGTCTGGAAGCCCCCGCCCTGTCTGCCCGCCCTCAGGACACGGAGCTGGTGCGCCATGCACGGGGGGCGGCTGGCGTCGTCGTCGAGGTCGAGTCGCTGGCGGGCACAGCCCGGGTCGTCGAGGTCGAGCCGGGCGGGCGGGCCGCCGTCGGGGCGGAGGACGTACAGGCCGCCAGCACCACCGCGCTCCACGCCAGGACGAGGAGGACCGCCACGTTCCGCCACGTGCCCTCGGCGCTGCTTCCCACCCGAGCCCTGCTAAATCGCCGGTCGGTGCTCGCTCACGACACCCTACTGCGACCTCCTTCGGCCGCTACGCCAGCGCGCCACCCCTCGGGGACCGGGACCGGACCTGGTCCGTGCCACGAGCGACATCGCTCAGGCTCCGCGGGCCAGCGTGACGACCGGGGCCGGCTCGTCGGCCTCGACGGGCTCCACCCCCGTCAGGCGAGTGACCGGCACCGGCCTCGAGCCGGCTCCCGTCGGCGTGGAGGCTGCCGGCACCCGCTGCGGACGGGCCACCCGCGATGCCGCCCGCTGCGTGCGTACGGCCTCGTAGATGGCGACGTGGTCGGCGACCATCCGCTCGGCCGAGAACCGCTCCTCGGCCGCCGCACGGCACGCCGATCGGTCGAGGTCGGCCGCTGCACCGAGGGCGGCGACCAGGCCGGCTTCGTCGGCCCGCACGAAGCCGGTCACGCCGTCGGCCACCAGCTCGGGGGCGGCACCCCACGGCGTCGTGACGACAGGCGTCCCGGCGGCGAGCGCCTCGATCATCACCATGCCGAAGGGCTCCGGCCAGGCAATGGGGTTGAGCAGGCAGGTCGCCTCACCAACAAGCGCGAGCTTCTCGGCACCACCCACCTCTCCGACGTACTCGATGTCGCCCCCGAGGAGCGGCTCGACGCGCTCGCGGAAGTAGGCGAGCTCGGCCGGTTCGGCGCACTTGGCGGCGATCCGCAACGGCACCCCGGCCCTGCGGGCCACCCGCACCGCCGTGTCCACGCCTTTGTCGGGGCTCATCCGGCCGAGGAAGAGCGCGTAGCCGCCCGAGCCGTCCCCGACGGGCACCCTTTTGAGGTCGATCCCGTGGTGGACGACGCCGGCCAGCTCGACGCCGTCCGCCGTCGAGGCGTGGTGGTGCGAGATGGCGATCACCGGCACTCGGGTGCTCACGGCTCGGTAGAGGGAGCCGAGGACACCGGTGAACGGCCCGTGGTTGGTCGTCACCACCGGCAGCTCGGGGAACCGCTCGACGTACAGCGGGCCGGTGAGGGTGTGGTCGTGGACCACGTCGGCGTCGGCGACGACGTCGTAGGCGGCGATGACCTGGTGGAGCTCCTCGGCCGCACCTCCGACACCCACGCCGACTGCTTCGTCGTAGACCCAGGCCCGCTCGACCGGGCAGGTGCTGTCCCCGGTGGCGAAGAGGAGGACCTCGTGGCCGGCGTCGACCAAGCCACGGGCCAGGGTGTCGAGCACCGCCTCGGTGCCTCCGTAGGCGGGCGGCGGTACGGGCACCCACGGCGGGGCGACGATGGCGATGCGCATGGTTCCTCCTCCTCTCACAGGTGGCTCTCACAGGTGACGTGCAGGTCTGTCACCGACGCGCCGGCACGCATGCGGCCGCACCGTCGGTCGGCCACGAGAGGGAAGGGTCGGCGCAACGCCCCGGGGTGCCCTACCGTTGGCACTCGCGGCCTTCGAGTGCCAATTGTGCCACACCCAGCCGGGCTCGGCACGTCGCCTGGCTACCGGCCCCGGCTTCCTCGATCCCGGTGGGCCGACCACCGGTTGGCTCGGACCCCGAGCACGCCCGATTCGACCAAGACACCTTGAAATCCGTGCCGGCAGTGGCTATCAATAGAAGTGCGGTAGCAGTACTGCAGCCAACGAAGGATCCTCGACCAAGGAGGTGTCCGGAGCATGGTTCGTGATGTGATGGAGCGTTCGCCGCCTGGGTGAGCGACAGCCTGGTGCTGTTACCCCTGTTGCCGGTAGGCACCGCGGAATCCCGCACGTAGCGGAGTGGTCGCGATGAGCCGAGCGTGCGCTGCGCGAACGAAGAGCCGAAGGAACAATCAACGACGGCCGGGTGGTCCGGCCGGGCGGCACATCGCCGGCTTCGACGACACTCTCTCACCTCTTTTTGCGGCTGGCTGACGCGTCCTATTGGTACCGAAGACAAGACTTACCAGGTGGCACGGGGCCCGGGAGGGCCCCGTGTCGCGTCCGGAGAGCCCTTTGCGCCAACGCTGTCGACCGACAGCCGGTAGCGTCCCACCGGTGCCCGAGCACGCTGCCGGTTTCGATGACCTGTCACTCGACGACCTGTCACTCGACGACCTGGCAGGCGCCGCCCTCGGGCGGGCCCGGTCGCTCGGGGCGACCGCTGCCGAGCTCCGTGTCGGGCGGCTCCGGACCCAGGTCGTGGTGGTGCGGGACGGAGCACTCGAGACGACCGTCGACAGCACCGAGCTCGGGCTCGGGCTGCGGGTGCTCCATGCCGGCTCCCTCGGCTTCGCCGGCACGGTCGTCTGCGATACGACAGCAGCGGCAGGGTTGGCCGACGAGGCCGTCGCCCTGGCCCGGTCCACGGCCGGTGCCGAGGACGGCATCGAGCTCACCGACGAGCCCGTCCACGGAGAGGTCTCCTGGGTCGCCCCGTACGACGTCGACCCGACCACGGTCCCGCTCGACGACAAGGTCGCCACGCTGGCCCGCTGGACCGAGGACCTGCGTCGGGCACCCGGGGTGGCACACGCCGTCGCCCACGTGGTCGCCGTCGTCGAGGACACCCACTTCGCCGACCTCGCCGGCAACCGGATCACCCAGCGACGGGTCCGCGTCCACCCCGTGGTGGAGGCCGTCGCTGTCGACGCCGCCTCGGGGACCTTCGAGACGATGCGCACCGTTGTGGCACCGGCGGGGCGCGGTTGGGAGCACGTTGACGGTCCGGGATCGGCACTGGGGGCCGAAGTGGCCACCCTGCCCGACCTCCTGGCCGAAAAGCTGCGAGCCCCCTCGGTCGAGCCCGGCACCTACGACCTCGTGCTCGATGCCACCAACCTGTGGCTCACCATCCACGAGTCGGTCGGTCATGCCACCGAGCTCGACCGGGCCCTCGGCTACGAGGCCGCCTACGCCGGCACTTCCTTCGCCACCCTCGACCGGCTCGGCTCGCTCCGCTACGGCTCGCCGCTCATGCACGTCACCGGCGACCGCACCGAGCCCTACGGGCTGGCCACGGTCGCCTACGACCACGAAGGGGTCGCCGCCTGCTCCTTCGACCTGGTCCGCGACGGGACCCTCGTCGGCTTCCAGCTCGATCGGAGGATGGCCGCCGAGCACGGCTTCGGCCGTTCGAACGGGTGCGCGTTTGCCGACTCCCCCCTCCACGTTCCCATCCAGCGGATGGCCAACGTCTCCCTCCAACCCGCCCCGGACCCTGGCCCGAGCGTGGAGGAGCTCGTGTCGGGCACCGAGCGGGGCCTCTACGTGGTCGGCGACAAGAGCTGGTCGATCGACATGCAGCGCACCAACTTCCAGTTCACCGGACAACGCTTTTACCGCATCGAGCACGGACGCCTGGTCGGCCAGGTGCGCGACGCCGCCTACCAAGCCACCACCACCGACTTCTGGGGCTCCCTCGACGGGCTCGGGGGCAAGAGCACCTGGGTCCTCGGTGGGGCGCTCAACTGCGGCAAAGGCCAGCCCGGCCAAGTCGCCCCGGTCAGCCACGGCTGCCCCGCCGCCCGCTTCCGCCAGGTGCGGGTGGTGAACAGCCGGAGGGAAGCGGGCCGGTGACGGCGGGGGACCTCGAGCCCGCCGGGGTGGTGGCCGAGCGCGCGCTGGCGGCCGCCACCCTCGACGGGTGCGTGGTGGTCGTGAGCGACGTGAGCGAGGTCGAGGTCCGCTTCGCCGCCAACACGACGACGACCAACGGCACCCGGCGCGACCGTCAGGTCACCGTCGTCGCCGTCGGTACGGCCCCCGGCGGAGCGACCGTCGGGACGGCGACCGGCAGCGGTGCCGCCGATGTGCTCGCCCTCGTGCGCGCCGCCGAAGCTGACGCCCGTGGCAACCGGATCGCCGAGGACGCCGCCGACCTGGTCCGGGGAGACGACCGAGACGACCTCGACCGACCGGCCCCGGTCACCGGAGTCGGCGCGCTCGCCGCCGTCGTCGATGACCTGCCCGAGGCGTTCGCCGAGGCGCGGGCAACCGGGCACGTTCTCGCTGGCTTCCTCGAGCACCGTCTCGAGACGACCTCGCTTGCCACCTCCACCGGGTTGCGCCGGCGTCACGTCCAGCCGACGGGGAAGGTCCAACTGGCTGCCCGGACGGCCGACGGCGGGAACGCCACCTGGGTCGGACGTGAACGTCCCGACCTTGCCGAGGTGTCGCTCTTCGACCTGCACGCCGAGCTCCGGCGCCGGTTGGCCTTCGGGGCGCGCTCGATCTCGCTGCCGGCCGGTCGGTACCAGGTGGTCCTGCCCCCCGACGCCGTCGCCGACCTCGTCGTCCCCCTCCACGATGCCCTCGGGCTGCGCGACGCCGCCGAGGGGCACAGCGTCTTTTCGGCGCCAGGCGGCGGCACCCGGGTCGGCGAGCGCCTCGCCCACCTCCCTGTCACGCTCCGCAGCGATCCGGCCGAACCGGGCCTCGAGTGCACCCCGTTCGCCGTGGCCACCGCGTCAGGGGCCGACGTGTCGGTCTTCGACAACGGCCTGCCGCTCGGGCCGACGACCTGGATCGACAGAGGCCGTCTGGCCCGGCTGCGCACCCATCGGGCCGAGGCCGCTCGCTCGGGGGTGCCGGCAGCCCCACCCGTCGACAACCTCGTGCTGGACGTGCCCGGCGCGACCTCGTCGGTAGAGGACCTCGTGGCCCGGACTGATCGAGGCCTGCTCCTCACCTGCCTGTGGTACCTGCGGGAGGTCGACCCGGCCACCCTCCTCCTCACCGGACTGACCCGTGACGGCGTCTACCTGGTCGAGCGCGGCGAGGTGGTTGGAGCGGTCAACAACTTCCGGTTCAACGAGAGCCCGGTCGACCTGCTCGCCCGCGCCGTCGAGGCCGGAGCGTGCGAGCACGCCTTCTCACGCGAGTGGAACGAGTACGCAGCTCGCCTGGCCATGCCAGCACTCCGGGTGCCCGACTTCAACCTGAGCTCGGTGAGCCAGGCGGTGTGAGCCGGCCCCACACGCCGACCCCACGCTCCGGCCCCACGCTCCGGCAAGCCGCCGACACCACGCCGTCGTTCAGGCCACCTCGTCCGGCCGATCACTCAGGGCGGCGAGCAGAGCACCGACCACGTCGGTGACCGGAGTGGCGATGTCGTGGCGGCGGCCGGCGCGGGTGACAGCTCCGTAGAGGGCGTCGTGTTCGAGCGTGCGCCCGGCGAGCCGGTCGAAGAGCATCGAGGAGCCCGCACCGTCGGGCATGGCCGCCATGCGATCGATGGTGGCCTCGCCAAAGGCGGCGTCGATCGACGCGCCCTCGGCGCGCCCGACGGCGAGGCACTCCTCGGCCAGCGCCGAAGCGACGAGGCGGATGTCATCTCGGCGCAAGACCTCGATCCTGCGCTCGGTCAGTGCGGTGATGCCGTTCGCCACCACGTTGGCGCACAGCTTCTTCCACAGCGCCGTCGTGAGGTCGGCGACCGGCCGGACGAAGGCCCGGTCCGAGGCGAACAGGGCGTCGAGCCGCTCGGCGTCCTCGGGGACCACGCCCTGGTCGGGGTCGCGCGCCGGCACGTAGACGAACCCGTTCGTCCGGTGCACGACGCGCCCGGGGCCCAACGGCTCCACCCCGCTGTAGACGATGCCGGGGACGACGCGGGCCCCGGCTGCGACGTAGGGGCGCACCAGCTCGACCTGTTCGACACCGTTCTGGAGCACCACGACCGTCGTCCCCGACCCGGTGAGGGCCCGGAGCCACCCGGCTGCGCCCGCAGTCTGATGGGCCTTGGTGGCCAGCAGCACCCAGTCGACCGGCGGAGCAAGCGCATCGGCCACCTGGGCGGGGTCGGCGAGGACCCGAGGGCGGAACCGGACGGTCTCGCCCCACCGCTCGGACTCGACGACCAGCTCGTCGAACGGGGTCCGGACGCAGAGCGTGACGTCGGCCCGGCCGGCAGCGAGCAGGTAGCCGGCGAAGAAGGCACCGATGGCCCCGGCGCCGACCACGGCGACGGTGGGGAGGGTCCTGCTGCCTGCGTGCTCCTCGGTCACCTGCCCTCCTTGTCTCCGCCCGCCCCGCATGGCCGTCGTCCGCGGTCCTCGTCCGCGGTCCTCGTGCCTGCCGTCGGTCTACCTGCTGCGCCCTCGCCACCGCGCACACGGCGAAGCGCCCGCGCCGACGGCGCATCCTCCCCCCTGGGACGTACCCGGGTCGGAGCCCGGAGGGCGAGCATCCGGCCACCCCAGGTGCCATCATGGGTGGACGAGACGACGCATGCTCGTCGGGGGAGGCCGGTGATGGCGGGCGCACGCTGGGGCACGCATCGAGGGCCAGTGGCATGACCGACGGTCGCGACGGCGACGCCGCCCGTCTCGTGGGAGAGGAGGGCGAGCCCGGCCCGTCGGGCAGACCAGCGCCACCGCCCGGCCCGACGACGCCGGACGGGCTCGACAGCGAAGCCGCCCGTCAGGTCGCCATCCTGGGCGACGTCTTGCACGCCGCACCGATCGGCATGGCGTTCCTCGACCGCGAGCTCCGGTACCTCCGGATCAACGAGGCGCTCGCCGCCGTGCACGGGCTACCGGCTGGCGACCACGTCGGCCGGACGGTGGCCGAGGTGGTCCCCGAGCAGTGGGCCCTGCTCGAGACCACCTTGCGCTCGGTGCTGGCCGGCGAGACCGTCGTCGACCGTCACGTCGTCATCCACCCGCCCGACGGCACCACCCGCGAGTTCTCGGTCAACTACTTCCCGTTGTGGCTGGCTGGCACGGTGGCAGGCATCGGGTGCGTCGTCTCAGACGTCACGGTCCAACGCCGCACCGAGGAGGAGCTGCACCTGCGCAGCCGGCTCTACGAGATGCTGGCCGCCACCAACCGGGCCATCGTCCGCTCGCGCTCGATCGACGACCTCTTTCCGGAGGTGTGCGAGATCGCCGTGCGTGCGGGTGGCTTCGAGTTCGCGTGGATCGGTGTCCCCGACGGCAGCAAGGTTCGCCGCGTGGCCTCCGCAGGGATCGACAACGGCTACGTGGTCGAGGCCGCCGTCGCCCTCGCCGACGGCGATCCCCGCTCCCAGGGACCGATGGGCCAGGCCATGCGCACCGGCACCTACGCCGTGGTCAACGACTTCTTGGGCACGCCGCTCACGGCACCGTGGCACGAGGCGGCGGCCCGGGTCGGCGTCGAGGCCTGCGCCTCCTTCCCCATCCGCCAGGCGGGTCGGGTGGCAGCCGCCCTCACCTTGTACTCGTCGAGGCGTGGCACCTTCACGCCCGAGATCGTCGCCACCTTGGCGGAGATGACCCCCAGTCTGTCGTTCGCGCTCGAGCGCTTCGCTCGTGAGGAGCAGCGCACCCGCGACGAGCTCGAGCTGCGGCTGCGCGACCGGGCGATCAACGCCCTGTCGCAGGGAGTGGTCCTCACCGATGCCCGGGCGCCTGACAACCCCATCGTCTACGCCAGCCCGAGCTTCCTGCGCATGGTCGGCTACCCCCGCGCCGAGGTGATCGGGCACAACTGTCGGTTCCTGCAAGGGCCGGACACCGATCCCGAGGCGGTGGCCGAGCTGCGGCGGGCCGTCGTCGAGGAGCGTGTCGGCACCGTCGAGCTGCTCAACTACCGCAGGGACGGCACGCCGTTCTGGAACAACGTCACCATCTCGCCGGTGCTGGACGACGCCGGGGAGGTCAGCCACTTCGTCGGGGTCCAGACCGACGTCACCGAGCGCCGCGAGCTCGAACGTCAGCTCTCCAATGCCCACAAGCTCGAGGCGATCGGCACCCTGGCCGGCGGCATCGCCCACGACTTCAACAACCTGCTGCTCGTCATCCGCGGTTACAGCTCCCTGTTGGCCCGCCGTCTGCCTGAGGGCGAGCTGCTGCGGGCCGTCGAGCGCATCGACGCCGCTGTCGACCAGGCGGCCGGGTTCACCAGCAAGCTGCTCGCCATCGGTCGCCAGCAGGAGCTCCGGCCCACTCGCACCGACCTGAACACCCTCGTCGCCGACACCTTGCGCCTCCTCGAGCACGTGCTCGGAGACGACGTCGAGCTCGTCGTCGACCTGGTCGACGGCCTGCCCGCCCTCGTCGTCGACCAGAGCCAGGTCGAGCAGGTCGTCCTCAACCTGGTCACCAACGCCCGGGATGCCATGCCCACTGGCGGCACCCTCACCGTGCGCACCGAGGCCGTCGAGGTCGGCGAGCGCTCCGCGGCGATGTTCGAGGGGGCGAGCAGCGGCCCGCACGTGCTCCTCGAGGTGGGCGACACGGGGGTCGGCATGGACGAACGCGCCCTCGACCACGCCTTCGACCCGTTCTTCACCACCAAGGAGCACGGCACCGGCCTCGGGCTCTCCATCGTCTACGGGCTCGCCAAGCAGAGTGGTGGCCACGTGCGGATCCACAGCCGGGTCGGTGCGGGGACGATCGTCAAGGTGTACCTGCCGGTCGCCGACGAGCACTCCCCACGAGACGCGTCGGGGCCCGTCTCGACGACCCGTGCCGGCAGCGAGGCCGACCTCTTCGTCGAGGGCGGCACCGACGCGCGCTCACAGCCCTGACCACCCGAGCCTTGGCGGACGGCAAGGCAGGCCTGGCGGAGCAGAAGGATGTTCCAGTGGTCACCGGCCCGATCTCGAGCGGGACGCACCTCCCGGCGGCGGGCAGCCGCCCGGACGGCTCAGACGACCTGTTCCACCAGCGGGTCGACAGGCTCGGCGCTCGGCGCCCCCCGGCGGCGCTCGAGGAAGATCACCCGCTGGTAGACCACGAACTTGGCCACCCAGAAGACGACATTGAGCAGCGGGAAGGCCACGGCCACGACCAGCAGGTGGAAGGGGTGCCCGGCCGGTGCCAGCCGGGCCACCAGGCCGGTCGCCAGGCTCAGCAGGGCGATGCTCACAGCCGAGGTCGTCCAGTAGAGGACGACCTGGCGGCCGACACCCCTGCGCTCCGCCCGCGCCCAGATCCAGTAGCGGCTGAGCAGGTAGGAGGGGACGGTCGCCACCAGGTTGGCGGTCAGGGCGGCCGTCGTCGCGCCCATAGCGCCCGTACCGTAGAGGGCGACGAGCACGGCCTCGCTCACCCCGAGGGCCACGCCCGACGTCAACGCGTACCGCACGAGCCTTGCCACCAAGGCCCGATGGGCCTCCGGGACGAGCGCGACGAGCGCCCGCACCCGCTCGGGCAACCCTCCGGTCGCCGAGCGTCCGGGCACGTGGTCACCCTGCCTCCGCTCAGGCGCCACCGATCCCGGTCGCACCCGCTCGTCGGCGACGGCGGTGCCGGCCTCGCCGGAACCCTCGGCAGTCATCCCTCCTCGTCCTCCTCGTCGGCATCACGGACCGGTCCAGGCACACCGACCCACTGGCAAGTGTCACCCCGTCGCCCCACCCCGACCAGGGCCGAAGGTCCCAGTCAGGGAGGGATCGCTGGCGTCCTCGTAGCCGACGGCATGCCGTGTTGGCCTGGTCTCCAGCTGCTCTGGCCTCCAGGTGCTGCTCTGGCCTGCCGTTCTGGCTTTCTGTCCTGGTCAGGAGGTTAGCCGCCCCCCCGCATGACCGACCAGGCACTCCGGCCACTCGACCCACCGGTGCGGCCGCTGGACCCGGGCGAGCTCACGGCCCCGCCGGAGCGCCGTTACCTGCTCCGGTCGGGGGCCCGACCTGGTGGCGACGAGGCCGAGCCCGGCTGACCGACAGCAGGGCGGCCACCACCATCAGCGACGTCGACGAGTAGAAGGCGGCGTGGATGCCGTCGGTGAACGGTCCGGCCACGCTCGGACGCAGTGTCGTGGTGCCGACGAAGATGGCGAAGGCCTCGTGCTTGGTGATCGTCGCCGAGGCGACGAGGATGGCCAGGGCGAACGAGAAGACCATGCCCACGTTGGCAAACGTCCGCAGGAGCCCCGAGGCGATGCCGAAGCGCTCTCCTGGCGCGGCCTTCATCACCGCCGAGTTGTTCGAGGGGAAGAAGCAGCCGGACCCCACAGCCCCGACCACGTAGGCGGCTACCACGAACCACAGCGGCGTGCCCAGGCCGAGCTGCGCGTAGGCGAGGAGGGCGACGACCTGGACGGCGAGGCCGACGGTGGCCGGTAGCACCGCCCCCCGACGGTCGGCAAAACGCCCGGCGAACGGCCCGACCACACCACCCACCAGGTAGCCCGGGACGAGCAGGAGCGAGGCGTGGATGGGGCTCAGGCGGCGCACGCCCTGGAGGTACATGAGCAGCAAGAAGAGGACGGCGAAGTTGGCCAGGCTCTGGAAGAGCGCGGCGAGGAGCGACGGCGTCATGGTCGGGACCCGGAACAAGTCGAGGTCGAGCATGGGGGCCGGGCTCGTCCGCTCGATCCGCCAGAACACGACGAGCACCACAGCACCCCCGACCAGCCAGGCCGCGATGGTCATGTCGAGCGACTGGGAGGTCAGCTTCACCATCGCCCACAGGAGCCCGAAGAGGCCGATCCCGAGGGTCACCATGCCCCACCAGTCGAGACGGCGCTGCTGGCGACGGCCCGAGTCGACGAGGACGCGACGGGCTCCCACGACGGCGGCGAGGCCGATGGGGACGTTGATGCCGAAGATCCACCGCCACGACACGAAGGTCACGATGACGCCACCGAGCACCACACCGAGCACCGCTCCGGTGTTGAAGCCGATGGAGTTCATGCCATAGGCGCGCCCGCGCTGGTCGGGTGGGAACGTGTCGGCGATCACCGCTCCGGAGTTGGCGGTGATCAGGGCACCGCCCACGCCCTGCAGCAGCCGGAAGCCGACGAGCGACAGCTCGTTCCACGACAGTGCACAGGCGAGCGACCCGGCCACGAAGACGACGAAGCCCGCCTCGTACATGCGGACGCGCCCGAAGAGGTCGCCCAGCCGGCCCACCTGTGTCGACAGCAGGGTGATGACCAGCAGATAGCCGATGATCACCCAGATGACCGAGGCCAGGCCGATGTGGAGCGACCGTTGGATGTCGGGCAGGGCGAGGACGACGATGGTCGTGTCGACGGCGGTGATGAGCACGCCGACCACCACCACGGCGAGCGCCAGGTTGGGGTGCGCTGCCGCTTGTGCACCCTCGGTCGGCCCGCCGGGCTCGTCCGCTCCGTGCTGGCGGGCCCCGGCGAGCGTCATCCCGCGACGTCGGGACCGGCCCGCTCGATGGCGACCCGGATCGCCACCCGCCGCTCGGACGCCATCGCCGAGCGGAACTCGTCCCAGTCGGGATGCTCGCCGGCCACCTGTCGGTAGAGGGCGACAAGGAGGTCCATGGCCTCGGGAAGCGGGACGATGGTGGCCTGCCCGTCGACGACGACCCACGGGCCGAAGAAGCCGTCACCGAAGGCGCACACGGTCACCCGGGGGTCCCGACGCAGGTTGCGCACCTTGTAGGCCGGTTCGCGGCTCGAGACCACGAGGTGCCCGGTGTCGTCGATGCCGTGGACGACCGGCGAGGGCTGCGGCGAGCCGTCGCGACGCCGGGCGACGAGCACCGAGTGGTGGTTCTGGCGCAGGAAGTCCCGCGCCGCATCGATGTCCATCCCCGACCTCCCTCTGCTGGTGCTTGCCTCTCCTGCCGCGTCGCCGCTGCCTGCCCCTGCGGGCCACCGTCTGCGCTTCGCCAGTGTCGCACCGCGAGACCCAGCCCGGCGAGACCCAGCCCGGCGCCTCCACCAGGGTGGCTGGACGACCGGCACGGCGTCGGCCTACCGTGCCCCCCCATGGTGCGGGCTCGCCGTGACGCGCAGACGGGCGCTGCGACCGCCAGCCGCCGGTGAGCGCCAGCCCGGTCGCCGTGGTCGCCGTGGTCGGCCACGTGGTGGCGACCACCCTCCCACCGCTCGACTGGTCCCATCTGGGGATCACCGAGGTGGGAGCGGTTCCGACCGTCCTCATGGTCGTGGCCCTAGCCGCCTACCTCTGGGGGGCTCGGCGGTTGCACCGTCGACCCGGAGCCGGTTGGCCGGCCCATCGGACGGTGGCCTTCGTCGCCGGCATGGTGGTCACCGCGTTCGCCATCGAGTCGTTCGTGGGCGCCTACGACGACGTCCTCTTCTACGACCACATGATCCAGCACCTGCTGCTCATCATGATCGCCGGCCCGCTCTTCGCCCTCGGTGCCCCGCTCGACCTCCTCGTCACGGCCACCGGCGGCCGGGCACACCGCATCGCCGAGCGGGCGATGCGGTCACGGACCGCCGAGGTCGTCGGTCACCCGATCAGCAGCTTCGTCCTGTACTTCGCCCTCATCCCCGTGACCCACCTGACGGTCTTCTACAACTGGACCCTCGAGTACGACCTCGTCCACGACCTCGAGCACATCCTGTTCCTCGTCATGGGCTACCTGTTCTTCCGACCGGTCGTCGCCGTCGAGTCGTCCCGCCACCCGCTCATCCCCCCCCTCCAGCTCCTCTATGTCGCCCTTGCCGTTCCGGTGGACACCTTCACCGGCCTTGCCCTCACGTCGACCACCCACGAGATCTTCCCCTACTACCTCACCCACCACCGCTCGTGGGGACCCTCGCTGCTGACCGACCTCCACGCCGGCGGGGCGATCATGTGGGTGGGCGGCGACAGCCTGATGTTCTTGATCATGATCCCGATCGTGCTGCGATGGGTCCGCTACGAGGACGTCCGGACGGCCGAGATCGACGCCGAGCTCGATGCCGAGCTCGACGCCGAGCTCGATGCCCTGCAGGGCGAGGGCCACCAGGGTCCTGACCACGCTTCTTGAAGGCTGCTCCTGGCCGTTGGCCGCAGCGGTCTCCGACCTGGCAGGCTGCTCACATGTCAGGAGCACAGATGCACGGTCGAGTCGCACTGGTCACCGGGGCAAGCAACGGCATCGGCGCCGGCGTGGCGCGGGCGCTCGCCGGCCGCGGCGCGACGGTCGTCCTCGCCGACGTCGACGAAGAGGCCGGGACGGTCCTCGCCGCCGAGGTCGGCGGTTCGTTCCTGCCCTGCGACGTCCGACAGCTCGCCCAGGTCGAAGCGGTGGTCGCCCACGCCCTCGACCAGCACGGCCGGATCGACCTCGCCCACCTGAACGCCGGGGTGTCCACCGGGTGCGGACTGGGCGACGACTTCGACGAGGCGCACTATCGGCGGGCGATGGGCGTGAACCTCGACGGTGTGGTCTTCGGTGTCCACGCCGTGCTCCCCGCCATGCTCGCCCAGGGCAGCGGTTCGATCGTCGCCACCGCGTCGATGGCCGGCATCGTCGCCCCGGCCTTCGACCCGGTCTACGTGGCCAACAAGCACGCTGTCGTCGGGCTGGTGCGCTCGCTCGGAGCCATCTACGGCCCCCAGGGCATCCGGGTCAACGCCCTCTGCCCGTCCTTCGCCGACACGGCGATCCTCGGAGAGCTCCGCCCCGTCCTCGCCGAGCAGCACTTCCCCATCCTCGAGGTCTCCGACGTGGTCGAGGCGTTCCTCGGCATCGTCGACTCGGACAGCTCGGGCGAGTGCTGGTTCGTCGTGCCGGGCCGACCGAGCGAGCCGTTCCGGTTCCGCAACGCGCCGGGGCCGAGGAGCTCCTGACCTCCAGCGGGGACACGGGCGATGCCCCTGGGGAGCGGCTGGGCTGCATGGCGGCCACTGCCACCGGCGCGACTGACCCCGGCGTCACCGCACGCCGTGTCCCGCCCGCACGGGAGGCGGCCTACCCGAGCTTGACTTCGCGTTCGTCGCCAGCCCGGAGGGAGCGGGCCATGGCGTCTCCCCACGCCACCGCCTCGAGGTAGGCACTCTGACGGACCGATGGGTCGGCCAGCGGGTCGTTCCCCTCGACGTCGTCGTCCAGGCGCATGGACGCCTCGCCCATCTGGAGGAACGTCGCCTCGGCGAGCAACGACCCGAGCCGTCCCTCCCACCGCAGGATGGCAGCCCGCACGTCGGCGGCCACCGGGAGCTCGGAGAGCACCTCGTCACCGGGGACACCGAGCAGCAGGTCCAGCCCGGAGAGCATGCCGGTGGCGAACGCGGCATCGCCGAGGACCGGATCGACCTGCCGGGCGAGCAGTTCGCAGAGGCGGGCCCGCACCAGGACGGTCGAGATCGTCTCCTCGGGGGTCTGTCCCGGGTCGGCGAACAGCATCACCGTCACCCACGCCTGCAGGCGCCGCCACCCGACGAGCACCACCGCGTCGGTGAGGGAGCGGACCGTCCGGCGCAACCCGTGGGCAGTCCCGACGCTCGCCACCTTCAGCACGCGGTAGCCGAGCGCAGGGTCGGTCCGAATGATCTGCTCGATGGTCCGGACGTTGGCGTCGGGGTCCCACAGCTCCGAGGCCAGGCGAATGCTGCTCAGTCGGGCCGGCTCGAGGCTCTTGCCTTCGACGATCTGGGGGCGTGAGAGCAGGTACCCCTGGAAGTAGTCGAAGCCGAGCTCCTCGCACCACCGGAGCATCTCCCACTCCTCGACCTTTTCGGCGACGACGGTCAGGCCGAGCTCGTGGGAGTGCTCGAGCAGGGGTTCGAGCTCGTCCTCCCTGAGCTCGAGCAGGTCGAGCTTGACGATGGACGCCAGCTCGAAGAGGGCTTCGGCTCCCTCAAACCACCGAAAGTCGTCGAGCGCGACGGTGAAGCCTTGCTTGACGAGCCGTCGGACCCCGGCGAGGACCTCGTTGTCGACCTCGACGGTCTCGAGGAGCTCGACCACGGTCCGCTCGGGTGGGAAGACGATGGGGACCTCGCCGGTGATCACGCCCCGGCTGCCGTTGACGAAGAGCCGCTTGTCCCCGACCAGGCGCTCGGGACCGAGGTCGACGGCACTGAGCATGAGCTGGGCGCTCATCAAGTCACCGTTGGCCGGGTCCTGCCAGGCCGGCTCGGAAGCGCGCGGCCGGAAGAGCAGCTCGTAGCCGATCACCTCGAGACGGCGGTCGAAGATCGGCTGACGGGCCAAGATCAACGCCGAGCTCACGGCTGCCTCGGTTCCCAACGCATGTGCCTGCTCTCCTCCGGGCCTCAGCCTGTCCTCGTCCGTCCCCACCGGCACGCGCCCGACGGACTCCCACCCGAGGTATCGGTACACCGGGACAGGGCCTGTAGGAGCGACGGGCGATCGACGCCACGTTGTGCGTGAGTTGCGTCCGGTCTCGAGCTTCGCCGCCAAGGTGCCGGTGCCGGTGCCGGTGCCGGTGCCGGTGCCGGTGCCGGTGCCGGTGCCGGTGCCGGGTCGTGTCCGGGCCTCGAGGACCAGCAACGGCCCGAGGATCGGCTGGCGAGCAACCGGGGAGAAGCGCACCCTGAGCAGCCGCGAGCGCCTGCTCGGCGGCGACGGTTCAGCCCCCTTCGTAGGGGAGCCCGAGGTCCGGAGCGCCGAGCAACGCCCGGAAGGCCAGGCCCTCGGCTGCAGCCATCGCCTCCGCCGTGCCGCCGCGGTCGACTACGGCCACCAGCAGCACGGGCTCAGCGCCCGCGTCTCGCACGGCCCGGGCCGCCTCGAGCAGGGAGGTGCCCCGGGTGACCGTGTCCTCGGTCACCACCACCTTGTCTCCGGGGTCGAGGGCACCGGCAACCCGTCCACCGCCCCCGTGGTCCTTCGTCTCCTTGCGCACGCTGAACGCCCGGAGCGGGCGGCCACGCACGGCGGCCACGCCGGCCGTGACGAAGGCCACCGGGTCCGCGCCCATGGTGAGCCCGCCGATCGCCGTCGCGTCGTCGGGAACGACCGAGAGCACGGCGTCGGCCACCAGCACCATGGCCTCGGGCCGGCACACCGTCTGCTTGGCGTCGATGAACCACGAGCTTCGCCGGCCCGACTTGAGCACGAAGTCACCCCGACGCACGGCGTGGGCGAGCAGGTGGTCGCGCAGCGCCGGGTAGGCGACGTCGGGCAGCTCCGTCATCAGTCCGCCCACAGCGGCGGTCCGACGAGCTCGACCGGCGGGCGAAGGGAGCCCCGGGCCTCGTCGACGCGGCCCACCACCACCGGCTCGTGGCCTGTTGCGGAGAGGGCGGTCATGCAACCGTCGACCGAGGGAGGGGGCACCACCACCACCATGCCCAGCCCGACGTTGAACACCCGCACCATCTCGTCGTCGGCCACCGGGCCCCGCCGACGGATCTCCCCGAAGATCTGCGGCACCGGCCACGTGCCCCGCTCGACCACGGCGACCAGCCCCTCGGGAACCACCCGGGCGAGGTTGCCGGGTACCCCTCCGCCGGTCACGTGGGCCACGGCATGGACGTCGACGGCCGACACGGCGGCGAGCACCGCCGGTGCGTAGAGGACCGAAGGCAGCAGGAGCTCGTCGGCGAGCGTGGTGGAGGCGCCGTCCCAGGCCGGCTCGTCGAGAGAGCGGCCGTCGCCGAGCAGGACCCGGCGGGCGAGCGTGTAGCCGTTCGAACGCAGGCCGGGCGACGGCAGGCCGACCAGCACGTCGCCTGGGCGCACCCGGGCCGAGCCCAGGACGCCGTCGCGCTCGACCACCCCGACCGCGAACCCGACCAGGTCGAACTCGTCCCGGTCCAGCACGCCGGCGTGCTCGGCCATCTCCCCACCGAGGAGCGTGGCACCGACGCGAGCGCACCCGGCGGCGACCCCGCCCACGAGCTCGGCCATCCGCTCCGGTTCGACCACCCCGGTGGCCACGTAGTCGAGGAGGAAGAGGGGCTCCGCGCCTTGACAGACGAGGTCGTCCACGCACATGGCCACGAGGTCGATCCCGATGGTGTCGTACCGCCCGGCCTGCCGGGCCACCACCGCCTTCGTGCCGACGCCGTCGGTCGAGGCCACCAGCACGGGATGGCGGTAGCGGGCCACGTCGAGGGCGAAGAGCCCGCCGAAGTCGCCGAGGTCGCCGACCACCTCGGGCCGACGGGTGGCAGCGACGAGGGGACGGATGCGGTCGACGGCGCGCTCACCGGCGTCGATGTCGACTCCCGAGCCGGCATAGGTGAGGGGTTGCCCCGCAGGCTCGGTCACGCAGACGCCCCGGCTGGCTCTCCCGACACGGTGCGGTGCGCCGGGCGGTCGACGGGAACAGGGTAGGTACCGGTCAGACAGGCCGTGCAGAAGCCGGCGCCGGGGGCGTCGATGGCCGTCACCAGGTGCCCGAGCGTGAGGTAGTCGAGGGAGTCGACGCCGAGGTAGGTGACGATCTCGGCGGGGGTCTTGACCGCGGCCAACAGCTCGTCGCGATCGGGGGTGTCGATGCCGTAGAAGCACGGCCATCGAAACGGGGGTGACGAGATCCGCAGGTGCACCTCGGTCGCCCCGGCTTCGCGCAGCATGGTCACCATGGCCCGGGTGGTCGTCCCCCGGACGATCGAGTCGTCGACCACCACCAGGCGCTTGCCGGCGATGTTCTCGCGCAGCGGGTTGAGCTTCCTCCGCACGGCGCTGACCCGCTCCGCCTGGGTGGGAGCGATGAACGTCCGACCGATGTAGCGGTTCTTGACCAGTCCCTGGCCGTAGGGGATGCCCGACTCGAAGGCGTAGCCCTCGGCTGCCGGCACCCCTGAGTCGGGCACGCCCATCACGAGGTCGGCGTCGACGGGCGCCTGGGTGGCGAGCAGTCGTCCCATGCGGCGGCGGGCTCCGTGGACCTCGTTGCCGTAGAGCGACGAGTCGGGCCGGGCGAAGTAGACGAACTCGAAGATGCACAGGCGAGGATCGATCCGCTCGGGCGAGAACGGGTGCTCGGAGCGCACGCCCTCGGCGTCGATGACGATCAGCTCGCCCGGCTCCAGCTCGCGGACGAAGGACGCGCCGATGACGTCGAGGGCCGGGGTCTCGGAGGCCAGCACCCACCCCTCGGGGAGCTCGTCGGTGGCGTCCAGTCGGCCGAGGCACAGCGGGCGGAACCCGTTGGGGTCGCGCACGCCGACCACGCGGTCGGTGTCGAGGAGCACGAAGGAGAAGGCACCCTCGAGGCGGGGCAGGACGGTGCGCAGGGCATCGACGAGCTCGTCTCGCCCTCTGGGCACGGCCGGTGCCGACAGCGTCAGGCCCGGCGGTCCGTCGTCGGCGGCGACCACCACCACGCCCGGCGGGTCGACCGCCGGCTCGGGGGTGTAGCTCTGCTCGAGGAGCTCGGCCACGAGGTCGCTGTCGGAGGTGGCCATGCCGGGCAGCATGGCCACCCCGGCAGCCAGCGCCGCGGTGTTGGTCAGGTTGCCGTTGTGGGCCAGCGCGAAGCCCGCCCGGCCCACGCCCCGGAACACCGGCTGGGCGTTGAGCCAGTCACTCGACCCCGCCGTCGAGTAGCGGGTGTGCCCGATGGCCAGATGGCCCCGCAGGCCAGACAACTTGCGTTCGTCGAACACCGTGGTGACGAGGCCCATGTCCTTCATGACGGTGATGGCCTCGCCGTCGCTCACCGCCATGCCGGCGGACTCTTGGCCACGGTGCTGGAGGGCGAAGAGGCCGTCGAAGGTGAGATGGGCGATCGGTCGACCGGGCGCGTACACGCCGAAGACGCCACAAGCCTCCTTGGCCTCCATCATCGCCCGTGCCCCCTCGCCAGCACCCCGTCCTGCCCGGCCGGCGCTCCGTTGCTGGTCACCAGGACGACCGCCGCACCTCGGTGCGGCGCTCCGTGCGTCCCGACGCCGTCGACCCCACCATCGGGTCGGTGGCATCGCCGACTGACCCCATGGCCGGCTGGCCGGCTGGCCCAGTGGGGCACCGACCGACTGCCCCGACGGCGCCGACCAGACCGGCAGGTCCACTTCGGGTCGACGGGTACCTCGGCACCCGGGCACGTGGCCGTTCGGCGGTGGAGCTGGCGGTGCTGGGCACTCCGGATCGGCCTCGCAGGTGTCATCGGTGGCGAGCGGCCGGCGTGGCCCCGTGCGGCGGGCACGGGGACCGCTTCGAACCGCGCCTTGAGCCTAGTGGCACGGCAATCCCCCTGCGCCAGCCCGCGCACCGTTGCTCGCCGATAGTCTCGCCGTGGTGATCGACCTCCACACCCACTCGACCGTCTCCGACGGGAGCGACCCGCCCGAGCGCATCCCCGAGCTCGCCGCGGCGGCGGGTTGCACCGCGGTCGCCCTCACCGACCACGACTCGCTGGGCGGGCTGCCCGCCGCCCGCCGACGAGCCGACGAGCTCGGGCTCGGGCTCACCCTCGTCCCCGGGTGCGAGCTCAGCTGTCGGGGCCCCGGCTCGGGCGGTATGCACGTGCTCGTCTACTTCGTCGAGGACGACGGGGGACCGCTCGCCGCCGAGCTCGTCCACCTCAGGGACGACCGCAGGACGCGCAACGAACGTCTGGTCGCCCGCCTGCACGAACTGGGCGTCCCGATCGCCTTCGACGACGTCGTCGCCCAAGCTGGCGGGTCCGAGGGCGTGGGGAGGCCCCACTTCGCCGCCGTGCTCGTCCGCATGGGCATCGCCGAGTCGATCGACGACGCCTTCACCCGCTACCTGGGGGCCGGCGCACCTGGCTACGTCCCCAAGGCTCGGCTGGAGGGGCCCGAGGTGGCGCACCTGGCTGCGCTGTCGGGTGGGGTCGCCGTGCTCGCCCACCCACTCAGCCTGGGGCTCGAGCCGCCAGCCCTCGAGGCCTCGGTCGCCGAGCTGGCGGCGGCCGGCTTCGTCGGCATCGAGGCCCTCTACGGCAACTACCGGCCCGAGGAGCGCCAGGCGCTCACCCGACTGGCCCACCGGCACGGCCTCGTCGTCACCGGCGGCTCCGACTACCACGGGACCTCCAAGCCCGATCTCGCCGTGGGGACCGGCCGCGGCGACCTCAGCGTCCCCGAGCAGGTCCTCGACGACCTCGCCGGTCGGCGCCCGGCTGCCTGAGCACCCCGGGCCCGCGTCACCACTCGTCCACGCGGGCAGATCGGCGCCCCCGCCGTGCCGGGGCCCGGGCTCAGGTGGGCGTCGGCACCCACTCGTCGAGCAGGGCGGGCAACGTCCCGCGCCATGCCTCCTGCGCCTCGACGACCGGTACGTCGACCACGTCTCCGAGGACGAGGCGGTCGCCACCGGCTGTCCCGAGGACGGTGAAGCGCACCCCGGCGGCAGACGCGCGCTCGGCCACCTCGGCCGGGCGGGGGGTGCAGACGAGCACCCGAGAGGGCGTCTCGGCGAAGAGGTCGTGGTGGTCGCTGATCCCACCGGCCACGATGCCGATCCCCGAGTGCACGACCAGCTCGGCCAGGGCCACCCCGAGACCGCCGCCGGACACGTCGTGGACACCGTCGAGGAGCGGCACCTGTCCACCACCCCCACCGACCTGCTCGGCCACCAGGTCGGCGACGAAGGAGACGAGGCGGGCGTGCGCGGCCAGGTCGAGGCGGGGCGGGGTGCCGTTGCGGTGCCCCCGCCGCTCGACCGCCCAACGCGAACCGGCGAGCGACGGCCGAGCACCGGCGGCCGGTTCGGGCCCGGCGTCGAGCAGCACGACCGAGGAGCCCTCCCGCAGGGTGACGCCGGGGGGACGGGCCCGGAGCCGGTCGACCACCCCGAGGGCGCCGATGACCGGCGTGGGGTCGATGTCGTCGCCGGCGCTCTCGTTGTAGAGGCTGACGTTCCCTCCCACGACCGGAAGTCCGAGCGCCCGGCACGCCTCGGCCATGCCGTCGATCGCCTCGGAGAGCTGCCACATGACCTCGGGGTGCTCGGGGTTCCCGAAGTTGCAGCAGTTGACCACGGCGGTCGGCCGGGCGCCGGCGCACGCCACGTTGAGCGCGGCCTCGGCGACGGCGGCGGCGGTGCCCGAACGGGGGTCCAGGGCACACCACCGGGGGTTGGAGTCGGTGGCGAGGGCCAGGCCCCGCTCGCTCGGCGGGAGCCCGGGGGCTGCCAACTTGAGCACTGCGGCATCTCCGCCGGGACCTTCGACGGTGTTGAGGAAGAGCTGGTGGTCGTACTGGCGGTACACCCACGAGGGGTCGGCGAGCAGGGAGAGGAGGTCCTCGGTGCACGACTGCGGGGCCGGGAGCGCCCCGGGGTCGTCGGCCAGCCGGGCGTCGAGGTCCACCGGTCGGGCCAGGGGGCGATGGTAGAGGGGCGCCTCGTCGCTGAGCGACCGGGCCGGCACGTCGGCGAGCACGGTGCCGCCGAAGCCGTCCAGCACCCGGAGATGCCCGACGCCCGACGCGTCTGGCTCGGTGACGCGCCCGACGACGGCAGCACGCACCTCCCAGCGCCGGCACACCTCTTCGACACGGGGCAGGTCCTCGGGCGTGACGATGGCCAGCATGCGCTCTTGGCTCTCCGAGGTCATGACCTCGTAGGGCTCCATCCCCGGTTCGCGTCGGGGGACCGCCGTCACGTCGACGTCCATGCCCACGCCACCGCGGGCGGCGGTCTCGCTCGTCGCACAGACGAGTCCGGCACCGCCGAGATCTTGGATGCCGACGACCAGCTTGGCTTCGAGGAGCTCGAGACAGGCCTCGATCAGACGCTTCTCCTCGTACGGGTCACCGACCTGCACGCTCGGGCGTTTGGCTGCGGCCGCCTCGTCCTCGCCGCCGAAGCCGGCCGACGCCAGCACCGACACCCCGCCGATGCCGTCTCGCCCGGTGGTCGAGCCGAGCAGGACGGCCAGGTTGCCCGGGCCCGAAGCTCGCCCGAGCACCAGCCGTTCGACGGGCAGTACGCCCATGCACAACACGTTGACGAGCGGGTTCCCGGCATAGGTGGGGTCGAAGGTCAGCTCCCCTCCCACCGTGGGGACCCCGACCGAGTTGCCGTACCCGGAGATACCGGCCACGACGCCTTCGACCAGCCAGCGCTGGCGGGCCTCCTGGGGGTCACCGAAGAACAGCGGGTCCATGACGGCGACGGGCCGCGCCCCCATGGTGAAGATGTCCCGCAAGATGCCGCCGACTCCGGTGGCTGCACCTTGGGTCGGCTCGATGGCCGACGGGTGGTTGTGGCTCTCGATGCGGATGGCCACGGCGATACCGTCGCCGGCGTCGATGACCCCGGCATTCTCACCCGGGCCGACGAGGACGCGGTCACCCTCGGTCGGGAGCCGTCGCAGATGGACCCGCGACGACTTGTACGAGCAGTGCTCGCTCCACATCACGGCGTAAAGGGCGAGCTCGAGGTGGTTGGGCTGGCGGCCGAGGACTTGTTCGACCTCGGCGAGCTCGTCGTCGGTCAGACCCAGAGCACGGTGCATCGGCAGCACGGTGAGCACCTCACCGGCCGCCGCGCCCGCCCGGGCCGCCAGAGCACCCGCTGCGACCCCATTCGACGTCGTGCCGGCGCCTCCCGCGGGCTCGGCTACCGCACCACGCAGGGACGCGTGGTCCGGGTCGCTCGGATCAGGCGAAGCAGGGGGCGCCATGGCGTTGATGCTACAGGCCGCCGGCTGGAGCGAAGCTCGTGCACGCTCGTGCTCACCGCGCCGTCGCGTACCGGGTGGCGACGAGCCCCATTGGCCACATGGACACCCTCGACCCATTGACTGACGTCGACGATCACCGGTCACGATTGGCACCATCTGCCGTCCCGCGTCCTCTGTCGTCCGACCCACAGCGCCGGTCCGGCCCACCCCAATGGACCGCCGGCCGACAGGCGGTGACCAACGGGTCACCGAAGCAGCCGTCGTCGAGCCGGTCAAACCGATGAATACCGGCACCGATCCACTCGTGCTCGACCGAACCGATGCGCAGAACTTCGCACAATGTACCCAGCCATCTGACGGTTCAGACCAGCTGTCATCTGACTGCCTTGCGCTACTAAGCAGTCGGTGCGACAATCACTACATGCCTACTGCCGCCGCCAAGAAGCCTCGTAAAAAGACGACGATGTCCGATGCTCACAAGGCAGCGCTTGCCGCCGGTCGTGAGGAGGGACGGATCGTCCGCAAGTACCTCGAGGCGATCGAACAGACGAAGCCCCGACGAGGCCGCAAGCGCTCCCCCGACGCGATCGTCAAGCGGCTCGCTGCCATCGAGGACGAGCTCCTCGACGCCGATCCGTTGTCGCGTCTCCATCTCATCGAAGAACGCCAGCGTCTTCAGGCCGCTCTCGAGCAGACAGACGAGTCCGTGGACCACAGCGAGCTCGAAGAAGAGTTCGTACGTGTCGCCAAGGCCTATGGAGAGCGCAAGGGGATCTCGTACTCGGCCTGGCGCGCCGTGGGTGTCAGCGCCAGTGTGCTGCAAAGAGCCGACATCGCCCGGAGCCGGCGCTAGCGGACAGCGGGGCCGAGCCCAGCTCGCTCCCCTGCTCAGTGGGTGACGTCGGCGCCGAGCAGAGCGTCGAGGAGCACCTTGCCGTCAGCGGAGCCGAGAAGAGGGTCGCACGCCCGTTCGGGGTGGGGCATGAGCCCGACCACGTTGCGTCCGGCGTTGCAGACACCGGCGATGTCGTCGACCGAACCGTTGGGATTGTCCACGTAACGCAGGACGATCCTGTCCTCGTCGCGTAGCTCGGCGAGCGTGCGAGCATCGCAGGTGTAGTTGCCCTCGAAGTGGTTGACCGGCAGCCGGAGCCGCGTGCCGGGGGTCACCCCGGCCGTGAGCACCGAGCGGTCGGTCGCCACCTCGACGTCGATCGTGGCGCACACGAAGCGCAGGCCCCGGTTCTTCTGCAGGGCCCCCGGCAGGAGCCCCGCCTCGGTCAGGACCTGGAACCCGTTGCAGATGCCCACGACCGGGCCGCCCTCGGCGGCGAAGCGGGCGACCGCCTCCATCACCGGCGCAAACCGGGCGATGGCCCCGGGCCGCAGGTAGTCGCCGTGGGCGAAGCCTCCCGGCAGCACGACGGCGTCGACGCCGCCGAGCGAGCCCTGGTGGTGCCAGACAAGCTCTGCCCCCGCGCCGAGGGAGCGCACCACCTGGACGACGTCGTGCTCGCAGTTACTGCCGGGGAAGACGACAACCCCGACGCGAGGAGCCATCAGTCCATCCCGCCCATCGAGCCTGCCGATCGTGCCCGTTCCTCGTCCACCGGCCCGGTCACCGTCACGGTCCACTCCTCCAGGACAGGGTTGGCCAGGAGTCGATCGGCCACCAGCTCGGCTTCTGCCACGGCGCTGGCATGGTCGTCGGCCTCGACCTCGAACCGGAACGCCTTGCCGGCGTGGAGCCCGCGCACGGTCTGCACTCCGAGGGCAGGCAGGGCGCGCTCGATGGTGGCGCCGGCGGGGTCGGTGATCCCCGGGCGCAGCTGCACCTCCACCAGCGCGGTGAACGTCGACAGGTCGCTCATCTTCCCTCCCAGTCTGCCAACGATCGTCCGCAGACGCGCTCGTAGGCCTCGCGATAACGGCGGGACGTCTCGGCCACGACGTCAGGTGGGAGCGGCGGCGGCGGCGGCTGCTTGTCCCACGGCTGGGCCTCGAGCCAGTCGCGCAAGGGCTGCTTGTCGAACGACGGGGGCGTCGTCCCCGGCTCCCACCGGTCGGCAGGCCAGAAACGCGACGAGTCGGGGGTGAGCACTTCGTCGCAGATGGCGAGGCGTCCGTCGAGGATGCCGAGCTCGAACTTGGTGTCGGCGACGATGATGCCGTGGCGCTCGGCGACCGACGCAGCACGCTCGTAGGCGGTGAGGCAGATCCGGGCGGCCTCGGCGACCACCTCGCTGCCCACCAGGTCCGCCGCTTCGGCCTGGGTCAGGTTCTGGTCATGCCCGTCGGTCGCCTTGGTCGACGGCGTGAAGAGCGGCTCGGGGAGGCGGTCGGCATGGCGCAGGCCGGCAGGCAGGCGAACGCCGTGGACCGTTCCCGAGGCCTGGTACTCCTTGGCCGCGGACCCGGCCAGATAGCCCCGCACGATGCACTCGATCGGCAGCATGTCGGCCCGGCGGACGAGCATGGCCCGACCGGCCAGGGCGCCGAGACCACCCGGCAGGTCGGCTGCTTCGAAGGGGAAGGTCGACGGGTCGACCGACACGAGGTGGTTCGGTGCGACGTCGGCGAGCTCGCCCAGCCAGTGGAACGTCATGGCGGTGAGGACCCTCCCCTTGTCGGGGATCGGCTCGGCCATCACCACATCGAACGCAGAGATGCGGTCGGAGGCCACGAGCAGCAGCCGGCCGTGGCCGGCGTCGTAGAGCTCACGGACCTTGCCCGAGTGCAAAAGCGGAAGTCCTCGACCCACCGTCACACCTCCCCACGCGACCGGCGCTCTGCGTCCGACCCGCTATCCGACCCGCTATCCGACCCGCCGTCCGACCCGCTATCCGACCCGCCGTCCGACCCGCCGTCCGACCCGCCGTCCGACCCGCCGTCCGACCCGCCGTCCGACCCGCTATCCGACCCGCCGTCGAGCGCGTCGGTGAACCGGTGCACCTGGCGCAGCATCCGAGAGAGGTCGAACGCTGCGTCGAGGTCGTCGGTCGACAGCGTGACGTCTGGGTCCTCGTCGAGCACAGTGCGCAGCGGCACCCGGCGTTCCCAAGCAGTGCGGGCGTCACGCTGGACGATGCGGTAGGCGGCGTCACGCGAGAGCCCACCGGCAACGAGGGCGAGGAGGACCGACTGGCTGAAGAGGAGCCCGAAGCTCCCCTCGGTCAGGTTGGCGAGCGCCCGCTCGGGATGGACGACCAGTCCGTCGACCAGTCCGGTCGCCTTCTCGAGCACGTAGAGCGTGAGTAGGGAGGCATCGGGGAGGACGACCCGCTCGACCGAGCTGTGCGAGAT
This sequence comes from Actinomycetes bacterium, assembly GCA_021798955.1. Classification (GTDB taxonomy): domain Bacteria; phylum Actinomycetota; class Acidimicrobiia; order Acidimicrobiales; family RAAP-2; genus JAJZJT01. The sequence goes on from JAJZBK010000007.1 coordinate 76,788, forward strand.
GTCGCGCTCGTGCCACAGCGCGACGTCCTCGAGGCCCGCAGACAGGTAGCCGCGCAGCACCCGCGCCAGCCCGCACAGGCGTTCCGACAGGATCGGGTTGCGCTTGTGGGGCATGGCCGAGCTGCCCTTCTGGCCGGGCTTGAACGGCTCCTCGGCCTCGCCCACCTCGCTGCGAGCCAGATGGCGGACCTCGGTGGCGATCGCCTCGACGGTCGACCCCACCGACGCGCAGGCGAAGAGGTACTCGGCATGGCGGTCCCGGGCGATGACCTGGGTGGCCGGTACAGGGGTCAGCCCGAGGGCGGCGCAGACGTAGGCCTCGACGGCAGGGTCGATGTTCGAGTAGGTCCCGACTGCGCCCGACAGCTTGCCCACGGCCACCCGAGAACGGGCAGCGGCCAGGCGCTCGACGTCACGTCGGACCTGGAGGGCCCACAGGGCGAACTTGGCGCCGTAGGTGGTGGGCTCGGCGTGCATGCCGTGGGTACGGCCCGCCACCGGGACGTCGATGAGCTCACGAGCTCGTCGCTCGCACGCTGCGGCAAGCTGCTGGGCGGCAGCCACCAGCAGGTCGGCGGCCCGGGTCAGGGTGACGCACAAGGCGGTGTCGACCACGTCGGAGGAGGTCAACCCGTAGTGGACCCACGAGCCCTCGGGCTGCCCGATGGCCGCCTGCACGACGTCGACGAAGGCGGCCACGTCGTGGTCGGTGACCCGTTCGCGTTCGGCGACGGCTTCGACGAAGGCGGCGTCCACCACCGGCGCCCGGTCACGGCACGCCCTGGCATCGGCCTCGGGGACCCGTCCGAGGGCTGCCCACCCCTCGGTGGCCAACAGCTCGACTTCGAGCCAGGTGGCGAACCGGGCCTCGTCGTCGAAGAGCGCGGCCATGGCAGGGGGGGCGTAGCGGGGGATCACCCGACGGTCTCCTCTCGGGGGTCGGCGGCGGTGCGCACCTGGGCGTTCGGTTCGGCCGTGGCCGCGGCCGCGGCCGCGGCCAACTCAGCGATGTCGGGGCGGACGACCATCCCCGGCCACGACAGGCGAGCGACGGCCCGGTAGGCCCGGTCCCGCGCTCCGGCGAGGGTCGGCGCCAGCGCGGTGACGCCCAGGACCCGGCCGCCGGCGGTCACCAGGTGGCCACCTTCCAACCGGGTGCCGGCGTGGAAGACCGTCACGGCTGGGTCGTCGACGGCATCGAGCCCTTCGATCGGATCGCCCGTACGGGGCGCGTCGGGGTAGCCCGGGGCGGCCGCCACCACGCACACGGCGGCCTCGGGCGAGAAGCGGGGGCGGGTGACGAGGCGTCCGGCCGCCACCTCGGCGAGCAACCCGGCGAGGTCGCCGTCGAAACGGGGGAGGACCACCTGGGTCTCGGGGTCACCGAAGCGGACGTTGAACTCGAGGACCTTGGGCCCCTCGGCCGTCAGCATCAGCCCGGCATAGAGCACGCCCCGGTAGTCGATGCCCCGGGCGGCGAAGACGGGGAGGAGCGGGGCGACCGCTCGCTCCACGAGCTCGTCGACGGTAGCGTCGTCGAGTTCGGCCAGCGGGGAGTAGGCGCCCATCCCTCCGGTGTTCGGCCCGGAGCCACCGGGCCCCAACCGCTTGAAGTCGCGGGCGGGCGCCAAGGGGGCGAGGCGGGTGCCGTCGCAGAGGACGAGCAGGGAGCACTCCTCGCCGACGAGGCCCTCCTCGACGACCACGGTCCGGCCGGCGGTCCCGAAGGCTGCCCCGGACAGCTTGGCCTCGACGTCGGCGACCGCCTCGGCGAGGGAGGCGGTGACGAGCACCCCTTTGCCGGCGGCCAGGCCGTCGGTCTTGACCACGTAGGGACCGGGCAGGGTGCGCAGGAAGGCGGTCGCCGCTGCGACGTCGGTGAACACGCCGAAGCGGGCGGTGGGCACCCCGGCGTCGGCCAGGAGCTCCTTCATGAAGGCCTTGGACCCCTCGAGGCGGGCGCCGTCGGCGCCCGGGCCGAAGACCAGCCGTCCGGCGGCTCGCAGGCGGTCGGCGAGGCCGTCGACCAGGGGAGCCTCGGGCCCGACGACGAACAGGTCGGCGTCGAGCTCCTCGGGTGGCTCGCTGGTGACCGTGACGGTGTGCCCCTCGGGCGTCTCCCCCACCATGCCCGGGTTGCCCGGCGTGACGACCACGTCGACCGTGCGCCCGAGGACCGTGGCCAGTGCGTGCTCACGGCCGCCCGAGCCGACCACGCACACCCGGCCGCCCGACGCCGGTCGGTCGGGAACGCTCATGCGGCAAACGTCACGAACTGCTCCCGACCGGGACCGACCCCGACCAGGCGCACCGGCACGCCGATCTGGTCCGCCAGGAACCCGACGTAGGCGCGGGCGGCGCCGGGGAGGTCGTCGCAGTCGGTGACCCCGCTCAGGTCGGTCCCCCACCCGGGGAGCTCCTCGTAGATCGGAGTCACCTGGTGCAGGACCGACTGGTGGTAGGGAGGGTGGTCGTAGCGGGTGCCGTCGGGACCCTCGTAGGCCACGCACACCTTGACGGTGTCGAAGGTGTCGAGCACGTCGAGCTTGGTCAGGGCGATCTCGCTCAGCGAGTTGAGCCGGACGGCCTGGCGGGCCATGACGGCGTCGAACCAACCGGGGCGGCGGCGGCGACCGGTGTTGGTGCCGAACTCGTGCCCCCGCTCGACCAGGGTGTCGGCGACCTCGCCGTCGAGCTCGGTCGGGAAGGGCCCCGTCCCCACCCGGGTGACGTAGGCCTTGGCGATGCCGATCACCCGCTCGATGTCGCGAGGGCCGATCCCGGCCCCGGTGCACGCTCCCCCTGCCACGGGGTTGGAGGACGTGACGAACGGGTAGGTGCCGTGGTCGAGGTCGAGGAAGGTGGCCTGGGCCCCCTCGAGCAGCACGTGCTCGCCGCTGGCGAGGAGCTCGTGGACGAACGCCACGGCATCGCCGACCATCGGAGCCAGGCGGGGCGCCAGCTCGCCCAGGTAGAGCTCGGTGATGACGTCGGCGTCGAGCGGCAGACGGTTGTACACCTTGGCCAGGACGGCGTTCTTCTCCTTCAGCACCACGTCGAGCTTCTGACGGAAGATCTTCGGGTCGAGCAGGTCCTGCACCCGCAGGCCGACCCTCGCCGCCTTGTCGGCGTAGGCGGGACCGATCCCTCGTCGGGTGGTGCCCAGGCTGTTCTTGCCGAGGTACCGCTCGGTCAACCGATCGAGCTCGTGGTGGTACGGCATGATGAGGTGGGCGTTGCCGCTGACCAGCAGGCGGGAAGCGTCGACGCCCTTGGCCGCCAGCGTGTCGAGCTCCTCCAGCAGGACCACCGGGTCGACCACCACGCCGTTGCCGATCACTGGGGTGATGTGGTCGTAGAGGACGCCGCTCGGCACGAGCTGGAGGGCGAACGTCTCCCCGTCCACCACCAAGGTGTGCCCGGCGTTGTGCCCGCCCTGGTAACGGACCACCGCCCGCATCTCCCGGGCGAGGAGGTCGGTCAGCTTGCCCTTCCCCTCGTCACCCCACTGGGTCCCGACGACCACGGTTGCGGGCACGCGCACATCCTCCGTTGCGGAAAGCGGATTACACGACAGTGTATCCCGGCACGCACCGCCGAGCTGGGGGCGGGTCAGCGCAGGACGATCTCTCCGTCGACCTCGTCCACGGTGACCGTAGCGCCGTCGGTGTAGCGACCCTCGAGGAGGGCCAGGGCGAGGGCGTCCTCGACCCGGCGCTGGATGACCCGTCGGAGCGGGCGCGCCCCGAAGTCGGGGTCGTAGCCAGCGTGCGCCAGCCAGGCCTCGGCCGCCGGGGTCACCTCGAGGGAGAGCCGGCGCTCGGCCAGGCGACCCCGGAGCCGATCGAGCTGGATGGTGACGATCCGCTCGAGGTCGGACTCGCTCAAGGGGTGGAAGCGGACGATCTCGTCGATACGGTTGACGAACTCGGGCTTGAAGAACCCCGTGGGGTCGCCGGGCAGGTTCGAGGTCATGATGAGCACCGCGTTGGTGAAGTCCACCGTGCGGCCCTGCCCGTCGGTCAGGCGCCCGTCCTCGAGGACCTGGAGCAGCACGTTGAACACGTCGGGGTGGGCTTTCTCGAGCTCGTCGAGGAGGACCACCGCGTACGGCCGCCGCCGGACGGCCTCGGTCAACTGGCCGCCCTCCTCGTAGCCGACGTAACCGGGAGGAGCACCGACCAGCCGCGAGACGGCGTGGCGCTCCATGTACTCGCTCATGTCGATGCGGACCATGGCGCGGGCATCGTCGAAGAGGAACTCGGCGAGGGCGCGGGCCAGCTCGGTCTTGCCCACGCCGGTCGGCCCGAGAAAGAGGAACGAGCCGATGGGACGGTTGGGGTCCGACAACCCGGCTCGACTGCGCCGGATGGCGTTCGCCACCGCCGAGACTGCCTCGTCTTGGCCGACGACCCGGGCGTGGAGGGCGTCCTCCATTCGGACGAGCTTGGCCACCTCCCCCTCCAGCAGTCGGCTGACCGGCACCCCGGTCCACCGGCTGACCACTTCGGCGACGTCCTCGGCGTCCACCTCTTCCTTCAGGAAGCGCTGCTCGGCCTGCAGGCGGGCCAGGGCCTCGGTGGCCTCCTCCACCTGCCGCTCGAGCTGGGGGACCTGGCCGTAGGTGATCTCGGAGGCTTCGGCGAGGTGCCCGTCGCGGGCGAGCCGTTCGGCCTCGCCCCGGCGCGCCTCGAGCTCGCCCTTGGCCGACTGGATGGCGGCAATGGCTTCCTTCTCGGCCTGCCAGTGGGCGGTCATGCCGGCAGCCTGCTCGGACAGGTTGGCCAGCTCCTCGTCGAGACGGGCAAGGCGCTCGGCGGAGGCGGCATCGGTCTCCTTGGCCAGCGCCACCCGTTCGATCTCGAGCTGGCGCATCCGACGGGTGACCACGTCGAGCTCGGTGGGCATCGAGTCGATCTCGATGCGCAACCGGCTGGCCGCCTCGTCCATGAGGTCGATGGCCTTGTCGGGCAGGAACCGCCCGGTGACGTAGCGGTCCGAGAGCACGGCGGCGGCAACCAAGGCGGCGTCCTGGATGCGGACTCCGTGGTGGACCTCGTACCGCTCCTTCAGGCCGCGCAGGATGGCGATGGTGTCGGCGACCGACGGCGGTGGGACGTAGACCTGCTGGAAGCGCCGCTCGAGGGCGGCGTCCTTCTCGATGTACTGGCGGTACTCGTCGAGGGTGGTGGCGCCGATCAGGCGCAGCTCGCCCCGGGCGAGCAGCGGCTTGATCATGTTGCCGGCGTCCATCGCCCCCTCGGCGCCCCCGCCTGCGCCCACGATGGTGTGCAGCTCGTCGACGAAGGTGATCACCTCGCCCTCGGCGTCGGTGATCTCCTTCAGGACCGCCTTCAGGCGCTCCTCGAACTCACCCCGGTACTTGGCGCCGGCCACCATCGAGCCGAGGTCGAGGGCGATCACCCGCTTGCCCTTCAACCCGTCGGGCACGTCCCCCTCGACGATCCGCTGGGCCAGGCCCTCCACGATGGCCGTCTTGCCCACGCCGGGCTCGCCGATGAGCACGGGGTTGTTCTTGGTGCGGCGGGAGAGCACCTGGATGACCCGGCGCACTTCTTCGTCGCGGCCGATGACCGGGTCCATCTTGCCCTGGCGGGCCAGAGCGGTGAGGTCGCGTCCGTAGCGCTCGAGGGCTTGGAAGGTCTCCTCGGGGTTCTGCGTGGTGACCCGGTGGCTGCCCCGCACGTCGCGCAAGGCGCCGAGGAGGGCGTCGCGCTCCACTCCCAGACGGTCGGCCATGGCGAGCAGCAGGTGCTCGACCGACAGGTAGTCGTCACCCATGTCCTGACGGGTGGCGTCCGCCGTCTCGAGCACCTCGCGCAGGGCCCGGTCGACGCGGGGCTCGGCCCCCCCGTAGACCCTGGGGAGCCGGTCGAGCTCACCCTCCACCCGGCGCAGGACCGTGCCGGGGTCACTGCCCAGGCGGGCGAGCACCGGGCCGGCCACCCCGTCGGCCTGGGCGAGGATGGCGGCGAGCACGTGGTCGGGGGTGACCTCGGGGTGGTGGGCGCCACGGGCACGTTCCACCGCGGCGCTGAACGCCTCTTGGGTCTTGAGCGTCCACCGGTCAGGGCTTGTCGTCATGGCACACCACCTCCTCGTCCCCCCGGTCCATTCGTCGTCCCCCCGGCCCGGCTGGCCCGTCCGCCGGGACGGAACGGGACGAGCATCTGGGAGAGCGGCACGAGCTCCCGCCGGTACTGCCGGTGCGTGCGGTCGACCGCCGCTCGGGCCTCCGCTCGGGCCTCGTCGAGCTCGGCGCGCAGCCGGTCGACCTCGGCTTCGAGCTCGAGCACCCGCCGCACGCCCTCGAGGTTCAGCCCGGCGGCCGTCAGTTGCTGGATACGGCGCAAGCGGGCGAGGTCGCGCTCGGAGAAGCGCCGGCTCCCTCCACGGGTACGCGTCGGGTCGAGGAGCCCCTTGCGCTCGTAGACACGCAGAGTCTGGGGGTGGACACCGGCCAGCTCGGCGGCGACCGAGATGACGTAGACCGCCCGGCTGGAGGGGTCCGCCACCATGTCAGCCCTCCACCGCCGGCCGCACCGGCGGCTGGGTGACGGCGGCCAGGGCCTCGACAGCGGCCCGCTGTTCGTCGGTGAGCACGTCTGGCACCGCCACGTCGACGGTGACGAGCAGGTCGCCCGCAGCGCGCTGCGGCCCGCCGGGCACCCCGCGGCCCTTCACCCGGAACGTCCGTCCCGACGGCGTGCCCGCCGGCACTCGGAGGGTGACCGGCCCTCCACCCAGGGTCGGAACGGTGAGCGTGGTACCGAGAGCGGCCTCCGGGAAGGAGACGGGGACGGTAAGGGTGAGGTTGCGGCCCTTGCGGCCGAAGACGGGGTGCCGACCCACACGGACGACGACGTAGAGGTCGCCGCTCGGGGCCGATCCCCGCCCGGCCGCGCCCTTGCCCTTCACCCGGATGCGCTGGCCGTCCTCGACACCTGGTGGGATGCGCACCTTCACCTGGCGGTTCCGGTGCTCGATGCCGGTTCCCCCGCACGTCGGGCAGGGCGAGGTGACGATGGTGCCCCGCCCACCGCACTCCGGGCAGATCTGGGACAGGGAGAAGAGGCCCTGGTCGTCTTGGAGCGAGCCGGTTCCCTTGCAGCGGGGACAGGTCTCGGGGGTCGTGCCCGGGGCCGAGCCCGACCCGCCGCAGGTGTGGCACCGGGCATCGGTGGTCAGGTTGACGGCGGTGGTGACCCCGTTGACGGCGTCCTCGAAGGACAGGTGCAGCTCGGCCTCGACGTCGGCACCTCGTTGCGGGGCGGTGCGCGTCGCAGTCCGGCGCCTCCCGCCGAAGAGGCCGCCGAAGAGATCTCCGAGGTCCCCGAGGTTCTCGACGCGGAAGGTCGTGCCGGCACCCTGACCGCTGAAGCCGCCAGGGAAGCCCGCTCCGGCCATCGGGCCCATGGCCCGCACCTCGTCGTACTCCTTGCGGCGCGCCGGGTCGCCGAGGACGTCGTAGGCGGCCGAGATCTCCTTGAACTGCTCCTCGTGCCCCGGATTGGTGTCCGGATGGTGCTTCTTGGCCAGCTTGCGGTACGCGCTGGTGATCTCCTTGGCGGTGGCCTTGGAGGACACGCCGAGGACCTTGTAGTAGTCCTTCTCGAACCATTCGCGCTGCGGTGCCACCGGCGTGCCCCCGTCCTCAGCCGCGCACCAGCACCATGGCCGGGCGCACCACCGTTCCCCGGTACCGGTAGCCAGCTCGCATCACCTGGGCCACCACCGTCGACGCAGCGCCCGAGCGGGTCGCACCTGATCCGGTCGCGCCGGATGACAGGTCGGCCCCACTGGTTGCCTCGCCGGTTGCCTCGCCGGTTGCCTCGCCGGTTGCCTCGCCGGTTGCCTCGCCGGCTGGCTCGCCGGTTGCCTCGCCGGTTGCCTCGCCGGTTGCCTCGCCGGTTGCCTCGCTGGCTGGCTCGCCGGTTGCCTCTTCGGCGCCAGGAGCCCCGGCGGTGCCTTCCATCTCGTCGATGTCAGGGGCTTCCTCGGCGGGGAGGTGCCCGACCGCCTCGTGCTCCGTGGGATCGAACTCCTCGCCCACCGGGTCGATCCGCTCGAGGCCCTCCTTGCGCAACACGTCGTTCAACAGCGCGGCGGACGCCACCAGGGCGCGCCCGTCGTCGGAGAGGGGCTCGCCGAGGTGAGAGGCAGCGAGGTCGAGGGCGTCGAGCACGGGGAGGAGCTCGATGATGAGCCGGGCGGCCCGGCGGTCAGCCTCCTCGGCCTGCTGCTTGGCGACACGCTTGCGATAGTTGTCGAACTCGGCCTGGAGCCGGCGCAGGGCGTCGAGGTACTCGTCGCGCTCGGCCGTCAGCGCAGCCATGGGGTCGACTGGCTCGTCGAGGAGCGCTGCGCCCGCGTCGTCAGCGGTGTCCGCCCCTACGCCGGCCCCAGTGTCGGGGCCCCCAGTGTCGGGGCCCCCAGTGTCGGGGCCCCCAGTGTTGGGGCCCCCAGTGTTGGGGCCCCCAGTGTCGGCTCCGGCATCGGGGGAGCCGGCGGCGCCGACGCCGCGGCCGGCGGGACGCTCCACGTCCCCACCGATCCGCTCGCCGTCGACGGCCGGTCCGTCAGTGCGGTCGTCCATGCCGATCACTCCTTGTCATCGACGATCTCGGCGTCGACCACCTCGTCGTCCGAGGCTTCCGCGGCACCTCCTCCGGCTGCCGCTCCGGCCTGGTCGGCCTGGCTCGCCTGCTCGTAGAGGCGCTGGCTGAAGGACTGGCTGGCGGTGAGCAGCGCCTCGGTGGCCGTCTTGATGGCCTCGATGTCCGACCCCGACAGTGCCGTCTTCAGGTCGGCCAGCGACGTCTCGACCTTGGCCTTCTCGTCGCCCTCGAACTTGTCGCCCTGGTCGCGCAGGAGCTTCTCGGTCTGGTAGACGAGCGTGTCGGCGTTGTTGCGGACCTCGGCCTCCTCCTTGCGGCGCCGATCGTCCTCGGCATGGGCCTCGGCGTCGCGGACCATCCGTTCGATGTCGTCCTTGGCCAACGACGACTGACCGGTGATGGTCATGGACTGCTCCTTGCCGGTGGCACGGTCCTTGGCGGAGACGTGGACGATGCCGTTGGCGTCGATGTCGAAGGTGACCTCGATCTGCGGCACACCGCGAGGCGCCGGGGGCAGGTCGACGAGCTGGAACTTGCCGAGCGTCTTGTTGTACATGGCCATCTCGCGCTCGCCCTGCAGGACGTGCACCTCCACCGAGGGCTGGTTGTCCTCGGCGGTGGTGAACACCTCGGAACGCTTGGTCGGGATGGTCGTGTTCCGCTCGATCAGGCGGTGCATGACGCCGCCTTTCGTCTCGATGCCGAGCGACAGCGGGGTGACGTCGAGCAGGAGGACGTCCTTCACCTCCCCCTTGAGGACGCCGGCCTGCACGGCGGCGCCCACGGCCACGACCTCGTCGGGGTTGACGCCCTTGTGGGCCTCCTTGCCGGTCAGGCTCTGGACCAGGTCCTGCACGGCCGGGATCCGGGTGGAGCCACCCACCAGCACCACGTGGTCGATGTCGTCCTTGGACAGCCCGGCGTCCTTAATGGCCTGTTCGAAGGGCCCGCGGCACCGCTCGACCAGCTCGGAGGTCAGCTCGTTGAACGTCGCCCGGGTCAGCTTGACGTCGAGGTGCTTTGGCCCCTCGGAGGTGGCCGTGATGAAGGGCAGGTTGATCTGGGTCTCCTGCACCTGGGAGAGCTCGATCTTCGCCTTCTCCGCCGCCTCCTTCAGGCGCTGCATGGCCATCTTGTCGTTGGCGAGGTCCACGCCTTCGGTGTCCTTGAAGGTCTTCACCAGCCAGTCCATGACTCGCTGGTCCCAGTCATCGCCGCCGAGATGGGTGTCGCCCGAGGTCGCCTTGACCTCGAAGACCCCGTCGCCGATCTCGAGGATGGAGACGTCGAACGTGCCGCCACCCAGGTCGAAGACGAGGACGGTCTGGTCGGCGCCCTCCTTGTCGAGGCCGTAGGCCAGCGCGGCGGCAGTCGGCTCGTTGATGATGCGGAGCACCTCGAGGCCGGCAATGGTGCCCGCCTCTTTGGTCGCCGTTCGCTGGGCGTCGTCGAAGTAGGCCGGGACGGTGATCACGGCCTGGTTGACGGTGTCGCCCAGGAAGGCTTCGGCGTCCCGCTTGAGCTTGCCGAGGATGCGGGCCGAGATCTCCTGAGGCGTGTACGCCTTGCCGTCGATGTCGACGGTCCACGAGGTGCCCATGTGGCGCTTGACCGAGCGGATGGTCCGGTCGGGGTTGGTGATCGACTGACGCTTGGCCACCTCGCCCACGAGCACCTCGCCCGACTTGGCGAAGCCCACCACCGACGGCGTGGTCCGTCCACCCTCGGCGTTCGGGATGACCACTGGCTCGCCACCCTCCAACACGCTGACCACCGAGTTCGTCGTCCCGAGGTCGATTCCCACTGCCTTGGCCATCACTGCCTCCTCACTGCCTGCGGTGCGTTCCGACGTCCGGCGCACACGGTGGACCGTCGCACCGGCGGTGCGTTCCGTGAGGTGAGTATAACAAAGTTGATAGCCATCGTGTCAACTTTCTTTGGCCTCTTGACAGGAGCCCGGGCACTGCGAGGGTCTGGGCACTGCGAGGGCCCTGAGGCGACGACGTCGGGTGCGGGTGCGGCACCGCACAGCCGTCACGGGTGCGGCACCGCACAGCCGTCAGCGGAGCGGGCACGTGGCCGGATCGTCGGAGCGGCCGCTTCGGGCGCCCAACAGAGGTCGGGGTACGCTGCTCCCATGCCTGACCTGGTCCTGCTCCGCCACGGCGAGTCGCTTTGGAACGCCGAGAACCTGTTCACCGGCTGGCACGACGTCGACCTGTCCCCGAGGGGCGAGGACGAAGCCCGCGCCGCCGGCGCGCTCCTCGCCGCCACCGGCGACCTCGACCTCCGCGTGGTCCACACCTCGCTGCTGACCCGCGCGGTGCGCACGGCCAACTTGGTGCTCGACGCAGCGGGTCGGAGCTGGCTACCGGTCCGGCGTCACTGGCGGTTGAACGAGCGCCACTACGGCGACCTGCAGGGGCGCAACAAGAAGGAGACGGCCGAGCGGTTCGGGGCCGACCAGGTGAAGGTGTGGCGGCGCAGCTACGACACGCCTCCACCGGAGCTGCCCGAGGGCGACGAGCGCCAGGCCGCCGGCGACCCTCGGTACCGAGACGTACCGGCGGAGGCCCTCCCACGCACCGAGTGCCTTGCCGACGTCGTCGCCCGAGCTCTTCCCTACTGGCAAGACGCCATCGTCCCGGACCTCCGAGCCGAGGGCGCACGTGGCGGGAGCGTGCTGGTGGTCGCCCACGGCAACAGCATCCGCGCCCTGCGCAAGCACCTCGACGGCATCGCCGACGAGGACATCGTCGGCCTGGAGATCCCCACAGGCATCCCCTTCCGCTATCGCCTCGACGACGACCTCGCCGTGCTCTCGGCCGAGTACCTCGGTGACCCCGAAGCAGCGGCGCGGGCCGCAGAGGCGGTGGCCCGCCAGGCTGGCTGAGCCAGCTGGCACCCGCCCGCCTCGACGGGGCGGACGCGACGGCGACCGGCGCCAGAGCGCCGACCATCGTCGTCCTGCACAAGCCGCGCCCCGGCCGACTCGACCGGCAAGCCGGGGGCGGGCGGCGAACGACGGCCGTGCCGAGGGGGCGGTGGCCGACAGCGAAGGTGCGCCCTAAAGGGCGTCGACGCCGCGCTCGCCGGTCCGGACCCGGACGACCTCGTCCACGTCCACGACCCACACCTTGCCGTCACCGATCTTCCCCGTGGCCGCCGCGTCCACCACTGCGTTCACCACGTCGTCGACCTGGCCGTCGTCGACGACGATCTCGAGACGGACCTTGGGCACGAACTCCACCTGGTACTCGGCACCCCGGTAGACCTCGGTGTGGCCCCGCTGCCGTCCAAAGCCCTGCACCTCGCTGACCGTCAGGCCGTGGATGCCCATCGTCTTCAGCGCTTCCTTCACGTCATCGAGCTTGAACGGCTTGACCACCGCTACGACCAGCTTCACGTCTGACTTCCTTTCGTCGGGAGGACTGCTGCGATCCGGGGGTGGGCCGCCCCGCTCCAGAGGCTAGGGCGGCCCACCAGTCGACCGGGACCTTCAGCCTGTGGTGGCGTCCTCGAGCGCGGCCCGTCCGGCCCCGAGACGCTCGGCGAAGGTCGGCTCGGGGTAGACCTCCTCGTCGTGCATCGCGAGGTCGCCGACCTCGAGCACGTCGTCCGGCTCACGCAAGCCGATCACCAGGTCGACGATCTTGAGCAAGATGAAGCTCACCACGGCGGTGAAGACGATGACCCACGCAGCAGCGAGGAACTGCTCCCATACCTGGTGCCACGAGCCCGAGTAGAAGAGCCCCTGGACCGAGAAGCCCGGAGCGTCCTTGCCCGTGCCGATGTACTCGAGCATGCCCGGGTCGGCGAGGAAGCCGACGAGCAGGCCGCCGACGAACCCGGCAATGCCATGGGTGTAGACGACCCCGAGGGCATCGTCCACCTTCGAGAAGGGCCGGATCCTCGGCAGGTAGTTCCACGCCACCCACACGATGGACGAGGCGATCAGCCCCACCAGGATGGCACCGTAGCCGTCGACCCACCCGGCGCCGGGCGTGATGGCGACGAGGCCGACGATCATGCCGTTCACCGCGCCGAGGAAGGTCGGCTTGCGCTGCTTGGTGAACACCATGTCCATGATGAGCCAGGTCATCAACGCCGCTGCCGTCGCCAGGTTGGTGTTCAGGACAGCCGCCGTGGCATCCGCTCCGGCGTAGAACGGGTCACCACCGTTGAAGCCGTTCCATCCCAGCCAGAGCACGCCGGCACCGACGGCCACGAGCAGCAGGTTGTTGGGCACGCCGTGACGCTTGTCACTGGCCAGCCGGGGCCCGATGACCCAGGCGGCGACAAAGCCGGTCACCCCGGCAGCTAGGTGGATGACGTAGCCACCGGAGTAGTCGACCGCACCCTTCTGGGCGAAGTACCCGCCACCCCACAGGAGGAAGGCGTTGACGGTATAGACGCACGTGATCCACAGCGGCACGAAGACGAGCCAGGCCTTGAACTTCATCCGCCCGAGCACGCTCCCGAGGAAGAGCAGGGGCGTGATGGCAGCGAACACCACCTGGAAGTACATGAACGTGGCTTGGTTGTAGTGGAACGGGATCGCCGTGCCTTCGGGCAGGACCTCCTGGTTCTGGAGGGCGAAGTGGCTCACCGCGGGATGGACGTGCCCGATGAAGTTGTTGAAGAACGAGTGCGGGTTGGCGCCGCCGAGGTGGGCGGGGTTGCCGAAGGCCATGTTGAAAGCCCAGAGCACCCAGACCAGCAGGACGATCGAAAAGGCCGTGAACGCCATGAGCATGGTGTTCACGACCCATTTCTTCTGCACGAGACCGCCGTAGAGAACGGCGATCCCGGGAAGGCTCATCAGGCCGACGAGCGTGGCGGCAACGATCTGCCACGTGTTGTCGCCCGGGTTGAGCCAGTGTGCATAGGGAATCATCACGGTGGTTCGGTCTCCTCTCACGGGCTCCTTCGGCAACGAGGGACCGGGGCGAGCGCGATGCGGCGTCCGTGCATGCACCCCGACGTGCTGACCCGGCCCACGTCGTGGCGTCACTGTGCACGCGTGGTGTTTCGCGGCCGTCACGCGTCTGTTTCGGGCGCGTGAACTCCGGCCGCGCCGCGCTCGGCCCGGGGAGCTCGCCTTGCGCCACCGTCGGGCCGCGGTCGGCCGGCGACGGTCGGGCCGCGGTCGGCCGACGAGCGGACCCGACACGTCACCACGACGGTGCTCGCGGCGCCGCGCCGTGGCCCCGAGGCTCCCTCGAAGCAGCCCCTCCGGACGACCCGCCCTGGTCGTCCTCCGGAGGACCGGTCAGGCTGTCGGGGTCGGTGCCTCGGAGAGGGACTCTTCGACCAGCTGGGCGAGGTCGAGCACTCGCACCTCGTCCTCCTTCTGGTTCGCCTTGACGGCGTCGTCGAGCATGATCATGCAGTAGGGGCACGCCGTCGAGACGACGTCCGCGCCGGTGCCCAGCGCCTCCTCGGTGCGCTCCATGTTCACTCGCTTGCCGATGTTCTCCTCGAGCCACATCCGGGCGCCGCCAGCGCCGCAGCAGAAGCCCTTCTCGCGGCACCTGCGCATCTCGACCTGTGTGGCCCCGGGGATGGCCGAGATGACCGAACGAGGCTCGTCGAAGACGCGGTTGTGCCGCCCGAGGTAGCAGGGGTCGTGATAGGTCACCGAGCCCGAGTAACCGGTACCCGGCTTCAGCCTGCCCGCCTCCACCAGGTGGGCGAGGAGCTGGCTGTGGTGGATGACCTCGAAGTTGCCGCCCAGGGCCGGGTACTCGTTGGCCAGGGAGTTGAAACAGTGGGGGCAGCTGGCGATGACCTTCTTCACGCCGGCCGACTCGAGCGTCTCGATGTTGGCCTTGGCCTGCTCCTGGTAGAGGTACTCGTTGCCCAGCCGACGAACGGGATCACCAGTGCAGCTCTCCTTGGGCCCGAGGATGGCAAAGGTGACGCCCGCCTGGTGGAGCATGCGGGC
>JAJZBK010000027.1 GCA_021798955.1 Actinomycetes bacterium
GCCCGGTCGTGCCGCTGCGACCTGCCCGGTCGTGCCGGGTCGGCGTTCCCGGCCTAAGGTCGGCGTCGTACCCAGCGGCCGGGACAGACGTCCCGTCGTGGCCGACACGCCTGCAGACGCCCGCGGGCGCCCGAAGACGCAGGCAGAAGGAGGACCATGCACTTCGCCAACCTGGGCGGCTCCGGGCTGCGCGTGTCCCGCCTCTGCCTCGGCATGATGAGCTACGGCAACGGCAGCGACCGCCCCTGGGTCCTCGACGAGGACCGGGCCGAGCCCATCGTGCGTGCGGCCGTCGACGCCGGGGTCACGTTCTTCGACACGGCGGACACCTACTCGCACGGCGCCAGCGAAGTGGCCACCGGTCGGCTGGTGCGCTCCTTCCTTACGCGCGAGGAGGCCGTCGTGGCGACCAAGGTGTTCTCCCCCATGACCCCGGGAGAGAACGGCGGTGGGCTCAGCCGCAAGCACGTGCTGGCGGCCATCGACGCCTCGCTCGACCGCCTCGGGATGGACTACGTCGACCTCTACCAGATCCATCGCTTCGACCACCGGGTGCCGCTCGAGGAGACGATGGAAGCCCTCCACGACGTCGTGAAGGCGGGAAAGGCTCGCTACATCGGAGCCAGCTCGATGTTCGCCTGGCAGTTCGCCAAGGCCCAGCACATCGCTACCACCAACCACTGGACCCGTTTCGTGTCGATGCAACCGCACTACAACCTCGTCTACCGCGAGGAAGAACGCGAGATGCTCCCGCTCTGCGCCGACCAGGGGGTGGGGGTCATCCCCTGGAGCCCGTTGGCTCGGGGGCTCCTTGCCGGCACGCGCGGCGATGGCTCGGAGCGCCGGACCGTCCGGGCGCGCAACGACCCCTTCGCGGACCAGCTCTACGGCCGTCCCGGTGACCGTGAGGTCGTCGCAGCGACGGTTGCGGTGGCAGCCGAGCGTGGCGTGTCTCCCGCCTCCGTGGCACTGGCGTGGCTCCTCCAACGACCCGGGGTCACCGCTCCCATCGTCGGGGCCACCAAGCCCGACCACCTCGCCGACGCGGTGGCCGCGCTCGACCTCGAGCTCTCCGACGACGAGGTGGCTCGGCTCGAAGCGCCGTACCTCCCGCATCCGGTGCTCGGCCACGGGTGACCGGCGTGGGGCCGGACGACCCCGGGCGG
Organism: Actinomycetes bacterium; assembly: GCA_021798955.1. Classification (GTDB taxonomy): domain Bacteria; phylum Actinomycetota; class Acidimicrobiia; order Acidimicrobiales; family RAAP-2; genus JAJZJT01. Next base: position 1,167 of record JAJZBK010000027.1, read on the forward strand.
CCGGCTCCGGGGAACCCGGCGGGGCCACTCGCAACACGGGTCCAGGGGGCCCCGGGCGGGGCCGGACAGACCCCGAGCCGGGCACCCAGGTCCGGGAGGAGACGTCGGTGGAGACGCCGCCTCCTGCTCACGGCAGCGCTCGCCCTGGTGGTGCTCGTCGCCGCGTCGGCACGCCTCATCGTCTGGCCGTCGGTGAGCGGCCCGAAACAGGCCGACGCCATCGTCGTGCTCGCCGGCGCCGGCCCGCGGGTGGCGACGGCCTTCCGCCTGGCCCGCGAGGGGTACGCCCGCACCGTCATCATCTCGTTGGGGGCGCGACCGACCATCCCCTGCCCGAGGCTCTCCGGTGTCGCCGTGGCGTGCTTCGTCCCCTCTCCCGTCGACACCCGGGGCGAGGCGGAGCACGTCGCCCGCCTGGCGGCGCGCCACCACTGGCACCGCCTGCTGGTCGTGCCCGGACGGTTCCAGGCCACTCGTGCCGGCATCCTCCTGCATCGGTGCTTTTCGGGCACTGTCTACCTTGCGCCGGCCAGCGCGGTCGGGGCCGACGCCCCCTACCTGTTCGTCTACCAGTGGGGTGCGCTGCTGAAGGCGGTCTTTGTGGTGCGATCGTGCTGAGGACCGGCGCCGCCACCGGCGGCCCTGCGCTGCGGCCCGGCCCTGTGCCCCGGCGGCCCACGCTGTGGCTCGGCCCTGTGCCCCGGCGGCCCTGCGCTGTGGCTCGGCCCTGTGCCCCGGCGGCCCTGTGCTGTGCGTCGGCGGCGTAGGCCGTCCTCCCGTGGTCTAGTCGGGGTTCCGGCCAGCGCTCAGGGGTGGGGCATGGGCGCTCAGGGGTGGGGCATGGGGAAGATGAGCGGCTCGTCGACCACCGAGCGCGACGCCTCGGCCCGTTGCGGACCGTCCAACGGCTCGAAGGACTGGGCTGCGCCCAACACCGTCGGGAGGAGCGAGGTGTCGCCGGGCGTGCAGAACGCGTGGATGCCGGGCACCGACAGGGCGAAGCGCACGCCACGAGCCACCTCCGCCGGATCACGGTAGGGCTCGTACCAGGTCGTGGCCGTCCGCTGCCGTCCTCCCCACGGACGAGCCGCGGCCGCCTTGATGGCCATCACCCCGAGGTCGCGCCGTCGGGCCTCGTCGAGCAGTGCCTCGGCGTCGCTCCGGTACTGTTCCTCGGCCCACAGCCTCGGGTTCACCGGGAACATGACCGTGTCGAGGTCGTAGCGGCGGACCGCCTCGAGCTGGGCGGCCGGAGTGGTGAGCTCGTGACCGGTGATGCCGACGAAGCGGCACAGCCCCTCGTCGCGGGCGGCGAGGGCGGCGGCGACGGCACCGGCACGTCGGTCGAGCTCCTCGAGGTCGGTCACGGCGTGCAACTGGTAGAGGTCGACGTGGTCGCACCGCAACCGCCGGAGGGACTCCTCGAGCTGGCTGCGGACACCGTCGGCCTGGTGACGCTGGGTCTTGCAGGCCACGAAGAAGCGGTCGCGTACGCCCTCGAGCACCGGGCCGAGCAGCAGCTCGGCCTCGCCGTAGCTCGGAGCGACGTCGAGGTGGTTGACGCCTGCGTCGAGGGCGGTGGCGACGGCGACGGCCACCTCGTCAGGGCTCGACGAGCTGAACGCGGCACACCCGAGCACGGCGACCGACGAGTCGTGCTCGGTCCGACCCAGCCGACGTCGCTCCAGCACGGAGTCCACGCCCGACGACCGTAGCGCGCCGAGCGCCCCGGAGCACCGTGGGAATGTGGAGCCGCAGATCCGTGGCGGTCGGGCACGACCTCACTCCGGGCCCCAGAGCTCCTCCGGCTCCTTGCCGAGCGTCTCGGGTAGTAGGTAGAAGATGGCAGCGAAGACCACCACCGGAAGAAAGGTGAGCACGGCGGCGGTCGAGAACCGGTCGTGCCCATTGGCCACTGCGCCGAAGACGACCAGGCCGGCGACGGCCCCGAGCACGCCGGATGCCCCGAACCAACCGGCCACCGACGCCCGCACCTCGGTCGGCACCTGCTCGTTCAACAGGGCACCGATGGCCGGGGCGAAGATGCCACCGGCCAGCACGCCGACCACGTACCCCACCACCAGGGACACCGCTCCACCGGCGTAGGCGAGGGTGCCGCACAGGCACAGGCCGACCATCCCGGCCACGGCGGTCGGCCGGCGACCGACTCGGTCAGCCAACCACCGCCCGACCAACAGGCCACCCAGGCCCGACACGCCGGCCCCGACCACCATCGCCGCCGTCACCAGACCTTGTTGGTGGAGGACGTCCTGGGCGTAGAGGAAGACGAAGCTGTTGGCCGGACCGGTCACGAACGACACGGCGAAGGCCAGCACCACCAGGGCGAGCACCCGGGCCCGGTACCGGCGGCCCACGGCGCCCCACACCGGCACTGCCCGGGGGGCGCTGCCGGCGGCGACGAAGCGGTCCGGCTCCTCGACCCACCGCCACAACATCGGGGCAGCAAGCAGCGGGACGAGGGCCAGGGCGAAGACCCCGCGGAACCCAAGTGCTCCGGCGGCCAGGCTGTGCAGGATCGCCACGGCTCCCGCCCCGACCGCGTAGCCGGCGGTCACCACCGCCACACCCCGAGCCCGTCCCGTCGAGTTGGTCTCTTCGGCCGCGGCCACCTGGGTCAGGGCGTTCGCCGCGCTGAGGAAGGGGCGGCCCACGGCGAAGATGACCACGAACCACCAGAAGGTGGGGCTGAGCGCCGCCGCACTGGTCGTCACCAGGCCGATGACGACCGCGGCCAGCAGCATGGTCCGTCGCCCGAACCGGTCGGCCAACCCGGTGACGACGAGGCTGCCCAGGGAGGCCAACCGGATGACACCGAGCCCCACTCCGAGCACGGTCCCCGACAACCCGGCCTGATCGGCCAGGGTCGCTCCGTGGGAGACCTGGCCAAGACCGCGGGCCACGCTGCCCAGCGCGGCGACCACTCCGAACTGGCCGAACCCGGAGGCAACGGCGGCCAGGGCGAGCGCCACCACGGCACGGTCGTGCCACCGGTGGACGAGGAACCCACCGGCGGCGGACTGGCCAGGGCTGCCCACCGGACCGGTGTCCCCTCCGAGCCGACCGACACGGGAGGGCGCCATAGCGACATCCTGCACCACCGACGGCACTCGTCGTGGTCCCCGACGGTGCCCGGCGGTGCCACCCGACCGGCCCGGCAGCCCGCCATCTGCTGTGATTCGGGCATGACCGTGATCAAGATCAACGCCATCACCGTCCCCGAAGACGCCGGCGACGAGCTCGCCCGTCGCTTCGCCGCCCGGGTGGGTGCCGTCGACGGCCAGGACGGCTTCGAGGGTTTCGAGCTCCTTCGACCCACCGACGAACGGACCCAGTGGCTGGTGGTCACCCGCTGGCGCGACCAGGCTGCCTTCGAAGCATGGGTGGCCTCCCCTGCCTTCGCCCACGGTCACGCCGGTGCTGACCGGCCCTCCCCGCACGGGGGACCGGTGTCGGCGGCCTCCGAGCTGTGGTCGTACGAGGTGGCCGGCGGCACCCCCAACCTTGCCGACAGCGGGGGTTCAGGAGCCAGGGCGTAGGTGATTGATCCGCTCGCAGCGCGACGGAGCTCTCACCGGTTACCAACGCTCTCGTAACGAACAGCTCATACGCGAGGCGGATGATGAGCACCATGCTCGGGAAAGTGCACGTTGTCGTGGGTGCTGTATCGGTGTTGCTCCTCGCCGGGTGCACTGCCACTGGGATGGCACGCCAGTCTTCCAGCGTGGGAATTGCTGCCGCAGTCGGGGTCCGGGCGGGACCACCGACGGTACTGACAGGACCGATCAACGGGTCAAACCTGGACTACTCCGGGGTCGATCAGGAGTTCACCGCACCCGGGGTGATCGCCGCGTTGCAAGACTATCAGGGGGGAACGATCCGTTATCCGGGCGGAGCAATCTCGAACTACTGGGACTGGCAGGACGGATCGGTGAACCAGCCCGCGACGACGTCCGGCACCGGCGCGTTGAAGCCGGCTCGGGTCCGTGACTACGGGTTCACCCTACAGACCCTGCTCGGTATCGTCCGTGAGACCGGGACCACTCCCGTGTTCGACCTGAACCTGCTCACCTCGACGTTGCCGGACCAGTTGCTCCTGCTGCACACCGCCCAACAGTTGGGGATCCCGGTGCGCTATGTCGAGTTGGGCAACGAGTTCTACCTGGCAACGAGCACGTACCTGAAGGTGTTCCCGACCGCAGCCTCCTATGCCAGTACCGTGGCGCGATGGGCACCCGCGATCCGAGCTGCGTTCCCCGATGCCGAGATCGCTGCGGTCGGGTCTCTCCCACAAAACACGGCACGCGAGAAGTCGTGGAACTCGACCTTGCTGTCGGTCGCTGGCGCGGACATCGACGCAGTCACGCTGCACGACTACGTCACCCCGATCGGCAAGCACTCTGATCCGGCCCAGGTTCTTGCCACTGCTCAAACGAGCTGGCGATCCACCGAGCAGGTGATGGCAGGCATTCCCAGCCGATATCGGATCTGGTTCACCGAGTTCAACTTGTCCCAGCGGGGCCTCTCGGCCGGTACTCCAGCTCGAGGCATTACCTGGCTCCACGGGCTGTACGTGGCCGAGATGCTGTCCCTGTTCGATCAGTCGCCCCGGGTGCAGCTGGACGACTACTGGGATCTGTTCTCGAATTCTTCCTCCATAGGGGCCTTCACCTCAGGCCCGGCTCCGCAACCGACAGTGGCGGGAGTAGCGCTGATGGTCTTGACCAACGCCTCCGCTCGGGCGTACAAGGTTACGCCGCTCTCTTTTAGCTCGGCCCCCACGCTGCCCGATGGCGCCGCCGGGGTGATCGGAGTGTCGTTCGACGGCCCGAACGACGCCCGAACGGTCCTGGTCAACCTGACCAACCAGTCCGTCACCCTGTCCACTGGCACCAGCATTGGCTTGTCGCCAGGGGCCGCCACCATCTCCATCAGCGGTGCTCCTACCACCACCGTCTCGGGCCTGAAGCGCGTCGCTGGCACCCTTGGCACCACGATCACGCTGCCGGCCTACGCGATCGCCGGAGTCGGTTTCTCTGTCCCGACTACGACCGCGCCATAGGGTCCCCGAACAGGGCGAACCCGGCGGTGCGGAACACCGGCTCTCCTGACCCTGGCGTGAACCAAGCCGCCAACTGATCGTGGAATCGCTCGTGGGGGAAGGTCGAGGTCGATCGGGCCGCATGCCAGCATGACGAGGGCGAGCGCCGCTTCCGCGACATGGACGCCTAGGCGCGCCGGACGAAGAGGCGCACCTTCGTGTTCATCCCCTCGACGCGGCCGTTGGTGGGGCGGCATCCACCACCCGAGCCGCCTCGTCCTCGCCAAGCGCCCCCATGCCCACCTCGCCTGGCACAACGCGAACCCGAAGCGCCCCTACGTGCTCGCTGGCCAGTGCAAGGACCGGGCTTCGATCCGCGCCGAGCGACAGCGTCGCTGGGGACGACCCGCCTACTGGCGCGACGCCCGCTCCCTGGGCACCGACCATCGCCCTCGGGGTTCTCTGTCAGGGCGAAGGAGCGCGAACCGTTGTGGTCAAGGCACTAGCCGACCCGGGCGAGCAGGGCGTCTACCTCGGCGACCTCGGCAGGGGTGAGCACCCAGGCCCCGGCCGACGCGTTGGCGGCCACCTGTTCGGGGGTGGTCGCACCGGCGATGACCGAGGCGACCGCCGGCTTGGCCGCCAACCAAGCAAAGGCCAGGTCGACCAGCGGGTGCCCGTGCGCCGACGCCCAGGCTGTCAGTGCGTCGACGACGTCGAAGGTGTCGTCGTCGAGCACGCTCGCGGCGCGCTCACCCCACCGTTCGAGCCGCGTTCCCACTGGCGGCTGCTCGCCACGCCGGTACTTGCCGGTCAGCACGCCGCTTGCCAGTGGGAAGTACGGCAGGTAGGCGATGCCGAGCTCCTCGCACACCGGCAGCACTTCGACCTCGTCGGCGCGGTGCACCAGGTTGAGGTGGTTCTGCACGCTCATGAACCGGGGCCCGGCGCCGGCGGCGACCTGGGCCTCCCGAAGCTGCTCGGCGGTGAAGTTCGAACAGCCGATCTCGCGCACCTTGCCGGCATGGACCGCCTCGGCCAGGGCTCCGAGCGTGTCGGCGATCGGGGTCGACGGGTCAGGGCGGTGCAGCTGGTAGAGGTCGATGTGGTCGGTGCCGAGCCGCGTGAGGCTGGCGTCCACCGCACGGCGAACGTACTCGGGGCGCGCCCCGCCGGTCCCGTCCTCGCCCCGCACGGGGCTCCCGAACTTGGAGGCGATGACCACCTGGTCGCGGCGCCGCCCGAGGGCCGCACCGAGGCGCTCCTCGCTCTCGCCGTACGAGTCGCTCGTGTCGAAGAAGTTGACGCCGGCGTCGAGCGCGGCGTCGACCACCCCAGGCACCGCCTCCGCCGTCATCCCCATGCCGAAGTTGTTGGTGCCGAGGCCGACGAGGGTGACTGACAGCGACCCGATAGCTCGTTGCTCCATGGGCCCTGCCTACCACGAGCACGGGCCCGCCCGCACCAGGTCACGCCCACGCTGTCCCGAACGCGCCCCTCCGGGCACACCTGCCAGCCCCGTGCCTCGTCCTCGGCGACGGTGGCGCCGCCAAGAAGCCGGTCGTTGGCGACCGCCCTCGACGACTCAGGCGGTCCGGTGGTCGTCAACCAGCATGGCGCTCGATAACAGTCGGCTACGAGCGCGAGCCGACGAGGAGAGCCGGCACGGCATCCGGCGCGCTGCTCGGCACCAGCACGACCGTGGTGGGCGGCGACGGTGCCCCCGGGCCGACCGACCCCGGGAACACGGTCACCGTGGTGGTGAAGGTCTTCACGGCGTCACAAGCGGTGCGAGCGAAGGGAAAGGTGACGTCGACCTCGACGTGGTACACACCCGTGCGGACGTCGCCGGAGGCGGAGACCCCGCTCAGTTGGGCGCACTGCGGAGCCTGGTAGCTCACCGTCGTGGTCGGCCCGGCCGGACCGAGCTGCCGCCACGCCACCGGCACGACAGCCATGGCCACCGAACGCGTCGGGGGTATGGGCGAGCCGCCGCACGGCGAGCTCCCACCGGTGTCGTAGAGGACGGCGCCCCGGCCGTCCTGGCCGGTGAAGAGGACCGCTCGGTCCTCGGGCACCACCGGCCCACGGGGCACCGCCGCGCGCTCGGCCGGGCAGTTGTACGCCCCTCCGTTGACACCGAGGACGATCCCCACCCACGCTGGGGTCCGTTGCAGCACCGGGGTGCCCGCCGGTCGGGCAGCACCGCGGAGCGTCACCAAGCCGAAGCCCACCGTCACCACGGGATCAGGTGGGCCCAGGACGCCGATCCCCCCCGTGTAGGTAACCAGCCTGGCGGCGGCCGAACGATCGAGGCCGAGCGGCGCCAGGGTCGTCCGCGCCGGAGCCGGGTCGACCGTCAACCCGCCCAAGGTCACCGGCGCCACGAACCTCCCACCGACGACCGCGGCCGTCACGGTGGCCAGGGCGGGTCGCTCGTTCGTCAGGAGCGCTGAGCTTCGACCCTGTCCCAGTGGGTGAGCATCCGACCTCGCCGGCGCCTCGGACAGCCCGAGCCCGAGTCCGAGGCCGGCTGCGGCAACGAGGACCGCCGCCAGCAGCACCGGAATACTTCGTCGCGCCGTCACCGTGTGGCACGTTAGTTCGGACAGCCAGGGACCCCACCGCCTGCTCACAGGCGCCTCGCGCCGAGCAGATCACCCGCCGGATGACGGTGCTCACGGAGTGCTGCCGACAGGAACGACCCACTGGCAGCGCTGTCCGGTGACCGCTCCGATGAGATCGAAGTCGGCGTCATCGTGGAGGACGATGGCCCCGAGCGCCTCGCAACAGCGGCTAGCAAGAGGTCTGGGAGCTTGCGTCCCTGCTGACGGCGAGCGGCCAGCAGGCGCTGGACGAAGCGCACGGCGACGATGGGCAGCAGTGCTGTCGACCGCCTGCACGGCGTCGCGTGCCCCGACGAGCTGGTCCCGCTCCTGCGCGTGGCGCGCCAACTAGCCCACCTCGAGCTCGCAGATGCTCGGACGCCCCGGCTCACCCTCGATCGCCAACGGTTCGATCACGCTGCGGACTTCGAGGTACTGGAGCCGCTTCACCATGCTGGTATCGAGCAGGAACCTTGCTGGTGGTCGCAGCTGGTGGTCGCACCAAGCTCAGCGCGCCACTGCGGCCTCGACCGGCAACGACAGCAGCGAATTCCGAGAGCTGCTGTGTTGTCGTTATTCGAACCCGGACGAACTGCGCGAGCAGCTCAGCTATCTGGTCGGTGTCATATGTCGAGCCTTGGAACCTTGACGGCCAAGTATAACGGGCATACGATCAAGAGGGTGAATCGGGGGCGCTGAGAGTACCGGCCGAGGTGGGATGTTGTGAAACTAAGAGGTTTCCTTGCAGTCGTGTTGGTCATTGTGGTTGGCGGAGCGCTTGCAACGGTGTCGCTGTCGTCGTCGACAAAGGCCGTAGCTACAAGCCAAGTGGCCTCGTCGGTCGTTCCGGGGACGGTTCCGTCCAAGTCATCTGGCACGAGCCAGGGGCCGACCGCCTCCACTACCCCACCAGCACCGAGCAGTCTCCCCGCTCTGCCTGGGCCCTCTGCTGGAGTACAGGCTGGCACGCCCACTCCGATCAGTCGGCCCCCAGCAGTGTCAGTTAGTATTCCTTCGGTTTCATGCTCGACAGTCGGCCAAACACTTCAGGCGTCCGTCACCGGATTTGGACCTTATGTCGGTATGGGTCTTATGCAGGACATTGTATCGCTGCGATCTTCGATCCCCTGTTATGTCTCCGGATATCCAACGCTTACCTTTACTGGGCCGGCCGTCATTCCTACAACAGAAGGCGATGGGGCGACTCTAGGGAGCCCACCTAAGCCGCAGCCTGTGGCGGTAGGGACACAGTATCAAGCATCATTCCTGGTTCAGTTTAGATCAGGCGGAAGTGGTTCCGCTTCTTGTCCGATAGCCACTTCACTCTCATTAAGCATTCCTGGGAGCGAGGTCAGCATTCCGGTGTCGCTAGCACAGATGTCCCATGCTCAGTCACAATGGAGCCCGTGTGGTGGGATAGTTGGTGTTTCTCCGTTCGAGCAAGAAAACAGTGTGGGAGAATATGCATAGCCCTTGAGAGTCCAGAGTCCGATCGCGCCTGAATTGATGAGGGCCCCGAGCGGCTCCGACGGGGGTTTAGTTCGTACAACTAGATCACGCGAGTTCGCTCCTGGGTTGGCGGATTACTTGGCCGGGTATCAATGTGATAGGAGATACGGGTATGCGGATATTTCGTCGGCCACGCACCCTCGGCCGCCGATGTCGATTGGCCCTTGTTTTGGCACCATGCGTGTTGGTGCTTGCGGCATGTGACATCAGCATTGTCGGTAGCGATGGGAGTGCACCAGCACCCACGGTGAACGGTTTTGGGGCCTTCGAGCCAGGCTGCAGTCCGACTCAGACTTATGATCCTCATGTCGGGGAGGTCGGTTCTTCTGCATACGGGGGGACCACCTATATTCCACCATCCACAAATTCGACAGACAATGTCAACTTCATAAACGACGCTAGCGCCGAATACAATGCAGGTCACGGAGTCGGTGCTGGCGAGTACTACTTCCTGTCGGGTGGCCAAAATGCGCCCAGTGGCGTATCGGCCTATCAGTGGGGAGTTGATCAGGCTATATATGCGACCAACGATTTCAACGCTGCCCAGGCCGCGACAGGCGGGTCGCTGGCATTTCTATTTATCATGGCAGATATTGAAATACAACCAGGGAACGGTGCGTACTTTGGGTGGTTCTATCCTGCCCCTGCCAATTCGTTGGCTTTGGCGGCTAACGAGTTGGTTTGGGCGGGCTTCTATCAAGCACTTCAGGGAGCGGGCACCAATGTTGGCGTCTATTCGTCCCCCACGATCTGGTCGGAAATTCAGGGTGGCTCGAGCGTGGCGCAGGCCGAGTGGACAAGCGAGGGTGACTACGGTCCGTCGACACCGTGTCCGACCACTGCGCTCTCTGGTGGTCCTGGAGGGACGAGTGCTCAGTTTTTCGGAGGACAGAGCAGCGGCACTAATCAAGGCCTTATGTGGCAATGGGCGGAGGGGCCGAATGGATTGAGCCCCGGTGACTTCGACAACCTCGACTTGACTCACTACAATACGTTATTCGGGATTAATCGTGGTGCTTAGGTTCAAGCGATCCATGACTCGGCTTTTCTATGTAGAGGATTGGCGATCTTCTGACCAGCCCAGATATCATTCGACATGAGCCCGCGCAGGAGTCACCGGCGCCGCGGATTGTGCAACAGCATAGGTGGGCTTGACGCCAGGTTCGTTATGATTCTAGTAGCCACGGCGGTTGTTCTAGCAGCTTGTACAAGTACTACCAACAGCAACAGCCCAACGTCTGCGGCCGTTGCGTCAACGACTACATCAACGACGGCGAGTTCGAGTCCCACGAAAAGCAATGTGACATTGCTCCAGCAGGCAGGACTTGGAGATAAGACGACTGGACAATTCACAGTCACTGAGAAGTCATGGACAGTCAATTGGAGCTTCGATAGCTGTCCGACTGGCGGCCAGGGGCACTTCGAGGTCACAGTATCTGACCACAGTACGTCAGCGGGTTCTCAGTTTCCAGCAATTACTTTTTTCGATGTGAGCAACGCCGGTACGCAGCAGTATCCAGGACCGGGCACCTATAGCCTTGACGTTCTCACACCATGTGCGTGGTCAATCACGGTACAGCAGTAGCAAATAGGAGCGGCTGACTCCATTACGCCGGCGAGTCCTCTGGGAGCGAGTGGGACCAAGGTGTCCACGAGGGCTACGGCACGGTCTGAGCGATAGGCGCACTTGGATGGCAGGGTTCAACTCCTGACGGAGGGCTGCGCGTGCCTCTGGGAACGCCGACGGCCGACCTCTCTCCGACTTGTGGAAACTCGCCAGCGACCTGGTTTCTGGATCCCCGCACTCGTCCCCCACGGAAACCGAGAGACCCGGAAATCTTCGCCAGACCCCTTGACTTCGCAGCCGGATCGAGGTCTCATACCTCGTTCGTTGGTGACGCTGCCGGTCGTGGGCACACGGCCCATGTTGCAAAACCCCATGTCAAAGGTGGTTCTCTCGTGCCCAGGCTTCTGGGCCGAGCCTGCTTCGTCCTACCCGCCACCGGCTGCCGGATCCGAGGCCGAGCCGCCGGTCCGAGTGCTCCGGTCAACCGAGCGCCAGCTCCTCGCCCTGCTCGGCACCCACGAGGTGCTCACCTCGGGCCAGCTGGTGCGCCTCACCGGGGCGCCCGAGCGCACGGTCCAGTACCGTCTCGGCCTGCTCTACCGAGACGGCCTCCTCAACCGGGTCCGCCCCCCGCGTGAGGTCGGCACCAGCCCGTATCACTGCTGGCTGACCGCCTTCGGCGCTGCTGCCATCGGTGCCGAGAAACCCGGCGCGAGAAGCGATGACCTTGCCGGCGTGCAGGCGACGGCGGCACTCAGCGAGCTGTGGCTGGCCGTGCGCGACCACGGGAAGGGAGTCGCCCTCGAACTGATCGGCTGGCGGCGCCTCCCCTCCGGCCTCCCCTACGACGACCCTCGCACCGGGACGCTCCGTGCGCTTCCGGCCGAGGCCGAGCTCACCGTCGCGCTCGGCGGCAACGAAGTGACGATGCTCGTTGTCGCCCGCGTGGAGCGTGTGCCCGCCGCCCGGCTGGCTGCGGTGCTGGCCCGCTTCGCCGGCTACCTCACCTCGTCGTGCGCAGAGCGGTGCCCGCCGGTCCTCGCCGTCCTCGCCCGCACGCCACGGGTCGCAGAGCGGGTGCTCGCTGCGGCCGAGACGCTCGGTGCGGCCCCCGCGGCCCGCCACCTCGACGAAGAGGCCATCGCGACGGCGCAACGTCGGGTGGTGGTCGGGGTCGTCGAGCCCCACCCGGTCGGGCTCGCCACCGAGCCGGTGTGGGCCACGCCGGCCGATCGCCGCGCTTGGCGGCTCGTCGGCGTCCTCGCCGCGTGTACGGGGATCGCCAAGTGAAGGCGCGCCCGGCTGCCTCTCGCTCCCGCCGTGGCGGAGAGCCTCTGGCCGACCGGACAGCGCAGTTACCCCGCCATCCGCAACGCCGTGCTGAAGACGACCCCCACCACCCGCAAGGACCTGGCGATGGTGACCCCCGCCATCCGCAACCCCAGCGGACCGGGAACCCTCGCCATCCGCAAGCGAGTCGTGGGAGCGCCGCGGCGATCGAGCATGTCGGCGCCCGGCCGGAGGGATCTGCTGCCAATGCGTCGCCACCGGAGCGCCGACGCGGTAGCGGTGAGCGGCCGGACTGCCGCCAGGCAGGCGACACCGCCGCGCCACCGCCCGGTGCGCTGCGCCCGCTCGCCCGGGCGCTGCTGTCGGTGGCAGCCGAGGTGCACGCCGCCCGGCGAGACCCGCTTCGGGTGGACTGCCCGAGCAGTGGAGGTGGGTTGCGGATGCCCGAGAAGGGGGTCGTTCACCCCGTCCGTTTGGGGCTCCGTTATGGGCTCCGTTCTCCCGCCACTCCTGGGCGGACCCCCTCTGGGGTCGCGTCCTCGCACGTGGGAGGGGCTGCATCCCCGCCAGTGGTGAACCCCGACTGTATGGGTGATTGTGCATGACTGCGGTGTCTTCTCGCCGTGGGCGCCGGCCGGGCCGGGTGAGCGATCGGCTGGTCCTCGACGTGGCGTCCTCGTTGACCGACCGTGATCGACAGCTCCTTCGCCTCCTTCGCTGGCATCGCGTGCTCACCACCAGCCAGGTGCATGCCATGTTCTTCGGTGACCGCAACACCGCTCAGCACCGGATGACCCGCCTCTACGAGCTTCGTCTCGTCGAACGCTTCCGACCATTGCGCCAGGGCCGTGGCGGCGAGTACCACTACGTGCTCGACCAACTCGGTGCCTACGTGGTGGCGGTGATGGCCAACCGTGACCCGGACCGGGAGGTGAAGGTCCGCTGGCGGACCGACCAGGCGCTGTCGATCGCGATGAGCCAGCGTCTCGCCCACACCGTCGGGACCAACGACCTCTTCGTCCGCCTGGTGGCCGCGGCCCGCCACGACCCCGCCGCCCAACTCGTGACCTGGTGGGGCGAGCGCTACTGCAAGGCGGTCCTCGGCGAGGTGGTCCGTCCCGACGGTCTCGGCGTGTGGCAGGAGGCCGACAGATCGGTCACCTTCTGCCTCGAGTACGACCGGGGCAGCGAGCCCCTCGGCCGCCTGGCCGCCAAGGCCGCCGACTTCGCCCGCCTGGAAGCCGCCTGGGGAGTGGCGTTCTGGGTGCTCGTCGTCGTGCCCGGCCCGCGCCGGGAGGCCGGCGCCAGGGCGGCGCTGTCCGGCGAGGGCCTGGCGATTGCCACCACCACCCAACCCGGCGCCGTCCGGCCGACAGACGCCGTGTGGGCGCCGCTCGACGCCGACGGGACCCGGCTGCGCCTCATCGACCTCGCCGGCTGGCCCCGGTCCGCTGCCTCGACCGCCCGCCTGGCCGAGGCCGCCCGCCTGGCCGAAGCCGCCCACTACCGCCGGGCGGGCCAATGGAGCGAGGAGGCGAGCTGACGGGAGGGACTTGCAACCTGACACGGACGGAGCCCTCATGGAGGGGATCGAGGCAAGGAGTGTGATGCGATGCGCTGTGTGATCTACCTGCGGGTCTCGACCCGCGGACAGGCCGAGAAGGGCGAAGGCGAGGAGGGCTTCTCGATCCCCGCCCAACGAGAGGCGTGTGCCCGCCATATCCGAGACGCCGGCTGGGACCTGGTCGACGAGTACGCGGATCGGGGCGAGTCGGCCCGCAGCGCCGAGCGCCCCCAGCTCCAGGCGATGCTGGCCCGCATCGCCGAAGAGCGCGACGTCGACGCGGTGGTCGTCCACAAGATCGACCGCTTGGCGCGCAATATGGAGGACCACGTGGCGATCCGTGCCGTGCTGCGACGCCGTGATGTGGCGCTCGTGTCGGTCACCGAGAACGTCGAGGAGACTGCCTCGGGCAGGTTGGTCGAAGGTATCCACGCCCTGATGGCTGAGTTCTACTCGGCCAACCTGGCGGCCGAGATCAAAAAGGGCATGGTGCAGAAGGCCAAGCTCGGCGGCTTCCCCCACGGAGCGCCGATCGGCTACGTGAACGTCAAGGAGATCATCGCCGGACGCCAGGTGGCTCGCATCGTTCCCGACCCCGATCGCGCTCAGCTTGTCACCGTGGCCTTCGAGCACTATGCCAGTGGCGAGTGGACCCTCCAGCGCCTGGCGGGCGAGCTCGGACATCGGGGCCTCACCAACCGCGGCAGGCGGGACCGGCCGGTCAAGGCGATCACCTGGCAGGGCCTCGCCAAGATCCTCGCCAACCCGGTCTATATCGGCATCGTCTGCTGGGGTGGCGTCGAGCACCCCGGCCTCCACGAGCCGCTCACCACCCCCGAGACCTTCCGCCGGGTCCAAGAGCTGCTCGCGGCCCGATCGGTGCGCGGCACCCGGGAGCGCAAGCACCCCCACTACTTGAAAGGCGTCCTGCACTGCGGGGTGTGCGGGCGGCGCCTCTCCATCCAGCACTCCAAGGGCCGCTACACCTACTTCTTCTGCCTCGGTCAGAAGAACGATCCCGCCGGCACCTGCCGGGAGCGCTACAGAGCGGCCGACGATCTCGAAGCCCAAGTCGAGCAGCTCTACACCGCCATCCAGCTACCGGCAGCCTGGGCCGAGCGTCTACGCGAAGAAATGGACGCCGAGGTGATCGAACGCCAGCGTGCCGACGCCGCCCAGCGCGAGCTGCTCACCCGCCGGGTCGCCAAGGCCGAAACCGAACGGCGCAAGCTCCTCGACGCCTACTACAGCGGCGCCATCGACGTCACCACCTTGAAGGTCGAGCAGGCCCGCATCGGCGCCGACCTCACCGCGGCCCAAGATCGTCTCGCCGACCTCGACGCCAACCTCACCGAGTGGCAGGAGATCTTGGAGCTGGCCGCCACCTTCGCCACCCGCTGCGGCGACGCCTACCGCAAGGCCAGCGACCGCACCCGCAAGCAGTTCAACGCCGCGGTGTTCGAACGGCTCGACGTGAAAGACGGGCAGATCTGCCACAAGGAGTACCGGCCACCCTTCGACGACATCTTCAACGTCCCCAAGTTCGAATACGGGACACGAGAGCGGACGACGGGATTCGAACCCGCGACCCTCACCTTGGCAAGGTGATGCTCTACCAGCTGAGCCACGTCCGCGACGAGCCTCACTCTAGCAGCCGGGCTGCCGGCAACCTGGCGGCTTCGGGCGGGGATCGACCAGTGACGGACGCTCACGCCCCGGCGACGAGATCGCGATGCCACCACGGCACGGGGCGCTGTCGCAGCTCGGCGGCGGCGACCAAGCGGCCGAGGTCGGCGCGGATGCCCGCGGTCAGTCGGGCGACGTCCGGCGCCAGCTCCCTGCACCCCACGACGCCGACGAACAGCGTCTCGCC
Organism: Actinomycetes bacterium; assembly: GCA_021798955.1. Lineage (GTDB taxonomy): Bacteria > Actinomycetota > Acidimicrobiia > Acidimicrobiales > RAAP-2 > JAJZJT01. The sequence continues at coordinate 16,635 of JAJZBK010000027.1, forward strand.
GTAGGAGAGGACGGTGACGTTCACCCCGATCCCGTGAGCGACCGGACCGAGCGGGTACGCCGAGACGACCCGTGCCTCGCCCACCGACAGCCCGTCGGTCGGGCCCGGGACGTTCGACACGACGAGATTGGCGAACGGCGGCAGGTGGTCGAACGCCCGGAGGTCGGTGGCCAGCCGGGCCAGCGGAGCGGTGACCGCGGGGACGAACGCCTCGGCGAGGACGCCGAGGAGGTCCTCGCCCATCACGCGATGCTGGCGCTTGGCCACCGCCTCCTCCTCCCGCACCAGGCGCAGCCGGGCAACCGGGTCCTCGACGCCGGTCGGGAGGGACACGAGGACGGCCGAGAGCTGGTTGCCCAGGGTGTAGCCCTCATCGGGACCCTCCGGTGTCGAGCGCACCGACACCGGGACCATGGCCACCACCGACGCTTCGGGGGCCTCGCCCCGCGCCTCGAACAGCGAACGCAGGCCGCCCGCCACCGCGGTGAGAAGGACGTCGTTCACCGTGCCGCCGTAGGCCCGCCGGACCCGCGCCACCTCCGCCATTGGCAGCTCACCCAAGGCCACGGACCGCTGCGAGGACACGGCACCGTTCAGGCTGGTGCGGGGAGCACGGAAGGGGGACGGCGGTAGCTCGCCGGCGACGTCGCGGTTGGCCCGGCTGAGGTCGCGAGCCGAGCGCATGCTGCGCACCATGGCGCGCACCACGTTGCCCGCCTGGTCGGGCAGTCCGCAGGCGGTCTCCGCCAGCCGGGCGAGCTCTGCAGTGAGGCAGCTCGGGCCGTTGCGGTGCCCGTTGGGCGGCCCGTCGTCGCCGGTGCCACCGACGCCGTCCTCGGGGTGGGTGCCGTCCTCGGGGTGGGTGCCGTCCTCGGGGTGGGTGCCGTCGTCGGGGTGCCCGGCCGATGCTGTCGGGCCGAAGAGCGCCGCCATCGTCTCGATGCCGGCCATGCCGTCCACCAGGGCGTGGTGCACCTTGGCCACGACGGCAACCCGCCCGCCACTGAGCCCGTCGACCACCACCACCTCCCACAACGGCCGACGTCGGTCGAGCGGACGGGCCATCTCGGCGGCGACCAGCGCCTCGAGCTCGCCGGTGCCACCGGGCGGCGGAAGTCGGCACGTGCGGACGTGGGCACTGACGTCCACCTCGCCGTGGGGTGCGAGGCGGGGTCGCTGGAGACCCAGGGGCACCCCGGCCAGCGTCGCCCTGAGGTCGGGCACCGTGCTGAGACGCCGTCCGATGTCTGCGGCAAGCCCGGCCGCCGACTGGCCACCGGGCTCGAGGACAAGGGCGAGCCCGACGTGCATCGGCATCGAAGGGGCTTCGACGCCGAGGAAGAAGCTGTCGACACCCGACAGCCTCCGCCCGCCCCGCTCGTCGCCGTTACCTACGCCCTGGTCGCTCGCCATCGCCGTCCTCGCCGTCCTCGCCATCTCGCCGCCAGAGGTGTGACGGGCGGCCGGACGACCTGACCGCTCACCCCAGGTCCTGTCACCAACCGCCCTGGCCAGGTCCACCGCCTGCCCTGGCCGGACCCACCTACCTCCCGGTCGAGCCGAAGCCACCCATGCCGCGTTCGGACTCGGAGAGCTCGGTGACCTCGTCGAAGACCACGCACGCCACCTGCTGGACCACGAGCTGGGCGATCCGGTCGCCCCGGTGGACCTCGTAGGGGACGGCCCGGTCCGTGTTGACGAGGAGCACGCACAGCTCGTCGCGGTAGCCGGCGTCGATGAGCCCCGGCGTGTTGAGGCACGTTACGCCGTGGCGAAGGGCCAATCCACTGCGGGGCTGGACGAAGCCTGCGTAGCCCTCGGGGATGGCCACAGCCAGCCCCGTCGGCACCAGCGCCCGGCCGCCGCCCGGGGCCAGCACGGCACCGCAGCGGGCCCGCAAGTCCATCCCTGCGTCGCCAGGCCGGGCATAGGAAGGAAGCGGGAGGTCCGGATCGAGACGCCGCAGCGGCACCCGCAGCGCGGCATTGCCGCCGTCGGTGACCTCCCCGGACTCGTCCTCGACCGCCCGAGCCACACCGACCGGACCACCTCGCACCTGACCACCAGGCACCGCACCACCTCCGGAGCTCGACGCTAGCCGCCCGACGGCCGGGCGGCCGATGGCCCAAGCCCGCACGGCTCGGCGCCCGGGGTGGGGACCGGGGCCCGCAGGGGCGGAGGAACGGAGGCCCAGACAGGGCGCCACGTTGGGCAGCTCCGCTGCGAAGAACTAGCGTCACGGGACGTGCTGGTGTGGATGGACCTCGAGATGACCGGACTCGATCCGGGCCGCCATGTCATCGTGGAGATCGCCACCCTGGTCACCGACGACGACCTGACCATCGTGGCCGAGGGTCCTGACCTCGTGGTCGCCACGCCGCCCGATGCACTGGCAGCCATGGACGACTACGTGCGTGCCATGCACACCCGGAGCGGGCTGCTCGCCGCCATCGAGGCGTCCACCGTCACGCTCGAGGAGGCCGGACGTCAGACCCTCGAGTTCATCCGCGCCCACGTCCCCGGCCCGCGCACCGTGCCGCTGTGCGGCAATTCGATCGGGACGGACCGGCGCTTTCTCGCCGCGCAGCTCCCCGATGTCGAGGCCGAGCTCCACTACCGGTCGGTCGACGTCTCCACCATCAAGGAACTGGCCCGGAGGTGGTACCCCGACGTGCTCGCCGGCGCACCGGCCAAGGCGGGTGGTCATCGAGCGATGGACGACATCAAGGAGAGCGTCGCCGAGCTGGCGTACTACCGTTCCACCGTCTTCCGCTCCCCGTCCACTCCCTCGGCGGCTCCCGAGACCAGTTCTGCGGGCCCGGCATGAGCGGGCCCGGCATGAGCGGGCCCGGCATGAGCGGGCCCGGCATGAGCGGATGGACGGGTCGTCGCGGCGCGAGGACACGGCCACCAGGTGGACCTCGGGCGGAGGGCAGTGAGCGGGTCGCAGGGGAACACAGGGGAACCGGAAGGAGCATCGATGGTCGAGACGGCTGAGCACGACGGGGACACGCCCGGTACCGCGGGCCGTGACCCCGACGGTGGGGCCGGGAGCGCCGACGGTGGGGCCGGGAGCGCCGAGGCACCGCCGAGCCTGGCCGAGGCCGTGGCCGTACTGACGGCACCAGGCCAGATGTTCGAGATGGACCACCGGGACATCCGCGGGGTTACCACCCGGGTCTGGAAGAACGCCCCGGAGACCCTGCGCACGGTCCTCGAGCTGTCGACCCTGCACGCCGAACGCGACTTCCTCGTCTACGAGGACGAGCGGACCACCTTTGGCGAGCACTTCCGCATCGCCGCCACCCTGGGCAACGAGCTCGCCGGGCGCTTCGGCATCCGCAAGGGCGACCGGGTGGCCATCGCCATGCGCAACCTGCCCGAGTGGGTGATGGCCTTCTGGGCGGCAATCGTCGCCGGTGCCGTGGTCGTCCCACTGAACGCCTGGTGGACGGGCCCCGAGCTCGCCTACGGGCTCGCCGACTCGGGCAGCGCCGTGGTCTTCGCCGACGAGGAGCGGGCAGCGCGCATCGCTCCCCACGTGGACGAGCTGCCCGACCTCCGAGCGGTGGTGCTGACCAGCGAGGAGCACGACGGCGAGAAGCGCCGAGCACCGGCTGCCGGCACGCTCCCCCGCTCCTCGGGCGAGCCGGTCCCCGTCGTCCCCTTCCCCGACGCGGTGGGCACACCGGCCGAGGACGTCCGGCTCCCCGACGTGGCCATCGACCCGGACGACGACGCCACCATCTTCTACACCTCGGGCACCACGGGACGACCCAAGGGGGCCGTCGGCACGCACCGTAACAGCGTCTCCAACCTGATGAACCTGTTCTTCGTGTCGACGCTCGGCACCCTGCGCAGGACGGCACAGCTGAGCGACGTGAGCGGTGGCCAGAACGCCCACCTGCTGTCGGTCCCGCTGTTCCACGCCACCGGGTGCCACGCCATCCTCGTGTCGAACACCGCGGCCGGCGGCAAGCTCGTCATGATGCACCACTTCGACCCGGCGCGGGCGCTCGAGCTCATCGAGCGGGAGCACATCACCATCTTCGGTGGCGTGCCTGCCATGGTGATGCAGGTCCTCGACTCGCCCGACTTCGCCAAGCGCGACACCTCCTCGGTGCGGTCGATCTCCTACGGCGGCGCCCCGGCCCCACCCGACCTCGTGCGTCGGATCAAGGAGCACTTCCCGGTGGGCTCTCCGGCCAACGGCTACGGCCTGACCGAGACGTCGGCGATGACCACCATGAACACGGGCGACGACTACGTCCGCAAGCCCGACAGCGTCGGCCCCCCCGCTCCGGTGTGCGACGTCGCCGTGGTGCCCGAGGACCACGCCGGCGACGAGCCGCCCGACCTGCCTCCCGACCCCGAGCGGGTCGGCGAGCTGTGGATCAAAGGACCGAACGTGGTCCGCTGCTACTGGAACCGCCCCGAGGACACTGCCCGCTCCTTCACCGCGGGCTGGCTGCACACCGGTGACGTCGCCCGGGTCGACGAGGAGGGCTACGTCTACATCGTCGACCGGGCCAAGGACATGATCATCCGGGGTGGCGAGAACGTCTACTGCGTCGAGGTCGAAGCGGCGCTGTTCGAGCACCCGGCCGTGGCCGACTGTGCCGTGATCGGCATCCCCGATCCGGTGCTCGGAGAAGAGGTCGGCGCCATCGTCGTCCTGCGCCCGGGCGCCGAGGTCGACGCCGACGAGCTCGCCCGCTTCGTCCGCGAGCGCCTGGCCGCCTTCAACGTGCCCAAGCGGTTCTGGTTCCGCAGCGATCCCCTCCCCCGCAACCCGGCCGGCAAGGTCTTAAAGCGCGAGCTGCGCACGGAGCTGGTGGACCGGTAGCCCGCCGACCGGCCCCAAAAGCGGCCCCGATCGCGGCCCCGATCGCGACAGCACCGGCCGTCACGGTGGGCGCTGGCGTTCCTCTTCGGGGGCGGAGCCGTGGAAGAACACCCAGAACAGGATGGCGTTGACCAGTTGCAAGGCGGCGCCGAGCTCGAAGGGGAGCTCGAGGCTGACGTTGTCGAACAGGTAGCCCGACAGCACCGGGCTGGCCGCCATGGCCGCCTGGCTGGGCAGGTTGGCCAGGGCGGCGACCGAGGCCCGCTCGTCGGGATCGGCCATGGCCAGCACGTAGGACTGACGCAGCGGGAGCCCGATGCGCTGGACGACCATCCGGACGAGGTAGGCGGCCCCGGCCAAGGCAAAGGTCGGGGCGAGCACCATGGGGACGAGGAGCACGGCCTGGGCCACCCGTACGGCAGTGACGGTGCGCACCAGGCCGAAGCGGCGGGCGAGCCCGGCGGCCGAAAGCGTGGACGGCATGGTGGCCAGGTTGATCACCGAGTAGAGGATGCCGATCTCCCCCACGCCCACCCCGTAGCGTCGGTACAGCCAGTAGGTGACAAAGGGACCGATCATCCCGACGGCGAGACCGTTGACACCGTTCGTCGCCCACAGACGGACGAGCAGTGGCCGCGACCGGTGGGGGAAGCGCATGCCCCACCGTCGAGGCGGACCGCTCGGGGTGCCGGCGGTGCTCGGCCCTGTACCCGAAGACGCGCTCGGAGGGGCACCCGGTTGGCCTCGGCCTGCGACGACGTCTTCCCCGACGGTGCTCACCGTCCCCGACGACGCCGCCTGGGCGACCGTCCCTCCCACCTCGACCACATCGCCGGCGTCGACCGGGAGCACCGGCTCACCAGCGCCGATCGGCTCACCGGCGCCGATCGGCTCGGCCTCGCCGTCCGGGGCACCTCGAGCCCCCGTCGTTCCGCCCGGTGCCCCCAGCCGGACCGGTCGAGGCACCTCCTCGAGGGCGAGGGCGAGGAGGCCCGCCACGGCGGCGAGGACAGCGGCGGCCACGAAGGCCGGTCGGAAGGCAGCCAAGGTGGCTGCGCCCCGCAGGTGGTGCCCGTCGGCCAACAGGGCGAAGAGGCTTCCCACGAGCGCCCCGCCCGACGACCCGAACGCCAGGCGACCGAACGCGTCGTTGCGCCGGGCGGCCGGCGTGGTGTCGGTGACCATGGCCGACTCGACGGGTTGGTAGGGGCCGACTGCCCCGGCACCCGCCCCGGCGCCCCGGCCGAAGCTTCCCAGCACGGCCATGGCCACCAACGCCGGCACCCACGTCGTCACGGCAAAGACGGCAGCGGCGAGGGCCGCCAACAGCGGCACGGAGACGAGGAACACTTTCCGGCCGACCCGGTCCGAGGTCAGGCCCACCGAGGAGGACAGCACGGCGCTGAACAGGGCCACCCCGAAGAACAAGAGACCGAGGGTGAACCCGGTGAACCCCTGGAGCGCCAGGTAGACGGGGACGACGACCCCGGCCAGGGCACGGGCGGCGCTCATGGCCACCCGGGCCACGAACAGCACGGAGAAGTTCCTGCCCCCCCATGCCGGCACGAACCAGCGCCGCAGGGCCGAACCGGCAGACGAGGTGGGTGCCTCGTCCGTCACGGTCATCGATACGCTCCCATCGGGGGTCGAACCTAGCCGGAGGTGCCCGTCGGCCCTCCCCTACCGTCCGGGGTCCGGGGTCCGGGGTCCGAGGTCCGAGCCACCTTTGCCTGGTGCGGAGTGCACCACCCACGGTGGCGACGTCGGCGCTGCCCATAGAGCTGGTCGCCCACGCTGGTACCCTGACCAGGGAGTAGTCATGGCACCAGACGATCGAACCATGCCCGACGGGCCGCCGGGGGCGGCGCCAGGGACGGGACACTGGTTTCCACAACGCCCGGTCCCCATCCCGGCTGTACCGGTCCCCGTCCCGTCGGTCGACAGCCGTGGGCGACGGAGCCGCCGCCGCCCACGGCGGCTTCACGCCCGGCGCCGGGACCGGTCGCCCCTGGCGCGGCGAGCAGGCCTCGTCCTCTCGCTGGTCGCCGTCGCCGCCGGACTGGCCATCGCCGGCCACATCGGCTGGTTCTACTGGCGCTCCCACACCGTCGGCGACGCCCTGATGGCTCGGGCCCGCTCCGAGATCCGCGCCGCCGACGCGTCGGGCGCCCCCTGTACGCCGGGGTCAGGAGCGCCCACCGGCACCACAAAGCTCGCTCCGGCCGGTCTCCTGAGCGCCCCGGCCATCGGCCTCACGGCACCGGTCGTCGAGGGCGTCGGCAACGCCCAGCTCGCCGTGGCCGTCGGCCACGTCCCCGGCAGCGTGTGGCCCGGCCAGCTCGGCACCGCCGTGCTGTCGGCCCACGACGTGTCGTGGTTCAGCCGGATCGACCACCTGCACCCTGGCGACACCATCACCTTCACCGACCGCTGCCAGACGCTCCGCTACCGGG
>JAJZBK010000028.1:0-21507 GCA_021798955.1 Actinomycetes bacterium
CCTTGGTCGAGTCGACCAACACGAAGCTCCGGGTCCTCCACCGCATGGCCTTCGGGTTCGCCAAGCCCGAGCACCTGATCGCTCTCGCCCTGCTCGATCGGGGTGGTTACTGCCCGCCACTGCCGGGTCGAGCAGCTGCGTGAACGACCCACGGATCAAGCAGGAGAGCCAATTTTCTTCCGGCTCAACCGCAGGTTTCACCGCCCCCGCCCGTTCCCTCTCCAGAACCGAGGCACCGAACGGCGGTGTTACGGAGACCAAGGGAGGTAGAGCATGAAGTCGTGGAAGGCAGTCTCTCTGGCCGGTGGAGCGGCTGGCGCCGTCGGCATGGCTCTCGTGGCGGGAGGCGCCCTACCGAGTGGGGCCAGCACTGCATCGATGAGCCCGACCGCGCTCACCAGCATGTCGTCGCTGCCGAGCCTGCCCGGTTCGTCGTCGTTGCCGAGCCTGCCGGCACTTCCGGGGGCCTCGTCGCTGCCGAGCCTGCCCGGTTCGTCGTCGTTGCCGAGCCCGTCCAGCCTGGCTGGGACGAAGTGCTTCTCCACACCCGCGCCGCCAGCACTGCCGCTCCCTGGGTCCGCGTCCGGTGGCGGCACGATGAGCTTCTCCGGAAACGGCGGGTCGGTCACGCTCTCCAGCACGAAGGGCATCACCATCTGCCTCACGAGCGCCGGGCTCCCGTCCGCTCCCTCGTTGCCGAGCCCGTCCAGCCTGGCGGGGACGAAGTGCTTCTCCACACCCGCGCCGCCAGCACTGCCGCTCCCTGGGTCCGCGTCCGGTGGCGGCGCAATGAACTTCTCCGGCAACGGGGGGTCGGTGACGCTCTCCAGCACGAAGGGCATCACCATCTGCCTCACGAGCGCCGGGCTCCCGTCCGCTCCTGCGTTGCCGTCCTCGGGTTCCGGGTCGGGGTCGGGCCTCTCGTCCCTGCCGTCCTCGGGTTCCGGGTCGGGCACCCCATCGCTCCCAGCGACGAGCACGAAGTGCGAGTCGACGCCAGGCCTGCCGGCCTCCTCGTCACTGCCAGGCTCGGCCTCGGGTGGTGGTTCGCTGAGCGTCAACGGTGACGGTGGGTCGGTCTCCGCATCGACCAAGGGCGTCTCGGTCTGCATGACCGGACCCGGCGCTTCGTCGTTGCCGAGCCTGCCCAGTTCGTCGTCGTTGCCGAGCCTGCCCAGTTCGTCGTCGTTGCCGAGCCTGCCCAGTTCGTCGTCGTTGCCGAGCCTGCCCGGTTCGTCGTCGTTGCCGAGCCTCTCCACCATCACGAACGCGCTGTAGCAAGCCGCAACGGTGTGCCGACGCCGATGGGTCCCCCCTCTAGCCGCCCAGGCCCCCCGCTCCTGGACGGTCGGCGTCGGCGCCGCCGCTCGACCCCGGTACTCCCGCCTGCCCCATCATCAACGCTACCGACCTCGCCGACCTGTCGGGCGGACCGGCGCTGCCCCGCCGCTCTACCTTGGGTCCGTAGTTCGGTAGCAACCGGGGGTACCGGGGCGAGCGGCATCCTTGCCCAGCACGTTCGCCTCTGCGTGGGCTTCCAGTGAAGTAGGTCCTACTGCCGTCCTGTTGAGCCGAGAGAGCGGGGAAGAAGCTCTGCGCCCAGGTCCCTCGCGGAGGCGCGGGGTGCCACCTGCCTGAGCCGGACTGGCGCTGGCGCTGGCGCTGGCGCTGGCGCTGGCGCTGGCGCTGGCGAGCAACGCTGCTGGGAGGTTCAGGTCTCCGTCGGTCGTCGCCACAACCTGCGTCGCCTCGGCAAGCTCCGGCCGTCCTTCCACCAGCCGGCTGCGGTGTAGAGGGAAGCGGGAACGAGCATCCGCGAGACGACCGTTGCCCCAACCGCAGCGAGGGCGATGGGCACCAGCAGACCCAGCCCGCTGTGGGTCAGCTCGACGACGAGCACGATCGAGGCGAGGGGGCTCTGCATGGCACCGGACAAGAGGGCCGCCGCTCCGATCAGTGCGAAGCCGGCGACCGGTCCGCCAGGGAACACGGCCCCCCAGGCACGGCCTGCCAGCGTGCCGGCCAGCGCCCCGACGGCAAGGGTGGGCGTGAACAGCCCGCCGACGGCACCACCGCGCAGGCAGGCGGCGGTGGCGAGGGGACGCACCAGCACGATGGCGGCGACGAGCGGAAGAGCCAGCGATCCCGAGAGCGCCGACTGGGTCACGTCCTTGCCGTTGCCGAGCACCTGGGGCAGGACGACAGCAACGGCTCCGACGGCGATGAAGGCGATGGTGATCGAACCGAGGGCCTTCCTCCCCGTCGTCGCATGGGCTTTCGCCCAGCCCACGAGTACGACGAGCCCTGCGCCGAGCAAGCCAGCCAGCAGGCCAACCGCTACGGCCCACATGGTGAGGGACGCGCCGAGCGAGAGGTGCCCGACGTCGTAGGTGGACTGGTCCGGCAGGAGCAGCCACGAGGTGGCAGTGGCCACCCCGGCCATGGCGAGCGCGGGGACGATCGTCGCAAGGGACAGGCTGCCCAGGAGGACCTCGGCTGCGAACAGGGCGCCGCCCAGGGGAACGTTGTAGACGGCAGCCATGCCCGCCCCCGCCCCACAGGCCACGAGCACCTGCCGTTGCGCCGGCGTGAGCCCGACTCGGTCGCAGAGCGAGCTGGCCACCCCCGCTCCAAGCTCCTTCGGCGCGCCTTCCCGTCCGAGGGTGGCGCCAGCACCCACGGCCACGATCTGCAGGAGGGCGTTCACCGCCGTGTCGAGCGGGCGAAGACGTCCTTGGTGCTCCCAGACGGCGTCGTCGAGCCCCCGCACCGGACCACCGAACCGGCGCAAGAGAACCCATGCCGTAGCGAGCACGAACCCGGCGATGGTCAGGACGGGAACGGGGCGCCACGCCGGCCCCTCGGCGACCCCGGTCTGGAAGTCCCCGTGGTGGTAGTCGTAGGCGAGGTGCTGGACGCCGTGGAGGACGGCCATGAGCAGCCCAGCCCCGAGCCCGGCCCCGGCACCAGCCAGCACGACGACTAACCAGAACCGCCAGGAGCGGAAGGCACCGTCCGCGTCGTCACGGTCGACCGGCAGGTTGGGCTGGTGCGGCCCCCGCCCGCCCACCGGCGTCGCCACAGGGCTAGCGAGTCAACTGACGCCGTGAGAAGTGTCTCGTGCCATGCAGCGCCGAGACGATCACCGCTGACCCGGCGACGGCGAGGAGGAACCGGACGAGGAACCCTGCGCCGATCGCCACGCCGACCACACCGCCGATGAACGAGCCGGCGATCCCGACGAGGAACGTCGCCACCAGGCCTATGCGCGCATGTCCGGGCGCCACCAACCGACCGAGCGCGCCGATGACGAGCCCGCCGAGAACCCACGACACCAGCAGTCCGAACACCACACCCGCAGCGTACGCCCGCCCGACCTCGACCGGCTGTCGCCCCAGCCTGGCTGCTCTCCGACCGGCGTTCCCGCCAGCTCGCCGGCGAGAGCGCGGCGGTCTGGCGGTCGTTGCGGCTCAGCCCGCCGGCCCACCGACCGGGGGGGCTGCCCTGGCCAGGCGGGCTTCGGCACGCGTCTGCCGGATGAGGGTGGTGAGCCCCACGCCGACGACGCTGACGGTCACAAGGACCAAGGCGATCCCGAAGTGGGCCAGGTTGTGCACGTGGACCCCGGTAGACAGTGTGAGGCCGGCAAGGTGGGGGAACAGCAAGCCGACTGCGCCACCGACCACGAAGGCGAGGCCGCCCCAGGTCAGCGTGTTGCCAGCCGTGTGGAGCGCCACCCGCCGGATCGCCTCCGGGTCGAGCCCCCGTCGCGAGGCGATCAGGCCGAAGAGACCGCCCGCCAGTACCTGCATCACCGTCGTCCCGAGCCCGAACACAGCGCCGGGCACCCAGCCCCAGGCCGCACCGTGCTCGGCGGGAGCGAGCACGGTGTAGACGATGAGCGCGAAGGCTCCGAACCCCCAGCCTGCCGCGAAGCCGTGGACGGCCGGCATCCAGGGACGCGGGTCTTCGAGGTCGAGGTCTCCGTGGGCACCGCTGGCGTCCACGGGGTGGCTCCGTAGTCCGGGGAGATGGAGGTGGATGGTCCGCCGTCTCCGGACGACGAGGACGCCAGCGGCCGCCATGAGCGCGCCCACGACGAGGTAGACGACGTAGTCCACCGAGGCGAACATAAAGAAGTGGGCCAGGCCGAGATAGGCCAGCTCGCTGGCGATCGCCCGCTGCACGGTAAAGGCCAGCGAGAAGATGAGCCCGGCGCGCATCCCCCGACGGCTCGAGTAGCCACCGATCGAGTAGCTGAAGGTGATCGGCCAGGTGTGCTCGTCAGGCGTCACCCCGTGCACCATCCCGAGGACGAACGCGGTCACCACGATGGCGAACCCGCCGACGTGGGTCGGGTTCCACAGGTTGATGGCTGCCAGGACCCCCGTCACGTGGGTCTCCTCGTCGACCGTTCCGGCCGACCAGCCGAAGCGGACCGGCCGGTTCGATGCGCCGTAGACCCGTCGTCGCCGGCACAGGGGGCGCAGGTCCCCGTCAGGACGAGCTGATGGTCCGACATGCGAAAACCCGACCAGGCCCGGACATCACTCGCCAGTTGGTCGACGATCGAGCAGGTGAGCGGCTCGATCCGGCCGCAGACGTCACAGACCAGGTGGTCGTGGTGCTCGGCAGTCAGCTCGTAGTGCCCGCGTCCGTCACCGAGCGGCACCCGGACAACGGCGCCCTCGCGCTCGAGCCCGCTAACGGCTCGGAACACCGACGAGGGGTTCGGCGTGAGACCCTTGAACGCCAGGTCATCCTGGAGGTCGTCGAGCGTCCAGCAGTGCCGGGCGCGCCGACGCATGATGGCGAGCACCTCTCCGGCGATAGCAGAGCTCCGTGGCATACCCGGGAGACTATACGCAAGTGACTTGCGCACGTACCGTGCGTCATCCCCCCAGGGCACCGTGGAGAGCCACCTGCTAGAACCGTGGTCAGCACAACCTCAGGGGGATGGTCATGAGCGGGGTCGTCGGCTCGAAGTTGCTGCTCGTGCTGGCCGCCGTGCTGGCGGTGTTCACGAACGTGACGGCTGTGCTGGCCGGAACGCCACGAACCGGGCTTGCCGGAACGTCACGACCACCATCGGCTTCGGCGCTCGCCGGCAACGGCTCGGTCGACGAGGCGTGGCTGACCGGCGCCCGGCCGGACGACCGGATCACCCTCCTGCGGGACGGCGTGCCGGTAGCGAACCCGGACAACCCCAGCTCTGCCGGGCCCCTCGGGTCGCTCATCGTCCGCAACCTCCAGCCTGGACCGGGGTACTCGTGGCGCGACGACACGACCGGTCGTCGGACCGCGACCTTCACCGTCTTGCGGCCAGGCGCCAATCCGGCGACCAACTCCCCCCTCTACACCCGCCAGCCCATGCACGAGGGGCTCAACTACCTCACGATGCGTGACGGTATCAAGCTTGCCGCCACCGTCCGCTACCCCTACGGCCAGACGTGCTCGGCCACCAGCCCGTGCCCGACGGTCATCGAATGGTCCGGGTACGACGTCGCCGGCCCGACCGACCCCATCCCCCCGCTCGTCGACGGCGTCCTCGGCCTGCCCTGCACGAACTGTGGCAACCCCGACCTGCTGCCCGACTCGGCCACCTACGTCGGGGCCGTGCTCGCTCGCGTCTCGGGGTTCGCCACCGTCAGCCTTCAGATGCGGGGAACCGGGTGCTCGGGCGGGGCCTTCGACCTCTTCGGCTACCCGACCGACTACGACGCCTACGACGCCATTGAGATCGTCGCTCACCAGTCGTGGGTCGCCCACCACAAGGTGGGCATGGTCGGGATCAGCTTCTCGGGGCTCTCCCAGCTTCCGGCGGCTGGCACCGACCCCCCTGGCCTCGCTGCGATCACGCCCATGAGCCCGACCGACGACCTGTTCTCCACCGGCTACCCCGGCGGTATCTACAACGACGGGTTCGCCGCCAGCTGGATGCAGCAACGCATCGACGACGCCAAGGCGGCCGCGGTCTACCGGGACGGCAGGATCGTCCAGGCATCGACGACGCCCATCAGTAACGTCGGTCAAGCCTGGACCTACTACGAGATCGACGCCGAGCTCGCCGCCAGCGGTGGGAAGTCGTCGACCTGTCTCGCCAACCAGGCACTCCACGACGAGTCCCAGAACCTGGCCAGCCTGGTCGGGCCGCAACTCGTCACCCCGCGCACCGGCCCAGGGCGCGCACCGTCGCTGTTCGACCGGCGCTCGATGACCGACTGGGCCCACCACGTCGCCGTCCCGGTGTTCCTGTCCGGAGCGCTCGAAGACGAGCAGACCGGTCCCCAGTGGCCGGCGCTCATCGACGCCTTCCCCAGGCGGACCCTCGTCTTCGCCAACATGGTCAACGGTGGCCACATCGACTCGCTCGACCCCCAGACGATGAGCCGCTGGCTCGAGTTCCTCGACCTCTACGTCGCCGACGAAGTCCCACGACAACCGAGCGCGCTCGCCGCCATCATGCTCGACAAGTTCGCGTCGGTGGCCTCGAGCGTGTCGGCACAGGCCCCGCTCCCGCCGGTCCGGTTCACCACGGCGCCCAACCTCGCCACCGCCCGTTCGGAGTTCGCCGCCCAGACGCCCCACGTCCGGGTGCTCTTCGACAACGGCGCCGGCGGCGCCGGGCCAGGCAACATCGAGTCGACCTACTCGGCCGGCTTCTCCAGCTGGCCCCCGGCGGGGACGGTGACCACCCTCTACCTCGGCCAGGGCGGCGCGCTCCGGCCGACCCGACCGCCCCAACCGGGGAGCGCCACCTTCACCCTCGACCCCAACGTCAGGCCCAAGACGAGCCTGCCCCCGGGTGGGAACGCCTGGGCGGCCGACCCGGGCTGGGACTGGACCCCCGTGCCGGCCGCAGACGGCCTCGGCTTCCAGACGGCCCCGTTCACGACGACCACCACCATCGTCGGGCCGGCCACCCTCGACCTGTGGGTCGAGGCGTCGGCCCCGGTCGAGGACTTCCAGGCGACCGTCACCGAGGTGCGTCCGAGCTCCGGCCACGAGGAGTACCTCACCTCTGGCTTCCTGCGCAGCACCTACCAAAGAGACCGTCGCGGTTCGACCGCCCTGTTCACCGCTCCCACCTACCTGGGCTCGCAGTCGGTCTTCCTGTCGCCGACGCGTTACGAGCTGGTGAGGATCCCGATCGACCCGATCGCCCACACCTTTCGACCCGGGACCGAGCTCCGCATCGTCCTGTCGGCACCCGGCGGCGACCGACCGGTCTGGGAGTTCGACACCCTCGACGACGGCCAGCGGTCCACCGTCGGCTTCGGTGGGGCCACCGCCTCGGCGCTCGTCGTCAACGTCGTCCATGGGGTGCGGGCCACCACCGCCCTGCCACCGTGCGGCTCGCTCCGGGGTGAGCCATGCCGAGCGTACGTGCCCGAGCGGAACCAGTTGGCAGCCCCCCCGACCACCAGCGTCTCGCTGCCTCGACCGCATGCAGCCATCGATGGCAAGACAACGCTGGATGCCCTGGCGACAGCGGCCGCCGGCGTGAAGGGGGTGGCCTTCCTGCTCGACGGCCATCGCGTGCACGACCAGGTGGCCGCCACCGAGGCCCCCAGCGCTGCGGGCTGGACCGCCGCCTTCGCGACGACCGGCGTGCCAAACGGCACCTACACCATCCGCAGCGTCGTCACCGACGACGACGGCGTGACAGCGACGAGCGCGCCGGTGGCGGTGCGAATCGAGAACCGGCGACAACCGGCGAGGGCCCCCCGTCCGGGCTGAAGCAGGAGCCGCCCTTGGCGGCATGCCCAGGTCGGGCGGGAGGTCGTCGAGATGCCGGGCCAGACGGGCGCTCAGCCGGCTGCCGGCACGGCGCCCCTCGGCGAAAGCTCAGCAGTCGGCCAGCTCCTTTGAGCAGGTGGGCACGTGGGACACTCCTGCGAACGACGGCTCGTCGAACGCCCAGCCCCCGCCGGTGCGCTTGGCCCGGTACATCGCCTGGTCTGCACGTTGCATGAGCTCGGCGGCCGACGACGAGCCGGGGGGCGCCACAGCCGCCCCCACGCTGGCGGTGATCGAGGCGACCCGTCCAGCAGGCCCGAGCGGCACCTCGAGGGCGATCGCCCGGGCGACCGAAGCGGTGACCCGTGCCACCTCGCCGAAGCGTCCGGAGGCCCACGCCACCACGAACTCGTCGCCGCCGATACGACCGACGACCTTCCCCTGGACGGCCGTCTCGAGACGACGGCCGACGTCGATGAGCACGCGGTCTCCGGCCTGGTGGCCGAGCGTGTCGTTGACCGCCTTGAACCCGTCGAGGTCCACGAGCAAGACGGCGACGAGCGTTCTCGACGCCGCCCCCTTCGAGGGGTCGAGGAGGCGCGCGATGTGCTCGGAGACGGCTTGCCGGTTGTACAGCCGGGTGAGGGGGTCGTGGTTGGCCTCCCAAGCGAGCCGGCTCGCCTCGTTGCGCCGCTCGGTGACGTCCCACAGCACGAGGTGCACCGCCGGCCGGCCCTCCCACTCGATGAGCGTGGCCCAGCACTCGGCGGCCAACGTGCTGCCGTCCTCGGCGATCAAGTGCGCCTCGGCCGGCTCCTGCGGCGTCCCGTCGCGCACGAGCTCGGCGATGCGTGCCGCCACCGACGCCTTCGACTCCTCGGCGAGGAAGTCGAGCACGTTCCGACCGACGTAGTGCGACACCGGCAGGTCGCCGATCAGCGCCGCGGCGGCCGTGTTGGCCCAGCGGATCTTGCCGTCGCAGTGGACGACGACCGGGTGCGGGGAGCGCTCGGTGAGGTCGGCCAGCGACCGCTGCGCAGCCAGGTCGCGCTCCAGTTTGGCGATCCGCTGCCTGAGCGCTTCCGGCTCTTCTTCGCCTGCCTCCACAGGTAGTGACGTCGGCACCGGTGACGTGAGCCTTGAGCCGGGCACCCAGCCACCCGGCACCACCCTCGAGACCCGGGGCGGTCGTTCCTTCCCGAGCCCCACAGCCGGCTGGCTGCGGCGACTCTGTTGTCCTCGCTGTGAGTCCGCCCTCACCGGTTGACCTAGCCTTCGTCGGACGAGGCCGAGCGTTCGGCGCGCCTCGACAGCCAGCGGGTCAGGCCCGCGGCGTTCGAGTGCACCCCGTTCATGACCTCGAGCTTCCGGCGGTGCTCGTCGGCCACCCCGTCGAGGTCGTGAGCGAAGGTGGTTGCCAGCGCGTCGGCGACGTCGGCACCCGAGTGGAACGCCGCCTCGGCCACCTCGGCCCACCGTCGCAGCGTGCCTTCGGCCTCCTCGAGGAGGTCGGCAGGCTGGTCGAGCAGTCCGTAGTGGGCGAGCGCGATGCCGGCCGGCCTGCGCTCCCCGAAGCGGTGCAGCGAGTGCAGGGCCTGGTCGAGGTCGAAGTCCGGCGGCGGCGTCGACGGACGGAGGACGCCTCCGTCGGGGAGCTTGACGCCGACGGCGTCCCCGGCGAAGAGGACCCCCGACAGCGAGTCGTGCAGGGCAACATGGTGCTTGGCATGCCCGGGCGAGTCGACGGCGACGAGCTCGCGACCGGGCCCCACCTGGATCGTCTCCCCGTCCTCGAGCACGTGCAGGCGCTCGGCCGGGGTGGGGTCGAGACGCCCGTAGAGGGAGTCGAGGAGCGAGCCGTAGACACGTGAGGCCGAGTCGACGAGCCGGGTGGGATCGGCGAGGTGACGTGCCCCGTTGGGGTGGACGTAGACGGTGGCCTGGGGGAAGGCCCGGGCCACGTCGCCGACCCCGCCAGCGTGGTCGAGGTGGATGTGGGTGACTGCCACGCCAGCCAGGTCCGAGGCGGCGATCCCCAACGCGTCCAGCGCGTCGAGGAGCACGGGGACCGAGCTCTGGCTCCCCGTCTCGATGAGCACGGGTGCTGGCCCGTCGATGAGGTAGCCGGCGGTCACCCGCTCCCACCCTCCGAGCAAGGTGTCGATCTCGATCACGCCTTCGGCGATGACCCGCCCAGCGGCCGTCCCTCCTCGGGCCCCGTGGCCGGCATGGTCGTGGCCGGCATGGTCGTGGCCGGCATGGTCTTGGCCGGCATGGTCGTGAGCTCCGCTCATGGCTCGCCCACCTCGATCACCACCTTGACGTCGTCGGGCCTCCGGTCGAGGGCATCCTGCCACGACGCGAGCGGTACCTGCCGAGTGACCAGCTGGGACAGCCACGCCCGGTCGGCGGTAATGAGCGCTGCCGCGCCGGCCTCGTAGTGACGGCGGTTGGCGTTGACCGACCCGACCACCGCTTCGTTGGAGAGGACCATGGACCGGTTGAGGTCGCCCTCGTCAACCTGCACGGGACGCCCGCCTGATGAGACGCCGGTCAGACAGACGACTCCCCCCGGTCCCACGTGCTCCATGGCGTCGAGGACGAGCGACGACACACCCGTGCACTCGAGGACGACGTCGGGCGCGGCCACGGCCTGTTCGATCGGGCCCGTGTGGTAGGTGGCACCCAGTTCGGCGACGAGCTTCGGCTTGAGCCCGTCGGTCACCTGGTCGATGACGTGGACGTCGAGCCCCCGCTGCACGCCGATCATGGCGGCGAGCAGGCCGATGGGGCCGGCCCCGGTGACGACGATCGACGTCGGCGACCAATGAGCACGGCCCCCGATGCGGTCGACCTGCTCCCATGCCTTTGCCACCACACTGGTCGGCTCGAGGAGGACTCCGAGCATGCCAAGACCCGGGTCGACCTTGACGACGAAGTCCGGCTGGATCCGGTACCGCTCGGAGAGGTAGCCATCGTGCTCCTTGATGCCACGCTCCGTGTACTTCCCGTTCCGACAGAAGTCCCACTCGCCGACAGCACAGTTGGCGCAGGGCACCGGGTCGGGACGTCGCACGATGCCCACCACGTGGTCGCCGGGGGCCAGTCCGCTGTCGGCCGGGGCCTCGACGACGCGGCCCAGGGACTCGTGGCCGAGCACCAGGCGCTCGCGGCCAGGGGGCGACCATCCGTAGTCGCCCGAGAGGATCTCGAGGTCGGTCCCGCAGATGCCGACGCCGAGCGTCTCGACGAGGACCGGGCCGTCCTCCTCGGGTGGCTCGGGAACGTCGTCCAGCCGGGCCGACCCCTTGGTGAGCGGGACGACGGTCAGTGCTTGCATGGTGACCTCCTTGGTGTCGAGTAGCGCGCCGGTGAGCGTGGCCGGAGACGAGTCAGCCGGGCTCGGCGGTCGGTGCGCCAGAGAGCGTGGCCGGAGACGAGTCAGCCGGGCTCGGCGGTCGGTGCATCGCTCCGACGGTCGGGGGCGTCCCTCCCGGCGACGCGCCGGTCTTGGCCGCGTCGCCGTTCGACGCCGTCCCACCGGGCCCTCGTCTCGGTG
This sequence comes from Actinomycetes bacterium, assembly GCA_021798955.1. Lineage (GTDB taxonomy): Bacteria > Actinomycetota > Acidimicrobiia > Acidimicrobiales > RAAP-2 > JAJZJT01. Next base: position 11,300 of record JAJZBK010000028.1, read on the forward strand.
GGCTTCCTGTTGCGATGTTGGCTGAGGCGGGCGGACACCTGCCCGGCCAGGTGCATCCGGCCCGCACCGGAGGTCGAACGGGTCATCAGACGACGAGCCCGCACCAGGGTCTCGGGCCGGACCGCGGGAGGGGTGGCTCCGGCCAACTTGGCAGCCGAGTTGACCAGCGACACGTGCGAGAACGCCTGGGGAAAGTTGCCGACCAGGCGGCCGGCGACCGGGTCGTACTCCTCGGCGAGCAACCCGAGGTCGTTGCGGAGGGCCAGGAGCCGGTCGAGCAACTGACGGGCGTCGTGGTCGCGCCCGAGCATCGAGAGGCAGTCGACCAACCAGAAGGAGCACGCCAGAAACGCACCCTCCCGGCCCGACAGACCGTCGACGGCGCCGTCGTCGGCCGTCTGGTAGCGAAGCACAAACCCCCCGTCGAGCAGTTCCCGCTCGATGGCCTCGATCGTGCCACGGACGCGGGCGTCGTGGGCGGGGAGGAAGCCCACCATGGGGATCATGAGCAGGCTGGCGTCGAGGTTGTCCGAGCCGTAGTACTGGGTGAACGAGCCCTTGGCCGTGTTGAAGCCCTCGTCGCAGACCTGGTCGTGGATCTGGGCCCGCACGGCCCGCCACCGGTCGACGGGCCCCTCGGTCCCGCACTCCTCCACCGTCTTGATCGCCCGGTCGATGGCCACCCAGGCCATCACCTTCGAGTGGGTGAAGTGACGTCGGGGCCCGCGGACCTCCCAGATGCCGTCGTCGGGCTCGCGCCACCCCGTCTCGAGGAAGTCCATCAGCGCCCGCTGGACGTCCCAGGCCGGGTCCTGCACTTCGTCGCCGGCGCGGCACGCTTCGTAGAGGGCCGACATGACCTCGCCAAAGACGTCCAACTGGAACTGCCCGGCTGCGGCATTGCCGATCCGCACCGGCGTCGAGCCCTCGTAGCCGGGTAGCCAGTCCGCCTGCCACTCGTCGAGCCGGCGTTCGCCGGCCGGGCCGTACATGATCTGCATCTGCGACGGGTCACCGGCGATGGCGCGCAGCAACCAGTCCCGCCACGACAGCGCCTCTTCGTAGAAGCCGCCGCGCATGAGGGACTCGAGGGTGAGCGTGGCGTCGCGTAGCCAGCAGAAGCGGTAGTCCCAGTTGCGGTTCCCTCCCAGGGCCTCGGGCAGCGAGGTCGTGGCGGCGGCGACGATGCCCCCGGTCGGCTGGTAGGTGAGCGCCTTCAGGGTCACAAGGGACCGGACCACGGCCTCGCGGTAGTCACCTTCGTAGGTGCACTGCGACGCCCAGTCGTGCCACCACGTCTCGGTGTCCTCGATGGCGTAGACGGCGTCAACCGGTCGGGGCGGTTCCTCGTTGGCCGGGAACCACGACAACGAGAACGGGATCCGTTGGCCCTCGGACACCGTGAAGTCGGCGATCGTGGCGTAGTCGGCGCCGCGGGTCGGCACCGGGGTCCACAACGACAGGCCGTCAGGACCGGCGATGGCGGTGAGGATGCCGTCGAGCCGGCGCACCCACGGGACGATCTGGCCGTAGCCGAAGCGGATGGTGAGCACCATCTCCATCGGGACGACCCCACGGACGCCCTCGACGAGGCGGATCACCTCAGGGTGGCGTTGGCGGATGGGCATGCAGTCGACGACTCGGACGGTCCCCTCTGGCGTGACGAACTCGGACTCGAGCACGAGCGACTCGCCCCGGTAGCGGCGGTGCGTCGCCCGCTCGACGCCTTTGGGGGCGATGCGCCACGACCCGTGGTCGGACGTGCCGAGCAGCTTGGTGAAGCACGCCGCCGAGTCGAAGCGGGGCAGACAGAGCCAGTCGATGGACCCGTCCCTGCCGACCAGTGCCGCGGTGTGCAGGTCCCCGATGACCCCGTAGTCCTCGATCGGGAGTGCCATGTCCACCATGTCTAGTCGCCGAAGCCCCTCCGCCGCCGGGCAGGCGGCCCGGTCATCCGCTCGTGCACGGCCCCGTCGAGACCGCCGACGTCGACCGCTCGGCGGTCTGCACCCTGGCGAGCACGCCCGGGGACGTCAGGGCGTAGCCGATGTCCCCGTTGGTGGTCGAGCGCGAGAACACCACGCCGAGCACCTCGCCGTTGCCGGCCACGAGGGGTCCACCCGAGTTTCCCGGCCGGACCACGGCCTCGATCTCATAGATGTTACGGACGGTCAGACCCTGACCGTAGATGTCGCGCCCCTCGGCGTCGAAGGACGCCATCACGCCAGCGGGCGCAGCGGTGAACGGCCCGCCCCCTGGGTAGCCCAGCACCGTCGCCGTCGTTCCCCTCGGCACGTCCGTGGGGTCGAGGACGAGGGGACGCTCGGTAAGTCCGGCCACTCGCATCACGGCGAGATCGAACCGGGGGTCGAAGTAGACGACGGTGGTCGGATGAGTGCCCGAGGCGTCCTCGACCACCGGGGAGGGCATGCCGGCGACCACGTGGGCGTTGGTGACGACGACTCCGGGTGCCACCACGAAGCCCGAACCCTCTTGGATCTGACCGCACCCCTCCCCCACGACCTTCACCGTCGAGGAGCCGTCGTCGGCGACCGCGGCAGCGACCTCTGCAGACGACGCCACGGTGACCGGACCGGCGGACGCTGGTGCCAGCTGGGCAAAGGTGAGCGGGAAGCCCTGAGCGGACAGGAAGGACTGGACCCGCGAGAAGACCGAGGGCGGGGGTGGCAGGACGGAGTCGAGCGAGCGGATGATCCGCGAGTGGGCCAGGGCGGCGTTCAGCTGGGTGTCCGGGGTGTTGACGAGGATGCTGGCCACCAACCAGGCGGCAAGCAGCGAGGCCACCACCGAGACGATCACGCCGAGGGCCGAGTCGAACGGGCCGAGCACGCTGCGGTGGACGCGCCGAAAGAGGTGCGCGCCGACAAAACGGGCGGCTCCGCTGAGCACGACGGCGATGCCGATCATGGTGGCGACGGCAACGATCGTGCGTGACGTCGAGGTGTGGAACCCACGCACGGTGACCGACGCCAGCAGGGCACCGAGCACCAAGCCGATCCACAGCCCGCCGTAGGCGAAGACCTGCAAGACGGCCCCGACCCGCAGCCCGTGCACCGCGGCGAGGGCGACGATGACCAAGATGACGACGTCGACCCAGTTCACCCCTGCACCCCCCGTCCCGGGCGGCATGCACAAGGGCGCGGGTGGTGCGGTCGGTGCGGTCGCAGCACACCGACACGGTAGACGGCCACGACTCCCCTGACGGACCATCTCCCCGACGGAGGTGCTCACGTGCCACAATCTCGGGCACCGTCCACCGGCGTGCTGGCGCGATCGGTCGGACGCCAGCGCGCCGGCTCTAACGTCGGCCGCCTAGCTCGAGCGAGTGGTCCCATGACCGACACCACACCACCGACACCGGACGACGGGAGCGAGGAGCCCTCGGGGTCGCCCAGCGCACCCGGCTACGGACCGCCCCCGTACAGTCCACCCCCCTACAACGAACCCGGCTACGGCGCACCCGGCTACGGACCGCCCCCGTACAGTCCACCCCCCTACAACGAACCCGGCTACGGCCTGACCGCCGGGCCCGTCGACTCGCTGGGACGACCACTGGCCGCCTGGTGGCAGCGTGCCGTCGCCATCATCGTGGACATGCTCATTCTCTCCGTCCCGACACTGATCGTCTCGAGTCTGCTCAACCGTTCGGCGTCGGGCGCAGCTGGCACGTCCGGCTCGGTAACCGGCCCGCTCGTTGAGCTGATCTCACTCGCCATTACCCTCGCCTACTTCGGCTGGCTCGACGGTGGTCAGACGGGCCAGACGGTGGGCAAGCGGATGCTCGGCATCGCCACTCGCGACGCCAACACAGGCGGGCCGATCGGGACGTGGCGAGCCGTCCTCCGGCGCTTCATCTACGTCATCCTCTTCGCGCTCTTCTTCGTCCCCGGCGCCCTCAACGCGCTCTCCCCACTCTGGGACCGGAGGCGCCAGGCCTGGCACGACAAGGCGGCGACGTCCGACGTCGTCAGGCTCCGCTGACTGCGTCGGGACAGAAGGGCTCGGGTCGGTGAGAGCGAAGGAGGCGGCACGGGCGGCGGGGACCGCTTCGAGGGCGCGACAGGGGTACCTGGCCGTGCTGGTGACCGTGGCGCTCGTCGCGTCGGCATGCACGTCGTCCACCGCTCCGGCCAACCCACCCCGCACCACCGCGAACGCTCCGACCTCGGCACAGCCATGGCCCAGGTCGTTCGCCTCGTCACTGCTCACCGGGGTTACCTCCGTCGACGCGCTCTCGTGCGCCACGGCGGCCGACTGCAGCGCCGTCGCCATCGGGACGACAGGACGCACCCCCGGGGCGGGCGCCACCACCACGACGACGACAGCCACCTCGGTCGGTCCGGTGCTGCTCACGACGACCGACGGAGGTGGCAGCTGGACGCGTTCGGCTGCGCCGTCGCCGATCTCCTTCTTGTCGGACCTCTCCTGTCCGACGACGTGGTGCGTCGCCGGCGGGCAGGAGCTGACCGGATCCGGGCCCACCGGTGTCTTCGTCGTGCGCGCTGGCCCCACGGCGACCTGGTCGACCGTTGGGGCACCCGGCGGCGTCACCGACGTGACCACCCTGACCTGCCTGGCCGACCAGTGGTGCCTGGCCGTCGGCACCAGTGCGTTCGGCCCGCTCGCCCTGGTCAGCACGGACGCTGGCAGATCGTGGGCACTGCAGGGCCCCCTGCGGAACGGGGCCATGTCGGCGACGTCGGTGTCGTGCACGAGCCCGACCGCCTGCTGGGCAGCGACCTACGAGTCCTCGCAGCCTGACCACGCAACCGGGACGGTGCTGGCCACGAGCGACGGTGGGGCAACCTGGGTGCCAACGACTGCCCTGCCTAGTGGCACGGGGATCGTGAGTGCCGTCGCCTGCACGCCCGCCACCAGCCCGCCCCCGGGCACCCCGGCCGCGGGAGGTGTCGGGGCTGGGGCCGGCACCAGCGCCTCGTCGACCACCGGGAGCTCGACGACCACCACGGTACCGGCGACCTCACCGGCGGTGCCCGACGGCAACTGCGTGGTCGCCGGCACGACAGGGACGACGTTCGGAGACCCACGGGTCGGCTCGGCCGTGCTGCTCACGAGCTCCGACGGCGGTGCGAGCTGGACGCCGCAAGCAATCGGGAGCTCGATCGCCTCGCTCACCAGCGTGTCGTGCCCGACGTCCTCGGCGTGCGTCGCTGCCGGCAGCACGACGGCGACCACGCCACAGGCCGGGGTCCTCGTCCTGACGGGCGGCGATGGCCAGCCGTGGGCCTCGGCCCGCACACAGCTCGTTCCCGAGGCACCGGTAGCCCTGTCCTGCCCGGCGCTCGGGCACTGTCTCGGTGCCGGCGGTCCCGTGCTGGAGCGGCTCGGCTGACGGGTCGCTGCGCTGCCCTCCTGGCACCCCGATGCCGGGACACCCGGCCACCGTCTCGTCAGACGGCGACTCGTACCGCCCGGGCACCGTCTCGTCAGACGGCGACTCGTACCGCCCGGGCACCGTCTCGTCAGACGGCGGCCTTCACCGTGGCGAGCGCGGCGATGAGCCGATCGGTCGCCTCGGCAGCCAGCTCGGCGAAGCCGGGGTCCGGCATCAGTTGACGGGGGTCGGCCATGCTGACCCGTGTCCCGCCGTCGACCTCCTCGAGGACGACGTTGCAGGGCAGCAGCATGGCGACGGTGGGGTCTTGCTGGAGCGCCTGATGGGCGAAGTTGGGGTTGCACGCGCCCAGGATGACGAGCCCGGTGCGCTCGACACCGAGCTTGGCGCGCAACGTGGCCGCCACGTCGATCTCGGTCAGCACGCCGAAGCCCTGCTCGGAAAGGGCTTGGCGTACGACGGGGTCGACCTCGGACAGCGGCCGGTTGACGGTGGTGGTAAGGCCCTGCATGGATGCTCCTTTTTGTTCGGTTCGGATCAGTGGGGCCCGGTCGCGCCCGACCCCGGGGGTCGACAGTCAGTGGGAAAAACGGACAGTGGGGACGATGCGGTCGAGCCAGGCCGGGCTACCCCAGATGCGGTGGCCGCCGAAGCGGAGCAGGACGGGCAGGAGCGCCATCCGGACGACGAGCGCGTCGATGGCGACGGCCGCGGCCAGGATGACGCCCATCTCCTTCGGGGCGAGCGGACCGGACAGCGCGAAGGTCAGGAACACGGCCACCATGATGGCCGCCGCCGACACCACCACGCGCCCAGCGGAGCGGACCGAGGACACCATGGCGTGCTCCGGATCGCGGTGCAGCTCGTAGCTCTCCTTTGCCGACGACAGCAGGAACAGCGTGTAGTCCATCGCCACGCCGGTCACCATGGCGCCGAAGAAGATCGGTCCCCAGGCGTCCACGAACCCCTGAGGGACGAACCCGAGCAACGAGGCGCCGGAGCCGTCCTGGAAGATCAGGCGGGCGACGCCGAAGGCCCCGGCGACCGACATGCCGGTCACGACCATGCCCACCAGGGCGAGCCAGGGGCTCCCGAGTGCCACAAGGAGCATCACGAACCCGACGCCCGCCAGGATGCCGAAGACGAGCGGGGTCTTCGCCGCCAGTGCGGACTGGAGGTCCACGTTCTCGGCCGCGGCCCCACCCACCAGGCTGCCGGCAGGCAGCGCGGCGCGCAGGTGCCTGATCGTCGTTGCCGTCGCTGGTGCCGAGGGGCCCGTGGTGGGCACGACCTGGACTAGCTGCCACCCATGCGAGACCGGCCCGGGGAGAGCGGCGGCCACCCCGGCCGTCGAGCGCGCCGCGGCGAGCGCCTGGGGACCGGAACCCGCCGGTGCCACGACCTGCAGGGTTCCCGGTGCCCCTGGCCCGAAGGCGGCCGTCACCTGCTGGTACCCGATCCGCGCCGACGAGGACGCAGGGATGATCGTGATGGACGGCATGGACGTCCTCAGGCCGAACACGGGAGCGATGGCCAGGGCCAAGAGCACGCCGGCAACTGCTGCGACCACGGCAGGACGGCGCCACACGAAGCGGGCCCACGCATGCAGACGACGGTCGAGCGCGGCACCGTGGGGAAGGTGGTGAGGACCTGCAGCGGCCGACGTGGTGGCGACGGCATGAGCCACTGATCGCGGGCGCCGGTGCAGGCGGACAGCCCCGGCGTTGACCCGGGTCCCGAGGGCTCCGAGGACGGCGGGCAACAGCGTGAGGGTGGCGGCGAGAACGGCCACGACGGAGAGCATGATGCCGAGCGCCATCGACCGGAAGGCGGGGCTCGGGACGAGCAGGACCGCCGAGAGGGACAGGAGCACCGTGACCGCCGAGAAGGCCACGGCCTTGCCGGCCGTGTTCATCGTCTCGGCCACCGACTCGACCACGCCAGCGCGGTCGCCGCGGGTCACCTGGCGCCGCTCGAGGGCGCTCCGGAAGCGCACCACCAGGAAGAGGGCGTAGTCGATACCCAGGGCAAGGGCGAACATGAGGGCGAAGTTGAGTGCCCAGATCGACACCGGGGCAACGTGCGTCGCCATCACCAGTGCTCCTGCGGCCACCACGAGCCCGGCCAGTGTCAGCATGAGCGGGAGCCCAGCAGCGACGAGGGTGCCGAAGGCGAGCACGAGGATGACCATCGTGACCGGCCACGAGAGCACCTCGGAGCGGAGCATGGCGCTGCGGTTGGCCGAGTTGAACTGGCTCCAGAGCGCGCTGTCACCGGTTAGCTCGACCGAGATGCCCGGTCGGGCGAGCCTGGCCAGCTCGGGCTCGAGGGCGCCGGCGGCCTTCTCCATGGCGTTAGGACCGACCCGAGCACCCGCTTCGACGACCGCCGTGCGACCGTCGGCCGACAGGCTGGCACCCGGGCGTGGTGGGACGACGATCGAGACGGCGCGGCTGGCGGCAAGTGTCGACGTCACGGCCGAGACGACCTGCCGACCTGCCGGGTCACCGGCGATCGGACCGTTGTGGTCGACCACCACCACCTCGAGGGCTGTCGAGCCGAGCCCGGAGAAGTCGCGCTGGATCACCGTGCGGGCGGCGACCGACTGGCTCGTCGAGCTCTCCCAGCCGGCACCGGCAAGTGCCGATTCGACGCGCGGAGCGAAGGCCCCGAAGAGCACAAGGGCGACTGCCCAGGCCACAAGGACGTGCTTCAGATGGGTCGCCGTCCAGGTTCCCAGGGCGGCTAGCACGGGTCTGCGCTGAGCAGCGGCACCCGTGTCGTCGGGATCGGTCCCCCCAGACCCGCCCCGGGGGCGAACGTTCGCCGCACCGGCGCCAGTCAGTCGGAGGTCGTCGGTCTCGATGCTCATGGAGTGCTGTCCTCTCGTGGTGTCGAAGGGCCCAGGGGCCCGGATCTGGTCGGTCAGTCGGTCAGTCGGTCTGGTCGGTCAGTCGGGTCGGTCGGCCGAGCGGCGGCGAGGAGCGCCCGGAGCTCATGGGTTGGTACGGCTGGGTTGGTACGGCTGGGTTGGTACGGCTGGGTTGGTACGGCTGGGTTGGTACGGCTGGGTTGGTACGGCTGGGTTGGTACGGCTGGGTTGGTACGGCTGGGTTGGTACGGCTGGGTTGGTACGGCGCCAGGCCGGCGAACGCCAGCCGGATCGGGCATTACCCTACCGGGTAGGGTATTCCGCTAAACCCGCGCCCCCGTCCGCCGGTTGCGTCCGGCGGGGTTGCCGTTTCAGGCGAGCGACAGGAAGAGCCGTTCCATCCGCTCGGTGTCGATACCCGAGCGGTCGTCCGCCACGTTCGGGTCGAGGCACTGGCGGAGCCCCGACGAGACGATCTTGAAGCCTGCACGGCTGAGCGCTCGGCTCGCCGCCGACAGCTGCATGACGACGTCGTCGCACTCACGACCGTCCTCGATCATCCGCACGATGCCGGCCAGCTGTCCTTCTACCCGCCGCAACCGCTTGACCACGTCGGCACTCGTTGCTTCGTCGATCTGCATGACGCCACCGTACCATACCCCCACGGGTATCCGAGCAGGTGCGCTCGTGCGCCGGCCGGCACGGATGGAACCGGCTCCTGGCCCGGCTGCTCCCCTGCCCGCAGCGTCGGCAGGGGGGCAATGCTGCCACCATAGGGAGGGCCGGGAGCGACCGGCGCGACCGGCCCAGAGGGGGTCCGATGAGCCTGATGGCCATGATGTACGACCGGATGATGACCGGCGTCGAAGAAGCCGGGTTGTCACGCTGGCGTGCCGAGCTGCTCGGCGAAGCGAGCGGGGCCACCCTCGAGCTCGGTGCCGGGACAGGACGGAACCTCGCCTTCTACCCAGACGACGTCTCCCGGTTGGTCCTCGCCGAGCCCGACCGCTCCATGCGTACCCGGCTCCGGCGTGCCGTCGTCTCGACCCACCGGCCACGTCCCGTCGAAGTCGTCGACGCGCCAGCCGAGGCTCTCCCCTTCGAGGACGCCAGCTTCGACACCGTGGTGGCCACCCTGGTCCTGTGCTCGGTCCGCGACCCCGAGCGCGCCCTGTGCGAGGTCCGACGCGTCCTGCGTCCAGAGGGTCGTTTCCTCTTCATCGAGCACGTGGCCGCCGAGGACCGTCCTCCCCGGCTCCGCTGGCAACAGCGGGTCGAGCCGGTGTGGCGCGCTGTCGCCGGCAACTGCCACGTCACCCGGCGGACCGAGACGGCGATCACCGCTGCCGGGCTCACCGTCGAGCGCGTCGAGCGCGCCAGCATGCGCAAGGCTCCCTCCTTCGTCCGGCCGACCATCCGGGGCTCTGCCCGCGTCGCTGCGTAGACGCCCGAGGGCCCGGGGCGGGTCGCCCCGTGCACCCCGCCACCGGCCGAGCCGGCAGCGGGGTGCACGCAGGCCGGTGCGACGTCAGGCCGTCGCTGCGCCCGCCGCGCCGGCCGCCGGCCGGGCGTGGGGCCCACCCGGGCCCGGGCGGGGCGGTAGGCCCACCAGCACCGTCGTGGCCGTCACCGTCGACGAGCTCGTCGTGCCGAGCACGGCCACGTGGGCCCCGGGGGTGACGTCCGAGAGCGACGGCGTGGTCACCTTCGGGTCGCGGTAGATGGTCTGGCCCGTGACGTCGACGGTCACCTGGGTACCCGCGTGGGTCGTGAGCACGAAGCTCGAGGCGCCGACCGACTTCACGGTGCCGACGGCCGCCGGCCGGGCGTGGGGCCCACCCGGGCCCGGGCGGGGCGGTAGGCCCACCAGCACCGTCGTGGCCGTCACCGTCGACGAGCTCGTCGTGCCGAGCACGGCCACGTGGGCCCCGGGGGTGACGTCCGAGAGCGACGGCGTGG
>JAJZBK010000028.1:21517-22829 GCA_021798955.1 Actinomycetes bacterium
GGCCCACCCGGGCCCGGGCGGGGCGGTAGGCCCACCAGCACCGTCGTGGCCGTCACCGTCGACGAGCTCGTCGTGCCGAGCACGGCCACGTGGGCCCCGGGGGTGACGTCCGAGAGCGACGGCGTGGCCACCTTCGGGTCGCGGTAGGTGGTCTGGCCCGTGACGTCGACGGTCACCTCGGTACCCGCGTGGGTCGTGAGCACGAAGCTCGAGGCGCCGACCGACTTCACGGTGCCGACGGCCGCCGGCCGGGCGTGGGGCCCACCGGCACCCGGTGCCAACTGGCCCGGGGGCGCGCTCCCTCCCGTCGACGCGTAGGCAACGGAGCCGCCGGCCACGACGAGGCCGAGGGCGACGGCCGCGGCGCTGGTCACCCGGACCACACCACGGCGGCCGCGCCGGGAGGTCTGGGCGGGGCTCGGCGGGCCGACGGAGGACCGGGCAGGTCCGGGCCCTCCGTGGTCCGGACGGGACGGCTCTTGTGCTCGTGGTTCCATGGTTCGCTCCTCGGTGCTCGGTGTCGCTCGACCACCGCCGTGGTGGTCTGGAGCCACGATGCGGACGGAACCTCGCGAATCCCTTGGAGGTCGCGAAAGAGGGGGTAGGAATTCCTGAAGGATCAGGTAAGAGGCCGCGCGGATAGGCGGACGAGGGCGGCCCGGTCAAGTAGTTCCTGGTGAGGGCCGTGACCATCCACCGGTCGTGGTGTTGGCCCCGAGATGATCGGGGTTCCACCCAACACACCAACGACCGAGTGGAGGTACCCCACCATCATGCGCGCGCTCGATCCCGAAGTGGTCGATACCGTCTGGGCAGCCGTCGAAGCGAAGATCCCGCCGCATCCAGAGAACCATCCCCTCGGGTGCCACCGTCCCCGCGTGCGGGACCGGGACTGCTTCGAGGCGATGCTCGTGCGGCTTGTGACCGGGTGCAGCTGGGAGGACGCCGAACGGCTGTGCGGCAAGAAGGTGTCCGACACGACGGCGCGGGCTCGGCGCGACGAGTGGATCGAAGCGGGGATCTTCACCGCCATCGTCGAAGAGGCGATCACGGCCTACGACAAGATCATCGGCCTCGACCTCTCCGAGGTGGCCGTCGACGGGGCCAACCGCAACGACTCGGTCCTGCGCGCCCCCACCCTCGATGACGTCAAGGCCAACGGACTTCTCGGCGACATCCAGACCGTCTGGCTCGACCGCGGGTACGACTCCACAGCCACGCGAGACCGGCTCGAAGAGCGCGGAATTCACGACGCCGTCATCGCCAAGAAGCGCAAGCGTGGTGACGCCCGGGGCAAGCAGCGCCAACCGAT
>JAJZBK010000029.1 GCA_021798955.1 Actinomycetes bacterium
CGGGGGCCAGTCCTGCCGCGGGGGCCAGTCCTGCCTCGGGGGCCAGTCCTGCCTCGGGGGCCAGTCCTGCCTCGGGGGCCAGTCCTGCCTCGGGGGCCAGTCCCACTTCCTCGGGGGCAACGCCCCGTTCCCATGCGGCCTCGAACACGCTGGGTGCCATCTCCGGCGGCGGTGGTTGAGCGGCCGCCGCCTCCCAGGCCACCGAGTAGAGGCAGAACCGCCCGCCGCGGGCTTGGCACTCGGACTCGGTGACCGTCGCCGGGGGGAGCCCGAAGACCTCCGGCACCTGGCTCAGCAGGCCCTTCGTGACGTCGCACAGGTGGGGGTGGCGGCCAGCCAGGATGTGGGTGGTGGAGCGGAGCATGGCGTAGGTCGAGCCGTGCTCGAGCACCTCGGTGGAGGTGACCCGGACCATCCGGTCGAGGGCGACGATCGCGTGCTCCAACAGCGCGGCGGGCGAACCGAGGGACCGGAGCTGGTCGGCGACCGGCGTGCCCAGGTGCTGGGCAAGGAGTTCTTCGCCGAGGTGGAGCCCGATCGACCCGTCGCCGGTCACCTGCGCACCTGCATGCAGGAGGGCCACCGCCTCGTTGTAGGAGCTCCACGACGTGACGTCCTCGAGCTCTTCGGCGCCGCGACGTTCCCCGGCGACCGCCAGCATCTGGAGGACGCCCGCATCCCCGCTGAGCCGACGCACGTAGCGCACCAGCGTCGCGGTGAGCGCGCCGGAGATGTCCTGGTGGTCCGGTCCTGCCCCGGCGGACCCCCGGAATCCGCTCACCATCCCTTGCTGCTCACCTCCCCCGGCTCATGGACCCCCAGAGGGCCATGCTGCCCAACGTCCCCATTGCATCACCACTGAGTGTGGTAATAACGGTCGTGATCCAGAGCCTCGCCGGGTTGACGTGCGTTCCGAACGACTGGGCGCACCTTGGTGGGCCGGAATCCCGATACCCGCCACGACCGACCTCATCGATGAGCGCTCCCGCCGGTGGGCGCGGCGCTCACCTTGGATCTCCTCCACCGCCAGCGCTGGTCTGTCTGCCCCTCGTGCTCTGCCCTGGCACTCTGCCCGGTGGTCGGTCTCCGTCGCAACAGCACCGGACCCGGTGGGCACGGTGCGCTGACGGGGGGACCGCGCGCCTGCTGCGGCAACCTTCGGAGATGGTACCCCTCCGGCAACGGCGGTGCACGGGAGCGATCGGCGGTTGGTGGCGTCGCCCCTAAGGTTGGGCTCATGACACTTCCCGACGTAGCGCTGCGCACCCTTGGAGGCGAGGAGACCTCCCTCGACGCGTTCCGGGGCAGGGCGTTGCTGGTGGTGAACGTGGCGTCCAAGTGCGGTCTCACGCCGCAGTACGAAGGGCTCGAACGCCTGCAGGTGACCTATGCCGACCGGGGGTTCACCGTGCTCGGGTTCCCCTGCAACCAGTTCGCCGGCCAGGAGCCGGGCAGCTCCGAGGAGATCGCCACCTTCTGTTCGGCCACCTACGGGGTCACCTTCCCGCTCTTCGAGAAGATCGACGTGAACGGCGAGGGCCGGCACCCGCTCTACGCCGCGCTCGCCGCCGTACCCGACGATGACGGCGTGGCCGGTGACGTCCAGTGGAACTTTGAGAAGTTCGTGGTCTCGCCGGAGGGCGAGGTCCAACGCCGGTTCCGGCCCACCGTCGACCCCGAAGCGGCCGAGGTGCTGGCAGCCATCGAGGCGGTCCTCCCTGGCTGAGCTGACGTCCTCCCTGGCTGAGCTGACGGCCTCCCTGGCTGAGCTGACGGCCTCCCTGGCTGAGCTGACGGCCTCGGTCGTCGGTTGGGCACCACCGACCGCCCGCAGCTCGCCGACCGGGTGTCCGCCCGCCCGGACCACCGGGTTGTTGGCACAGCGTCTGCCCGTACACTGACCGCTATGGAGCCCGGCGGTCACCGCCGGGGATGGCTCCGGCGGCTCTCCCCGTACCTGTGGGCACACCGGCGCGCCCTGGTCCTCGCCGTCGTCGCGTCGGCGGTCTCGATGACGGTCCTCTCGGTCGTCCCCGTGGTCCAGCGGGACGTGGTCGACGAGGTCGTCCGGGGGCGCCTCGGGTCGTTGGGACCGCTCGTGCTGGTGCTCGTCGGCCTCGGCCTCCTGCGCTTCGGCGCGACGTTCGTCCGACGGTTCATGGGTGGACGGCTCGCCTTCGACGTCCAGTACGACCTGCGCACCGCGCTCTTCGACCACCTCCACGCGCTGGACTTGGGCACGTTCGACCGCCTCCAGGTCGGCCAGCTCGTGTCGCGTGCCAACGGGGACCTCTCGCTGATCCAGCAGTTGCTGGCGTGGGGGCCCCTCGTGCTCGGCAGCCTCCTCCAGCTCCTGGTCTCGATCGCCATCATGCTCGCCCTCTCGTGGGAGCTCGGGCTGCTGGTGCTGACGGTGCCGGTGGCCACCTTCCTCGTCGCCATGCGCATGCGGGAGGCCGTCTTCCCCTCGAGCTGGGACGCCCAGGCGCGTGAGGCGGAGATGACCACGCGGGTCGAGGAAGCCGTGACCGGCGTCCGGGTGGTCAAGGGCTTCGGCCAGGAGGACGCCGAGCTCGGTCGCCTGGTCTCCTCCATCCGGGCGATGTTCGGTGCCAGGGTCCGGACCGTCAGGCTGCGGGCCCGCTTCAGCGCGCACCTCCAGACGATCCCGTCGCTCGGTCAGCTCCTGGTCCTCGTGGTCGGAGGCCTCTTCGCCCTGCACGGCCGGCTCTCGCTCGGCACCTTCGTGGCGTTCACGACGTACCTGGTGCAGCTCACCGCACCCGCCCGGATGCTGGCCGGCATCCTCACCGTCGGGCAGCTGGCGCGGGCCGGTGTGGAGCGGGTGACCGAGGTCCTCGACCTCGAGCCGTCGGTGGTCGAGCAGCCCGGTGCCGACGACCTCCCCGACGGACCGGGACGAGTCACCTTCGACCACGTCACCTTCGAGTACCGGCCCGGCCAACCCGTCCTCGAGGACTGTTCCTTCGAGGTTGGTGCCGGCGAGACGGTCGCCATCGTGGGCCCGTCGGGCTCGGGCAAGTCGACGATCGGGCTCCTCGCTGCACGGTTCTACGACCCAACTGGGGGTGCCGTGCTCGTCGACGGGGTCGACGTGTCGTCGGTCACGCTGGCCTCGGTGCGCCGTCGCGTGGTGATGGCGTTCGAGAGCTCGTTCCTCTTCTCGGTGTCCCTGCGCGACAACATCGCGTTTGCACGACCCGACGTCGACGACGAGGCGATCGTGTCGGCGGCCGAGGTGGCCGGAGCGCACGGGTTCGTCGAGGCCACGCCCGACGGGTACGGCACGGTCGTCGGGGAGCAGGGGCTCACCTTGTCGGGGGGGCAGCGCCAGCGCATCGCCCTGGCCCGGGCCGTCTTGTCGGATGCCGACGTCTTGGTGCTCGACGACGCGACCTCCGCTGTCGACAGCCGCACCGAGGCCGCCGTCCTGGCGGCGCTGGCCGAGCTGCGACGAGGGCGCACGACGATCATGGTGGCCCAGCGGCCGTCCACGCTGCGTCTGGCCGACCGGGTCCTCGTGCTGGAGGACGGCAGGGTGACCGACGCAGGGAGCTTCGACGAGCTCTTCGCCCGCAACGCCGCGTTCCGGGCGATGTTGGACGGTGACGGACGAGGCAGGGCCGCCGACGACCCCGCCCCTGGCATCGTCGGCGCGCTCGTCCCGCCCGCAACCAAACCCGCCCGCCGACGGGGGGCGCCGCTCGGACCGGCCGGAGGTACCCTCGGGCCCGGTAGCGCCGACGGCGGGCCCGGCGCGCTGCCCCGGATGCCCGGTGGTGCCAGGAGCGGGCACCTCGGGAACCTGGGAGGAGGCGGCTTCGCCGCGGTGGCGCTCCTCGGACGACCAGCCACCGACGAGCTACAGCGCCGCATCGACGCGCTCCCGCCAGTCACCGACGACGCAGAGATCGACGTGGCCGCGCAGGCAGGGGTGCGCGGGGCGTTCTACCTGGCCCGGTTCGTACGGCCGTGGCGGCGGCAGCTCGGGCTCGGCCTGGCCCTGGTCGCCCTCGACGCGGCGGCCACCCTGGCGGCGCCGATGTTGGTCCGCTACGGCGTGGACCGAGGGGTCCTCCGGCACTCGCTCGCTGCGTTGCTCGTCGTCTCGGGGGTCTTCGCCGCCGTGGCCCTCTTCGACTGGTGGGACATGTGGGCGGAGAACGTGGTGACCGGTCGAGGCGGCGAACGCATGCTTGCCTCGTTGCGGGTGCGCATCTTCGCCCACCTCCAACGCCTCGGGCTGGACTACTACGAGCGCGAGCTGGCGGGTCGGACGCTGACCCGGATGACCTCCGACGTCGACACCTTGTCGAACCTCCTCCAGACCGGCCTCGTCAACGCCCTCGTCTCCCTGGTCACCTTCGTCGGCATCGCCGCCCTCTTCTTCGTCATGGACGTTCGTCTGGCCCTGGTGGCCATGTCGGTGGTCCCTCCGCTGATCGTGGCCACGCTGTGGTTCCGGCGAGCCTCGGCCCGGGCCTACGGGCGCCAGCGCGAGTGGATCGCCTCGGTGAACGCCTACCTGCAAGAGAGCCTGTCGGGGATCCGCGAGGTCCACGCCTTCCGACGCCACGAGCGCAACCGTGCCGAGTTCCGCGAACGGTGCGACCGGTACCTCCAGGCCGGTCTTGCCGCGGTGCGGGCCCAGACGTCCTACATGGCGTTCTCCGACCTGCTCGCCAACGTGGCCATGGCGCTCGTGCTCTACGTGGGCGGTCACCTGGTGGTCGCCCACTCGCTGTCCATCGGCGAGCTGGTTGCCTTCCTGCTCTACCTCACCTTGTTCTTCAGCCCCATCCAGCAGCTCTCCCAGGTGTTCGACTCCTACCAGCAGGCGCGCGCCGGTGTCGCCAAGATCGCCACGCTCCTCGGCCAGCCGGTCATCACACCCGAGCCGGAGCAGCCCAACGACCCCGGGGTGCTCGCTGGCCATGTCCGCTTCGAGGGCGTGTCGTTCCGGTACCCCGGCTCCGATGCCTGGTCGGTCCGCGGGGTCGACCTCGACGTCCGTTCCGGCGAGACCCTGGCGGTGGTGGGGGAGACTGGCGCAGGGAAGTCGACGTTGGTGAAGCTGCTCGCCCGCTTCTACGACCCGACCGAGGGCAGGGTCCTCGTCGACGGGCACGACGTCTGCACACTCGACCTCGGCGCCTACCGTCGACAGCTCGGCTACGTCCCCCAGGAGCCGTTCCTCTTTTCGGGGACCATCCGCTCCAACATCACCTACGCGTGTCCCGACGCCGACGACGCGGCAGTCGAAGCGGTGGGGGCGGCCGTCGGGCTGGACCGGGTGGTCGCCAGGCTCCCCGACGGCTACGACCACGCGGTCTCCGAGCGCGGGCGGTCGTTGTCGGCCGGCCAGCGCCAGCTCGTCTGCCTGGCCCGGGCGCTGCTCGTCGACCCGGCCATCCTGGTCCTCGACGAGGCCACCTCGAACCTCGACCTGTCGGTCGAGGCAGCGGTGAGCCGGGCGATGGAGGCGGCTGCCCGTGGCCGGACGACGATCCTCATCGCCCACCGTCTCCAGACGGCACGACGGGCCGACCGGATCGTCGTCATGCACGCCGGCCGCGTCGTCGAGGTCGGGACGCACGACTCGCTGGTTGCCGCCGAGGGTACCTACGCGGCGCTCTGGCAGGCCTCGTCGCAGGGGGCGCCAGTGGCGTGAGGGCCCGGTGCTGCCACGCCTTCTGGTCGGCCCTGGCAGCCCGGCGCGGTGGTCGTCGGAGCACGGCGGGCAGACACGGCCTCCAGTGCTCACCACACCGGTAGACTTCCCTACTCGTATGCGAGCGACAGCAGCGCCCGAAGAGGGCAACAAGGTCCGCCTCTCCGTCGAGCTCGACGCGGCGGAGATCGACGACGCCCTCGACGACGTGGTTCGCAGGCTGGCGCGACAGGTCCGAGTGCCGGGCTTCCGGCCGGGCAAGGTGCCCCGGCGGGTGATCGAAGCCCGCATGGGGGGGCCAGCCGCGCTGCGCGACGAGGCGCTCAGGGAGGCGCTGCCTGCCTTCTACGCCCAGGCGGTCTCCGACACCGAAGTCGACCCGATCGACCAGCCCGAGATCGACATCACGAGCGACGACCCCTCGGGCACGGTCCGCTTCGACGCGGTGGTCGCCGTGCGGCCGACCGTGTCGGTGGCCGGGTACCAGGGTCTGGTGGTGACGGTGCCTGCCGTGGAGGTCACCGAGGCGGACATCGACGACCAGATGGACCGGCTCCGGGCCACTACCGGAGAGCTCGTCGAGGTCGATCGGCCGGCAGTGGACGGCGACCGGGTCACGCTCGACATCGAGGGCCGCCGGCACCCGGTCGCAGGAGTGGCCGGCGAAGGGGACGACGGGGACGAGGCCTCCGCCGACGAAGCGACCGGTGACAACGCAACCGGGGACGCCGAAGTCGGTCCGGACACCGACCTCGTCGCCGAGGACTTCCTCTACGAGGTAGGCAGCGGTGGCATCGTCGCCGAGCTCGACGACCAGGTGCGTGGCGCCTCGGCGGGTGACACCCGCACCTTCGAGACCGTGCTCGGGGGCCCGGGCGACAGCGAGACGGGGGACAGCGAGGCGAGCGGCACGACCGAGGGGCAGCCGGTCACCTTCACCGTGACGGTGAAGAGCGTCAAGGAGCTCGTCCTGCCCGAGGTCACCGACGAGTGGGCCTCGGAGGCCTCCGAGTTCGCCACGGTGGCCGAGCTGCGTGCCGACATCGCCGAGCGGCTCCGGCGGGTGCGGGTGCTCCGGGCCCGTCGGGCGCTGAGCGAGGGGACCGAGCAGGCCCTCTGCGAGCTGGTGGCCGAGGACGTGCCGGACGTGCTCGTCGAGGCCGAGCTACGCGAACGAGTCCACGACCTCGAGCACCGTCTCGAGCACCAGGGCATCGCCATCGACCAGTTCGTCGCCGCCACCGGGCGTAGCGAACAGGAGCTGATCGACGAGCTGCGCCAGGCTGCCGTGACGGGCGTCAAGCTCGACCTCGCCCTCCGGGCCGTGGCGGACGCCGAGGGGATCGAGGTCGACGACGAGGAGCTCGCGTCCGAGCTCGCCGCCATGGCCGAACGGCTCGGCATGTCGGTCGACCAGGTCCGCTCCGAGCTCGACCGGGGTGGGCGCCTGCCGACGGTACGCTCGGAGCAGCGCAAGGCCAAGGCCATGCGCTGGTTGCTCGACACGGTGCAGTTGGTCGACGAGGACGGGAACCCCGTGTCACGGGACGTCCTCGAGGCCGGTGAGGACGAGGAGGACTCTTAGTGAGGACGACCCAGGCAGCGAGCTCGCTGGACGCCCAGGCCTACAGCGTGCCCTGGGTGGTCGAGTCGACCAGCCGTGGCGAGCGCAACTACGACCTCTACTCCCGTCTGCTGCGCGAGCGGATCATCTTCCTCGGCACGCCGATCAACGACGCCGTGGCCAACCTGGTCTGTGCCCAGTTGCTGTTCCTCGAGTCGGAGGAGTCCGACAAGGACATCCACCTCTACATCAATTCGCCCGGCGGGGACATCACGGCGCTGTTCGCCATCTACGACACGATGAAGTACATCAAGCCCGATACCTCCACCTTCTGCTTCGGCCAGGCGGCGTCTGCCGCCGCGGTCCTCTTAGGTGCCGGCACGCGGGGGAAGCGGTTCGCCCTGCCGCATGCCCGGATCCTGCTCCACCAGCCCTTCGGCGGCGTCGAAGGACAGGCGAGCGACATTGAGCTGCAGGCCAAGGAGATCCTGCGCATGCGCGACCTGCTCAACGGCATGTTGGCGGCAGACACCGGCCAGGCAGTCGAGAAGGTCTCGAAGGACACCGACCGCGACTTCATCATGACGGCCGAGGAGGCCGTCGCCTACGGTCTGATCGACGAGGTCATCACCGCTCGCGACGCAGCGGCCGAGGCAGTCGGCGCCGCCTGAGGCGGCATCCGGTCGGCCCGGGCGGGTCGGGCGGGTCGGGCGGGTCGGGCGGGTCGGGCGGGTAGGGTCTTGACGCACCATCCAGCGGACGAAGGACAAGGGGAGCCGAGGTGGCCAAGTTCGGAGACGGGGGGGACCTGGTGAAGTGCAGCTTCTGCGGCAAGTCGCAGAAGCAGGTGAAGAAGCTCATCGCCGGGCCGGGTGTGTACATCTGCGACGAGTGCATCGAGCTGTGCAACGACATCATCGCCGAGGAGCTGGCCGACACCAGCGAGGTGTCCTTCGAGGAGCTGCCCAAGCCCAAGGAGATCTTCGAGTTCCTGAACGACTATGTGATCGGGCAGGAGTACGCCAAGAAGATCCTGTCGGTGGCCGTCTACAACCACTACAAGCGGGTCCAGTCGGGCGGGAACGGTTCGCACGACAACGACGTGGAGCTGGCCAAGTCGAACATCCTCCTGCTCGGGCCGACCGGGTGTGGGAAGACACTGCTGGCCCAGACGCTGGCTCGCATGCTCAACGTCCCCTTCGCCATCGCCGACGCCACCGCCCTCACTGAGGCGGGCTACGTGGGCGAGGACGTCGAGAACATCCTCCTCAAGCTCATCCAGGCTGCCGACTACGACGTCAAACGGGCTGAGACCGGCATCATCTACATCGACGAGATCGACAAGATCGCCCGGAAGTCGGAGAACCCGTCGATTACCCGTGACGTGTCGGGTGAAGGTGTCCAACAGGCCCTGCTCAAGATCCTCGAGGGGACGACCGCCTCGGTCCCACCGCAGGGCGGGCGGAAGCACCCCCACCAGGAGTTCATCCAGATCGACACCACGAACATCCTGTTCATCTGTGGTGGGGCGTTCGCCGGCATCGACAAGATCATCGAGAACCGCATCGGGCGCAAGGGGATCGGCTTCCGCGCCGAGGTCCGCAAAGCGAGCGAGCGGGACGACTCGGAGCTCCTCCGCCACGTGCTTCCCGAGGACCTGATGAAGTTCGGGCTGATCCCCGAGTTCATCGGCCGGCTCCCGGTGGTGGGTGCGGTGTCGCACCTGTACAAGGACGCCCTCATCCGCATCCTCGTCGAGCCGAAGAACGCCCTCACCCGCCAGTACCGGCGTGTCTTCGAGCTCGACCACGTCGAGCTCGAGTTCACCGATGACGCCCTCGAGGCGGTGGCCGAGCAGGCGTTGTTGCGGGGGACGGGAGCCCGGGGGCTGCGCGCCATCCTCGAAGAGGTGCTCCTCGAGGTCATGTACGACTTGCCGAGCAGGACGGACGTCTCCAAGTGCGTGGTCGACCGGGCCGTCGTGCTCGACAAGGTCCATCCGACGCTCGTCCCCCTCAACGCGCCTCCCACCAAGAGCACGCGCACCCGGCGCGCCGCGTCCTGACCGACCCAAGGAGCCAGTCG
Organism: Actinomycetes bacterium; assembly: GCA_021798955.1. GTDB lineage: Bacteria > Actinomycetota > Acidimicrobiia > Acidimicrobiales > RAAP-2 > JAJZJT01. Next base: position 9,342 of record JAJZBK010000029.1, read on the forward strand.
CGGTGCCCTTCGACGATCTTGCCGACGCACTGGCCTGGCTCGACGGCCATGTCAATTTCGAAGCGGCGATGCCGTCTCGTCGCTCCGTGCCGACGCTCGACCGCATGCGCGAGGTCATGCACCTGCTCGACGACCCCCACCGGGCCGCCCCGGTCGTCCATCTGACGGGGACCAACGGCAAGGGGTCGACCGCGGCGATGGTCACCTCCCTGCTCGCCGCCCGGGGCCTGTCGGTGGGCACGTACACGAGCCCGAACCTCCACCGGGTCAACGAGCGCATCGCCCGCCACGGCGTGCCGATCGACGACGACGCACTGGTCGGTGCGCTCGAGACGTTGGCCCAGCTCGAGCCGCTGCTCAGCGAGCCGCTGACCCGCTTCGAGCTCCTCACGGCTGCCGCCTTCCTCTTCTTCGCCGACGAGGCGGTCGACGTGGCCGTCGTCGAGGTGGGGGTAGGCGGACGGTGGGACTCGACCAACGTCGCCGACGGCGACGTGGCGGTCATCACCAACATCAGCTACGACCACACCGACGTGCTCGGTCCCACCCTCGAGGACATCGCCTCGGACAAGTCGGGGATCGTGAAGCCCGGGAGCCGTCTCGTGGTCGGCGAGACGACGCCCGAACTGGTGTCGCTGATGCGCCGGGCCGCCCGCGACGCCGGCGCCTCGGAGATCTGGGTCCGGGGCGACGACTTCGCCACCACGGCCAACCGGGTCGCCGTCGGCGGACGCCTCCTCGACGTGCGCACGCCCGGTGGCGCGTATGGCGAAGTGCTGGTGCCGCTCCACGGCGCCCATCAGGGGGACAACGCCTCGTGTGCCTTGGCCGCCGTCGAGGCCTTCTTCGGGGCGCCGCTCGACGCCGAGGTGGTCGACCAGGCGTTCGCCGCCGTCCGGGTTCCTGGTCGCCTCGAGGTGGTGGGCCGGCATCCGCTCGTCGTCCTCGACGGTGCCCACAACGTCGCCGGGATGACGGTCCTGGCTCGGGCACTCGTCGAGGACCTCCCGGTGCCGGGAGACACCATCGCCGTGGTCGGGATGCTCTCCGGCCGCGACCCGGTGGCCATGCTCGACCTGCTGCTGACGGCCGGCGTGCGCACCGTGGTGGTGTGCACGCCGCCCTCGCCCCGGGCGCTCGGTGCCGCGGTGGTGGCCGAAGCGGCCGCTGGCCTGGGCATGGACGTGACCGTGGTCGACGCACCGGCCGATGCCCTGCGTGAAGCGGTGGGGCGCACCGCCGGCGACGGCCGGGTGGTGGCCTGCGGGTCCCTCTACGTGGTAGCCGAGGCCCGACGAGCGGTGGCGGCAGACGCGAGCTGACCGGCCGTCCGGCCGTCCGGCCGTCGAGGCCGACTGTGTGGGCGACGTCGGCTATCCTCCTCGACCCGTGGGACGAACTCTGGTCATCTGCAAGCCCGATGCCGTCGAGCGCGGCCTCGTTGGGGAGATCGTGGGCCGGCTCGAACGCAAGGGCCTGCGCCTGGTCGCCGCCGAGCTGCGCACCATCACCCGCGAGGTGGCCGTTCAGCACTACGCGGAGCACGAAGGCAAGGGCTTCTTCGAGGAGCTCGTCGCCTTCATCACCCGCTCCCCGGCGCTCGTGGCCGTGGTGGAGGGACCCGAGGACGCCTACCGGGTGGTCCGTACCCTGATGGGGGCGACCAACCCCGTGGAGGCCGCACCCGGCACCATCCGGGGTGACCTCGCCCTGTCGACGGGCGAGAACCTGGTCCACGGCTCGGACTCGCCGGCGTCGGCCGAGCGCGAGATCGCCCTGTTCTTTCCCGGGCTGTCCTGACCCGGGCCTCCCCGCCGGCCGGCTCGGCAGGGAGGTACGGCCACCGGACCGGTACCGCCGCTCGGCCTGGCACGATGCGCCGACCGACGGACCCGCTCTTGTGCCGACGGCGGCGTTCCCGTAGCCTCTAGGCGGGCCGAGCACGGCCGGGCTGGGGCGGAACCGCGCCCGGCGGGCCACCACACGGCTTGTCACCAACGTAACGCACGAACCCTGACGGAGAGGTGCATCACTGATGCCCGACAACCGACTGTCCCTCCTGGGCCGCGACATGGCCGTCGACCTCGGCACGGCGAACACCCTCGTCTACGTGCGCGGCCGGGGGATCATCCTGAACGAGCCCTCTGTCGTCGCCGTCAACGTCAAGGACGGCCGGCCCTTGGCCGTCGGCGCCGAGGCCAAGCGGATGATCGGCCGCACTCCGAGCCACATCCAGGCCATCCGGCCCCTCAAGGACGGGGTCATCGCCGACTTCGAGATCTGCGAGAAGATGCTCCGCTACTTCATCCACCGGGTCCACCAGCGGCGGTTCGCCAAGCCCCGCATGGTGATCTGCGTGCCCTCGGGCATCACCGGGGTCGAGCAGCGGGCGGTCATGGAGGCGGCCGAGTACGCCGGGGCCCGCAAGGCGTACATCATCGAGGAGCCCATGGCCGCGGCCATCGGCGCCGGGCTTCCGGTCCACGAGCCGACCGGCAACATGGTGGTCGACATCGGCGGTGGCACCACCGAAGTGGCTGTCATCTCGCTGGGCGGCATCGTGACGAGCCAGTCCATCCGCATCGGCGGGGACGAGCTCGACGAGGCCATCGTCTCCTTCGTCAAGAAGGAGTACAGCCTGGCGCTCGGCGAGCGGACGGCCGAGGAGATCAAGATCGCCCTAGGGTCGGCCTACGAGCTCGAGGAGGAGCTCCACGCGGAGATCCGCGGCCGCGACCTGGTCACCGGCCTGCCCAAGACGGTCGTCATCTCCACCCAGGAGATCCGCAAGGCCATCGACGAGCCGGTCGCCGCCATCGTCGACGCCGTCAAGGTCACCCTCGACCGTACGCCCCCCGAGCTGGCTGCCGACATCATGGAGCAGGGGATCGTGGTGACCGGTGGAGGTGCGCTGCTCCACGGCCTCGACAGCCGCCTCAGCGAGGAGACCGGCATGCCCATTGTCATCGCGCGCGACCCGCTCAACTGCGTCGCCATCGGCAGCGGGCAGTGCCTCGAGGAGTTCGAGGCGCTCAAGCAGGTGCTGATCACCTCGTCGGCTCGCTGACCGACCGAGCCGCTCGCCCCCGGTGCCCCGACGGTCCAGACGTGCGCGTCGTGCGCGTCGGCCTCGTGTGACGCTGGCCATCCTCGTGGTGGCCTCCATCGCCATCATCACCCTCGACGCCCGTGGCGGGTTCCACCGGATCGCCTCGGGGTTGCGGTCGACCGCGGCCGACGCCTTCTCCCCGGTGCGGTCCGTCGTCGACGGCATCGTCGAGCCGATCGGCAGCTTCCTTGCCGGTGCCGTGCACTACGGAGCCGTCCGCCAGGAGAACGCCAAGCTCCGCCAAGAGCTGGGCACCCTCGAGCTGCGCGACGCCGAGGCCAGCGACGCCACCCAAGCCCTTACCCAGTTGAAGGCCTTGCTTGCCCTCGACAACCTGCCCTACTACGCCAACCTCACCCTCGAGCCGGCTCAGGTGATCGAGTACGGCCCGAGCAACTTCGCCGCCACGGTCACCATCAGCGTCGGTCGTGACCAAGGGGCCACGCTCGGCATGCCAGTCGTCGGCGAAGGGGGCCTGATCGGCTCGATCGTGCAGGCCAACCACAACTCGGCCGTCGTCCGGCTCATCACCGACGGACGATCCTCGGTGGGCGTCCGCTACGGACCCTCCCCCGGGTCGTTGGCGGTGGTGAACGGTCACGGCTCGGGTCATCGGTTGGCCGCTTCGCTCGTGCCCAACGACGCGCCACTTCGGGCCGGGGAGGTGATGACCACCAGCGGGCTACAGGGGGCCGTCTACCCGCCGGGGATCCCCGTGGCCAAGGTCGTCGGCATCCGAACGGGCACCTCCTCGTCGCAGGAGTCGGTCACCCTTGCCCCGCTCGCCGACCTCGCCCGCCTCCGCTACGTCGACGTCGTGCTGTGGGGCCCGCCGTCATGACACCTCGTCACGCCTTCCGCGTCGTCCTGGTCGTCTTCGCGGCCGTCACCGTGCAGGGCACCATCGTGCTCGACCTGCGCATCGGCGGGGTCCACCCCGACGTGATGGTCCTCCTGCCGGTGGCGGCCGGACTCGCTGGTGGGCCCGCTCAGGGAGCGACCGTGGGCTTCTGGACGGGGCTGGTCGCCGACCTGTTCCTCCCGACCCCCTTCGGGCTCTCCGCCTTGGTGGGGACCATGGTGGGCTTCGCCGCCGGTGCGACGACGGCCGCCCTCGACCGGACGGTGTGGTGGGTGCCACCGCTCACCGCCCTGGTGGGCAGTGCCGTCTACGAGCTCGCCTACCCGCTCCTCGGCGCCGTGCTCGGACAGCCCCAGATGCTCCACGTCCCCCTTGCTGGCATCGTGGTCCTGGTCGGGATCGTCAACGCCGCACTGGCCATCCCGGCGGTGCGCGTCGTGGCCTGGGCGCTCCCCGAGGCGTCGGCCGAGGGAGCGCCACCCTCGTCGTCGACCGTGGTCGGTTGGCGGTGACGCGGGGACGGTCGCCTGACGCGCACGCCGCGGTGGCGGTGCCCGGAACGCGGGGTCACACCGACCGACGCCGGGGGCGCCACCACTGTGGCGACGGGGCTTGCCAGGATGTCGGGCGATGAAGCGCTCGCGGCGCCGTCCGTTCAAGAGGAACCGCACCTACCTCCGCAGTGCCGACGAGGGCCGGTCCCGACGCCGGCCTGCCCACCAGCCCCGCATGCGCCCCCGGCGGTTCTCGGTCGGCGCCCTGCTCGAGCCGCCCCCTCCCGGGGCGTCCCGCCCAGGGGTGCGCCTGCGGGTCACCGGGCTCGTCGTCGGTGGCCTGTTCGCCGTGCTCGGCCTCCGACTGTGGACGCTGCAGGTGCTCGAGGCGCCGGCCGCCACCCAGGCTGTCGCCGCCAACCAGGTGCGGGTGGTGTCCATTACGCCGGCCCGGGGCCTCATCCTCGACCGGTCGGGCAACCCCCTCGTCGACAACACCACGGTCGAGCAGGTCACCCTGTCACGGGTCGCCGCCCAGCAGCACCCTTCGGTCATCGGCCGACTGGCCGCCCTGATCGGCGAGACCCCCGCCCAGGTCACTGCCGCCCTGGCCAACCAGCGCTATAGCCCCTACAAGCCGGTCCCGGTGCTCTCCCCGGCTCCGCTGGCCACCGTCGTCTACCTGGACGAGCACGCCAGCGAGTTCCCCGGGGTCTCGACGGTGTCGACCACCGAGCGCAGCTATCCCCAAGTCGAGGCCGCCGGCTACCCGGGTGGCAACGCCGCCGGCTATCCGGCCGCCCACGCCCTCGGCTACGTCGGCACCATCAACGCCGCCGAGCTCAAGGCGGAGAAGGGCCAGGGCTACCAGCAGGGGGACGCCTTCGGGCAGTCCGGGCTCGAGTACCAGTACCAGTCGGTGCTGCGCGGGGTCGCCGGTGAGAAGGAGCTCTCCGTCGACTCGACCGGCCAGGTGGTCGGCACCCTGAAGACCGTCCCGGCGCAGCCCGGTGACAACCTCGTGACCAACATCGACCTCGGCCTGCAACAGACCGTCGACGCCGACCTGGCCAAGCAGATCATGAGCATGCGAGGGACGATCGACCCGACCACCGGTCGCCGCATCGCCGCCCTGAACGGAGCGGCGGTGGTCATGAACCCGCAGAACGGGCACGTCTACGCCATCTCGTCGTACCCCTCCTACAACCCGAACATCTGGGTGGGCGGCATCTCGCAGGCCAACTACAACGCGCTGACCGCCACGGGCGCCCAGAACAACTACGCCATCGACGGCCTTTACACCCCCGGGTCGACCTTCAAGCTCAACACGGCGACGGCCGCCATGAGCACGGGCCTGTGGAACGCCACCAAGCTCTACGACGACACGGGGCTCTTCACCATCCCCAACTGCATCGGCAAGTGCAGCTTCCACAGCGCCGGGCACGTGGCGCTCGGCCCGATCGACATGTCGACGGCCATCACCGCCTCGGACGACGTCTTCTTCTACAACCTCGGCTACCAGTTCTACATGAACCCCCAGGCCTACGGTCCCGATCCCATCCAGCAGGCGGCCGCCGCCTACGGCCTCGGGCAGCCCACCGGCATCGACCTGCCGGGGGAGGCGAGCGGCCAGGTCGACAGCCCGGCGCTGCGCAAGGAGCTCCACAAGCTCAGCCCCACCGGCTACCCGAACTCGGGGTGGTACGTCGGTGACAACCTCCAGCTGGCCTTCGGGCAGGGCCTCACTCAGGTGACCCCGGTGCAGCAGGCCGTGGCGTACGCCACCTTTGCCAACGGGGGGACCCGGTACGCCCCGGAGATCGCCCGGGCCATCGTGTCGCCGTCGGGCAAGGTCATCCGGCAGATCGCCCCCAAGGTGACCGGCCACGTGAACCTGCCTCCCTCGGTGCGCGACCCACTGCTCACCGGGTTCGAGGGCGTCATCACCCAGTACCCGCTCGGTACCGGTTCCCAGGCCTTCCTGGGCTGGCCCGAGGCGACGTTCCCGGTTGCCGGCAAGACGGGCACGGCCAGTATCACCGGCAAGGAGCCGATCTCGTGGTTCGTGGCCTGGGGTCCCGTCCCGAACCCCCGCTACGTGGTGGTCGCCGTCATCGACCAGGCCGGCTACGGCGCCACCGGGGCGGCGCCTGTCGTTCGCGAGATCTACAACTACCTCCTCGCCCATCCGGTGGGCTCGGCCCCGGTGCCGCCGCCGGCGTCGGCGGCCCAGGACCCGAACCCCGTGCCGCCACCCGGCTCGACGACCACGACCACGACCGGGTCGAAGACCGGGGGGTCGAACGGCTCCGGCTCGACCACCACCACCACCACCACCACGACCACGCCGGCCGGGTAAGAGACGGGCGTCCGGGGCCCGCCACGGTTCCCTTCGCCGTCGGTACCCGGGTCGCAGCACCCCGGTCCACCGGCTCGTCAGGAGCCTCCGCAAGGGGTGGATGACTGGCGGACGGGGTGGTAGCCCGTACACTGGGCCGGGAGATGGAGTCCCTCTGGCCACGCATCGAACCCCTGTTGGCGCAGGTGAGCAAGCCAGCCCGGTACATCGGGGGTGAGCTCGGCGCCCGCGACCCCCGACACCGCCCCGGGCAGGTGGCCTGGCTCCTCGTCTACCCCGACACCTACGAGGTCGGCCTTCCCAACCAGGGCTTGCAGATCCTCTACGAGCTGCTCAACGAACGTGACGACGCCGCCGCCGAGCGGGCGTACGCCCCGTGGACCGACATGGAGGCCGCCATGCGGGCGGCGGGCGTGCCGCTCTTCTCGCTCGAGCACCACGAGCCGGCGGCCTCCTTCGACGTGCTCGCCTTCAACCTGTCGGCCGAGCTCGTCGCCACCAACGTCCTCAACTTGGTCGACCTGGCCGGGCTGCCGGTCCGCTCGGCCGAACGCGACGGCTCGCACCCCCTGGTGGTAGCCGGGGGGCACTGCGCCTTCAACCCCGAGCCCCTTGCCGACTTCGTCGACTGCTTCGTGCTGGGTGACGGCGAGGAGGTGGTCGGGGAGCTGAACGACGTCCTCGTCGCCCATCGTGCCCGAGGTGGGCCGGACGGGGGTCCCTCCGAGGACCGGGCGTCGCTGTTGCGGGCGCTCGCCCAGGTGCCCGGCGTCTACGTCCCGTCCTGCTACGAGGCGGTCTTCGGGCCCCAGCCGACCGACGGCTCGCCGGCGCCGCTCGTCGGCGTCGTGCCTCGCTACCCGGAGACGCCCGAACGCGTCGAGAAGCGGACCATCGCCGACCTCGGTGCGTGGCCGTACCCCAGAGAGCAGCTCGTCCCGTTGATCGAGGTCGTCCACGACCGCCTGAACGTCGAGGTCTTCCGGGGCTGTACCCGGGGGTGCCGGTTCTGTCAGGCGGGCATGATCACCCGGCCCGTACGGGAGCGCCCGGCCGAGCAGGTACGGACGATGGTGTCGGCCGGGTTGGCTCGGACCGGCTACGACGAGGTGGCGCTCACCTCGCTGTCGAGCGCCGACTACTCGGGGATCGGGGAGACGGTCCAGGGCATCATCGACGACCCGGCGTGCTCGGGGCAGGTATCGGTGAGCCTCCCCAGCCTGCGGGTCGACGCCTTCACGGTGGCCACGGCTGCCCAGATCCAGCGAGTCCGGCGGACCGGGCTGACGTTCGCCCCCGAAGGCGGGACGTGGCGCATGCGACAGGTCATCAACAAGCTGATCCTCGAGGAGGACCTCTACGCCGCCGTCGATGCCGCCTTCAGCCAGGGGTGGCGCCGGGTCAAGCTCTACTTCCTCATCGGCCTGCCCACCGAGACGGACGAGGACACGCTGGGGATCGTCCGCCTGGCCAGCCGCTGCGTCGACATCGGCCGCCGCTATCACCGCTCGGTCACCGTCACGGCGTCGGTCGGCGGGTTCGTGCCCAAGGCGCACACGCCCTTCCAGTGGTTCGGCCAGAACACCGTCGAGGAGCTCACCCGCAAGGTGCACCTGTTGAAGGACGCCGCCCGCGGGGTCCGCGGCCTGAGCGTCCGGTGGCACGATCCGGCGGCGAGCGCCGCCGAGGGCGTGGTGAGCAGGGGCGACCGGAGGATCGGCGCCGTCATCGAGCACGTCTGGCGGCAGGGAGGAACCTTTCAGGAGTGGTCGGAGCACTTCGACCTCTCGCTGTGGACCGAGGCACTGGCCGCCTCGGGCCTGTCGCTCGAGGACACGGTGTACCGCCATCGGGGCGAAGACGAGGTGCTGCCGTGGGACCACCTGTCGGCGGGTCTCCACCGCGACTTCCTCTGGCAAGAGTGGCAAGACGCGCTCGAGGCCCACGGGTTGCCCGACTGTCGGTGGACCCCGTGCTACGACTGCGGCGCGTGCACCGGCTTCGGGGTCGAGCACGTGGTCGCCTCGGCGGTCCCGCCAGCCGGCGGCAGTCAGGGGACTGGGCAGGACCTCTCGATCGGCGGCGAGGTCCCGGTCCGCTTCGTGACCGGGCTGCCCACCGGAGCGGGGGGCTGAGGTGCGCATCCGCTTCCGGTACGCCAAGCTCGGCAAGGTCCGCTTCACCAGCCAACGAGACGTGGCCAGGATGTGGGAACGGGCGCTCCGTCGCGCCGCGCTGCCCGTCGCCTACAGCGCGGGCTTCTCGCCCCGGCCGCTTCTGAGCTTCGGGCTGGCCCTGCCCACCGGGGCCGAGTCGCTGGCCGAGTTCGTCGACATCGTCCTCGACGAGGGTCGTGTCGAGCCCGACGAGGTCGTGCCCCATGCACTGGTCGGGCGTCTCGCCCCGTTCTTGCCAGACGGCGTCACGGTCCGGGCCGCTGCCCTGGTGGATGGCGGGTCACTGCAGCACGAGGTGACGGCGTGCGGCTGGGAGCTGCTCGTGGACGGGGCTCGTTGTGCCGCCGTGGCGGAGGCGGTGGCGTCGCTGCTGGCGGCGAGCTCGGTACCGCTCGTGCGCGAGCGGAAAGGACGCCAGGCGGAGGACGACCTCCGGCCGGCCATCAGGGAGCTGTCGCTGGTCGGCGGAGCGGAGGACGAGCGGGTGGTCGTGGTGGCCGAGGTGGCCACCCAGCCACGGGGCGTGCGTCCCGCCGAGCTGGTGCGCGCCCTGGCGGAGCAGACGGTGGACGTGGCAGGCCTGGCCTTGGCGGGTGCCTGCCGCACAGCACAGTGGATCGAGCGCGACGGACAGCGGTGGGAACCCCTCGACGACGAGGGCAGGACCGCCGGGTCTGTCAGCGCCGGGGCCGCCCGGGAGCGCGCCTCGTGACGAGCATCGGAAGGGATCGCGATGACAGAAGCGACGGCTGGACAGCCGGTGGGAAGCCCGGCACGGCCGCAGGACGACAACCGACCGCACGACGCGCCGGCCCCGAGTGCCGGGGCCGCCCGCAACGGTGCTGTCGAGGGGAACGCCTCGCCTGACCGGGTGGGTCCGTCGCGGGCCGACGGTGAGACCCTGACCGGTGGCGCCGCAGCCACCAACGGAAGCGGTCCAGACCAACCCGGTGCAGACGGGACAAGCGGCGACGGTGCCGGGTCGTCCGAGGGTGGCAAGCGGACCTCCTCGCGGCGGCGCCGTGGCTCGCGCGGGGGTAGGGGCCGGTCGCGCCCGGCTGCTGCCGACCCCTCCGATGCAGGAAGCGCCAGCGACGGAGGCGGTGCCAACGGCGCAGGAAGTGGCGCCTCCGCAGGTTCGGCCCCGTCGTCGACCCGTCAGCCTCCCAACGGTTCGAGGGCAGCAGCGGGCACAGGTGGTCCTACGGGCACAGGTGGGTCGAACGGGGCGGCAGGCACCGGGGAGCCAGGCGCCGCCGGCGAGGCGACCACCCGGCCGCGGATCGGCGACACGCGGCCGGCGCCCGTGCCAGCCGCGCCGGCGGGTGCCCCGCGGTCCGGCCGGTCGCCCGACCCAGCGGCCGGAGCCGGCGGAGGTGCCGGCGGAGGTGCCGGGCGAACCAGCGGGAGAAGTCGGAACCGGAACCGTCGGTCGGGTGGGTCACGTCCGGCCCCCGCGGCGCCGACCGGCGCAGAGATGCCGGTGCCCGTCACGGCTGCCATCCCGGGTGCCGCGGGTGCCGCGGGTGCCGCGGCGACCGGGTCGCGCCGGGGCGGGAGGGAGCGCCGGGGCAAGGCCGTCGGCCGGTACCAGATCTGCGTCCACGTCCGGCCCGAGATGACCGAGATCGCCCTGCTCGAAGGACGGACCCTGGTCGAGCACTACGTGTCGAGGGCAGCCGACGACACGACCCAGATCGACGGCAACATCTACCGGGGCCGGGTGCAGAACGTCCTGCCCGGCATGGAAGCCGCGTTCGTCGACATCGGCACCCCGAAGAACGCCGTCCTCTACCGAGGCGACGTCCGCTACGACCGTGACGACGTGGAGGGGCGGCCGGCGGGTGGCGAGCCGCGCATCGAGCAGGTCCTCCGGCCGGGTCAGACGATCCTGTGCCAGGTGACCAAGAACCCCATCGGCGCCAAGGGTGCCCGGCTCACCCAAGAGGTCTCCCTGCCGGGACGGTTCGTCGTCCTCGTGCCGGACTCCACCGCCAACGGCATCTCCAAGCGGCTCGACGACGCCGAGCGCAAGCGGCTCCGTCGCATCGTGGACTCGGTCCGCCCCGAAGGTCACGGGTTGATCGTCCGCACCGCGGCAGCCGGAGCGTCCGCCGAGGAGCTGCGCGCCGACGTCGAGCGGCTGGTGGGGCAGTGGGAGCAGATCGCCGCCCAGTCGACCCGTGGCCAGGGTCCAGCCCTGCTCTACCGCGAACCGGCGAGCGCCGTCCGGGTCATCCGCGAGGAGCTGAACAGCGAGTACCGGGCGGTGGTCATCGACGACTACTCGCTCTACGAAGAGGTCCGGGCCTACGTCGGAGCGGTGAACCCCGAGCTGGCCGACCGGGTCGAGTACTACGACCCCGCCGTCGAGCCGCTGCCCATCTTCGAGCGCTACCACGTGCACGAGCAGCTCCACAAGGCGCTCGACCGCAAGGTCTACCTCCCTTCGGGTGGCTCGTTGGTCATCGACCGCACCGAGGCGCTCACCGTGATCGACGTCAACACCGGCAAGAACGTCGGCAGCACCAACCTCGAGGAGACCGTCTTCCGCAACAACCTCGAGGCGGCCGAGGAAGTGGCCCGCCAACTGCGCCTGCGGGACATCGGCGGCATCATCGTGATCGACTTCATCGACATGGAGGTCCGTGAGAACCGGGACAAGGTGGCGAGCGCCCTGCGCGCCGCCCTCGCCCGCGACAAGACGCGCACCCAGGTCTTCGACATCTCGGAGCTCGGGCTGGTGGAGATGACCCGCAAGCGGGTCTCGGAGGGCCTGATCGAGACGTTGTCCACGACGTGCACGGTGTGCGAAGGTCGCGGGATCGTCTTCGACCAGCTGGAGCTGTAGACTCACCCTTCTATGTACGCCGTCATCCGGTCCGGAGGGAAGCAGGAACGAGTCGAGGAAGGCCAGACGCTGCGTGTCGAGCGGCTCGGCCAACCCATAGGCGCGGAAGTCCAATTCGAACCGGTGCTGGTCGTCGACGGCGAGACGGTCCTCGCCACGCCCGAGGCCCTCGGCGCGGTGACCGTGGTCGGTCGGGTGGTGGGCGAGGCCCTCGGACCGAAGATCCGAGGCTTCACCTACAAGTCGAAGGCCAACGAGCGCCGGCGGTGGGGTCATCGTCAGCACTACTCGGCCGTCGAGGTGACCTCGATCACCAGGGCGGGCTGACCGCCCCCTGCTCCCTGGCTGGCCGTCGGGCCGGCTGCCGTTCGAGTCCCACAGGAGACGACATGTCGAAGACCAAGGGTGGAGGATCCACCCGCAACGGACGGGACTCCGCCGCCCAGCGGCTCGGGGTCAAGGCCTTCGGTGGCACCGAGGTGCGCGCCGGCGCCATCCTGGTGCGCCAGCGCGGGACGAAGTTCCACCCGGGTTCGAACGTCGGACGGGGTGGCGACGACACCCTCTTCGCCCTGGCGCCCGGCACGGTCCGCTTCGCCACCCGCAAGGGTCGCAAGTTGGTGGACGTGGAACCCGCGTCGACGGCCGGCGAGTGAGCTGACGCCCTCCGAGGAGCTCCCGGCCGCCAGCACCGGCGGACGACCGGAGCCCACCCAGCAGTCTCACCGGTAGGAGCGGACGATGTCAGCCTTCGTCGACGAGGCGCAGGTCCACGTCAAGGCCGGCGACGGTGGAGCCGGCGCGGTGTCGTTCCGGCGCGAGGCGCACGTTGACCGCGGTGGGCCCGACGGCGGCGACGGCGGACGAGGTGGCGACGTGTGGCTGGTGGCGTCGACCAACCACTCCTCGCTCCTCGCCTTCCGTGACCACCCCCACCGCCGAGCCGGTGACGGCGGGCACGGCGGTGGCAAGAAGAAGCACGGGCCCCGGGGAGCCGATCTCGAGGTCCCCGTGCCGGTGGGGACCCGGGTCCTGCACCGCGACGGGACGGTCCTCGCCGACCTGGTGGTCGCCGGAGCCCGCTGGCAGGCGGCCCAAGGCGGTCGGGGCGGTCGGGGCAACGCCCGGTTCCTCACCAACCGGCGGCGTGCCCCGTCCTTCGCCGAGCAGGGCGAGGTCGGCCACGAGGAGTGGTACGACCTCGAGCTGGCGCTGGTCGCCGACGTCGCCCTGGTGGGGATGCCGAACGCCGGCAAGTCCACCCTCATCGCACGAGTGTCCGCTGCCCGGCCGAAGATCGCCGACTACCCCTTCACCACCCTCGAGCCCAACCTGGGCGTGGTCCGTGTCGACGACGCCACCGACTTCACCGTGGCCGACATCCCCGGGCTGGTCGAGGGGGCGGCCGACGGCAAGGGGCTCGGCCACCGGTTCCT
>JAJZBK010000047.1 GCA_021798955.1 Actinomycetes bacterium
ACAGCCAGGACGTCTGCTTCATCCGCTCCGACGAAGGGCGCGGTGCGTTCCTCGGCGCCCGCGCCGCGCTGCACCCGGGCCGGGTCGTCGACCTGGCGACCGGTGCCACCGTCGGGTCGGTGCCCGCCGTGGAGCTGGTGACCGTGGGGCAGCGCCGGGGCATGGGGCACGGGACCGATGGCCACCGCCGCTACGTGGTGCGCGTCGACGTCGAGGACCACACCGTTGTCGTCGGCCCGGCCGAGGCAGCGCTCGACGCGGTGGCCGTGGTCGGGGAGGTGACCTGGACCGGTGTGCCGCCGTCGACGCCCGCCCTGCCCGTCCTCGCCCAGTGCAGCGCCCACGGCACGGCCGTGCCCGCCCAACTCGAGGGGATCGGCGACGCCGAGGCGGTGGCCACGGTGCGCTTCTCCCGACCGGTCCGGCGGGTCGCACCTGGCCAGACAGTGGCCTTCTACGACCCGGCCGAGCCGGACCGGGTGCTCGGCTCCGGGGTGGTGCAGTGACCAAGGACCGAGCGGCGCCTCCCGGCAGTGCCGGTCCGGTGGACAACGCCGGTCCGGTGGGCTCGCCCGGGGACGACGCAACGCTTGCCGAGCAGGTGCAGACGTTGCGCGACCGGATCGCCTACTACAACGACCGGTACTACCGGCTCGACGCTCCGGCTGTCCCCGACGCCGAGTACGACGCGCTGGCCGCCGAGCTGCGTCGCCTCGAGGCGGCCCATCCCGAGCTGGCCGTCGCCGGCTCGCCGGCCCAGAGCGTGGGCGCACCACCCGCGCCGCTGTTCGCCCCGGTCGTCCACCGGGTGCCGATGATGAGCCTCGACAACGTGTTCAGTGCTGAGGAGCTGCGCTCCTGGGCTGATCGCATCGCTCGCCACCTGCCCCGAGACGCCCCGTTCGTCTGCGAGCTCAAGATCGACGGGCTGGCGGTCTCGCTCACCTACCGCGACGGGCGCTTCGTAACGGCCGCCACCCGTGGAGACGGCCGACAGGGGGAGGACGTGACGGCCAACGTCGCCACGCTGGCCTGCGTGCCCGAGCAGTTGGACCCTCGGGCCGGACCGCTCCCGCGGCTCGTCGAAGTGCGAGGCGAGGTCTACCTGCCGGTCTCGGCGTTCGACGCCCTGAACGCCCGGCAGCTCGAGGCCGGTGCCAAGCCGTTCGCCAACCCGCGCAACGCCGCCGCCGGGTCGTTGCGCCAGAAGGACCCGGCGGTCACCGCCACCCGACCCCTCGCCCTGTGGGTGTACCAGGTAGGCGAGGTCGACACGGGCGGCGGCCCCCTGCCCGAGGCGCTCGCCTCGTCGCACGCGGCGTCCCTCGCCTGGGTGGCCTCGACAGGCCTGCCCGTCAACCCGGAGCTCCGGCGGGTGACCGGCCTCGACGCCGTCGTCGAGTTCTGTCGTCACTGGGAGGCGCACCGCCACGACCTCGACTACGACATCGACGGGGTGGTGGTCAAGGTCGACGACTTCTCCCTCCAGCGCCTGCTCGGGGCGACGGCGCGTGCCCCTCGCTGGGCGATCGCCTACAAGTTCCCGCCCGAGGAACGCTCGACCCTCCTCCTCGACATCGAGGTGTCGATCGGACGGACAGGAAAGGCCACGCCGTTCGCCGTGCTCGAGCCTGTCGTCGTGGCCGGGTCCACGGTGTCGATGGCAACGCTCCACAACGAGGACCAGGTGCGGGTCAAGGACGTGCGTCCTGGCGACCGGGTCATCGTGCGCAAGGCGGGCGACGTGATACCCGAGGTGGTCGGACCGGTCCTCGACCCGCCCGGCACGCCCGGCGCCCGTCGCCGCCCTCGCCCCTGGCACTTCCCGGCCACCTGCCCGAGCTGCGGCGGACCGCTGGTGCGCCTCGAGGGCGAGAGCGACACGTTCTGCACCAACCTCGACTGTCCGGCACAGCGTGTCCAGCGCATCGCCCACTTCGCCTCGCGGCAAGCCATGGACATCGAAGGCCTTGGCGAGCTGCGGGTGCGAGCGCTCGTCGAGCACGGCCGCCTGGTTGACGTCGCCGATCTCTACGCCTTTACGCCGGAGGACTTCACCGACGTCGACGGCTTCGCCGAGGTGTCGGTGCGGAACCTGCTCGCTGCCATCGATGCCTCACGACACCGCCCGCTCCACCGTCTCCTCGTCGGGCTGGGGATCCGTCACCTCGGCGAGGTCGGCTCGCTGGCACTGGCCCGGGCCTTCCGCTCGCTCGACGCGGTGGCCGACGCTCCGCGAGAGGCGCTGGCCGCCGTCGAGGGCGTCGGCCCGGTCATCGCCGCCAGTGTCGTGGCCTGGTTCTCCTCGCCTGTCAACCGTGACGTGGTGGGCCGGCTGGTCGCTGCCGGTGTCAACCTCGACGAGCCGGCGTCCGATGCGGGAGGGGCGACCGAGCCGGCATCGCCCGTGCCCCAGGTCCTGGCCGGTCGTTCCGTGGTGGTCACCGGCACCTTGCCGGACCTGACCCGCCAGGAGGCGGAGGCGGCCATCGTCGCCCGAGGCGGGAAGTCGCCGGGCAGCGTGTCGGCACGCACCTACGCACTGGTGGTGGGGGAGGACGCCGGAGCCACCAAGGTCCGCCGTGCCGAGGAGCTCGGCGTCCCGGTCGTCGACGCCGCCGGCTTTGCCGTGCTCCTCAGGACGGGCGAGCTGCCAGGCGCCCAACCAGGCAGCCAGCCAGGCAGCCCTGGCCGTCCACCGCCTGGCCGTCCCTGATCGGTAGCCTAAAGAGCGGCCCATGCCCAGCATCGCCGACGCCATCGGACGGGTCCTCGGGGACCGGTACCGACTCGTGACACCCGTAGGGACCGGCGCGTCCGCGCACGTCTACCTGGCCGAGGACGTCACCCTCGACCGGAGCGTGGCGATCAAGCTCCTCCACCCCGCCCTCGCTGGGGACGTCGCCTTCCTCAAGCGCTTCCGCGCCGAGGCCCGCGCCGTCGCGGCCCTGAACCACCCCAACGTGCTCCAGGTCTACGACTGGGGCGAGCAGGACGGGCAGCCCTACCTGGTCACCGAGTTCCTGGCCGGGGGGAGCCTCCGCCAGTTGCTCGACGCAGGCAGGCGGCTCACGCCCGCGCAGGCGGTCCACGTGGGGCTCGAGGCCACTGCCGCGCTCGACTACGCTCACCGCCGGGGGATCGTCCACCGCGACGTCAAACCGGCCAACCTGCTCTTCGACGCAGACGGCCGCCTCCGCATCGCCGACTTCGGCGTGGCGCGCGCACTGGCCGAAGCAGCGTGGACCGAGCCCGAAGGGGCACTCCTCGGCACGGCCCGCTATGCGGCTCCCGAGCAGGCCGAAGGGCTTGCCCTCGACGGGAAGGCCGACGTCTACGCCCTGGCGCTGGTGCTGGTCGAAGCCGTGACCGGTTCACTCCCCTTTGTCGGCGACACGACCGTCTCGACGCTCATGGCCCGGGTCGGTGCGCTCCTGCCCGAGCATCCGGCTCTCGGTCCTCTCCACGACGTGCTGGTGTGGGCGGCGGCCCCTGATCCCGACGAACGGTTCGACGCCGCTGCCTTTGGCGTGCGGCTGCAGGCGCTGGCCGTGGCGCTGCCACCGGCGGCACCACTGCCGCTCGCCGGCACGACGACCGG
>JAJZBK010000008.1 GCA_021798955.1 Actinomycetes bacterium
CTCCGCAGGTCAGTCTGCTAGTCGTGTGCCTACGTTTTTCGGACTCTCCGAGCACCCGAAAGGCTCTGGCCAGGGACGATGTCTCACCGGACCCCCGAAAATGCCTACGAACTGCGGAACCCCGGCCTGTCGGGCGCCTTGTTCCCTCTGAACGGGCTCCCGGTCTGGCTGGCCGTGATCACCCGGATCAACCCCCTCACCTACGCGGTCGACCCGCTGCGGCGCGTCGTCTTCGCCGCCCAGCACATGACACCGGCCGCCGCGGCCCGCTTCTCCACCGGTGTCGACCTGTTCGGGTTCTGGTTGCCTATCGGCGCCGAGATCGGCATCGTGTGCGCGCTCGCGGTGGGCTTCCTCACCCTTGCTGTCCGCCAGTTCGGTCGACCCGAGTAGGTCGGCGGCTCTGGGGGCCCCACCGGGCACCGCTCGGGGCCCCACCGGGCCCCACCGGGCACCGCCCTGGGCACCGCCCTGGTCGGCTCAGCGGGTCGGCGGCCGCTCCTGACCGACGCGCTGGCCGTTGCCGAGGACGGCAAGGTGGACCAGGGTGCGACGGAGCTCGGCGAACAGGTCGAGATCGGCCAGTTCGTCGCCGCGGACCCACCGGGCGTCGGCCGTCTCCCAGTTGTAGGTGACCGGCGGGTCGAACCGCTCGGGGATGTCGACCAGGTGCGTCCAGTACGACCAGCCGCCGTGGTCGTCCTCGTGCACGGCGACGACGTCGAGCTCGGGAAGGTCGACGCCGATCTCCTCGGCGAACTCGCGCAGCGCCCCCTCGAGCGGGGTCTCGCCCTCGTCGAGGGCACCGCCCGGCACCGCCCACGTGCCACCACGGTGGCAGTGCTCGGATCGGCGGGCGACGAAGTACCAAGGGGTCTGCTCGGCGTCGACGTAGCGGACCAGCACGCCGGCGGCGCCGAACCGGCCCCAGCGGCGCGACCCGTCGCGGAGGACGACGAAGCCGTCACCCGACCGGTGCGGCAGCCGGGGGGCGCTCACCGGCCAGCTCGCCGGCAGGCTCGCCGGCAGGCTCGCCGGCAGGCTCGCCGGCAGGCTCGCCGGCAGGCTCGCCGGCAGGCTCGCCGGCAGGCTCGCCGGCGTCGGCACGAGCCGGGCGGCCTGGCGCTCAATTGCCGAAGTCCCACCCCTCGCCCCTCGCGTAGTTGTGGAGGACCTGCTTGGCGATGAGCACCTTGTGCACCTCGTCGGGACCGTCGGCCAGCCGGAGGGTCCGAGCCGCCTGGTACATGGTGGCGAGGGGCAGGTCGTTGGAGACACCGGCCGCACCCCAGACCTGGATGGCTCGGTCGACGACCCGCTCGTAGGCGGCAGGAACGAAGACCTTGATGGCCGAGATGTCGGTCCGGGCGGCCAGGTCGTTCTGATCGATCCGCTCGGCAGCGTGGATGGTCATGAGCCGGGCGGCCTGGATGTCCTGGTAGCTGTCGGCGATGAACCCCTGGACGAACTGCTTGTCCTGCAGCAGCCCACCGTGGACGTGACGAGTGGCCGCTCGCTCGACCATCAGGTCGAAGGCACGCCACATCTGGCCCACCGCGTTCATGCAGTGATAGACGCGCCCGGCCCCCAGACGGTCCTGGGCGGCCTGGTGGCCGTCGCCCACCCGTCCGAGGATGTTGTCGAGCGGTACCCGGACGTCCTCGTAGACGACCTCGCAGTGGTCCGAGCTGGGCCGTCCCCATATGCCGATCCCCCGGACGATGCGGACCCCGGGGGTGTCGGTGGGCACGATGATCTGCGCCATCTGGCCGCTGCGGCCCTCCTCGCCCGAGTCGTCCTGCACCCGGCACATGACGACGAAGAAGTCGGCACGCAACCCGTTGGAGGTGAACCACTTGTGGCCGTTCACCACCCACTGGTCTCCCTCGCGCACCGCAGTGGTGTCGAGCGAGCGCGGATCGGAGCCCGGGTTGTGCGGCTCGGTCATCGAGAAGCCGGACTCCATGGTCCCCTCCACCAGCGGCAGGAGCCACCTGCGCTTCTGCTCCTCGGTGCCGTACTTCACCAGGATCTTCTGGTTCCCCGAGTTCGGGGCCACCACCCCGAAGAGGGCGGCGGCCCCCGTGGCGTAGGCAAGGACCTCGTTCATGTAGGCGTGGGCGAGGAAGTCGAGGCCCATCCCGCCGTACTCCATGGGAAGGTGCGGCGCCCACAGGCCGGCGGCCCGCACGCGTGCCTTGACGTGCTCACGAAGCTCGTGGGCCTCCTTGCGCTCGAGGTCGGTGGGCTCGGCCGAGACCCGGTTCGGCCACAACCTGGCCTCGTTGGGCAGGATCTCGGCGTTCACGATCTCGGCCGTACGCATGCGGATGTCGTTGATCCGCTCGTCGAGCGTCAAGACGGGCTTCACGTTCATGGCCACGGGTCGCTCCCCCTTCTCCCCACCTCGCACCCTACGCGCCTCGGCGGCCAGCCGACCGGCACGCTACGGGCGCGAGCGGCGATAATCGCGCCATGGAGGCCCGGGACCCGACCGCCATTGCGCCGAGCCGGAGCGAGGTCGTCGAAGCCGTCCTCGGCGCCAGCCGCGTCCTGGTGGCGGTGGCAGCGCGCTCCCTCGCCGAGGTGGCCGAAGACGTCACGCTCGCCCAGTACCGAGCCCTCGTGGTGCTCGCCTCCCGTGGGCCCCAGCGGGTCGCTTCCCTGGCCGAGCTACTGGCGGTGACCCCGCCGACGGCCACCCGGATGTGCGACCGGCTCGAGCGCAAAGGCCTCATCCGGCGGCGGGCCGCCCGCCAAGACCGCCGTGAGGTGCGCGTCAGCCTGAGCGCAGCCGGCCGGCAGCTGGTCACCGAGGTGACCGCACGCCGTCGGGCCGAGATCACCCACCTCCTCGACCGGATCGCCGCCGAGGACCAGGCCCGGATGGTGGAGCTCTTCGGAGAGCTGGCCGACGCCGCCGGCGAAGTGGCAGACCGGCAGTGGGTGGAGGACTGGGAGCTCTGACCGCCGGGGCGCCGACGCCCGGGTGACCACCGGGAACCGGAGCGCCCCGCTCACACCAATGGCTGCTCGGCGCCCACGCCACCCCGCTCGTCCACCGCTTCGCCCGCCACGAGCCGGCGGAGCGCGTCGGCGCCGTCGAGGGGAGCCACCGCGCTGACGACGTCACCGACGGCGAGCTCGGTGTCACCCACGGCGAAGGTCAGGCGCTCGTCGTGCTGGACGGTCATCACCACGCACCCTGGAGGCCACGAGACGTCACGGATGCGCTGGCCGGCGAGGACCGAACGGGGACCGACCTGCTCCTCGACGGCCATCGAGCCGGCACCGATCTGGGCCACCCGGTCGAGGTCGCGCACGAGGGCGCGCCGATAGCCTCGCACGACCTGGCCGACGGCCAGGATGCCGACCACTCGGCGGTCGCCACCGGTCACCGGCACCCAGCCACCACCGCCGTGGACGAGGGCCTCGAGGCCCACGTCGAGTGTCTCGCCCTGGGCCACAGCCGGCGTCGTGGCGTCGACGACCGGTCCCAGCGGCGTGTCGTCCCGGCCCTCGGACTCGAGGAGCCTCAGGCGCTCGATCTCGACCGTCCCGAGGTAGGTGCCCCGTTCGTCGGTCACCGGGGCGCCGGGCACTCCGGCCGCCTCGAGCACCCCACGGGCTTCGCCGATCGTCACGTGGTCGCCGAGGACGACCCGAGGCGCGGCGGCGACGTCGGACACCGACAGCGAGGACGCCAGCGGGAGACCGAACTGCAGCCGCCCCGAGGCCGTGGCCGCCCGGTTCTTGAGCTGCGACGCGTAGATGCTCTTGTCGGCCCGGCTGACCATGAACCAGGCGATGGCCACCGCCACCATGGCCGGAGCGAGCATCGACACGTTGCCGGTCATCTGCGCCACCATGACCATCACGGCGAGCGGAGCTCGGGAGATACCACCGAAGACCGCCATCATCCCCACCACCACGAACGGCGCCGGGTCGTGGCCGAACCCGGGGGCCACCCCCTCCAGCACCCGCCAGAGGGCGTAGCCGGTGAAGGCGCCGATCACCATCCCCGGCCCGAAGACGCCCCCCGAGCCTCCGGTGCCGATCGACAGGCTGGTGGCGACGATGCGGAGGATGGGCAGGAGGATGATGACGACCAGGGGGACGTGGGCGAGCTGGTTGTCAAGACCGCGCTGCACCCAGCCGTAACCGGTGCCCAGCACCTCGGGCACCCCGAGGGCCAGCAGGCCGACGAAGAGGGCACCGAACGCCGGGCGGAGCTTGTGGGTGAAGGGGAGCCTGGCGCTGAGCCGCACCGTTCCGTAGAAGGCTCCCGAGTAGAGCAGGCCGATGCCACCGGCGAGCAGGCCGAGGACGGCGAACCACAGCAGTTGGAGCGGGTGGTCGAACACCAGCGAGGCGGGCACCGCGAAGAGCGGGTGGTAGCCGAAGGCACCCCCGAAGATGGCGTAGGCGACGATCGAGGCGAGCACGCCCGGCAGCAGCGCCTCGTACTCGAAGTCGTCGCGGTAGACGACGTCGGCGGCCAGCACGGCACCGCCGAGCGGGGCGCTGAAGATGGCGCCGATGCCCGAACCGATACCGATGGACACCGCGATCCGGCCGTCTTCGGGCGACAGGTCGAGGAGCCGAGCCATGAGCGACCCGAACCCGGCGCTGATCTGCGCCGTCGGCCCCTCACGCCCACCGGAGCCGCCCGAGCCGATGGTCAACGCCGAGGCGACGATCTTGACGACCACGGCCCGGAGGCGGATCCCCCGGGGATTGTGGTGGACGGCGTCGATAGCGGCGTCGGTGCCGTGCCCCTCGGCCTCGGGTGCCCAGGTGAACACCAGGAACCCGGCGAGCAGCCCCCCGAGGACCACGACGAGGGGAATGGCCCACGGTCGCGTGTAGCCGGCCGAGCCCAGCGAGAACCCCTCCCCCGCCGGGGTGGGGACGTGGTAGCCGGCGAGGTCGACCAAGAAGACGTGCGTGGCGAAGGTCAGTGCCTCGTAGAAGACGACCGCCCCCAGTCCGGCCACCACACCGATGGTGGCGCCGAGGATGACCCACTTGGGCAGGTAGGACATGGCGTTGACCCGTTCGCCGAGGGCGGTTCCGACCCGACGGACGTGCGGTGGGCTCGACCGCAGCCGCCGCCAACGACCGGCCGGTCGGTCAGGGGGCGGCTCGGGTCGGGTCGTCTCGGCACCCTTCGGGGCGTGGTCGCCGTCGTCGGTCGTCGCCATCCCTGCTCCTCGTCGGTCGTGGCCTTCGCGTGCACGCGCCGGGCGCGGCGGTCACCAGGCACTGGCGAGCATGCGGCCGGCCGGCGGGCGGGCGGCGCCCGTAGGGCGGCTCGCCCGGGAGCTGGCACACCGCGCACGCGTGTCCCCCAGACCCCGCCGAGCGGGAGCCGCGGTGACTCCGTGCATGGACACAGTATTGCAGTATGCATGGACCCCTCGGGGGCAGGCCCGTGCCGGTCGGGCCCGCGCCGTCGGGAAGCACGGCCGGCCGTCGGAGGTTGACCAGGAATGGTCCCGCTGTCCGTCCTCGACCTCGCCACCGTGACTGAGGGCGCCACTCCAGCCGAGGCCCTGGCCGACACGGTTGCGCTGGCCCGTCGGGCGGAGCAGCTCGGCTACCGGCGCATCTGGGTCGCCGAGCACCACGGCATGCCGTCGGTGGCCAGCTCAGCCCCACCCGTCCTCGTCGCCCACCTGGCCGCGTCGACGCGCACGATCCGGGTGGGCGCTGGCGGCGTCATGCTCCCCAACCATGCCCCCATGGTCGTCGCCGAGCAGTTCGCCACGCTCGAGGCGCTCCACCCCGGCCGGATCGACCTCGGCCTGGGGCGCGCACCGGGGACCGACCCGGCCACTGCCCGGGCCCTGCGCCGGCGGGCCGACGTCGGGGCCGACCACTTCCCCGAGGACGTGGTCGAACTCTTCGGCTATCTGGCCGACGTCGAACGGCCCGCCACGCAGCCCGCCATCACACCGGGGATCGGCTACCTACCCGAAGTCTGGCTGCTCGGGTCTTCGCTCTTCAGTGCCCAACTGGCCGGCTCGCTCGGGTTGCCGTTCTCGTTCGCCTACCACTTCGCCCCCGACCTGCTCGACCAAGCCCTCGAGCGCTACCGGACGACGTTCCGTCCGTCGTTCGTCCTCGAGCGCCCCCAGGTGATGGTCGCCGTGTCGGTCCTCTGCGCCGAGGATGCCGACGAAGCAGCGTGGCTGGCCGGACCGGCCGCCCTGTCGATCCTCCAGCTCCGCACCGGCCATCCCGCACCGCTCACCACCCCCGAGCGGGCCGCCGCCGTCACGCTCTCGCCGACCGAGCGGGCGATCATCGAGCGCGCCACTGCTTCGCACCTCGTCGGCGACCCCGAGGGCGTCGCCGAGGGCCTCCGACAGCTCGTCGAGCGCACGGGGGCCGACGAGCTGCTGGTGTCGACCCGGGCCCACTCCTTCGAGGTGCGGGCCCGCTCGCTCACGCTGGTGGCCGGAGCGACCGGGCTCGGGGCAGCACCTGCTCCCCGATGAGCTCGAGGTGGTCGAGGTCGTCGAGGGTGAGGAACTGCAGGTAGACGCGCTCGGCGCCCACGGCCGCCAGACGGGTGAGGCCCTCGACCACCTCGTCGGGAGTGCCGCACAGCCCGTTGCGTCGCAGCTCATCGACCGGACGGCCGATGGCGTCTGCCCGCCGAGCCACTTCGGCGCTGTCTGCTCCGCAGCAGACCACCTGCGCGACGGAACGGAGGAGCGTCTCGGGGTCGCGACCCACCTCCTCGCATGCTGCCCTTCCCCGGGCGAACTGGGCAGCCGAGTCGTCCAACGAGGCAAACGGCACGTTGAGCTCGGCGGCGTAACGGGCGGCGAGCGCCGGGGTCCGGCGCGGGCCGACCCCGCCCACGATGACCGGCGGGCCCGGTCGCTGGTACGGCTTCGGGAGGGCCGGGCTGTCGACCAGGCGGTAGTGACGTCCGGTGTGCGAGAACGTCTCGCCCGGAGCCGTCGACCACAGCCCCGTCACCACGGCGAGCTGCTCCTCCAACCGCTCGAACCGCTCGGCGAGCGCC
Source organism: Actinomycetes bacterium (assembly GCA_021798955.1). Classification (GTDB taxonomy): domain Bacteria; phylum Actinomycetota; class Acidimicrobiia; order Acidimicrobiales; family RAAP-2; genus JAJZJT01. The sequence continues at coordinate 7,040 of JAJZBK010000008.1, forward strand.
GGGAAGGGGATGCCGTAGGCAGCGTGCTCGCGCTCGTACCAGCCGGCACCGATCCCGAGCTCGACGCGCCCGGCGCTCATGGCGTCGACCTGGGCCACCGTGATGGCGAGCGGGCCCGGCAGGCGGAAGGTGGCCGAGGTGACCAGGGTGCCGAGGCGGATTCGCGAGGTCTCGCAAGCCAGCCCGGCCAGGGTGGCCCAGGCGTCCGTCGGGCCGGGTAGCCCGTCGCCACCCATGGTGACGTAGTGGTCGCTCCGGAAGAACGCATCGAAGCCGAGGAGCTCGGCGGCTTGGGCCACCCGGCACTGCTCGGCGTAGGTGGTGCCCTGCTGGGGCTCGACGAAGATGCGCAGGTCCATCCCCCTGTTCTATCCGTCGAGACGCCCGGGCGCGACCGCCCGTGGGTCTCGAGCGAGGAGCGCGGGAACCTGCCAGCCCCGGCGCTCGGCCCAGTAGGTGGCCACCCAGGGCCCGACCGTGGGGTCGAGGGCGCGACCGACGGCGACGACGCCGGCAACCCGCCATCCCGCCAGGCGCAGACAGGCCACCGCGCTTTGGGCGCGCGCGCCCGTGGTCACGGTGTCGTCGACGACGAGCACCGGCCCGTCGGGCCGGAGCCCGCCCGCCACGGCGAACGCCCGGGCGTCGGCCACGAGGTGCCCCACCGGCGCCGACGCGCGCACCAGGGGCACCCGGGTTGCCCCGGCCAGGCTGGGCACCGACCGCACCAGCACGTCGACCGGCGCCCCATGGCGACCCGGGCGCGTCGACGGGACGGTGGCGACTGCCTCCCACGGGCCACCGAACCGCACGGCGAGGTCGTCGCCGGCCCAGCGCAGCCAGGCGTCGAACCGCTCCGCCAGCACGCGTGCGGTGACGGTCCGCACGGCGGGGCTCGGGTCGTCCTTGTAGGCCCGCAGCCACCGATGGGCCTGCTCGCCCACTCGGTAGGCGCACGCCGTGGCCACCGGGGCAAGCGGGCGGCCGAGCGTCCGGACCAACCGGTCGCAGCAGTAACAACGCAGCGAGCCCGGGCGCACCGGGCCGTCGCACGACAGGCAGGAGGGGGCCGGCGGCCACCGGGGACCCGGCGGGTCCCGTCCCGCCCGGTCCCGGACCGACGGGTCGTGCCCCGCCGTCTCGACCTGGCTCACTCGGTCGTCTCCACGGGTCTCGCCTGCCCCCATGCTGCCTCCTCGGCCGGGCGGCATCCTCCGCCCGGTGCTGTTTCCGGGGGGCGGACGGCGCCGGGTCCGCGACGGCATGCCGGTCAGGACCCGGCGCGCCGGAAGCTCAGCTCGGGGGGCGTCCTCCGTCGGCCTCGGGTCGGTGCAGCAGAAAGGTGCCCGTCGCCCGGCTGATGAGCGAACCGGCCTCGTCGCGCACCGAGGCCTCGCCGTAGGCAACCTGACGAGCCAGACGGACGACCTCCCCGCGCAGCCGGTAGGAAGCGCCGTGCTCGGCAGGCCGCATCGTCTCGATCTTCATCTCGAGCGTTGCCCGCGTCCGGGCCCGCCCGGGCAGGGCCGCGTTGATGGCGAAGTTCATGGCGGCGTCGAGGAGCAGACCGTGCACGCCGGCCTGGACGATCCCGTGCGGATTGCACGCCTCCGACGACGGGGTGAAGGTGCCGTCGACCCACCCGAGGTCTTCGCCGTCGACCCCGTAGGCGAGGAAGGAGGCGCCGACCATGCCGATCAGGGGCATGCCCCCGTCGCCAAGCCACCGGTCCATGTCCTTCACACGTTCCGTCACCCGGCTGACGGTACAGCGCCGCGGCGACTGCCGTCGAGGACGCGTGAGTGCCGGCGAGGACGTATGACCGCTGGCGTGCGAGCATGCCTCCGTCGAGGTCACCCTGGGGCTGCGAACCGCTCGGGCCGCTGGGCGCGGTGCCTCCGGACTGACCCGGCACCGACCTTGACGGGGCGGGAGGACGGCGTATGCTCGTGTCTTGACCGACTAGTCAAGTCTCTACCGGTGGCAGGCCCGGTGCTGAACAGGGCCGCGTGCCGTGGGCACCCGGCCGAGATGCCCGTGGTGCGACGCCCTCGGGCGAGCCCAACGGCACGGGCTCGGCAGGAGGAACCGGGGGACGACAGCGCACCCCGGACGACCAAGGACCCGGCCCGCACGGCGGTCGGGCCAGACCAGGAGGACAGCCGCATGACCGATGCAGTGATCGTCGATGCAGTACGGACCCCCGGGGGCAAGCGCAACGGCAAGCTCCGCAACTGGCACGCTGCCGACCTGGCGTCCGAGCCGCTCAAGGCGCTCGTGGAGCGCAACGACCTCGACCCGGCCATGGTCGACGACGTCATCATGGGGTGCGTCATGCAAGTCGGTGAGCAGGCCCTGAACGTGGGCCGCAACGCCGTGCTCGCCGCCGGCTTCCCCGAGTCGGTACCGGCTACCACCATCGACCGCCAGTGCGGATCGTCCCAGCAGGCGCTGCACTTCGCTGCCCAGGGCGTCATCGCCGGCGCCTACGACGTGGTCATCGCCGCCGGGGTCGAGGTGATGACCCGCACGCCGCTGGGATCCTCCGTGGTGCGCGACCTGGGCTTCCCCTTCGGCCCGCGGGTCATGGCCCGCTATGCCGAGCGCGGTGGCCTGGTGAGCCAGGGCGAGGGCGCCGAGCTGATCGCCGAGCAGTGGGGCATCACCCGGACCGAGCTCGACGAGTTTGCCGTGCGGTCGCACAAGCTCGCCGCCCAGGCCACCGCCGAGGGGCGTTTCGACAACGAGCTCCTGCCGGTGCCGGTCAAGGACGATGACGGGAACGACACCGACGAGCTGTTCCGCGTCGACGAGGGGATCCGCCCCGACTCGAGCGTGGACGTCCTCGCCAAGCTGAAGCCGGCGTTCCGTCCCGAGGAGACCGGCATGGTCACGGCTGGGAACTCCTCGCAGATCACCGACGGTGCCTCGGCCGTCCTCGTCATGAGCGAAGAGCGGGCCAATGCCCTCGGGCTGACGCCACGGGCGCGGTTCCACAGCTTCGCCGTGGTCGGTGCCGACCCGATCACCATGCTGACAGGACCGATCCCCGCTACCAAGGCCGTGCTCGACCGGGCGAAGCTCACTCTCGACGACATCGACCTGGTCGAGATCAACGAGGCGTTCGCCTCGGTCGTCCTCGCCTGGCAGCGGGAGCTCGGCGCCGACCTCGAGAAGGTCAACGTGAACGGCGGGGCGATCGCCCTCGGTCATCCCCTCGGCGCCTCCGGGAGCAAGCTGATGGCCACGCTGCTCAACGAGCTCGAGCGCACCGGTGGTCGCTACGGCCTCCAGACGATGTGCGAGGGTGGCGGGCTGGCCAACGCCACCATCATCGAGCGCCTGGGCTGATCCTCTCTCGGAGCTGGGTCATCTCTGGGAGCTGGGAGGGCGCCGCGCAACGGCCGCCTGACCGGCGCCGACCCGCCGACCGTGCCGGCCTCGAGAGGCCGGCACGGTCGCGTTCGGGGACGGTGGCGAAGTAGGACGCCACCGACGCCTCGCCGAGGACCCGGCGCTCACCGGTCCTGGCCGGCACGGTGGCACCAGCCCGATGGCGCCTAGTGGTACTTGGTCGCTGCCATCAGCCCGGCGAAGACGAGCCCGATGGCGCCGACCAGCCACCAGTTGCTCACGCCACCGGGCAGCGCGTTGACGTAGTTGAGGATGATGAGCAGGACACCCAGGGTGAAGAGAGCGATGATGAGCGCGCCCATCCACGGTGGGCTCTTCTTGGCGCTCTTGGGCTGTGGCGGGGTGTACCGCTCGCTCGTCGTCGAAGCGACGGACTGGCGCCCGCTCCGGCGACCCGTTCTGCCCTTCCCCGACGACGCCACCGTTCCCTTGGGCTGAGCGCGACCCGAGCTCGACCTCCCCTTGCGGCCGGATGCTGCGGGGGTCTTCGCGTTGGCCTTCGTCGACATGGTCGAAGCCTAGCGAGCACGGTGAGGCCGGCGAAGGCCACCTCTCTGCCCTGCCGGTACGCTGAGGGGACCATGGGCGCCACGGTCCTCCTCGTCGACAACTACGACTCGTTCGTCTACAACCTCGTGCAGGAGCTGGGCGAGCTGGGGGCAGACCCGGTGGTCCGCCGCAACGATGCCGTCGACGTCGACGGCATCCGAGCACTCGGGTGCAACCTGGTGGTCATCTCGCCGGGCCCGGGACGTCCGGAGGGCGCCGGCATCAGCCTCGAGGCCATCACCGAGCTGGCCGGTGAGGTGCCCATCCTCGGGGTGTGCCTGGGACACCAAGCCATCGGACAGGCGTTCGGGGCGAGCATCGTCCGTGCTCCCGTGCTCATGCACGGCAAGACGTCCGAGGTCCACCACGACGGCAGAGGCGTCTTTGCCGGGCTCCCGCAACCGTTGACCGCCACGCGCTACCACTCGCTCGTCGTCGACCCGACGACCGTCCCCGACGAGCTCGAGGTGACCGCCACTACCGACGACGGCGTCATCATGGGGCTACGCCACCGCGACCTTCCTGTCGAGGGGGTCCAGTTCCACCCCGAGTCGGTGCTCACCTCCTCGGGACCGTCGTTGCTGGCCAACTTCCTGGCCCAGGCCACGACAGCCCGCAGCCGGCAGTAGCCCGAACGCCGGAGTCCTGAGGCCATAGCCGGACGCGACGCGAACGGGGAACGAGGCCGCGCCGGGCTGCTCAGGCCTTGTGGGCCTTGCCCGGGCCGGAAGGCGCGAGCGAGGCGCCCTGGCTGTTCCCCGCCCCCGGCTGCGACGTCCCCGGCTGCGATGTGCCAGTCCCCGACGGGCACACGGCGATGGTCACAGTCTGGCCCGCCTGGACGGACGTGCCGCCGACGGGGCTCTGCGACGCCACGTTGCCCGCCCCCGGCGACGACGGGCCGGTGCAGGCCGTCGCCGGTGCCGATGTGTCGGACACCTGCAGGCCCTGGTTCTGGAGGGTCGCCGTGGCGGTCGAAGCCGACGAGCCAACCACGTTCTGGACCACCACCGTCGACGGCCCCGTCGAGACGATGACGGTGACCTGGGTCTTGAGCGGGACCGAGGTCCCCGCTGCCGGGGTCGTCCCGATCACCAGGCCGTTGCCGATCGAGCTCGACGCCTGGTTGGTGGTGCCCCCGTAGGCAAGGCCGGCGCTCGTGATGTCGGCCACGGCCTGGGTCGGGGTCTCCCCCGCGACGTTGGGCACAGCGACCGTGCCGGGGCCCGACGAGACGACAAGGGTGACCGTGCTACCGGCGTTGACCGAAGTGCCCGGCTGTGGCGTGGCGTCGATCACGGTTCCGGCTGCGGCGTTGTTGGTGACCGTCTTGACCTTGTAGCTGAGGCCAGTGGACGTCAGCAGGCCCTCGGCGTTCGTCTCGGTGGTGTTGGTCACCGGCGGGACGGTCACCTGGGCGATGGCCGGCGCCGTCCGCTTGGCCACCGTCAGGGTGACCGTGTCGCCCTTCTTCACCAGGCTGCCGCGCTTCGGGTTGGTGGCGAGCACCGTGCCCGTCGGACGCGACGAGCCCTGCGGTTGAGTCTGGACCACCAGCCCGTCCCCCTGGAGGGTGCTCGTGGCCTGCGACACCGGTTCTCCCACCACGGCGGGGAGCGAGAAGGTCTTCGCCCCACCCAGGTAGCCGAGTTGCCGGGCGAGCAGCACGCCGACCACGGCGAGGAGCAGGAGCAGGATGACGAGGACCGTGGCATACAGGCGCGTCCGGCTGCGCCGAGGCTCGGGGACCGGGTCGTCGACGGGCTGGCTGCCGTGGCGGGGGATGGCCTGGGTGGCATCGGCGGCGACCGCACCGAGGGTCCCGACCGCCCCCACGGCCTGGGTGGCAGCCATCGCGTGCTGGAGGACCGTGGGGTCGTTGGCGGCCAGTACCGAGCGACCCTCGGTGAAGCGCAACAGGTCGGCCCGGAGGTCTTCTGCTGTCTGGTAACGGTAGGCCGGGTCCTTGGCCATCGCCTTCATGATCACGGCTTCGAAGGTGGGCGGGACCGATGGGTTGAGCTCGCGGGGTGCCGGCGGGTGCTCTCGCACGTGCTTGGAGGCAACGGCGACCGGCGTGTCCCCGAGGAACGGCGGCCGGCCGGTGACCATCTCGTAGAGCACGACGCCGAGCGAGTAGATGTCGCTGCGGGCGTCGACGCCGATCCCTTCCGCCTGCTCGGGAGAGAAGTAGGTCGCCGTCCCCATGACCGCCCCGGTCTGGGTCAGGCTCTCCTCGGTGTTGAGCGCCCGGGCGATGCCGAAGTCGGTCACTTTCACCAGGCCCTCGTCGGTGATGAGGACGTTGCCCGGCTTGACGTCGCGATGGACGACGCCGTGGCGGTTGGCGTAGCCGAGTGCGGAGGCCACGAACGACCCGATGTCGGCGGCCCGGTCAGCCGACAACGGGCCTGCTGTCTTCAGGATGGCAGACAGGGGCCGGCCGTCGACGAACTCCATGACGATGAAGTACGTCCCCGAGTCCTCTCCCCAGTCGAAGACCGGGACGATGTTGGGGTGCGACAAGTTGGCGGCGGCCTGGGCCTCACGTCGGAACCGCTCGACGAACGACCGGTCTACCGACAGCTCGGGAAAGAGGACCTTCAGTGCCACGGGACGGTCGAGCAGCCGGTCGCGGGCGCGGTAGACGTCGGCCATGCCGCCACGTGCGATGAGGTGGTCGAGCTCGTAGCGCTGGGAGAAGACGCGCGGTGCCTGGGAGTCCACGGGGGTCGGGTCCATTCGGGTCAGAGCCTACGTCGTGGGGTCGTCACCGACGGGACCTTCCCGCCTCGGGCCAGGCCTCGGCGACCAGTGCCTTCGGTCGCGCGGAGCAGACGCGAAGGGCCCCTTCGGAGCCCACCCGGGACGACCATTCGGCGATGTGGGGGGTCGGAGGGCTCACGGGACGAGGGCCAGGGCTTGCGACAAGATCTTGGCGATGGCCGGACCGGCGACCGAGTTGCCGGTCTGCAGCTCTCCCTGGTCGGGGACGGCGACGGCCACCACGACCTTCGGGTTGGTCGCCGGGGCCATGGCGACCATCCAGTCGTTGGTGGTCTGGTGGCCGGTCTGGGCCGTGCCCGTCTTGGCGGCCACGTCCTCGCTGGCCGGGAACACCCCGTAGCCGGTGCCGGCGGGGTCGGTGACCACCCGACGCATCAGGGCCTTCACCTGGGCCGCCGTCTGGGCGGACGTTGCCCGCCGCCACGGCTTGGGCGTGTAGCGGGTGACGAGGTCGCCCTGGGCGGTGTGGACCGACTGCATGACATGTGGGGTCATGATCACTCCGCCGTTGGCGATGGCCGAGCCCACGAGGGCCATCATGAGCGGCGAGGCCTGGTCGTCGAGCTGCCCGAATGCCGAATAGGCCTGGTTGGGCTTGTCGTTGTGGAGCACCGACAGGCCGGGGAACTGGCCCTGCGCCGCACCCCCGATGTCGAGAGGGATCGGCATGTCGAAACCGAAGGCGTGGGCCTCGTCGATCTGGTTCTGGGCCCCGAGGCTCATCCCGTACTGCCCGTAGACGGTGTCGCACGACTGAGGCAGGGCTTGTTGGATGGTCTGGCCGCAGTGCTCGGCGCCATGGCCGTAGTTGCACAGCGGCTGGTTCGACTGAGGCAGCGAGATGCACCCGACGATGGGGTAGTTGACCGAGGCCAGAGACGGCATGTGGTCGAAGACCGCCGAGGTGGTGACGATCTTGTAGGTGGAGCCGGGGAAGTAGGTGAGCTGGTAGGCACGCGACAGCAGGGGGCTGGTCGGGCTCGAGGGGTCGAGCGCCTTCCAGGCCGCTTCCTCGGTGGCGCTGCTCACCGCGACCAGCGGGTTGGGGTCGAAGGACGGGATGCCCGCCATGGCGAGGATCGCCCCGGTGTGCGGGTTCACCACGACCGCCCCGGCGTTCGGCGGGTGCGACGGGATGGCGTCGAGGTCGGCCGTGACCTCGGCCTGGAGCGTGGTCGAGATGGTGAGGGTGACATTGTCCGTGGTGGTCCGGTTCACCAGCAGGTCGCCGAGGGTCTTCGCCGGGCGGGTGTGAGGGGTGAGGTACGTGTCGTAGGCCGCCTCGACGCCGGTTAGCCCGTAGATCGGCGAGTCGTACCCGACGACCTGCGAGAACAACGTGGCGGTGGCAGCCGGGTAGACGCGGCGGTACTTGTACGCCCCCGACGTGGCGAGGACCGACTTGGCCAGCACCACCCCGTTCGACGACAGGATCTCGCCACGCGACTGGCTGAGCCGCGCCTCGATCACCTGGGGGTTCTGGGGCGAGGTGGCCAGGGCGTGGGCCCGCACGATCTGGATGTTGTTCAGCTGGACGAACAACACCAGGAAGCACAGTGCGAGGAAGATGCCGGCGATCCGAATTCGTCGTTCCATCAGGTCTCTCCGACGCCGGCCGGCGACGCCCGGGAACCGAGCGGGGCCAACGCCCCCGCCAGGGTAGTGGAGGTCGTCGGGGCCGCTGCAGGCACCCCCCCGGCCGAAGACCCACCCGGGGCGACCTCGAGGTTGCGCACGTAGGTGCGGGCGGCGGCAACCGAGGGCTCCTCCACCCCGCCGCGTAGCACCGGCACGTAGGTGGGGTCGACGTCGGCGGTGGTCACCCCGGTCCGCTCCACGGCGACCGGGTGGTACCAGAGCAGGCCTCCGATACGCCCCTGGTAGATGACGAGCTCCTTCCCGTCGAGCCCGACGAAGTAGGAGCTGGTGTCGAACCACCTGACCGCCGAGTACGCAGAAGCGAGCACGACGGCGACGAGCACGGCGAAGAGGACCGTGCGCACGGTCACCAGTCGGCGGGCACGGGCGGCGCGACGGGCCCGGCGACGAGCGGTTCGACGATCCGCCCGACTGGACGTGCCGGTCCCCTCGGTGGCCTCCCCGGCACCGGCCCGCGGACCGCTCGGCGTGGCCTCGGGAACGAGGAGCGGGGGCGGTGCCGCCCGCACGGCCGTCGCCGTCGGGGCGGCCGACCCGCCGCTCGTCGGCGCCGCAGTACTGCTGCCCTCCGGGCCGAGCCCGTCTGCCCCCGTAGCCACACCCTCGGCGCCCTGGTAGGCACGGGCGGCTTCGGCGTTCCGCAGCGTGCCGGCGGAAGCAAGCGGCTCGTCGGGCGCCTCCTCCCCGATCACCACGTCCACCACGACGACGGTGATGTTGTCACTCCCGCCGTTCGCCCGGGCCCGGGCCACCAGCTCGTCGGCTGCCTGTTGGGGCTCAGGCTGCTCGACCAACACGGCGGCGATCTCGGCGTCCGTCACCTCGTTGCTGAGGCCGTCACTGCACAGCAGGAAGCGATCACCCCGGACCGGCACGACCCGCCAGAGATCGACGGCGACGGTCTCCGCCACGCCGAGGGCGCGGGTGAGGACGTGCCGGTGGGGATGGACAGCAGCCTCCGCCGGTGTCAGCTCTCCTGTGCGGACCATCTCCTCGGCCAGGCTGTGGTCGGCGCTGATCTGGGTGAGCGTGCCGTCGTGGAGCCGGTAGGAACGCGAGTCCCCCACGTTGACGAGGACGAGGACGTCGCGCCCCTGCTCGTTGACGAGGGCGACGGCCGTGAGCGTGGTCCCCATCCCACGCAGCTCGGCGTGCTCGAGGCTCTGCTCCCACACCACGGCGTTGGCCGCGTCGACCGCCGACACGAGCCCGGCCCCGGTCGGAGCCCGACCGAAGGCGGTCTCGAGCGCGTCCACGGCCAGTCGCGACGCCACGTCGCCGCCAGCGTGCCCCCCCATGCCATCGGCCACCACGAACAGGCTGGCGGTAGCGAGCAGGCGGTCCTGGTTGGACGCCCGCACCAGGCCGGTGTCGGTGGCGGACCCCGATCGGAGGACGGTCACGTCACCTCCCCACCTCGAACACCGTGCCTCCGATCTGCAACAAGTCGCCTTTTTCGAGGCGTGTCCGCTCGGTGATGCGCTCGGCGTTGACCCACGTCCCGTTGGTCGAGCGCAGGTCCTCGACCCACAGGTCGCCGTCGAGCCGGAAGAGACGAGCGTGCAGGTTGGAAGCGTAGGTGTCCGACACGATCGGGACGCCGCAGCCGGGTGCCCGACCGATCGTGACCTCCTCGCCGAGCTCGTAGGTGACGCCGGCCTGGTCCTCGGGCCGGACCACGTGGAGGCGGAGCTGACGACTACGCCGACCCCGCGTCGCGGTGGGCAGCTCCTCGTCCTCCTCCTCGCGGCGCCGCCTTCGAGGCTTGAGCGGGCGGACCTCGACCCAGACGGCCCGGACCACCCACAGGAAGAAGAGCCACATCAGGGCGACGACGGCGTACTCGAGCGCCCTGAGCAGTGGGGTGTTGTCGACCGGTGTCGTCGTCAGCGACGCGAACGACAGGAGGGTGTGCATGATGGTGGTCCCGGAGGCCGTCACGAAGTCTCGAACACGATCACCGTCGTCCCGACCGTGATCTGGTCGCCGTCGGCGAGCGCCCGCTCATGCACGGGCACGCCGTTGACCCGGGTGCCGTTGGTCGACCCGAGGTCGACGACCACGACGTCGTTGCCCTGGCGACGGACCTCGGCATGACGCCGACTGACGTTGGGGTCGCCGACCACGATCGTGCACTCGGGGAGACGGCCGACCGTGACCGGCTCCGGGCCGAGGACGATGCGCTCGCCGTTCGGGAGCACCAGGGAGCCCGCCGGCAAGCCGAGGGGACCCTCCCGCACGTCGGCCTCGACGTCGAAGAGGCCCGGACGAAGGCCAGGGTCTTCGACGACCGAGACGGTGACCGGCCCGACGAACTCGTACTCCTCGACCCTGGCGTGCTCGCGGGCGGCCTCCTCGAGCTCGCGTACGAGCGCGTCGAGGAAGGGCTCGAAGCGATCGAGGTCGGAGGGAGAGAGGTGCACGACGAACGCGTTGGGCGCGAGCAGACCGTTCACGCCCACACGCCGACCGAGGTCCATCTCGCGTGTCAGCCGGCGGCCGATGGCCACCGGTTGGAGCTCGCTCCTCAACGCCTTGGAAAAGGTGCCATCGACCAGGCGCTCGAGGCGCCCTTCGAATCGTTGCAGTCCCATGCTGCGGTCAGCCTACCGGCGCTCATCCGCCTGTTGGGGGGAGGGGGCACCCCTGGGGTGCCGGTGGGTCGTCCTGACCAGACGATCCGCTCGGGTGCTCTGTCGCTCGGGTGCTCTGTCGCTCGGGTGCTCTGTCGCTCGGGTGCTCTGCCGGAGCCGGGGGGCGGCGACTCGGGCAGCACCGGGGGCGGCGGCTCGGTCGGATAGGATGCCGCTGCTGCTCGGGCGAGTGGCGGAATAGGCAGACGCGCAGGATTCAGGTTCCTGTGTCCGAAAGGACGTGGGGGTTCAAGTCCCCCCTCGCCCACTCCAGAGGTACTTCCGTCCACCCGCTCGTCGCACTGGCCGGCGCCGACGTTCGCCTGGCGCCTGTCGGCGCCTCCGGCAACTGCTTCCTGCCTCACCCCATCGCACACCGCCGCGATCGAGGTGGTGCGGCGGTCGGTTGCGTACGCCTGTGCTGGAGCGGTCGTGGTGCAACAGCATGCCAGTCACGTCGCCGTCGGGTTCGGTGACGACCAGCTCGAGCACCTCTTCTCGATGCTGCCGTGCGAGCTGCTCGATCCCTGTCGCTCGACGTGGCGTGAGGCAGGCCAAGGGACACCGACGCTGGCGGCGGACTCGCTGGAAGCGGGGGGACCAGTGCATGGGCCCGGTGGCGAGCGGGACGGTTCACGGTAGGGGCCGTCCAGGCGTGACGGAGCGATCGACTGAGGAGCCTGCACTGCCCCACGAGCCCTCTGACAGGCGGTATATGTAATTCCATATACTTGGCCCATGGAGCAGTGGCAGCGAACTGCAGGAGAAGCCCTCCGCTCGGTCCGACGGTCCCGAGGACTGACCCAGCGTGCGCTCGCCATGCTGTCCGGCGTGCCTCAACCGACGATCTCGGAGATCGAAGCAGGAAAGCGACAGCCGTCCCTCCCCCTGCTGGCTCGGATCATCGAGAGCGCCCAAGGTCCGACCGAACTGCGTCTGGGGCCCCACGAACGCCACAGCGCCGCCAGCACCGCCGAGCGCATCTCCACGGCCCTTGGCCCCGGAGGGTCCGGCGAGGACACCGCCCTGAGAGCCGTCCTCGACCTACGCGATGCCCTGCTCGATGCCGACGGCGAGCGGCGCGATGCCCTCGCCCGGGAGGCGCCCCGCCTGACCGGTAACCGGCGCTTCGACGCCTTCGTGGCCGGCGTCGTCGAGGAGGCCTACGCCCGAGCACACCTCGATCCTCCCGGTTGGACCCAGGAGCGGACGCGGTTCGTCCGCCCCTTCTGGTACCTCTCGGGCCTGCCCGAGCTGCACTGGTGGGAGTTCACGACGGCACCGGGATCGCTCCTGCGACATGGCGTGCTGGCCGCCGAGGCCGAGCTCGCGAGCGTGTAGCCATGACGGGGGAGGAGATGACCGCCGCACTGCATGCGCTCGGTGACGCGCTCGAGGCTGAAGGGACCACCGGTCGGATCTTCCTCGTTGGCGGCGCTGTCATGGTCCTGGCGTTCCAGACCCGCGAGTCCTCCGACGACCTCGATGCCGCGGTGGTGCCGAACGAAGCGGTCCTCCGAGTGGCGCGAGCGGTGGGACGGCGCCGGGGGTTGCAACCTGACTGGCTCAGCGAAGCGGCCGCGATCTTCATCCCGATCGCCAAGGAGCCTGACTGGCAGCCGACCGGCACCTACGGCACGCTCGAAGTCCTTCGGGCCGACGAGGCCACGATGCTGGCCATGAAGCTGCGAGCCAGCCGGGGCCTCCGAGATCGAGGGGACATCGAGCTCCTGGTCCAGCGCTGTGGGCTCACCACGAAGGACGAGGTGCTGGCTCTCTACGAGGAGTACTTCCCCGAGGATCCTCTTCCGGCTCGGGCCGGGCCGTTGATCAGGGCAGCTCTGGCGAAATCGGAGCCCACTGATGGAGACAGGGGCCCCAGGGACGACGGACTGTCCTCCTAGTCATCAGGGCGGTGGCGGGGCGGCCATGTTGGGGGCGTCGTGGCGGCGGTGCACCTCGGCTGCCTGGTGCCGGGCGCATCTGCGGAGCTACGAGGTCAGGGCGCGCCGGGGGACGGCGCCGCACCACTATCCCCCGAATCGGCCGACCCCGACCCACCCAACCCGCCCGGTCCGGTCCGGTCCGGTCCGGTCGATGTACCTCCAGCCGGGACCGGCCCGCCCGACGACGAGGCCGACGAGGATGCCGCTCCGTAGGTCCGGTAGTACTCCTTCCACACCAGCCGATGGACGGGGACCTTCCGAGGCAGGTCGCGGATGCCAGGCAGGAACGGCACCAAGAGCAGGCCGAGAGAGAGGACCGTCATGATGGCGATGACCTCCACGTCGGCGTTCCTCGACGTGCGCATGGGGTCCACCTGGTACCACATGGTGTAGAGCCACAGCCACGGCTGGCCCGGCCAAGAGCCGGTCTCGTTCATCATCCCCCACTGCGTGCCCTGCATCTTCTGGGCCGTGACGATCTTGTTCCAGTAGCTGTTCGGCTGGGCCACCGCCGAGTCGCCCAAGAAGAGGATGGGGTTCGTGTAGTTGGTGGTGTAGAAGCTGGCGTGCGCCACCAGCTGGGCGTCGAGACCTCCGGAGCGCGCCATCGACAGGAAGCCTGCGAGCATGGTGCCGACCGGGCCGTAGTTGCCCGGCGGCACGACCATGCGGGTGTCGACCACGGTCGCCTTGGAGAGGGCTCGCCCGTAGGCGGTGTCCCACGCCATCTTGGTGGCCTCGGGGGCGCGCTCGTAGGAGTGCAGGGCGGCCGTCAGAGCGGGCTGACCGGACACCGTGCCCAGGGGATCGAGCACGAAGTCCTTCGCCGGGTCGATGGGGTCGGTGACCCCGACGGCCCGCTGGATGGACACGCCGTAGACGTACTGGACGGAGCCCGATCCGTGGTTGTACGGAGGTCCGTAGGTGGCCGACGTGCTGGTGCCGTTCAACTCGCTCAGGGCGATCTGGGTGAACCCGATGGGCTGAGCCGACGCCCACTCCTGCAAGGTGACCGCCGGCACGTCCGGCGACGAGAAGAGGATCGCCAGCACCGCCACCAGGATGACCACGACCACCATCGCGATCGTCCCCTCCTTGAGGATGTCGTAGCGGCGGTGCGGGCCGCGCCACGGCGCGGCCTCGGCCTGCTGGCGCGCCCGACGCCGAGCCCGGCGGCTCTGCTCGTCGGGACGACCACCATCCGGGCCCGGGGCCGTGTCGGCCAACGCGTGCACTTCGCTCATCGCTGGCCTCCGGTCACCACGGTCTCCTCCAGGTCTGCTGCGATGCCGAGGGGGCCCGCTTCGGGTCCGTCGTGCGTCGACTGGTGCTCGGCCGACGCGACCTCGCCCGCCGCGCCGCCGCCCGTGCCCAGGTGCTCGGGCAGTGCGTCGATGGGCGGTGCCACGCCTCGGAGCCGGACCATGACGATGTGGATGGTGACGATCACGACCAGCACCAACGGGATGAAGACGATGTGGAGCATCAGCGCCTGGCCGAAGTTCATGGTGTTGAAGAACGCCCCGATGCCGGCTCCGTTCATGGCGTCCTTCGCCTCGAAGGCGATCCACTGGGAGTCGAAGTTGGTCTGCGACATGTACCCGGTGAACGCCTCGAAGACCGCCACCAAGAACGCCACCACACCGGTCATCCAGGTGAGCTGGCGCTTACCCCGCCACGACGCCATCCAGAACTTGCCCCAGAGGTGGATGGCCATGAAGCCCATGAAGCACTCGACGCTCCACAGGTGGAGGGAGTTGACGAACAGCCCGACGGCACTCTCGTGCCACCAGATCGGTCCCTCCAGCGCCAGCACGCACCCCGAGGCGATGACAGCAGCCAGGGACACCATGGTGAGGACGCCGAACACGTAGATCCACGAGGCGACGTAGGCGGGCTGGCTGTCGGGGAGCATCTTGTCGGGAGGGAGGTGGCGGAGCCACACCGACCGGAGCCGTGCCGTCCACAAGGTCGGGTCCCCGGTAGGCGGCGCCGACTTCGGACCGGGCCCACCGGTCGGAGCCGCTGCGGCCGATCCCTCCTTCGACCCAGGCGACGCCGGCCCAGCCGGCGTCGTGCCCGTCGAGCTGCTGCCCCGGGGCTCGCCGTGCCGGCTGTGGACGAACGGGACGAGCAGGGCCAGCACGAAGAGCACGAGCATGGCCACGATGACCAAGAGGTTGGCCAGCGAGATGAGGACGAACCCCCAGTGGAAGTAGTGACCGGGAGCGTTGAGGTTGACGACCGACGCGAACAACGGTCCTGTCGACGTCACCACGATCCACCGCTCCCGCCGACGTCGCTTCGTGCTGCTCCCACACCTGCTCCTCTCTGCGCCGCCCCCGAGCGACGCTACCGGGCAGCAGGGCCGGGAAGCAATGCCGCGAGCTGTCGGGACGGATGCCCTTGGCACCGGCCCGGTGACGCCGGCAGGTCAGGTGACGAGGTCGGCGACCACCGCAGCCAACCCGTCCGGGTCGAGCAACGGTGCAGTGACGGGCCGGAGCCCGATGCTCGCCACGGCGCGCTCGTCGGCGTCACCCTCGTCGAGCACGAACGACCCGATGAGCCCGGGGAAGCGACGGGCGTAGTGCGCAGCGACACCGGCAGCGGAGTCCTCGTCGCCGGTGGCGGCGAGCACCTGTCGGCGAGCCCTGGCGTGGTGCTCGACTGGCCCAGGAGGCGGGGTCGCTGCCGTCGTCGGCGCGACCGCCACCACCCGCCGCACCCGCTCCAGGGCACCGACCACGCCGTCGAGCGCCAAGATGGTGCCGATGCTCGTCACCGGGTTGCTCGGGCCGAGCACGACGGCGTCGGCACCAGACAGGGCGGCAAGCGCCGCCGGAGCACCCGGGCCGCGGGCGACGATGACCTCGTGCACCGACGGGACGGCCCGGGCACCGACGTACCACTCCTCGAAGCCGGTGACCCGGCCGTCGGCGAGGGCCAGCAGCGTGGGCGACGGGAGGTCCGACGCCGGCAGGACGGCGACCCCCGCAACCCCGAGGCGGCGAGCGAGCTCACCGGTCACCTCGGTCAGCGACGCCCCCGAGCGCAGGAGGTCGGTGCGGACCAGGTGGGTGGCCAGGTCGCGGTCGCCCACACCGAACCAGCCGGGCTCGCCCAGGGCTTCGAGTGCCTCCCGCCCGTGGAAGGTCTCGCCGGCAAGCCCCCAGCCCCGCTCCCGGTCGAGCCGTCCGCTCAAGGCGTAGAGCACCGTGTCGAGGTCGGGGCAGACCCGCAGGCCGTGCCAGTCGAGGTCGTCCCCGACGTTCACCACCGTGGTCAGCCGGCCCGGTCCGAGGGCCTTGGCCAAGGCCGGTACCAGATGGGAGCCACCAAGCCCCCCGGTGAGCAGCACCGTCCCGCCCCCGCTCACCGGACCACCCGTCCCTCGCGGCGGCCCTTCTCCCTCTCCGTGGGGGTCCTCACCGAGCGAGCTCGCCCCGGCCATTGCGCCGACCGCCTGCCCGGGAGCAGTGACCACCAGTCATCTACTCAACCTATACCGCGGTACTTGACTGACGAGTCAAGGAGGTGCAAGGTTCGAGTTGCGCCATCGTCACGACCTCGGGCGCCCGTGCCGCACGGGGGGCTGGCAGGCCGCGACGTGCACGACGACCCGTTGTGCCGCCCGACGACGCAGCGGCCTGCTGCCGGAGCGGGCACCGGACACGAGTGGGGGGACGAGATGTACGCAGAGCTCCCGTCGGGACTTTCCGAGGAGCAGGAGGCCATCCGCACCGAGGTGCACCGGTTCGGCGCCGACGTCCTTCGGCCGACCAGCCTCCAGCTCGACCGCCTCTCACCCGACGACGTCGTCGAGGCGAGCTCCCCGCTGTGGAAGGTGTTCCGGGCGTGGTACGAACTAGGGAGCCACGCCGCGTCGCTGCCGGCCGCCTACGGCGGGCTCGAGCTCGACGCCGCCACCAGCCACGCCCTCTTCGTCGAGCTGGGCTGGGCTGCCGCCGACCTCGCCATCAGCCTCGGGGTGGCAGCGATGCCCTTCCAGCTCGCCGCCCAGGTGGCCCTGCTGGCCGGCAACGACCGACTGGCCGACGAGGTGATCCGTCCGTTCGTCGAGGACCGTGAGGCACGCTACGTCGGCTGCTGGGCGATCACCGAGCCCGGCCACGGCTCCGACACCCTCGGTGTCGGGCGGGCCGAGTTCCACGATCCCGCCGGTGCCGGTGCCTGCCGTGCCCGCCGGGACGGCGGTGACATCGTGGTGAGCGGGCAGAAGTCGGCGTGGGTCTCCAACGGATCGATTGCCACCCACGCGCTCTTGTTCTGCACCATGGACGAGCAGCGGGGCATGGCCGGGGGCGCCGTGGTTATGGTCCCCCTCGACCTCCCCGGGGTCAGCCGGGGGGCACCCCTCGACAAGCATGGCCAACGCGCCCTCAACCAGGGCGAGATCTTCTTCGACGAGGTACGGGTACCGGGGTGGTGCCTGCTGGCCGACCCCGACCTCTACCCGACGGCGCTCGAGCTCACCCTCTCGCACGCCAACTCCGGCATGGGCGCCGTCTTCGCCGGGCTCGCCCGGGCCGCCTTCGAAGAAGCGCTGACATACGCACGGGGGCGGGTCCAGGGGGGCAAGCCCATCGCCGAGCACCAGCTCGTCCAGTCGAAGCTCTTCACCATGTTCGCCCGCACGCAGCAGGCGCGTGCGCTCTCCAAGACAGCGATGGTGGGGCTCTCCGAGCTCGGCGGACTGGGCGGGCTCGCCCACGCCATCAGTTCCAAGGTCACCTGCACCGACACGGCCTTCGCCGTGGCCAGCGACGCCGTCCAGATCTACGGTGGCACGGGCATGGTCCGCGGCCTGCTCGTCGAGAAGCTCCTACGCGACGCTCGTGCCTCGCTGATCGAGGACGGCGTCAACGAGTTCCTCGGCCTCGTGGCCGCCCGGCAACTGGTGGACTCCTATGCCTGCTGAGCTCCACGGAGCCGCTCGGACACCGTCCAACCACCCCGGGCTCGGCCAGGACGCGCCCTGCCCGGTTCGCCCGGCCACCGGAGCAGGCGCGTGACCCGCGCCCAGTCCGCCGTCGAACTGCTCGTTCGCGAGCGGGCCCGCGCCCACCCCGATGCCACGTGGCTGGCCTTCGGAGACGAGACCTACACCTGGGGAGAGGTGCTCAGCTTCGCCCGGCGCGCCGCCAACGGCTGGCTCGAGCTCGGCGTGCGTCCGGCCGACCGGGTAGCCATCCTGCTCGGCAACTGCCCGGAGTTCATCTGGTCGTACCTCGGTCTGCTGTTCATGGGAGCCGGGCCGGTGCCGGTCAACACGGCACAGCGGGGCGTGACGCTCCACCACATCCTGGCCGACTCCGGGGTCCGAGCCGCCATCGTCTCCGAAGCGCTCCGCCCCGTCTTCGACGAAGCACGTGTCGGCTGCCCCGACCTCGCCCACACGGTGGTCGTCGGAGGACGGCCCGGCGGCGGCATCGACTGGGACGTCGAGCGACTCCTCGGTGCCGCGGACACCGAGCCCGTCGTCGACCTCGCCGAGGCGCCCCCGGCTGCGGCCATGCTCTACACGTCGGGGACCACCGGGCCACCGAAGGGCGTGGTGACGAGCAGCTACGACGCCAGCCCCATCGGCATGCTCCTCGGCGCCGCCGGCGTCGGGCCCGGCGAGACCATGTACACACCGCTGCCCCTCTTCCATGGCAACGCCCTCTACGTCTCGATGATCGGCTCCATGGTCCTCGACGCCCGCTTCGCCCTGGCCGAGCGGTTCAGCGCGTCGCGCTTCTTCGACGACTGTCGGCGCTTCGACGCCGTCGAGTTCAACGCCCTGGGCGGCATGATCTCCATCTTGTTGAAGCAACCGGTCCGTCCGGACGACGCCGACAACCCAGTGCGCACCGTCCTGTCTGCCGGCTGCCCGCCGGACCGGTGGGAAGAGTTCGAACGGCGCTTCGGCCTCCGCCTGGTCGAGTGGTTCGGGATGGTCGACGCCCCGGGCATCCTCCTCAACACCGAGGGCCGGGTGGGCTCCATGGGAAAGCCCATCGCCGGGGTCGAGTTCGCCGTCGTCGACGACGCCGGCCAACCGGTTCCCGTCGACACGACCGGCGAGCTGGTCTTCCGCCACCCGGCAGGTCAGCTCACCCACTACCACGGGCTCCCCGACGCCACCGAGGCCGCCTACCGCGGCGGGTGGTTCCACACCGGCGACCTGGCCAGCCAGGACGCCGAGGGCTTCTACTACTACAAGGGCCGGAAGAAGGAGTCCATCCGGCGGCTCGGGGAGAACATCTCGGCGTGGGAGATCGAGACCGTCGTGAACGCCCACCCGGCTGTCCAGGAGTCGGCCGCCCACGCCGTTCCCTCCGAGCTGGGTGAGGACGAGGTGAAGCTCGTCGTCGTGCCCAAGCCCGGTGCACACGTCTCGCCCGAGGCCCTCACCGAGTTCTGCGATGGCAAGGTGGCCGGCTACGCCGTGCCCCGCTACGTGGAGATCGTCGACGAGCTGCCGAAGACGGGCACCCAGCGGGTGCGCTACGGCGTCCTGAAGGAACGGGGCATCACCCCGGCAACCTGGGACCGCCTCGGCACCGACGACGCTGCCGGGTCCCCTGCCGGGTCCCCTGCCGGCGCAACCACGAAGGAGCAGCATGCGTGACGTCATGGTCGTCGGAGCCGGGATGACCCGCTTCGGCAAGTTCTTCGACCGGAGCGTCCGGTCGCTGGCCGAGGAAGCCGTCGGCGACGCCATGGCCGATGCCGGCGTGCGTCCGGACCAGATCGAGTTCACGGCCTTCGGCAACGCGGTGGGAGGGATCCTCCAGGGCCAGGAGATGATCCGCGGCCAGTCGGCGCTCCACCACACCGGCATCCTCGGTTCGCCCATCGTCAACGTGGAGAACGCCTGCGCCTCGGCCTCCAGCGCCTTCCACCTGGCCTGGCAGGCCATCGCCTCGGGCTCGGCCGAGATCGCGCTGGCCGTCGGCGCGGAGAAGCTCACCCACGCCGACAAGATCCGGTCGTTCGCCGCCATCGGCACCGCCCTCGACCTCGAGGAGATGCCGGCCATCCGCGACCTGCTGTCCTCCGTGCTCCTCGGCTGGCCACCACCGGGGGCACCTGCCGGGGACGAGCCGGCCAGTGGTGGTGGTGGGAGCTCGTCGTCCGGGTCCGGGTCCGAGAGCGCCATGAGCAGCTCGCCGTTCATGGACGTCTACGCGGCGATGACCCGTACGTACCTGCAGCACAGCGGCGGCACCCCCGCCGACCTGGCCCAGATCTCGGTGAAGAACCACCGGCACGCCTCCCTCAACCCGAAGGCCCAGTACCGCGACGTGGTGACCGTCGACGACGTCCTGGCCAGCCGGATGGTGTCTGACCCCCTCACCGTCCTCATGTGCTCCCCCATCGCCGACGGCGCCGCCGCACTGGTGCTGGCCTCGGCCGACGCCATGGCCCGGCTGGGCGTGCCGGGGGTGCGGGTGCGGGCGTCGGTGCTCGCTTCCGGACGCGACCGCGACCTCGACGAGCCGAGCGTGGCCGAGCGGACCGCCCGGCGGGCGTACGAGGTGGCAGGCATCGGTCCCGACGACCTCGACGTCGTCGAGGTCCACGACGCAGCGGCCACCGCCGAGCTCCTGCTCTACGAGGAGCTGGGCCTGTGCGCACCGGGCGAGGGGCCCAAGCTCTTGGCCTCGGGGGCCACCGAACTGGGCGGCCGGGTGCCGGTCAACCCGAGCGGCGGCCTCCTGTCGCGAGGTCATCCCATCGGCGCCACCGGCTGCGGCCAGCTCGTCGAACTGGTCGACCAGCTCCGCGGCCGCTGCGGCGAGCGCCAGGTAGCAGGAGCACGGGTGGCCCTAGCCGAGAACGGCGGCGGCTTCATCGGCACGGACGCCGCCGCCACCGTCATCACCATCCTCGGGACCTGACCGGGCCAGCCCCGGTCGGAGCGGTTCAGCCCCGGTCGGAGCGGTTGGGCCCAAATGGGTCGGGCGGGGCACGCCCGTCGGGGCATCGCAGGACTCAGCAGGAACGACGACAGCAGCAGAAGGGGAGCACCATGGAGTTCAACCGAGTGGTCGGGACGAGACGCAGCATCCGGTTCTTCAAGTCGTGGAGGCCCGTCGAGCGGGAGAAGCTGCAGGTCATGTTCGAAGCGGCCAACCGGGCGTCACGCTCGATGAACGCCGACTACTTCCGGGCCATCGTCGTGAACCGCGACGACCTCGATGCCGAGACCCGCGATGCACTACGCAATCCGACCACCACCGCCGACCTCGACCTCGCGCCCACGTACATCTTCTGGTACATCGACATGAACTACGTCGAGGGAGCCCAGGACCGCCTCAAGGCACTGGTCGACCAGCACGCCCTCTCCGCGGCCCACGGCTGGTCCCGCGCCTACGTCGACGACTTCCTGTGGCCCCAGGTGCTCGAGCCAATCTCCAAGGACATGAGCGCCGTGCTGTTCATGGGTGCAGTCGAGACCGGTATCGCCATCTGCAACGCCATCAACGCCGCCGTCGACCAGGGGCTCGGCACCTGCATGCACGCCTTCACCGCCAACGAGACAGTCAAGTCGCTCCTCGGCGTGCCCGACACCTGGTTCCCGGTGTGGCTCCAGCTGGTCGGCTACCCGGCCGAGGAGCCCGAGGCCGGCGGCCAGCGCCCCCGCAACCCGATCTCCACCCTCTTCTTCGAGGGCCACACCGATCGCCCCTTCGAGGAGGATCCCGAGGTCACCGAGCGACTGAAGCGCGAGGGCATGCTGCAGGCACCCGGACCCTTCCCATATCGGGCCCAGGAGGTCAAGATGCTCTCCCGCATGTACGGACTGCCCGAGTGACCGCCGTGCGCCCCTCCGAGACAACCACCCCGACCAGCGAGACGCCGGCCGGCGGACCGGGCGATCTCGACGCTCCCGAGGCCGAGCTCGGCACCGCCAGAGGTGCCGGAAGCGACTGGGACGCCGGCAGTGACCTCGCCTCGCTCGCTGCCTCTCCGGCCGTCCGGCGCTGGCTCGAGCGAGACGGCAACAAGGTGGGCGGCAACAAGGTGGGCGGCAACAAGGAGGGCGGGGCGGCGCACGAGGGAGAGCTCCGGCTCCTCGCTCGCTTCTGCGCCTCGCTCGACACGACACCTGACGAGCTCGTCGCCCAGTGCCTGCGCGCCACCAAGTCGGGGGACACTGCCATCAGCACGGCTGGACGTCGTCGGACGGACGAGGCCATCTCTGCCTTCGCCGCCGCCGAAGGGGCCGAAGGCCGCGAGGCCATCGTCCTCGGCAACACGCTGCGCGGCTTCCTCATCCACAACGGGATCTTCATGCAAGGGTCGGCCGCCATCGACTGACAACGGCCTCTACCGGTGCCTGGCACGGCTGGGCCCGGGCCCGCTTTGGACCTGCCCACGTCCGTGGGGCGGCCCCGGACTACTCGGGTGGGTAGCGGAGGGTCGCCACCGAGCCCTGCGTCGTGCCGACGACGGAGATGCCGTTGGGAAGCGCCTGGTTGAGCTCGGCCACGTGGCTGATCACCCCGACGATGCGACCTCCGTCCTCGAGCGAGCGGAGCACCTCCACGACGCCGTCGAGCGCCTGGGGGTCGAGCGAGCCGAACCCCTCGTCGACGAAGAGCGCCCCCATCTGCCGGTTGGCACCGCTCGAGACGACGTCGGCCAGGCCCAGTGCCAACGAGAGCGCCGCCATGAACGTCTCACCGCCTGACAGGGTCGTGGCCGGTCGGACCAGGCCGGTATTGACGTCGAAGACGGCGAGGTCGAGCCCGGACAGCCTGCGCCCGTCGGCCGGGCCGTCGTCGAGTCGCAGGGAGTAGCGACCGGCGGTCATGACGGCCAGACGGGCGTTCGCCTGGGCCAGCACCTGGCGAAGGTAGGCGGCGAGCACCCAGTGCTCGAGCGAGCGGCGGACCCCCATCCCCGTCCCGCCCTGACCAGCACACAGATGGGCGACCGTCTGGGCCTGCTCGAAGGAGCGGCGCGCTCCCTCGAGCGCCTCGAGCGCCTCCGCCAGCCGGCCGGGGGCAGCCCGGAGCGAGGCGAGCTGGCGTCGGGCCACGGCCGCCCGGCCGACCAGCTCGGCGTGGTCGGCTTCGGCCGACCGCAAGCGCTCCTCGAACGGAGACGGGTCGGGTCGCTCGGCAGGAACCCCGGCACTCTCGTAGGCGGCGACGCGTTCCAGCACCTGCCGCCGTCGGTCCGACCGCTCGCCCAGCTCGGCTTGCCGCCGGAGAAGCTCCTCGTCGGGGAGGAGGACGGTGGCGAGCTCGCCGGGACCAGCCAGCCCTACGCGCTCGACCACCTCGGCGAGCGCACCGGCATGGGCGTCGCGTTCGGCCTCGGCCCGCTCGAGCGCACCGGCGGCGGCGGCGAGGGCACGCACCGCCTCGGCCAGGGCGCGCCGGGCCTCGGCGTCGCCTCGGGGGAAGACACCGGCTCCGAACCGAGCCTCGTGCTCGGCGCGGGCCCGGGCATGGGCCTGGCACCGTTCGTCGTGGCGGGCGAGGTCGGTGTCGAACGTGTGGCTCTGTCGGCCGACAACCTCGTTGGCTCGGTCCAGCACATCGCCACGACGACGAACTTCTACGGCGAGCTCTTCGTACCGGGTCTTCGACTCCTCGAGCACGGCGAGCCGACGGCCGGACGCCGCTGCGGCCTCCTCGGCCTCGGCCAGCTCGGGGCCGTCGCCGAGGGCCGCCCATGTCACCTCGGCCTCGGCCAGGGCTCGCTCGGCGGTGGCCTGGGCACGACGAGCCTCCTCGAGCTCGGACTCCGCTCGCTCGAGTGCCTCGTCATCGGGGGCGTCAGGATGCAGGGCCGCCGGTACGGGGTGATCGGAAGAACCACACGTGGGACAGGGTTCCCCGTCGACGAGATGGGCTGCGAGACGGCCGGCCAGGCCGTCGCGCCAGGCGGCGCGCACCGCGCTGGCCGTCTCCTCGGCCCGCCCGAGCGCGCCGGCCGCCTCGGCCGCCCGTCGGCGGGCAACGACGACCTCGGCCCCGGCTTCGGCGCGACGCCGAGCAGCCTCGAGGGCTTCCTCGTCCCGTCGGTGAGCGACCCGGGCCGCTTCGAGCAGGCGGACGACACCAGCCAGGCCCGCCAGTCGTCGTCGGTCGTCGCCGAGGGCGACCCAGTCGGCACCCAGCCGGTCCCTGGCGGCGGCGAGCTCGTCATCACGCGCCGCCAGTGTCGCGCCCTCCTCGGCCAGCTGCTCGGCCTCGGTGGTCAGACGGTCGAGTGCCGTGGCGGCGTCCTCGATCCGGTCCGCATCGGCGTCGAGCTCGGCGGCCAAGGCGCTTGACGCCACCGGCGAAGCCAGGGCAGCCCGGTCGTAGGCGTCGAGCCAGCGCTCGCCGACCGTGCGATGGCGCTCGTCGCGAGTGGCCACCAGGCGGTCGAGGTCGGCCGTGACGCGGCGCCAGCCGTCGAAGGACGACCGCAGGGGTGCCACAAAGGCTGCCCTGCGGAGAACATGTGCCTCGGCCTCGTCAGCCTGTTCCTCGTGGGCGAACAGGCCCATTGCCTGCCGGTCGTCCTGCCACTGCGCCCACCGTTCGAGCGCCGTCTGTGCGTCGTCGCGGGCTCGGCGCGCGGCGTCGCAGCGCGCCTTCGCCTGCTCGACCCGCTCCTCGAGACTGCCGACCACCTCCTCGGCGGTCGCCGCCAGCCCAGCCAGCTCTCGGGGCACGATCCCCCCCGATGCGACGGCCCTGCCGAGGTCATCTGGCACCAGGTCGTCGGGAACCTGGTCCACCAGGTCGCGGATAGCACGGCCGACGGCGTCGAGCTCGGCCCGCTCCCCGGACTCGGCCTCCTCGTAGGCTCGGCGCCGCTCGTCGGCGATCGCCCGCAGCGCCTCGGTCACCCGAGCGAAGACGTCGACAGGGAACAGTCGGCGCAGGAGGGCAGCGCGGTCCTTCGTGTCGGCTTTGAGCACCTCCTCGAAGCGCCCTTGGGGAATGAGGACTACCTGCTCGAACTGGTCCTTGGTCAGTCCGACGAGCTCGACGACCCGACGGTCGACCTCCGCCTTGCGGGTCAGACCACCGGCCGGGTCGTCACGACGGGCGAGCACGACGGAGCCCTTGCGTTCGATCGGTGGACCATCACCTCGCTTGCGCGGGACGAGCTGGGTGGGGGAGCGCTCGACGCGCCACACCTCGCCGTGGGCCTCGAGCTCGAGGACGACACGGGTCTCCACGCCGGGGAGCGCATAGTGGCTCCGGACGTTGCCGTCCACCCGAAAGCCGGGTAGGTCGCCGTAGAGGGCGTAGACGAGGGCGTCGAAGATCGTCGACTTGCCGGCACCAGTCGGTCCGGTGATGGCGAAGACACCGTGACGGCCCATGCGGGCGAAGTCGACCTCGAGCTCGCCCCCATAGGAGCCGAAGGCCGACAGGGCCAGCCGCAACGGCCTCACGGCTCGCCCCCGACGGTCCGGGCGGCCACCGCCCGCGCCACGGCATCGACGACGAGCGCCCGTTCGGGCTCACCCGGCGGTCGACCTCGCACCTCCTCGAGGAAGTCGAGCACGAGCGCATCAGGAGCGCGAGCCTCGACACGGGCGGCTTCGAACGAGGGGGTCCCAGGGGAGCCGGCCCGGCTCGGTGCGTACCGGACGTTCACGGCGTGGGGGAAGCGCCCGCGAAGTCGCTCCATGGGCTGGACCTGCACCGTGTCGTCGGTCAGCCGGACGGCGACCCAGGCGTCGACGAACGGCTCGCAGGCCGGGTCGACAAGGAGGTCGTCGAGTCGCCCCTCCAGGGTGACGACCGGCCGGCCCACGGGGATCGGCACGTCGGTCACGTCGGTGACGGCACCGCCGGAGACCTCGAGCAGGCGGACCGACTTTCCGTGGTCCTCGCTGAACGAGTACGGGAGCAACGACCCCGAGTAGGCGATCCGGCCGCCGGCACCGACGGTCTGAGGCCGGTGGAGGTGCCCGAGGGCGACGTAGTCGAAGCCGTCGAATACCGCAGCGTCGACGACGTCGGCACCCCCTACGGCGAGGAGCTTCTCCGAGTCGGAGGACATCCCGCCGGCGACGAAGGCATGTGCCACGGCGATCGAGGGAACACCTGCCAGCCCGGCCAGGCCCGCCCGCCCGGCGGCCAACGCGTCCTCGAGGACGTGCTGGTGGGTGCGAGGCCGGGGTGAGCCGTCGGCGGCTGGGGTCGGTGCCGGCGCGGTGAGCGGGTCGAGGAAGGGCACGGCGACCACGGCGACTCGCTCGGTTCCGGCTTCGAAGACCCACGGCTCGGGTTTGACCCGGGTGTCGGCGACGACGCGGACGCCTCCGAGCGCCTGACGGCCGGCGCCGAACCCCAGCCGGCGGGCGCTGTCGTGGTTGCCCGGGACGAGAAGGACGGTCGCCCCGGCCCCCACCAGGGCGTCGAGTGCGTCGTCGAGCAGCGTGACCGCTTCCTCGGCAGGAAGCGCCCGGTCGTAGACGTCGCCAGCCACCACCACGAGATCGACACGTTCGGCGGCGACGAGGTCGACCAGCCATTCGAGCGCGCGGCGCTGGTCGGCCTCGAGTGGCTCCTGCTCGAACCGGCGGCCGAGGTGCCAGTCGCTCGTGTGGAGGATGCGCACCCCGGCAGCGTGCCACAGGGGCGCGACACCCCCTGCCGGTAGTACCGCCGTCGGCGGTCGACCAGGCTCCCGGGAATGCAGCCGGCCTCGACGGTGTCGAACGAGCTATGAGCGTCCTCTTCTCCCCGCTGACCCTGCGCGGCCTGACCGTCCGCAACCGCGTCTGGGTATCCCCCATGTGCCAGTACTCCTCCGACAAGGGGAAGCCGACCGACTGGCACCTCGTGCACCTCGGGTCCTTCGCCCGGGGCGGTGCCGGCCTCGTGCTCACCGAGGCCACCGCCGTCAGCCCCGAGGGCCGCATCAGTCCGTGGGACGCCGGCATCTGGACGGACGAACAGGCCGATGCCTACCGGCGCATCACGTCCTTCGTCCACGGCCAGGGTGCCGCCGCCGGCGTCCAACTGGCCCACGCCGGCCGAAAGGGCTCGACGCGACGTCCGTGGGAAGGCCACGGCTCGGTTCCGTCCAACGAGGGCGGCTGGCAGACGGTGGCGCCCTCCCCGATTGCCTTCGGCGACTTCGACGCCCCGAAGGAGCTCGCCGAGACCGAGCTCGCCGGGGTGGTCGCCGACTTTGGCGCCGCTGCAGTCCGCGCCGATGCCGCCGGGTTCGACGTGGTCGAGGTCCACGCTGCCCACGGCTACCTCCTCCACCAGTTCCTCTCCCCTCTCGCCAACCACCGGGCCGACCGTTACGGCGGGGACCTCGCCGGCCGAAGCCGGCTGCTCCTCGAGGTGGTCGAGGCCGTACGCGACGCCTGGCCGGAGGACAAGCCGCTCTTCGTGCGCCTCTCCGCCACCGACTGGGCGGAGGGCGGCTGGGGGCTCGAGGAGACGGTCGAGGTGGCCCGCCGGCTGGCCGAAGCGGGTGTCGACCTGGTCGACGTGTCGAGCGGCGGAGCTGTGCCGTGGCAAGCGGTCGAGGTCGGCCCCGGCTACCAGGTCCCCTTCGCCCGCGCCGTGCGCGAGGGTGCCGGCGTGCCGACGGCCGCCGTCGGGCTCGTCACCGAGCCCGCCCAAGCCGAGGACATCGTGGCGAGTGGGGCGGCTGACGCCGTGCTGCTCGCTCGGGCCGTGTTGCGCGACCCGCACTGGGCGCTGCGGGCGGCCGACGAGCTCGGCGCCGGTGACGGGCTGTGGCCACGACAGTACTTGCGGGCCCGGCTGTCCTGAGGGTGGTGCAAGCGCCCCTGGCCGGAGCGGCTCCACCTGCTGGCGCCCCCGCCACGAGCGTCCCCGGAGAGACATCGCCCCGTTCGACGTGACGCGCGGCCGCGGGGCAGACTGCAGCAATGGTCACCGACACCGACACGTCCTCGACCGATGCCTTGGCCGCTGAGCTCGACGTCGCCATCGACCAGCTCCTCGCCGACGCTCCCCCTTCCTCGACGCCACCCGCCGCGTTCCTCGGTGAGCAGTTCGACCGGGGGCTCGCCTGGGTGCACTGGCCGGAGGGCCAAGGTGGACGGGGCTGGGCGGCTCCGCTGCAACAGCGGGTCGTGGCGCGCCTGGCGGAGGCTGGTGCCCCCAACCCCGGCTTCGTCAACGTGATCGGCTACGGCATGGTGGCGCCGACCATCGCCACCCACGGCACGCCAGAACAACGTGCGCGCTACCTCCGGCCGCTGTTCACCTGCGAAGAGATCTGGTGCCAGCTCTTCAGCGAGCCCGGGGCCGGCTCCGACGTCGCCAGCCTCGCCACCCGGGCGGTGCGCGACGGCGACGAGTGGGTGGTGACCGGCCAGAAGGTGTGGACCACCCTCGCCCACCTAGCCAGCTTCGGCCTCCTCATCGCCCGGACCGACCCCGAGCAGCCCAAGCACAAGGGGCTCACCGCCTTCCTCCTCGACATGCACGCCCCCGGGGTGGAGGTCCGACCGCTGTACCAGATCACCGGAGAGGCCGAGTTCAACGAGGTCTTCATGACCGAGGTCCGGGTCCCCGACTCGGCCCGGCTCGGAGACGTCGGGGACGGCTGGCGCGTGGCCATCACGACCCTGATGAACGAGCGAGTGTCCATCGGCGGGGGGGTGAGCCGTCGGGGCGAGGGCGCCATCGGCGACGCCCTCCGGGTATGGAAGGAGCG
Organism: Actinomycetes bacterium; assembly: GCA_021798955.1. Classification (GTDB taxonomy): domain Bacteria; phylum Actinomycetota; class Acidimicrobiia; order Acidimicrobiales; family RAAP-2; genus JAJZJT01. The sequence goes on from JAJZBK010000008.1 coordinate 35,712, forward strand.
GTGGGCCGGCACCACCAGCGCCCACGCGAGCGTGCTGCGGGACCGCCTCGTCCAGACCTGGGTGCGGGCCGAGGTGACCCGGCTCACCAACCTGCGGGCGGCCCAGAACCGCACGGCCGGCACCCCCGGCCCCGAGGGATCGGTGGCCAAGCTCGCCTTCGCCGAGGAGAACAAGCGGATCTATGAGCTCTGCGTCGACCTGCTGGGCGCCGACGGCATGCGCCACAGCTCCGACTATCCCCGCATTCGTCCCGAGCACGTCGCCCTCGGCACGACAGACGTGACCAAGGCGTTCCTCCGGGTACGGGCCAACTCGATCGAGGGCGGCACCTCCGAGGTGATGCGCAACATCTTGGCGGAGCGGGTGCTCGGGCTGCCCGGCGACCCCAAGCCCGACACCGGTCTGCCCTGGAAGGACACGCTGCGCAACTGAGGGAAGGGCGGCTCGGGCAGGAGGGCGGTCCGACTGAGGCCGGTGGACCAAACGGGCGAGGCAACTCGGGCACCGGCGCTGTCGAAGTCGTGCTGGTAGGGTCGCCGTCCGTGCCGGCGCGGCAGGCCCGGCGACCCAGGGACGAGCGGCCCAGGCGCTCGTCGTGACCAACGGGACGCGTTGGAAGCCATGACGACTCCGAACAACATGCCGCCGCGGCCCTCGGCGGCGCGACGCGGCGCACCTGTCCCCGACGGGGGAGTCCCTCCAGCTCTCGAACCTGGCGAGACTTCCCCCGAGCGCCCGCCTCGATCGGGCCCGAGCCCGGCGCCGACGCGGGCCACCGCAGCAGGGCGTCGCCGCGTGCCGGATGACAGGGCACCGGGCAGGAACGGCGACGGGCGGCCTCGACGGTGGGACGCGGTCGTGCCAACCCGGTCGCCAACTGCCGCGACGGTGCTCGCCATCGTCGTCTACGTCGCGCTGGCCGTGGTCGTCTTCTGGCACCTGTGGACGAACAACCCGACCCAGGTCTCCCAGCCCGGTGGGGACCAGTTCTCCAACATGTGGTTCCTCGAGTGGGTGCCTTTCGCCATCTCGCACGGCTACAACCCGTTCTTCTCGAACTTCGTCAACTACCCCTTCGGCGTCAACCTCCTCACCAACACGAGCGCGCTCCTGCTCGGGCTGGCGGCGAGCCCCATCACGGTCGTCTGGGGGCCGGTCGCTTCGTTCAACGTCCTGCTCACACTGGCGCTGCCCGCCTCGGCAACCTCCGGCTACTTCCTCGCCCGCCGGTTCACGACATGGCGGCCGGCGGCCTTCGTTGCCGGGCTCCTCTACGGGTTCTCTCCCTATGAGATCGCCCAGAGCGCCGGCCACCTCAACCTCACCTTCGTCGTCTTCCCGCCGCTCGTCCTCCTCGCGCTGCACGAGCTGGTGGTCCGCCAGGCCCGTCCGGCGCGTCGGTGGGGCATCGGGCTGGGGCTCTTGCTCACGGCCCAGTTCTTCGTCTCGAGCGAGGTTCTGGCGTCGACCATCGTCGTCGCGGCGATCTGTCTCGTGACGACTGTCGCCGTGGGGTGGAGATCGGCTCGTCCCCACCTCCGCCACGCCCTCGTCGGCGGAGCGTGGGCCGCCGGCACCGCCGTCGTCCTCCTCTCCTACCCCCTCTGGTTCGCCCTCAGGGGCCCAGGGCACATCAGCGGACCCATCCAGCTCGTACCCCAGGGCTACCGGGCCGACCTCCTCGGACCACTCATCCCCGACTCGCTAATGCGCTTGGCTCCGGCCCACCTCGCGCACATCGCCGACAACTTCGCCAACAGCCCCACCGAGAACGGCTCCTACCTCGGCGTCACCCTCCTCGCCTTGCTCGCCATCGCCACCGTGGCGTTGTGGCGCCAGTCGAAGCCGCTACGAGTGATCGCCGTGGGCGGAGCGGCGGCATTCGTCCTCTCCCTCGGGGCGGGCCTGGTCGTGAAGAGCAACCCGCCGGGCGCCGCCAGCGGCTTCCCGCTCCCCGAGCGCATCTTCACCAAGCTCCCGGTGCTCTCCAACACCATCCCGGTTCGGTACTCGTTGTACGTCGCCCTCTTCGCCGCCCTCGAGCTCGCTCTCGTGCTCGACCACCTCCACCGGAGGCTCGCGTCCGACGCTCCCGCTCGGGGAGGCCACCGACCGCCGCGGTGGTGGGCCCCCACCATCCCCGCCGTGCTCACCGTCGTCGCGCTCGTCCCGCTGGTCCCCGTGGCGCCCTTCACAGCCGTCGGTCCCGTCGGTACCCCGTCGTTCTTCACGACGGCCGCGCTGCGATCATCGGTCCCTGTCGGCAGCACGACTGTCCTCTACCCGTACCCGTCGTCGAAGACACCGAACGGCCAGGCGTGGCAGGCCATCTCGGACCTCCGCTTCCGCATGCCAGGCGGGTACTTCCTCGTTCCCCAAGGCCGGTCGCAGCACATTGCCTTCAGCCCGGCGCTCGGGTACACGCGAACGACACTCACGGCAACCGTGCTCACCGATCTTGCCGCCGGCACCCCTCCGGCCCGATCGACCGCGCTGCGCACGTCACTGCGCGCCCAGTGGCGGACATGGCACGTGCAGACGCTTGTCGCCTTCCCTACCCTGGGCGCCAATCCGACGGGCACGATCGCGTTCTTCACCTGGCTCACCGGACGCCCACCGATCGTCCAGCCCGGCGCCACGTACCTCTGGACGCACCTCGAGCCGTCCCTCTGACACCGAGCGCCACGCCAGCCCCGCCACGCCAGCCCCGCCACGCCAGCCCCGCCACGGCGGCGGCCACCCACCGGTGGCGCACACAGTCGGGGCATCCCGTAACCTGGGGCGAGGCCAACGGGCCGCTCGAGCGAGCACGCGAACAGGCGGGTCACGGAGGGGGGAACCCGATGGCACTGGACCTGGGGCGTCGCCAACTGGCACAGGCAGTGCGTCAGGCCGGCAGGCAGGGAGGCGACCTGCCGCCGGTGGTGATCGTCGGAGCGGGGCTGTCAGGGCTCGCCATGGGGGCCCAGTTGGTGCGGGCCGGCTTCGACCGCTTCACCATCGTCGAGCAGGCAGACGAGGTCGGCGGCACGTGGCGCGACAACACGTACCCGGGGGCCGGGTGTGACGTCCCCTCCCACCTCTACTCGTTCTCCTTCTGGCCCAAGCGCGACTGGTCACGCCGCTACGCCGGGCAACCCGAGATCCTCGCCTACGCGCGGGCCTTCGCCGAACGGTTCGGCCTGCGCGACCACCTCAGGGTGTCGACCACCGTCGTCCGCGCCGACCTCGACGAGGACCGCGGCACGTGGAACGTCGACGTGCTGGGCCCCGACGGCACGCCCGGCACCCTCGAGGCCTCGGTCGTCGTCTTCGCCTGCGGCCAGCTCAACCGCCCCCACGTCCCCCGCCTCGAGGGCCTGGAGCGCTTCTCCGGGCGGTGGTGGCACTCGGCGCGCTGGGACCACTCGGTCGACGTCACCGGCAAGCGGGTCGCCGTCGTCGGCAGCGGGGCGAGCGCCATCCAGTTCGTCCCGCCGCTCGCCCGACAGGCGGCCTCGGTCACCGTGTTCCAGCGGACCCCGAGCTACGTAGCGCCCAAGCGAGACCACCCCTACGAGGGCCTCAAGCGGCAGGTGCTGGCCGGGGTGCCGGCCGCCGGGCGGGCCCTGCGCTGGTGGACCTACTGGGTGATGGAGGCCCGGTGGCTCGCCTTCCGCGAGGGGAGCTGGCTGGGCCGGCGCATGGCCGCCCTGTTCGCCTCGCAGCTGCGGGCGAACGTCGTCTCGGAGTCCCTCCCCGAGCACGCCGTCGTGCCCGACTACCCGATCGGCTGCAAGCGCATCCTCATCTCCAACGAGTGGTACCCGACGCTGCTCCGGCCCAACGTGACCGTCGTCGACGAGCCGATCGTGCGCGTCGACCCCGGGGGACCAGTCGCCGCGTCGGGCGTGCACCACGACGCAGACGTGATCGTCTTCGGGACCGGCTTCGAGACCACTGACTTCCTCGGCCACGTCCCCGTGGTCGGGCGAGGCGGCCGGACCCTCGCCGAGACGTGGTCGGGCGGCGCGCACGCCTACCTCGGCGTCGCCGTCCCCGACTTCCCCAACTGCTTCCTGCTCTACGGGCCGAACACCAACCTGGGCCACAACTCGATCCTCTTCATGGTCGAGCGCCAGGTGAACCTGGTGCTCCAGGCCGTCGCCACGCTGGTGCGCCGGCGCCCCGGCGCCCCGGCGGGCCCGGGGACGACCATCGAGGTCGGCGAGGGCCCCGACGCCCGCGACGACGACCGCGTCCAACGCCTGATGGCCCACACGGCGTGGGTGGCGGCGTGCCACAGCTGGTACAAGGACGCGTCGGGCCGGGTGACCAACAACTGGCCCACGTGGACGTTCCGCTACTGGCTCGACACCGTGATGCTCCGTCGCGGCGACTGGCTGGTCACCAGCACCTCCGGGCCGGCAGGCTCCGGAACGGCGGGCTCAGGAACAGCGGGCTCCGGCACGGACCTCCCGTCTCCGCCCGATCGGCGTCGCAGGGACCCTCGGGAGGTGCGGCGACACCTGGGGCCAGGCACCAGTAGCCGGTAGCCGGTCCCCCGCCAGCCCGCACACCACTGCGCCCCCCTCCCCCCGGCTCGCTCCTCGCGCCACCCAAACGGGGCCTGATGCCACCGGAGGGGGACTCCTTGGTAGCGTCTCCGTCTATGGCTCGAACCGGTCCCGGGGGGCCGTCGCTCGACCCGTCACGCGCCGGGCGGCGCGGCTCCGTGCCCAACGAAGAGGGCCTGCGCGCCCTCGGAGAGGTGATCAATGGGCGCGGCAGTCGGTCGAACGGCCGCTCCAACGGTCGGTCTAACGGCTACGAGGAAGCGCCGCGCTCGGGTTACCGCGAGCCGGGTACCGGGCCCCGAGGCCGTCCATCCGCGTCGTCCAGTCGCACCCAACGCCGTCGCGCCCGCACCCAGTCGCGCCGGCGCAAGCGCACCAAGCGGGCTGTGCTCGTCTCCGGGCTCGTCGTCCTGCTGCTCATCCTGGCCGGAGGGGGCTACGCCTACTACCTGAACAGCGAGATCCATCGCGTCGACGTGCGCGGGCTCGCCGTTTCCCCGACGTCGGGAGCGGACGCCGGCACCGAGAACATCCTGATGGTGGGATCGACCACCCGGTGCGGTCTGGCCCATCAGAACGCGGCCTACGGCCTGTGCTCGCAGGGGGTCACCGGCGTCAACAGCGACGTCATCATGATCCTCCACTTGAACCCGTCCACCCGTTCGCTCTCCATCCTGTCGCTCCCGCGCGACCTGTTCATCCCGAACGCCCGGGTGCGTAACCTCAGGCAGGGGATCACCTCGGCCAACAAGATCGATGCCGGCCTCTACGACGGCCCGAGCCAGCTCGTCGCCTCCATCAAAGAGGACTTCGGGATCCCGATCCAGCACTACGTGGTGCTCAACTTCGACACCTTCGCCAGCGTGGTGAACGCCTTGGGCGGCATCAACATGTACTTCCCGATGCCCGTCTTCGACGCCTACTCCCAGCTGTACGTGCCCACCCCTGGGTGCATCCACCTCGACGGCTACCGGGCGCTCCAGGTCGTCCGGGCCCGTCACCTGCAGTACCGGCCCGCAGGGGTCACCGCTGATCGCGCCTACTGGCCGCACGAGGTCGAGAGCGACCTGGCCCGCATCCGCCGAGACCACGAATTCCTCCGCGTGCTCGCTACTGCTGTCTCGAAGAAGGGGCTCGGCAACCCGATCACCGACGAGCAGATGGTCTCGTCGGTGGCGCCGTACCTGACGGTGGACAAGTCGTTCTCGACCACCGACATGATCCACCTCGTGCTCACCTTCCACAGCGTGAACGCGGCAAAGGCTCCTCAGTACACGTTGCCCGTGGAGCCCAGCTCGTCGCTCACCTACGCCTACAAAGGCGGCGACTACGGCAACGTCGAATTTCCGGCGACGACGCCCGACCAGCAGATCGTCGACCAGTTCCTCGGCGTGTCGGCATCCACCAACACGCTGACCGGCGAGGCCCTGCCGAGCCCCAGCTCGGTGACGGTCTCGGTGCTCAACGGAACCGGCGTCTACAACCAAGCAGCCGACACGGCGAACGCGCTCTCGGCGCTGGGCTTCCACATCGCCGGCATCGGCAACGCAACACCGACCGGCCCCATCTCCGAGACCCTCGTGGCATACGGCCAGAAGACCCCAGCGGTCGAGGCGGCAGCCCAGGCGGTGGCCCGGTCGATGAGCGGGGCGGTCATCATGGACTACAACCCCAAGCTGGTGGCCGACGGCGCCCAGGTGACGGTGGTGACTGGCTCGCAATTCAGCGTCAACCCCCCGCCCACCTCCTCCACCGGTGGCACGTCTGGCTCCTCGTCGACGACATCGTCGGCTCCGGCGACCACCGCCCCCTCGACCTCGACCTCGAGTCCGAGCTCCACCTCCACCAGCCTCCCGCCCACGTTCTCGTCGCCGACGCCGGCTGTCACCCCGCTCAAGCCGTGGGACCCCCGGTCGTGCACACCGTCCGGAGGCGAGGGGCCCTGACCCCGTCTTGGCACCCGAGCGGCGGAGACGTCCCTGGCCGACCCGCGTCGGTGGCACTCGACCACCCGTGGTCCGAGCCGATGGGCAGCCTCAGCGAGTGAGCTGTTCGGCGGGGACCTGACCGAGCCTCCCGGCCTGGTAGTCCTCGAAGGCTTGGGCTACTTCGGCTCGGGTGTTCATGACGAAGGGCCCGTAGGCGAAGACGGGCTCACGAATCGGTTGTCCACCGAGGAGGAGGACGTCGAGGACTGGGGTGCGCGACGCCCGGCGGGAGGAAGCACGCAGCACGAGGGTGTCCCCCGACCCGTAGACGACCAACTGACCGGTGTGCACCGGGCGGCCCTCGGTACCGACCAGGCCGTCGCCACCGAGCACGTAGGCGAGCGCGTTCCACGATGACGGCCACGGGAGCGCTACCTCTGCACCGGGGCTGACGGTCGCGTGGACGAGGGTGATCGGCGTGTGCGTCACGCCGGGTCCCCGGTGGTCTCCGAGGTCGCCAGCGATGAGCCGGAGCAGCGCCCCACCGTCCGGGGTCGTGAGCAAGCGGACACGATCAGCCCGGATGTCCTGGTAGCGAGGGGTGACCAGCTTGTCCGCCCGCGGGAGGTTCACCCACAGCTGGATGCCGTGGAACAGGCCGCCTTCGGCCACGAGCTGTTCAGGCGGGGCCTCGATGTGGAGGATGCCCGCGCCGGCGGTCATCCACTGAGTGTCACCGTTGGTGATGAGCCCACCTCCGCCGATGGAGTCTTGGTGGCGGAAGGTGCCGTCGATCATGTAGGTGACCGTCTCGAACCCACGGTGTGGATGCCACGGGGTCCCCTTGGGCTCGCCCGGGGCGTACTCGACCTCTCCCATCTGGTCCATGTGGACAAATGGGTCGAGGGCGGCATGGTCGACCCCGGCGAACGCCCGGCGCACCGGGAACCCCTCGCCTTCGAGCCCGGGCGGTGCCGTGGTGACCGAGACGACCGGGCGCACGGTCCGCGCTACCGCCCGAGTGGCGTCCACTCGAGGCAGGCTCAGGGTGTCCTCGACGGTGACTGCAGGCACGGCTCCTCCTCGCCCGGAAGTCCGCGACAGCCGACCACCGGTTCCATGGCCCCCGGCGGATCCCCGGCGGCCGATCAACCTCGCCCAGCTAGACCGGGCACCTCATTGCGCTCAACAGTAGTTGCGTACGCAATATTTCAGGTTCGTCACGCTCCGGCCTGCCGGTTCTGGGCAGCCGTTCGCGAGCATCGCTCGAGCTCGACGTCTTCGTCGTCCTCGCTCGGCCTCAGGCCACCACACCGCGCACCAGCTCCTCGCCACCCTGGCCGGGTCCTGGTGGCGGTCCGCCGGTCGCCAGACGAGCAGCCAGCTGGCGTTGAGGACGAAGGGCCCTACCGGTGATCACCTCGAAGGAGGACCATGGACGCGTGGGACCGCTCGGCCTGGCCCCCCGTAGGGTCGGGCTACCTCCCTCGACATCACGACAGAGCTCGTCAGCAGCCACACGGCTCGCTGTCGCTATGGAGGAACCATGACCACGATCGCCAATGTCACCGTTCTCGGAACGGGTGTGCTCGGCTCCCAGATCGCCTTTCAGACCGCCTACCGCGGGTTCGACGTCGTCGCTTACGACATCAACGACGACATCCTCGACCAGGCACGAGCACGGTTCGCCGACCTCGCCAACATCTACACGAAGGACGTCCCCGGCGCAGCCGATGGGCCGGCCGACGCCGCCCTGGCCCGCATCGCCTACTCGTCCGATCTGGCCGAGGCTGTCGCCCAGGCCGACCTGGTCATCGAGGCCATTCCGGAACTACTCGACCTGAAGCGAGAGACGTACGCAGCCCTTGCCAAGGTGGCGCCCGCCAAGACGATCTTCGCTACCAACTCGTCCACCCTGCTCCCGAGCGACCTGAAGGCGTCCACGGGTCGTCCAGACAGGTTCCTCGCCATGCACTTCGCCAATCAGATCTGGCGGTTCAACACCGCCGAGATCATGGCCACCGACGACACTGACCCGGCGGTCTTCGATGCTGTCGTCGAATTCGCAACAGCTATCGGCATGGTGCCGATCCCAATTCGCAAGGAAAAGGCTGGGTACGTCCTCAACTCGCTCCTCGTACCCTTCTTGAACGCAGCAGCCGAGTTGGCAGCCGGTGGTTACGCCGAGCCAAAGGACGTCGACAACGTGTGGCGCATTGCCACCGGTGCTCCGATGGGTCCCTTCCAGATCTACGACGTGATCGGATTGAACACACCGTACAACATCCTGTCTCATGGTACGCCGGAAGAGCAGCAACTAGCCGCGTGGTTGAAAGAAACCTATATCGACAAAGGCAAGCTTGGCATTGCGACAGGCGAAGGTTTCTACTCCTACGGGAAGTAAGGCAGGCAATGATGCGCTTTACCAGCGGGAATTATGAGGCATTTGCTCGGCCCCGTAAGCCACGAGGCATCGAGCACAAGACGGCGTGGTTCGTGGGTGCAGGACTTGCGTCCCTGTCGGGTGCAGCCTTTCTGATCCGCGATGGCCAGATGGACGGTTCAAGGATCACTATCCTGGAGCGTCTCCCCCTTCCAGGAGGTGCGCTGGACGGGATCATGAAGCCGGCAAAAGGTTTCGTGATCCGCGGTGGGAGAGAGATGGAAGACCACTTCGAATGTCTCTGGGACCTCTTCCGGACCATTCCGTCGATCGAAGTGGAGGGGGCAAGCGTCCTCGACGAGTTCTACTGGCTCAATAAGGACGATCCCAACTACTCGCTCCAGCGGGTGACGATCAACCGGGGCGAGGACGCCCACACCGACGGGCGCTTCACGTTGAGCGAGCGTGCACAGAAGGATCTCATGAAGATGTTTCTTGCTACCCGTGAGGAGATGGAGAACAAGCGGATCAATGAAGTTGTCGGACACGAGTTTCTTGACCGCAACTTTTGGCTGTACTGGCGTACGATGTTCGCCTTTGAGGAGTGGCATTCGGCGCTTGAGTTCAAGCTGTATCTTCATCGATTTATTCATCACATCAGTGGGATGGCAGACCTCTCAACGCTGAAGTTCACTAAGTACAACCAGTACGAATCGCTCGTACTACCGCTCTATCGCTGGCTCCTTGGCCAGGGAGTCGTCTTCCAGTTTGGGACCGAGGTGACCGACGTCGATTTCGACATCCACAACGGACGAAAGCAAGCGACACACATCCACTGGGTACAGGGTGATCTTCCAGGCGGTGCGAACCTGACCGAAGACGACCTTCTCTTCATGACGATTGGTTCGTTGACGGAGAGCTCCGACGACGGCGATCACCACCACCCTGCTCGGCTGGACGAGGGGCCGGCTCCCGCGTGGGACCTGTGGCGGAGGCTTGCCCGGAAGGACCCGTCGTTTGGCCATCCGGACGTGTTCGGCGGGCATATCGCTCAGTCCAAGTGGGAATCTGCGACGATCACGACGCTCGATCGACGGATCCCGGCCTACATCGAGAAGATCTGCAAACGTGACCCATTCAGCGGCAAGGTCGTCACCGGCGGCATCGTCACCGCGAGGGACTCCCGTTGGCTGCTCAGCTGGACAGTGAACCGTCAACCGCACTTCAAGCAGCAGCCCGGCGACCAGATCGTCGTGTGGCTGTACTCGCTCTTCGTCGACCGAGAGGGCGACTACGTGCACAAGGCGATGCAGGACTGCACCGGCGAGGAGATCACACAGGAGTGGCTCTACCACCTGGGTGTCCCGGTCGACCAGATCGACGAGTTGGCAGCGACAGGGGCGACTGCGGTGCCGGTGATGATGCCCTACGTGACGGCGTTCTTCATGCCCCGGCAAGCTGGCGACCGTCCCGACGTCGTCCCGGAAGGATCGGTGAACTTCGCGTTCATCGGGCAGTTCGCGGAGTCGAAGCAACCTGACTGCATCTTCACGACGGAGTACTCGGTGCGGACCCCGATGGAAGCCGTCTACACGCTGCTCGACATCGAGCGAGGAGTGCCCGAGGTCTTCGGTTCCACCTACGACGTCCGGATGCTGCTGGCCGCCATGCACTCCCTGCGAGATGGTCGGGAGCTCGAACTGCCAGGGCCTTCCTTCCTCCGGAGGCGGATCGTGGAACGGTTGGAGGAGACCGAGGTGGGCGTGCTGCTCGAGGAGTACGGCCTGATCGAGGCCGAGGCGTCGGCTCGCCATCGCTAAGACCGGCGACGCAGGGCCGGCTGGTCGGTGCCGGGCCCGGGGCGTCGAAGGGTGTCGAGTCGCCGGCCCGGCCCGAGCATGCTTCGCGCCCCCCGTGTCGGACGGCGTCCCGGTGGCGCCTGCCGGGTGACGAGGGCGTCCTGTCGGCGTACGGTGACCGTCCGTACCGCGTGAGGTCTGCTTGGGCCGGATGGTGGCCCTTGGCCAGGGGGTTGGCGCCTCAGGCGATGATCGGTGCCGCGGGCCTCCAGGTACGATCGCGGCGAGGCAAGGTCAGGAGAGACTGCGTGAACCGGCACCGTAGCGGCGCCACACGCCGACGAGGCGACCACGACGACGACCGTGGCCTGGTCTCCATCTCGCCAGGCGCGATCGGCCAGATCTTGCGGACGGCTCGCGAGCGCAAGGGCCTCGACCTGCTCACCGTCCACGACCAGATCGGCCGGCCCATCACGGTCCTCGAAGCCCTCGAAACAGGCGACATGGAGCGCCTCGTCGACCAGGCACAGGCGCTCGCCACGCTCCGTCGGTATGCGTCGCTGCTCGGGCTCGACGGCGATCGGCTCGTGCTGCAGTTGGTCGAGGCGTGGTCGTCGCAGCCGAGGGGCAGCCACCAGTTCGCTGGACGTGAGCTCGACCACCCCAGCATGGCTCCCTTCGTCACCACGCTCACGTCCAGCCCCGAGCACCTCCTTGCCTTCACCGAGACAGGCCGGGTCCCCACCGTCGGGCCGGCAGCGAGCACCAGCGTCGCCGGCTTCGCCGACACCGGGTCCCAGGGCTTCGTCGGCCCACCCACCGGCATGCTCACCGTCGTCCCCAAAGAGGAGATCCGCGCCACCAACCGAGCCCGCAAACGGGCCCGGCGCCGGCGGCGAGCCCCTGTCACCTTGCGTCTGGCTACCTGGCTCGTCCTGCTGGCCGTGCTGGCTGCGACGGCCGGGCTTGCCCTCGACCGATGGCGCCCCACGCTCCTCGTTCGATGGCACATCCTCTCCCTGGCCACGCCAGGAGTGACGGGCACCGCCTCGGGATCCACCACGCCGGCGGCGAGCTCGCAGTCGTCGGCGGGGAGCTCCGGCCGCGCTACCCACAACAGCGAAGTCACCCTGGCCAGCACCGGTACCAACGGTGCCACGTACCACGTGAAGGCATCGGCGTTCACCGTGGTCCTGGCCACGTCGGCTCCGTGCTGGGTGCAGGTCTCGACCCCGGCCACGGCAAGCCCATCGTCCCAGGGTGTGCACGAACGCGGGCAAGTCACCCGTTACGCGGCAAAGCAAGGTTCGCTGGCCGTCGAGGTCGGCTCCTCGGCGGTACTGATCGGGGTGGAAGTGAACGGCAAGAACGTCTTCGTCGCCCACCCGGCGAGCGCGCCGTACACCTACACCTTCGACGGGACCTGAGCGGGTGGGCGTCCCCCGGCCGACGAGCGCTTCGGCCGGGATCGAAGCGCGCGCCGTCCTCCGACAGTGCCCGCACACGCCGATGACCTGCACCAGCGTTGACGCTCGCGGCTCGCCACCTGGGTCGGGACTACTGGGGGCGTGGGGAATGAGCGGCTGTCCCGACCGGACTCGGGCGAAGCAGGGCAAGGCTCCGGGTCGCCGCCCGTTCTTGCCGGTCTCTGCCACGTCCGGTTCCCCGTGGCTGACCCCTGGCGGAGCCGTGACTGGTACGCCAACGTCCTCGGGTTCGTGCCATTGCTCGACGTCGAAGTGGAGACCGGACTGGTAGGCGTTGTGCTCCAGCACCGCTGCGGCTTGGTCCTCGGACTGCACCACGACCCCGTTCGCGCAACGGCGTTGTCGGGGTTCGCGCTTGTCGGACTGGCGGTCGACGGCCGACAGGCACTGACGTGCTGGACCGAGGCGCTCGACGAACAAGGCGTCTCCCACGGACCGGTCGAGGAAGGTCATCTCGGCTGGTACTTCGACGTGCCGGACCCCGACGGTATCGCCGTCCGGATCCACGTAGGTCTTCCTCCCTACGCCGAAGAAGGCTGAGGACGGCGTCGGCCCGCGACACCCTCGAGCCACGTCGTGCCCGGTTGACGACGGCGACGGCGCGAGGTCGCACGGTCGTGGTGCGGCTGGTCAGCTCACGGCGTCCTCGGGTTGACTTCCAGCTCGTTAGATGTCCACCGACTCGATCTGGGCCACCCGCAACAACGTGCTCGCACGCGTGACAAGGTCCGGGAGCTTGCCACCCGTGCCGCCGGGGCCCGTCCACGTCACGGCCCACGTGACGGCTGCCGCCACGACATAACGCCCTGACCCGTCCGCCGGAGCACCCGGCAACGAGGGCTGGGTGTAGACGTGGCTGCACGTCGGGGCTTGGGCACTGGCCGGCAGCGCGGGGTCGTACCGCTCGCCCGGCCCGAGGCACGTGAGCACACCGCCGTCACCGGTGGACCAGCGGACGCTCACCGGGTGCGCGACGGCTTCCGCGGTGGCGCATCCCCCGGCATTGCACGCCGTCGCCTCGGTCGACACGGTCACCCACGAGGACGGAGCGACCGCGAGCCATTCAGGGAGGTTGACGTACCCGATGCCGGCCGGGTCGAGGAGGACCGTCGGACTCGGCAACCGCAGTCTGCTCTCCGCCTCAGCCGCGGCGAGGGACGGGGAAGGCGGTGTTGCCGCGGCCCCGGGCACCTGGCCGGCGCCGAACCACACGATGCCTGTCGCCATACCCTGCTGGGTCCCGACGGCGCACGTGTTCACGTACCAGCCACCAGGTTGGCTCGCGCCGGGGGGCGGCGGTCCACCAGTGGTCCCGAAGAAGCTCTGGTAGGTCACGTAGTGGGGGCAGTCCGGCGGTGGGGCCTGGCCGTTCCCCGCGACGACCGGCCGGCCGCTCTCGCCCGACCCACCGGGACGACCGGGAGCACCGCCGATGCCCGACCCGCAGGTCACGGTGACCCCCGCATCCGTGCACGTGCCCGTGTTACCGCTGCCTTGCGCACCGGTTGGAGCAAGCAGCACACCAGCGGTAGCCGCGATGAGAAGCACTGCGCACACTGCAAGTCGCTTCAGCATTTTGGAACCGACCTTGTCTCGAAACGGACGATTTTCCAGGACCCTGCATTCAGGTCCAGAACCCACTGACCGGTGCCTCCCCCAGCGCCCCCATCAAGGTTCTCTGGCCCTGGTGCGCCGCTGGGCGTCGTTGTGCCTGTGTCGTAGATGCACCCGGTGACCGTCGCGGTGGTCGCCGACTGCACGGTCACGACGGGGTGACCGAGGTCGTAGGAAGTCGGCCCGTGGAGCTCCTGCATGGTCATCCCGATCAGGAAGAGGCTCTCTGCCCTGAGGGCAGCCCCGGCGAAGTACTCGCCGAGCCGCGGCCAGACCACCGCGCTGGTGTCGCCGGCAACCAACGCGGCGCGAGCAGGGGCGGGTGGCTCCTGCATGTACCCGTACAGCGTCCGCTCGGCGTCCTCCCATGCCACGACGACAGCCTGTTGACGAGGGCTGAGCGTCGTGGTGCCCGTCGCCGACGCTGAACGGGACACCGACCCCCTCTGCCGCCCTCCAGCGTGCAGGCCCGCTGTCTCCGAGCCCGGCGAACTGCAGGCCGCCAGAAGCAGGATGCACAGAGCCAGACCAGTCGCTCGAGCAAGCCTGGCCTCGACCACCGAGGTCGGACACCGGGCCTCCCGCCGTTCGCCCGGTAGCCACCAGCTGCCACGTGTCGTCGACATTTTTCGTGATGTTTCATGCTCCGCCAGCATGCCCGCCATCATATCGGTACCTCTGTATCCTGTCCGCCGCTTGTCTGTCACGGTAGCGGAGGCTCGTGCCGACTGCACCCCCCTTGCCTGACAGCCGTCCGACACAGCCTGGATCGGGCAGCAGCGACGCCTCCGGTCACCGACCGGTCACGAGCACCCGACCGGTCACGAGCACCCGACCGGCAACAACCTCAGGCCGGTAGGCGCCGGCTCACACTGCAGCGGCTGTCCACGGTGCTGCCCGCTCGACGATGGCCCGGACGTCGGTGCCACGGGGGAGCGTCCCGAAGGCGCGGCCGCGGTCCGGTCCCAGTCGCGAGGCACAGAAGGCGTCGGCGACCGCCTCGGGCGCGTGCTGGACGAGCAGGGAAGCTTCGACGACGACTGCCATCTCCTCGACCAGACGACGGGCCCGGCCTTCGAGGTCTTCGGTGTTGGCGAGCTCGTTCTGCAGGGTGCGGATAGCCCCGTCGAGACGGGCGTCACCTCCCGCTCCCCGGTTCACCTCTTCCCAGAAGGCGTCGACCGACCGGGGCGATTTCGCCATGGCGCGCAGGACGTCGAGGCAGATGACGTTCCCCGATCCCTCCCAGACCCCGTTGACGGGGCTCTGGCGGAAGAGACGTGGCATGGGCGACTCCTCGACGAACCCGTTGCCGCCCAGGCACTCGAGCGCCTCTGCGGCGTGCTGCGGAGCCCGCTTGCACGTCCAGTACTTGACCACCGGGGTCAGCACTCGCTGCAAGAGCGCCTCGTGCTCGTCCGCCTCCCGGTCGTAGGAGCGAGCGAGACGCAGCACTGCGGCAGTCGCCGCCTCGGACTCGAGGGCGAGGTCGGCAAGCACGTTCTGCATCAGTGGCTGATCGGCGAGCAGGGCGCCGAAGGCGGCACGATGGGCGGCGTGCCACGACGCCTGGGCGACACCCTGGCGCATGACAGACGCCGAGCCGATGGCGCAGTCGAGCCGGGTGTGGTTGACCATCTCGATGATGGTGCGTACGCCGCGCCCCTCCTCACCGACCCGCTGGGCCCACACCGCCGCGAGCTCGATCTCGCTGGACGCGTTGGACCGGTCACCGAGCTTGTCCTTCAGTCGTTGGATGTGGATGGGGTTCTTGGTTCCGTCGGGCTGCCAGCGCGGGACCCAGTAGCAGGTGAGCCCGCCCGGCGCCTGGGCCAGCATGAGGAACCCGTCCGACATGGGTGCCGAGCAGAACCACTTGTGCCCGGTCAAAAGGGCCGTCTCCCCGTCCCCGTCCAGCGGCGTGGCCGTCGTCGTGTTGGCACGGACGTCCGAACCGCCTTGCTTTTCGGTGAGCGCCATACCGGAGGTGGCACCAGCCTTGGCCGAAGCTGGTCCGTCCGTGGCGTCGTAGGTGGTCGAGGTGAGGCGGGGTTCCCACTCGGCTGCCACATCGGGCTGATGGCGCAGCGCGGGGACCACCGAGTAGGTCATCGACACCGGGCAGACGTGCCCGGCCTCGGCTTGGTACCAGACGAAGACCTTCGCCGCTCGGGCCACGTGGGCCCCGTCGCGGGGGTCCGACCACGGTGCAGCGTGCAACCCGTGGGCGACTGCCGCGCCCATCAGCTCGTGGTAGGCGGGGTGGTACTCGACCACGTCGATGCGATGCCCGGTACGGTCGTGCGTGTGCAGCTCGGGTCGGTGCTCGTTGGCCTGTCGGGCGAGCTCCTGCGTCCGGGATGCCCCGGTCAACGTCCCCAGCTCGACCAGTTCGGTCCCTGCCCAGCCGGCACCTTCGCGCTCGACTGCCTCGACAAGCGCCCGGTCGGTCGAGTAGACGTCGTGTCCTTCGAGCGGAGGGCTCTGGTTGACGACCTCGTGGGTCTCGAACGGTCCAAGCATGGCCAACTCCCTTCGTTCCTGCGCACCCCACCGTTGCACGCGCCGCCATCCTGCCCCACCACGCCGACCGGTGCCCCATCGGAACGGCTCGACCCCGACGCCTCCCTGCTTCGCCGGGCAGTCCGTCGGCGGTCACTGCCCGATCTGTGCCCAGGCGCGTCCGACACCGCTCCTCTCCCTGGTTGAGTAAGAGCATGGACTCGGAACCCGAGCGCGTCGGCCTCCGGCACGACCAGGTACAACCGGGCGGTCATGGCGAGCTCAATCGCCATGTCGCAGCCCTCGCCGCCGCGGCGGTGCTCTTCCTCATCCCGTGGATCGCCTACCTGTCCATCAGCCTCCCCCGACGGTACGACGCTCACCACTGGCGTCTCGTGTGGATCGGCTTCGACGTCTTCGAGATCCTGGCGCTCGCTCACGTCGCCCGCTCGGCATGGTCGCGGCGCCGAGTGACCTTGGTCAGCGCGTTGATCGTTGGCACCCTGCTGTTCAGTGACGCGTGGTTCGACGTCGTCACCTCGCTCGGGAACGCCGACGCATGGGTCAGCATCGCCACCGCTCTCGGTGCCGAGCTGCCGCTCTCCTTCTTCTTCTTCTGGATCGCCCGGCGCATCCTGGTCCGCACCGTCGCCGCGCTCCATGATGCGCAGGGAGCCACCGGGCCACGACCGCGCCTGCGAGACAGCAACCTGCTCACACACTCGCTCCGGCGGCAGACCGCCGAGACCCTTCAGATGGACCTGCCCGACGACGATCAATCCGAAGACGCCGGCTAAGCGCCGGCCGGCAACGCCGGCCGTGAACGTCGTCCGCCGCACCGGGGCACCCTGGGGCGGTCAGACATTGCCCCCGAAGAGTCAGACACTGCCCCCGAAGAGGTTGCCGAGCGCACCTCCGGCGAGCCCGCCGGCGAGGCCACCCGACACGGCTCCGGTGGCCGCCTGGGAACTCCCGAGGTAGGGAGCGAGCGCTCCGGCGAGGATCGGCAGCGGCATGCTCTGGAGCCACACCGTGCCCGGACCGCTGAGGGCGACAAGGTGGTAGCCGTCTCCTCCGAAGAGCTTGTTGGCGATACCGGGGACAGTCGTGACCTCGAAGGACACCGACTCGCCGAACACGCCGACGTGGCCAGGGTGCACGAGCAAGGTCTGGCCAACGGCGAGCTCGTAGGTGACGATCTCGCCGGCCAGCTCGACCCAGGCGGTCCCTTCGCCCTCGAGGCGCTCGAGCACGAACCCCTCGCCGCCCCACAGTCCGCCTGAGAACGACTGCTGGAAGCCGACCGACGGAACGACGCCGGCGGTGGCACACAACCAGCCGTGCCGGTGGACGAAGTAGCCCGAGCCGGCGGCGATCTCGACCGGGAAGATCCGCCCCGGCAACTTCGCCGCGAACGCCACCATCCCCTGGCCCTGGGTGGCTCGGTACCGGGTGAGCAACAGCCCGCCACCGCCAGCCACCCGCTTTAGCGTCGCCCGGAGCCCGTGGGCGTTTCCTGCTCCCGTCGTCTGCGACATCTGGACGGAAGGGGTCATCCACGACAGCTCGCCGTGGGTCGATACCACCTCCTCACCGGTGTCGAGCTGGACCTCGAGCACCGGTGCCGTCGTGCCCTTCACCTCTGCCTGCATCGGATCCCCCCATTGAGAAGCCCTCCACGGACCAACGCTCCCTGTTCGTACTCGACGGGTGGCTCGCCTGCACGCCGGAACCGGAGGTGGCCCCTTCGCCTGGCCCGGGTCCTTCCGTCGCCTACCGGTCCGCCGCGGTGCGGACCGAGCCGCAGCCGGCCCGGCGGAGCGGTCCCCGCCGCTCAAGCCTGGGCGATGACCTCCCCGCCGCTCAAGCCTGGGCGATGACCTCCCCGCCGCTCAAGCCTGGGCGATGACCTCCTCGCCGTAGCGGGCGAGCGACGACTCCGTGTCGGCGACAAAGCGGAAGGCGGGCACCACGACCCGGGTGACACCGAGGGCGGCCAGGGCGGCCACCTCGTCGAGGGCCCCGGGGCCGAAGCACCCGTCCCCGGCGGCGGTCAGCTCGATGGCCTCCGGATCGCGCCCGGCGCGTCGAGCGGTCTCCCGCGCCAGGGAGAACAGCGCAGCAAGCCGGTCGTGGCTGCCCTGTGCCGGGAAGAAGCCGTCCCCAAGCCGCCCGGCGCGTCGGGCGGCCACCTCGGAGTGCCCACCGATGTGCACCGGGATGGTGCCGGCAATCGGCTGTGGCCGCGAGAAGCACTCGGTGAACGACGTGAAGGGCCCGTGGTAGGTCGCCCGGTCTTGGCTCCAGAGGGCCCGCAAGGCTCCGATGTGGTCGTCGGTGCGTGCCCCCCGTTCGGCAAAGGGGACCCCGACGGCGGCGAACTCCTCCTCGAGCCACCCCACGCCGACGCCGAGAAGCACCCGCCCCCTCGAGAGCACGTCGAGGGTGGCGAGCTCCTTCGCCACCACCACAGGCTGACGCTGGGGGAGGATCAGCACGCCCGTCCCGAGCCGGATCGTGGACGTAGCACCGGCAACGTAGGCCAGCCACACCAGCGGGTCCGGGATCGGGGCGTCGTCTCCTCCGGGCATCCGGCCGGACCGGCTGTAGGGATACGTCGAGCGGTAGCCGGCTGGCACGACGACGTGCTCGACGGTCCACAGCGACTCGAACCCCGCCGCTTCGGCGGCGCGAGCGAAGGAGACAGCAGCCTCGGGCTCGACGAAGGGGCCGGTGTTGGCGAAGGCGATGGCGAAGTCCACAGCAGCGCTCCTCGGGTCGTTCGGGCCGCCGGTCGGCCGTGCCGGACCACCACCCGAGGGTACCCCGGAGCAGCAAACGAGAGCCGGTAGGGCTGGCGAGCGTTACGACCCAACCGTTCGGGCACCGGCTCGACCTCGGGATCGGCTCGATCGCACCCGGCACCCTCTACGCTGGTGCGGACAACTGCGAGGCCGTGCAGCCGGCAGAGGGGGGCCACGATGACCGGAGCAGCAGAGGGCTTGGGCGACGAGGCTGCCGTTCTCCTCGACGACACGATCACGTTGCGTCGCGAGCTGCATCGCCACCCCGAGCTGGGGCTCGACCTCCCCCGCACCCAACAGGTCATCCTCGGTGCGCTGGAGGGACTCCCGCTCTCCGTGTCGACGGGGACGTCGACGACCTCCGTGATCGCCACACTGGAGGGCGGCGAGCCCGGCCCGACCACGTTGCTGCGTGCCGACATGGACGCGCTGCCGATGACCGAGGACACCGGTCTTCCCTTCGCCTCGGAAGTGCCCGGGGCGATGCATGCCTGCGGTCACGACGCGCACGTCGCCATGCTGGTCGGCGCGGCTCGGTTACTGAGCCGCCGGCAGTCCGCGCTGCCGGGTCGGGTCGTGCTCATGTTCCAACCAGGGGAAGAGGGCTACGCCGGTGCCTCGGCCATGCTCGACGACGGGCTTCTCGACGAAGTAGGACCGGTCGAACGTGCCTTCGCCATCCACGTCACCCCGCTCGCTCCTTCGGGGTGGGTCGCCTCCAAGCCCGGGGCCTTCATGGCGTCGGCCGATGCCTTCCGGCTGGTAGTGACCGGCCAGGGTGGGCACGCGTCGATGCCGCACGACGCCGTTGATCCCGTACCCGTCGCGTGCGAGATCGTCACTGCCCTCCAGGCCATGGTGACCCGCCGGATCGCCGTGTCAGACCCGGCGGTCCTGACCGTGGCGAGCATCCATGCCGGGACGACCGACAACGTGATCCCCGAGTCCGCCGAACTGCTCGGCACCGTACGCGCCCTTTCCGAGGGCAGCCGAGCTGCCACCCTCGAGGGCCTCGAGCGGGTGGCCGGCCACGTCGCCGCCGCCCATCTCTGTGAGGCGACCATCACGGCGATCCCGCCCGGCTACCCGGTCACGGTCAACGACGCCGTCGCCCTCGAGGAGGTCCTCGGCATCGCCGAGGACCTACTAGGAGCGGACCATGTGGTCCGGATGCCCACAGCCGTGATGGGAGCCGAGGACTGGTCGTTCGTCCTCCAACGCGTCCCCGGCTCCATGGTCCTCCTCGGTATGGCACCCCCGGGGGTGGCCCACCCGGCCCCCAACCACTCCAACCGCATGGTGCTCGACGAGGCCGCCCTGGCAACTGGGGTCGCCCTGCACGCCGCCGTCGCTCTGCGTACCGCCGACGCCCTGGCCTGACCGCCAGCCGGTCCACGGACAGGCCGCCAGCCCGCCCGCCAGCCGGTCCACGGACGGGCCGGCCGGGTCCGTCAGGTTGTCGCTCCTCCCCACGTCCCGCTAGCGTTTCTGCATCGTGTCGCTCGCTCGGTACCGACCGACGACTGCGACGAGCGCCGGCCGGCCATATCGGTTCGTGTCGGCTCTGCTCGTCTCCGGCCTCCTCGCCGTCAGTGCGGTGGTGGCGGGCCCCGCGGCGCGCGCCGGCGCCGATCCCGTCTCCTCGTTGCGCCAGCAGGCCGCCGTGCTGGCCCGGCAGCTCGTCCTCGAGCAGCTTCAGGTTGGTGTGGCCCAGCAGCAGGTGTCGGTGGCCTCCCAACGTCTGGCGCAGGACGCGGCGTCCATCGCCCACCTCGACGCCGCCTTGGCCTCCGACCGCCAACAGGTGGCGTCCGCCACGGCGGCGGTGCGGGCCCAGGCCCTCGACGACTACATGGGCGGCGGCGCGGCCTCGAGCGAGACCTTGGCGCTCGTGCTCTCCGGTGGCGGCCAGGCCCAGCAGGACTTCGCCGAGTACCAGTCGATCGCCGTCGGCAATGTCGCCGTCTCGCTCGACCGCCTCCACCTCGCCGAGACAAGCCTGGCCTCCCAGCGAGCCGCGCTCCGCAGCGTCGAAGCCAACGACCAGGCAGCACTGGACGCCCGCACCAGCGCCCTCGAGCAGGCCACGACGACCGCGTCGGCCCTCGCCGCCTCCCAGGCAGAGGTCACCGGTCGGCTCGCCGCGGCGGTAGCGCAGCAGCAGGCCGCCCAACGAGCCGCGGCCCAGATCGCCGTGCAGGCGGCGGAGCGACGCGCTGCGGCCGGGACCGCGGCCCCGACGGGCGCCGCCGCAGGTCCACCGGCTGGCCCGGCGCCCGCCGGTCCGTCAGGCCCGGCCGGGGTCAACCTCTCCGATCCCCTGCTCAACCTCTTCCTGCAGTGCGTCGTGCGCGTCGAGTCCGGCGGCAACTACGGCGCCGTGTCGCCCAACGGGCTCTACATGGGGGCCTTCCAGTTCAGCCAGCCGACGTGGAACGCCGCCGCCTTGGCCGCCGGTCTCCCCGGCTTGGTGGGCGTCCCCCCCAACACGGCATCGAAGGCCGCCCAGGACACCCTCGCCGTCACCTTGTTCTCGCTCGACGGCCAGCAACCCTGGGTCGACGGCTGCCGTACCTGAGCGGCGCCAGGGCCCGGTGGAGCCAGCCTGCTGGCAGCGTGCCACCCTCTTCACCCGGATGAGCGCCCCTGGCTCAGCGGGAGGCGCCCCCGGCTGGACCAGGGGATGGGGGCGAGCGGTCACCTCCCGGGCGGTCACCCAACGACGGCTGGCGATCGTGCTCGCCCCCGGGCGAAGCTACGGGGGTGCCTGACCTCGCTGCCGTCGACCCCTTCGTCGTGATGGCCAAGCCGGTCGGTGCGACGTGCAACCTCGACTGCACCTACTGCTACTACCTGCCCACCGAGGGACGCGTCCCGTCGGCACCCGGCAGGATGGCCCCCGAAGTGCTCGAGGCCTACGTCACGGCCATGGTCGCTGCCGCGCCCGGTCCGGAGATCCACTTCGTGTGGCACGGCGGCGAGCCCACGCTGGCCGGCATCGACTTCTACCGCCGGGTGGTCGACCTGCAGCGTGCCGTCACGCCGGACGGGCGCCGGTGCGTCAACAGCATCCAGACCAACGGGACGCTCCTCGACGACCGGTGGGCGGCCTTTTTGGCCGAGGAGCACTTCGCCGTCGGGCTCTCCCTCGACGGACCGGCAGTGCTGCACGACGCCACCCGTCCCGACCGACGGCGCCACCCCACCCACGAGCGCGCCCTTCGCGGCCTCGCCGCGCTCCGCACCTACGGCATCGAGCCGGACGTCCTCTGCACGGTGAACGCCACTACTGCCACCGCCCCACTTGACGTCTACCGCTTCTTCCTCGACCAGCACGTGCGCTGGGTGCAGTTCCTGCCGGTCGTCCAGCGTGCTGCCGACGGAGGCCTGTCGCGACAGAGCGTGACCGCAGAGGCGCTTGGGACCTTCCTCACCACCATCTTCGACGAATGGGTCCGGCACGACGTCGCCTCGATCGGGGTGCAGACCTTCCTCGAGCCGATCCTCCCCCTGAACGGTCGCCACCCGACGTTGTGCACCGTGTCCGAGACGTGCGGGCGGGCCCTTGCCCTCGAACGCGACGGGTCGCTCTACGCCTGCGACCACTTCGTCGACCTCGACCATCGCCTGGGCGACGTGCGGACGGACGACCTCGCCGGCCTGGTCGACGGACCGACCCAGACCTCCTTCGGAGCAGCCAAGCGCGACGGGCTCACGGCCACGTGCCAGTCCTGTCCCGTGCTCGTGCTCTGCCGCGGTGGTTGCCCGAAGGACCGCTTCGGGACGTCGTTGGAGGGTGAGGGCGGCCACAACGTCCTCTGCGCCGGGTACCTGGCCTTCTTCACCCACGCCCGTCCGCTCCTCGAACGGCTCGCCGCCTTGGCCCGCCGTGGTCGCCCCCTGGCCGGGATCGTCGACGAGCTCCGCGTCGAGGAGGCCGATGCCGAGGCCCCCTGGCGCACCAGCGGCCGCAACGACCCGTGCCCGTGCGGCAGCGGTCGGAAGTACAAGCACTGCTGCCTGGGTGCACACCGGCGGCGGTGAGCCCGCCCCTTCCGGCTCAGCCCGGGCCAGCCGGGAGCCCTCGGGCGAGCTGGTGACGCCCGACCAGCACGGCCCCGGCTGCGCCGAACGCCGCCGCGGTCATCACCAGCCATGCCACGTCGTAGGAGGCATGGTCGAGGACCTGCCCCACGACCACCGGCCCGAGCACACCACCGAGCCGCCCGCCGACGTCGGTGAACCCGGTGGCCTTGGCCGGCGCGTGCAGGTGCGCGCGCACCACGGCCAGGTTGAAGCGAGCGTTCCACCCCCAACCGGCTCCTGCCGCTGCGATGGCGGCGGCGGCGAACAACCACCGCACGTGCCCCGCCGACGCTACGGCGACGAGCAGGTAGCCGATCCCGCCAGCCGTCAACATGGCGGCCACCACCGGAAAGTGGCCCTCGTCGCGCCGGTCGGCGTGGACCCCCATGGCGATCCGCGTGACCACGGCGACTGCGCCCACCGCCGCCACCAGGTAGCCGGCCCCCGCCCGACTGAAGCCGTCGTGCACGGCGCCGATGGCCAGAAAGGCCACGAACCCGCTCACCGCGAACATGCCGAGCGCCATGCCGACCGCCAGCGCCATGAGCGGCGCCACCCGGACCGGCTCGACGCGGCGCTCCCGACGGGCCTGACGCCGTTCGGCGATGGTGGACAGCGAGGCCGGGACGACCACGCTCGCCACCAGTGCCAGTACGCCCGCCATGACGAACGCCCACCGCCACCCGATGGTGAGGGCGACGAAGGGCACGGCCAGGCCGCCGAGGAGCGGGGCCAGGGGGACGGCAGCCTGGTTGATGCCGAAGGCGCGGCCCTGGCTGCTGGCGGGCACACGTCGGGCCAGGAACAGGTACGTGGCCGGCATGATCGCGCCACTGGCGATCCCGGTCAGGCACAACAGGACGGCGAGCACCGACCACGACCGGGCCACCGTGGCGATGAGGACCAACAGCACGCCCTCTGCAGCAGACGCCACCCGCATGACGCGGCCGCCGCCGACCCGTTCGGTGAGGCGGCTGAGCGGGATCGAGCTGACCGCCGCACCGAAGTAGTAGCCACCGGCGGCGATTCCGAGAGCACTGGCGCCGAAGGAGAGCGAGCGGTCGATCTCGACGGACAGTGCCCCGAGGACGTAGACAGGCAGGGACGAGCCGAGCGTGACCAGGACGGCGGCAAGGACGGCATGCCAGGTCGGCACGGACCCGACCGGGACCGCTCCCTCGGCGTCCACGTGACGCCTTGACGAGGCAGGTCGGCTGGTCACGGACCAGCGTCCACCAGCTCCACCACCAAGCCCGGACTGAGCGACCACCACAACGGGCCGCGCTCGAGCTGGCGACAGCCCCATCGCGCCAACGCCCCACCCGCCTCGGACGGGTCGGCGACCGCGATGGCGACGTGGGCGAGCGCGCCGCCGGTCGGCGGCTCCTCGCGGCACTCGATCAGCTGGATCCCTCCCTCGAGCCATACCTGGTGCGGCTCGCCGGGCTCGTCGGCCTCCAGCGTCATCCCGAACACCTGCTCGAAGAGGGCGACGTGCCAGTCCAGCCGGCACACACAGAGCGCCACGTGGTCGACTCGGCTTGCTCGGCCCCCGCTCACCGGGGTGCCGCCGACCCGCTCGATGCGACCCGCCTGCGGCTGACTTCGAGCCCCTGGACGCACGCCTCGAGGGTGGCGTTGACCGGAGTGGGCACGCCTGCGGCCGACCCAGTGCGGACCACCGCACCGTTGATGAAGGCGATCTCGGTGGGTGCACCTCGCTCCAACGACTGGAGGATCGAGGTTCGAAAGTCGTCGGGAAGCCCCCGGCGTGCTTCCTGCCACACTGCCTCGGCGTCCACCTCGCCGAGGTCGACGCCGCACGCCGTCGCCACGGCGACCGCCTCGCGAACAGCGGCATGCGCGGTGCGCTGGATGCCCTCGAGTCGGTAGAGCGAGCCGTAGGTGAGGCCGGTGATGCCAGCCAGGGCGCCGGTGGCCACGTTCACCAGCAGCTTTTGCCAGATGACCGATCGAATGTCCGGGCTGACCTCGGTGTCCAGGCCGCCGCGGCCAAATGCGGCGGCCACCGCGCCGGCGCGGTCCGAGTCCACACCGAACGGCTCGCCGACGACCGTCGGGCGGCCGTGGATGCCAGCACGGACCACCCCCGGTGCCGCCGCGTCCCCTGACACGTAGGTCCGTCCCGCCAGGACCC
Source organism: Actinomycetes bacterium (assembly GCA_021798955.1). GTDB lineage: Bacteria > Actinomycetota > Acidimicrobiia > Acidimicrobiales > RAAP-2 > JAJZJT01. The sequence continues at coordinate 61,030 of JAJZBK010000008.1, forward strand.
GATCGCGTCCCACCACTCCAGCCGCCACCTCCTCGACACCGAGCCCGTTCTGGAGCGTCAGCACCGTCGTCGCACGACCCAGCAGCGACGAGGCTGCCGACAGGGCGGCCGCCACGTCGAACGCCTTCACCACTACCACCACTACGTCGACGTCCCCGACCTCCTCGGCATCGACGGTGGCCCGTGGCCACACCACGGTGGTGCCGTCGTCCTCGACCAGGTGCAGGCCATGGGTCGAGATCGCAGTGACCACGTCTCGTCGCCGTCCGACCATCCACACCTCCTCGCCGCCACGCGCCAGGCACCCCCCCACGACGCTGCCCAACGAACCGGTGCCGAGGATGGCGATCCTCACAGGCATCGCCCTTCGGACCACCCGCTGTCCGAGGTGGCACCCGGGCGCTCCACGCCTTCGGCTTCGTCGAGCTCGAAGAACTTGAGGATGTGGGTGGCCACCACGCACACCTCGCCGCGCTGGTTCACCAGCCGAACCTCGGCCTCGCTCCGGAGGGCCTCGTCGTCCACAGAGGTGACCGTGTACTCGGCCCGGAGCGTGTCGCCGATGTAGACGGGGCGCACGAACCGCAGGTGGTCGTAGCCGTACGACACGCTGGGCAGCGCGGCGGGGACCTTGGACTGCACCAGGGTGGAGGCCGTCGAGCCCAAGGCAAAGCTCAGCACGCCGTGGACGATCCGTGTGCCATAGGGCGTCGTCTGCATGAACGACTCGTCGGTGTGCATCCGGCTGAAGTCGCCAGTGATGCCGGCGAAGCCGTAGACGTCGGACTCCGAGATGGTCTTGGTGAACTCGCTGTGGTCCCCGACCTTCAGCGGAACGGTCGCCATGCCGGTCTCCTCTCGTTCAGCCTGCTCGTGTGCAGGTCCTGTCGGTCATCGGCGGGGCCCGACGTCAGCCCGACCGGTGGACCAGGTCTGTCGGAGCCCGAGGGGGGCGAGCTCGAACAGCCGGGGGTCCATCTCGGCGAGGTCCTCGGCGACAAGCGGGACGAAGCCCATGTGGGCGAAGATGTCCCGCTCCACGTCGACACCGGGAGCCACTTCGGCAAGGCACAGGCCGTCGTCGGTGAGGCGGAAGACGGCCCGCTCGGTGACGTAGCGCACGTCGTGGCCGGAAGCCAGGGCGTCGGCCGCCGAGAAGGTGACTTCGTCGAGGTGCGCGACGAACTTCTCGATGCGCCCTTCCCGGGCGATCCTGAGCGCCCCGGCCTCGACCCGGACGTCTGCGCCACCAGCGGTGAAGGTCCCGCTGAAGACGACCTTCCGGCTGTTCTGGGCGATGTCGATAAACCCGCCGGTGCCCATGATCTTCCCGCCGAAGCGGTGCACGTTGACGTTGCCGTTCCGGTCGACCTCTGCGAAAGACAGAAAGGCGATGTCGAGCCCGCCGCCGTCGTAGAAGTCGAACTGCGCGCCCATGTCGACGACCGCCTGGGCGTTGATGGTGGCACCGAGGTAGATGCCCTGGGCCGAGATACCCCCGATGGGCCCGAGCTCGACAGTGAGGGTGAAGGTCTCGTCGACACCCTCCTCACGGGCGACGACACCGACGCCGTCCGAGATGCCCACGCCGACGTTCCCGACGTCCCCGGGGGTGACCTCGAGCAGGGCGCGCCGGGCGACCACCTTGCGCACGTCGAGCGGGAGGGGCTCGGGGTCGGTGGTCTCCATCGTGTAGTCGCCGGAGAAGAAGCGGTCGACCGATCCGGTGTACAGCTGTGGCTGGTCGGGGCAGACGACGAGGCCGTCCACGAGGAACCCGGGAACCCGCACCGACTTGGGATGGAGCGTGCGGGCACGCACGACCCGTTGCACCTGGGCGACCACGAGCCCGCCGCTGTTGTGCGCCGCCTGGGCCAGCGCGAGGGCGTCGAGGGTCGTGACCTCGTCCTCGAAGCTCAGGTAGCCGAGCGTGTCGGCCGTGGTGGCCCGGATGAAAGCAACGTCGACGGGCAGGGCGGGATAGAACAGCCATGGCTCGCCGTCGATGTCGATGAGGCGCACCAGCTCCTCGCGGGTCACCGCGTTCAACCTGCCGCCTGTCGACCTCGGGTCGACGAACGTGCCCAGCCCGACGTGCGTGAGGATGCCGGGCTGGCCGGCTGCCGTCGCCCGGAACAACTGGGACAGCACGCCCTGGGGAAAGTTGTATGCCTCGATCTGGTCGCGTTCGGCTAGTTCGGCCAGGCGGGGCGACTGTCCCCAGTGGCCACCGATCACCCGCGAGCACAAACCGGTCTGGGCGAGCGGTGACATGCCCCGGTCCCCCCGGTCCCCGAGCCCAGTGGAGTGGACGAAGGTGAGGCCCACGGGAGAGCCGGTCTCGCGGTGGCGACGGGCAAGGGCGTCGATCAGGGCTGTTGCCTCGTTCAACCCGCCACCGGCGCCGAGGATGCCCACGGTGTCCCCGTCGGCGATCCACGTCACTGCCTCGTCGGCGGTCACGACGGGGACAGTCAGGTTGCCACTCGGTCGGGGTCGTCGGACCCGCTGACGCCTGCGCCGGGGTCGGATCGCTCCTCCCTGCTCGGCGCCCTCCTCGAGCCGGCCGGCATCGTCGGCATGGCCGGCATCGGCGACCGCCGAACCGTGGGAGTCCACGACCACCGGTCCGGTCATCGTGGCCCACCGTCGAGCGCGACGGTGGGCTCGAGGACCCAGCCCCCCGAGGCCATCGAGTCGAAGAGCGCGGCCCCGGACTCGAGCGCGTGGCGCGCCACCACCATCCGGTGGATCTCCGAGGCGCCGTCGTAGATGCGCGCCACCCGGGCGTCGCGGTAGTAACGCTCGATGCTCAGGTCCTTGCAGTAGCCCATCCCGCCGAACACCTGGACAGCCCGGTCGACCACCCGGCCGAGCGCCTCGGCGGCGTGGACCTTCACCATGGCGATCCAGTCGCGCGCATCGCGCCCGGCGTCCAGCTCCCACGCGGCCCTGAGGACCATGAGGCGCGCCGCGTTCACGTCGACGACACTGTCGGCGATGAGCTGTTGGACCATCTGGAACTCTCCGATCGCCTGCCCGAACTGGCGGCGGTCAGCTGCGTAACGGACCATGAGGTCGAGGACGTGGCTGGCCTTGCCGACGCTCCGGGCACCGACCTGGGCCAGACGCACCCGGCCGAGCGTGGCGAGGACCTGGGCATAGCCGGTGCCCTCGACCCCGAGCAGGTGCTCCGGCCCGACCTCGACGTCGTCGAAGAAGAGCTCGTGGTGGCTCGTGCCTCGCAATCCCATCATCGGCTGGTCGCGCCCGAGGGTGACGCCCGGCGCTGCCTTGTCAACGAGGAACAGGCTGATGCCGCGGCTCTTCTTCGCCGGGTCCGTGACCGCTGAGACCACGAAGAAGTCCGAGAAGGCAGCATCGCTGATGAAGTGCTTGGCGCCGTTGATCCGCCAGCCCGACCCGGTGCGTTCGGCGCGGGTGGTGATCCCGGCGGCATCCGAGCCGGCATTGGGCTCGGTGATGGCGATCGAGGCGGTGCGCTCGCCCCTGACGCAGGGGAGGAGCCACCGCTCCGCCTGGACGGCGTCCGCGGCGAAAAGGACTTCGTAGACGTTGCCGAAGGCCCGTCGAACGAGGATGTCGGTGGTGTGGCCGAACTGCTCCTCGACCATCACGGTCTCGACAGCGCTCAGCCCACCACCGCCGAAGCGCTCGGGCACGTTCATGGCGTAGAGGCCGAGCGCGCTCGACTTCTCGAAGATGGCCCGGGCGGTGGCGGGCGCCAGTTCACCGGTCTCTTCGACGTCCTGCTCGAGGGGGGCGAGCTCGGTGGCGATGAACCGCCGTACCGTCTCGAGCAGGACGGCCATCTCCTCCCTCACCGTGAAGTCCATCGTCATCCTTTCCCTTCGCCGTTCGTCGTCAGCACGGCCGAGGTGTCGTCATCGGGACGCGCCGATCGACCGGAGGTAGGTCGAACCGGCGTAGAGGTCGGAGAGCAGGCGCGCCGCCTCGAGCAGCTCGGGGGCGATGCCGTGCAGCCGGTCTTCGGGCAGGCGCACGCTCGGGCCGCCCACGCTCACCGTCCCCACCACGGTCCGTCGGACCGGGTGCAGCACCGGGGCAGCGACCGCCGACATGCCGGGCGCCGAACTGTCGACCACGAGGGCGTACCCTCGTTCTGCGGTGGTCCGGAGCTGGGCTAGCAGGGCCTCGAAGCTGCGAGGAGCGTTCGGGCCGTACTCGTCCGGGTCAGCCAGACCTTGGGTCGCCACCAGACGCACCGCTTCGTCGGGTTCGACGAAGGCGAGCCACGCGTGGCCCGAGGCCATGCACGACAACTTCGCCACGTCACCCATCTGCGGGTCGTAGATGAGCCCGCTACGCGCCCCTTGGGCCTTGGCCACCCACACCTGCCGGTCGCCGTCGACGATGCCCAGCCGGACCAGCTCGCCGGTCGAGCTGGCCAGCGTGTCGAGGACGGGCTGGGCGGCATCGACCACGCCGACCCGAGCGAGGTGCTGGAAGGCCATCGACACCAGGGTCATCGAGAGGACGTACCGCCCGCCGTCCCCCTCCTGACGGACGAGCCCGAGACGGACGAGGTCCGCACAGAGCCGGTGCGCTCCGCTCTTGGGCAGGTCGGCCCCTTCGGCGATCGACCCGAGGAGCAACCCGTCCGGGGCGTCCACGAGCAGTTGGAGCACGGCCATCGCCTTGTCGAGCACACCGGCTGCCATGCCTCTATGCTCTCACAAATCAGAACACCGTTCAACTATAGAACAGTATTCCGGTAGTATCCTCCCGCGTGAGCCCGCCCCCGACGTCCTCCGAGACCGTCGAGTCGCGCTCGGGTCCTCGGCCGCCGGTGCCTCGGTGTCGCTGTCCCTCGACCCAACAGGCGCCTCAGGAGCCGGCTCGCTCGGCGATCCGCTGCACCAGCGCTCGCAGGCCAAGCTCGTACCCGAAGACGCCGCACCCACAGATGAACCCGTCCACCACCGGCGAGAGGACCGACGTGTGCCGGAACGTCTCGCGAGCGTGGATGTTGGAGATGTGCACCTCGACGCAGGGCACGGGGACCGCCTCGATGGCGTCTCGGATGGCGTAGCTGGTATGGGCGTAGGCACCCGGATTGATCACGATGCCGTCGAGCTGGCGTGCCGCGTGGACCTGGTCGACCATCCCGCCTTCGCTGTTCGACTGGGCCGTGCGCACCTCGACTCCCAGCGAGGCTCCCAGGTTGGTCACCGCTGCCTCGACGTCGGCGAGGGTCGTCGACCCGTACACCTCGGGGTTGCGCAGGCCGAGGAGGTTCAAGTTGGGCCCGTTGAGCAGCAGCACCGTCGTCACGATCCCACCACCGCCCAGCGCCCTCCGGCGCCCGTCGTCACTGCTCGCATCGGACTCGGCTCCTCTCCTGTGGCGGGCGTGCCCTCCGGCACCCCGGGCCAGCCTGCCATGTCACTGCCCACTGCCCACTGCCCACTGCCCACTGCCCACTGCCCACTGCCCACCGGCGAATGTCCACCGGACCGCGGCGCAGCCGCAGCCCCCGTGACGTTCCGTGGTCTGCCGCTGTCACCGGGCGAACAGGGCTCGTTTGCTTCCTTGGCTGGTGCGCAGGCTGTCGATGTAGACGGCAGCGATCAGGACGACGCCGACGGCGACCTCTTGCCAGAACGGTGGGACGTTCACGACGATCAGGCCGGTCAACAGGACGGCGATGATGCCCGTTCCGAACACCGTCCCGAGCACCGTTCCCCGCCCGCCGAACAGGCTCGTCCCTCCGATCACCACCGCGGCAATGGCGTTCAGGTTGTCGGTGCTCCCCGAGGTCGGCGACGCCGCCCCGAGGCGCCCCATGACCACCAGGCCGGCGACTCCGGCCAGCAGCCCGGCCACCAGGTACACCTTGAAGAGGTGTCGTTTCTCGTTGATGCCGGCACGCACCACGGCCTCGGTCGAGTCGCCGATGCTCAGTGTGTAGGCGCCGAACCGGGTCTTGGCCAGCACCAGGCCGGCAACGATGGTGATCACCGCACCGATCGCCACCGGTACGGGAATCCAGCCGCCGAGCACGTTCATGTTGCCAACCCTGGCGACCGAGGACGGGATGCTCGAGATCTCCTGTCCGTTGTTGAGCAGGAGCCCGAACCCGGTGGCGATGCCCAGCGTGCCGAGCGTCACTACGAAGGCGGGGATCCCCCCCCAGGCGATGAGCACGCCGTTGAGCCCGCCGATGAACGCCGCTGCCACCAGCGTCGCCAGGATGCCCACGATGACGATGCCCACGTCGTTACCCGGTCCCACGGTGAACCAGTGCGACATCACCCACGCCCCGACCATCGCCGAGAAGCCGAGGTTCGCGCCGACCGACAGGTCGATACCGGCCGTACAGATGACGAACGTCTCGCCCACGGCCACGAGGAGGACCTCGAGCGCGGTGTTGGAGGTGTTGAGCCAACTGGCCCGCGAGAAGAACGCCGGCGTGTAGACGCCGAAGCCGATGACGAGGGCGAGGAGGACGCCCCCCATCCACAGGTCGCGAACGAAACGGCTCTTGTCCTTCAGCCAGTTCGACGGGGACGGCCCCGTCGCCGTCGCTTGCTCGGGACGCACGTCGGACACGACCGACATCACCGGCTCCTCTGCGCCTGGCCCGCCAGGCCCTCCCCGTCTGGCTGGCCCTGACTGTCCGGTCGACCATCGCCGTGCGGCTGGCCTTCGCCCTCTGCCAGCTTGGCCCCCGTGATGTAGCCCACCAGGTTCTCGCTCGTCAGCTCACTGGGACCAAGCGTCTTGACGACCCTTCCCAACCGAAGCACGACGGCGCGGTCGCACACGGCCATGACGTCCTGCATCTGGTGACTGATGAAGACGACGGCGATCCCTTCTTCCTTGACCCGCTGGATCAGCTCGAGCACGTGGGCCTGCTGCTCGACCCCCAGCGCGCTGGTCGGTTCGTCCAACAGGAGCACCTTCGAGGTCCACGCCGCCGCCCGGGCAATGGCCAATGCCTGGCGCTGGCCACCCGACAGCTCGTTGGCGGCCAGCGACACGTCGGGGATCCGGGTCCCCAGCCGAGCCAGCTCCCGCACCGTGTGCTCCCGCATCGCCTTCCTGTCCAGCCAGCCGAGCACCCGCCCAAGCGGGTGCTTCGACCGGAGCTCCCTGCCCATGAAGAAGTTCGAGACGACGTCGCGTTGCCCGGCCAGGGCGAGGTCTTGGTAGACGGTGGCGATGCCGGCCTCCTTGGCGGCGTGGGGAGTGGGGAACGCCACCTCCTCGCCGTCGAGCAAGATCGAGCCACCCGAAGGAGGCTGTGCGCCGGCCAGGATCTTGAGGAGCGTCGACTTCCCCGCGCCATTGTCACCCACTAGGCCCAAGACCTCTCCGGCGTTGACCTCCAGGGACACGTTGCGCAGGGCGTGGACCCCTCCGTACTGCTTGGAGAGGTCAACGACTGCCAGGCGTTGGGCCATGACGGTCTCCTGTTCGTCACGCAAGAGCGGTGCTTCGTGCGTGATCATACTCAGCTCCCTCTGGGCTTCCGGCTCGGCACCGCCGTCGACGATCGTCGTGCTTGGTGAGCTCTCTCGCCCGGCGGGGGCGCGGTGCGACACGTCGTCCTGATCGGTGCGATCGCGGTGGTGGTTGACAGCAATATCTGCGGATCGTCGACCGCTATCCGCGAGTATCTCTACAGCCATTTCACTTCCCCCAAACGGCCCGGCGAGCAGAAGAGGATGCCTGACGCCTTTTCGGTCATCCGACACCGCTCTTCTGCTCCCGAGACCTCGTTCGGCTCACGAGCGGCCCACATGGTCATGAAGACCCGTGGGCGATCGTTACGCCTTGTAGAAGTACTTCGTGTACGACGGGTTGTTCGCGTCGGCAGTGGTGATCAGCAGGTCGTTCAGCTGCACCTTGGCTTGGATCTCCGACTTCTTCCCGGTCAGGTAGTCATAGGCATACTCGGCAGCGAGCTTGCCCTCCTGTGCCGGGTTCTGAGCCACCGTCGCGTCGATCCCACCGGACTTGAGCAGCTTGACCGTCGTAGGTCCGGCATCGAAGCCGACGTTCAGCACCTTGCCCTTGTCGCCGTTGGCTGCGAACGCCGCCGCCGTTCCCTCGGCGCCGGTCCCCGACACCGAGAAGACGGCCTTGATCCCAGGATGAGCGAGCATGATCGAGTTGATGGCGGTCGTGCTGGCTGAGACCGACTGTCCGGTCACCTGGTTGGCGACAACCGTGATGTTCGGGAACTTGGCCTTCAGCTCGTTCTCGAAGCCCTGCTCGCGCTGGACTTGGGTGGTCGCCGTCGCCGAGATGCTCAAGATGGCGACCTGGCCGGTGCCGTTGAGCTTCTGACCGATGAAGTCGGCCGCGAGCTGCCCACCCTGGAGGTTGTTCGTGGTGATCTGGCTCGTGATGCGGGAGGCGTCCTGCAGCGTCGTGTCCGTCGTGAGCACGGGGATGCCCGCGTTGAGGCAGCTGTCCACCGCCGGAGCCAGGGCCACCGGGTCGGTCGGCGAGATGACCAACGCGCTCGGGTGACGGGTGCAGACGCCATCGACGATCGGCGTCTGGGCCGAGGGACTGAACTGCGGCGACCCCTGATAGGAGAAGCTCATCCCCAGCGACGTCGCCTCGGCCTGCATGCCGTCGGCGAGCGAGGTGTAGAACGCGACGCCAGTGGCACCGGGGACATAGGCGATGGACAGTTTCTTGCCCGACGATCCCGACGATGCCTTTGTGGTCGAGCTCGAGCTGCTCGTCGAGCTACCGCATGCAGCCAGAACGGTCGCGAGTGCTACGGCGGAGGCGAAAAAGGCAACCGTCCTGCCTTTCCCCCCATGCCTCAGTCTGATCATCTGTTGTGCTCCTATCTTTCGGTGGTGATGTGCAACGCTGGTCACGTCGTGGGAAGCTCGCCGAGTGGGCCGTAGACCCAGATGAGCCAAAGCGGCTCGCGTCCGGTGTTTACGTGCCGATGGAACTGTCCTTTCTCGATCAACATGAACGTGTGCTCGGCGAAGGGAGTCGCCTTGCCGTGCTCGTCGAGCATCTCCCCGCTTCCTTTGACGATGAAGTCGATCTCTTCGGAATCGGGATGGTTGTGCAGCGAAGACGACTCGCCTGGGTCGAAGATAGTCAATCCGGCAGAGAGGAACTCGGAATTGCCCACATCGCGTCCTGCGATGCTGAAGACCTTCCTCCGGAACCCTTCCTCGTCGAGTCCGAGCCAACGAAGCTGTCCCTCGGTGAACGGATCGATCACGCGTGGCATGGTGGCAACCTGTCTTTCTCTTGTCTGGTCAGAACCGGGTGAAGGAGCCCTGGTAGATGTCGTTGATGTTCCAGTGGCCGGGCGTCGGGACCGGCTCGTTCACCATCGGGACGTCGATCAGGGCAGGCCGCCGGGCGGCGACGGCCTTGGCGAGGGCCGGGGCGAGCTCGGAGGCCGAGGAGATCGAGTACCCCTCTGCACCGCACGCCCGGGCATAGAGGGCGAAGTCGGGCGAGTAGCTGCTGCCGTCGCTGGTCTCGAACACGGTGCCGTAGCTGTTTCCGTAGTTCGAGTGCATGAGGTCGGCGATGGTCCCATGGGCACGGTTGTTCATAACGACCCAGATGACAGGTGCCCCCTGCTCGACCGCGGTCGGGACTGCCGGAAGCTGGGCGCTCATGCCACCATCGCCGATCAGCGCCACTACGGTCCGGTCCGGCCAGGCGATCTGCACCCCGAGGGCGGCCGCCGGTCCGAAGCCCATCGTCGAGGCACCCCCAGGGGTGATGAAGCGACCTTCGGGAGGAAGCTTGTAGCACTGGGCGACACCGTTCTTGTTCCAACCCACGTCGGTCACCAAGACCGTGTCAGAAGGCAGGGTGTCGAGGAGGTCGACCAAGATCCGCTCGGGACGCAGGGGGAACTGATCGCTCTGGCCGCGGGTCCGGGTCCCCTCGAAGAGCGCCCTCCGGGCGGAGGCGATGGAGGCACGTAGCTCGGGACGGTCGACGCCTTGTGGACAGGCAGCATGGACGGCGGTGAGGACGGGACCGAGCGCCGCTTCCACGTCGGCGACGATCCCCAGGTGGACCGGGTAGTTGCGTCCCAGTTCGGCAGGGTCGATGTCGACCTGGATGAGCTTGGTGGGGGGCATCCGCCACGTGTACTCGTCCATCCACGAGCTGGAGTCCGTCTCGGCGAAGCGGGTCCCGAGGGCCAGGACCACGTCGGCGCGGCGTGCGTAGTCGTTCACCATCTCGAGCCCCCAGAACCCCGTCATCCCCATGACCAGTGGGTGGGCGTCGTCGACCAGTCCCTTGCCCATCAACGAGTGGGCGACGGGGATGTCGAGGTGCTCCGCCAGCGACACCAGTGCGTCACAGCCGGCTGCCGTCCGCACCCCACCGCCGACGTAGAGGAGTGGTCGTTCGGCCGACACCAACAGATCGGCCACCGCCTCGGCCGCGTCGGCTGAGATGCCCGGCTCGAAGGACGTCTCCGGCAACGGCGGAGCCGGTGGGACGTGGCCGGGGAGGGGCCGAGAGAAGAGGTCCATCGGCACGTTCACCAGCACGGCGCCGGGCCGGCCGCTGGTCGCCGTCCAGAACGCCCGTTCGACCAGGCGCGGAAGGTCCTCGACCCGTTCGACGTCCCAGGCTCGCTTCACGAAGGGTCGGTAGATGTCGGCCTGGGAGGCGTCGTCGTGGAGGTTCGTCTCTTGGTGGGGGTGACGGCCGTGGAAGTAGCTGGGCACGTCACCGGCGATCACCACCAGCGGGACGGAGTCCAGCGCCGCGGTGAAGACGCCGGTGGCGGCGTTCACCATCCCCGGCCCTACGTGGGTCAGGAGCACACCGGGCTTGCTCGATGCGCGGGCGTAGCCGTCGGCGGCGTGAGCGGCCGCCTGCTCGTGGCGGTTGACGACGAAGGTGATCGGGCTCCGGCTGAGAGCGTCCAGGACGGCGATGTTGGTGTGCCCACACAGGCCGAAGACGTACTCGACCCCGTAGGACTCGAGCTGGGCGACCAGCGCTTCCGCACCGGTCAACCCCTTCGCCCCCACGTGCCCGTCGGATGTCGAGCCCTTCATGCCGATGCTCCTTCTTCCTCGTCCAACGAGATCCACGACTTGCCGGCGACGACACGGGCGGAGCGGAACGCCTCTTGGCCCTCGTCCAAGGTGAAGCGACCGCGCACGATGCGCCCGAGCCCGTCCGGTGGGTGCGTCGTCGTCGAGGCGAAGTCACCCGGGTGGTCGTAGATCATCGAACCCCGGATGGTGAGGCGACCGCGCACGATCGCCGACGGCACGATCTTCGCCGGGTCGGTTGCCAACCCAAGCAGCGTCACTGCTCCGCCCGGTGCGGCACTGGCCACGGCCAGCTCGGTGCCCGGTACCGTCCCCGACGTCTCGAACACCTGCTCGAAACGGCGCTCCCCGTCCTCTCCGAGCGGTCGGCCACCGAGCTCGAGGGCGATCGCGGCACGGTCGGCCGCTGGCTCGACGAACCACGTCTCGAGACCGAGCGCCACCAGGTGGAGGACGAGGAGCAGGCCGGTCGATCCGGTGCCGACGACGAGCGCTCGCTGCCCCGACCGAGCCCCGGCCCGGCGTGCCGCGGCGACACCGACCGTGAAGGGCTCCAGGCACACGAGCTCCTCAGTGGCCAGCCCCTCGGGCGCCGGCCAGGCGAAGGGTGCCGGTACGGCGACCTGCTCGGCCAGAAGGCCCGGCACGTTGATACCGACGATCTTGCGGTTCTCGCACCCGGAGGTGAGCCCCGCTCGGCAGCTCGCACAGGTGAAGCAGCAGTAGTTGGGCTCGATCACCACCCGTTCGCCCACCCTGGCACCGCTCACCTCACTGCCCACCGCCACGATCTCGCCGACGCCTTCGTGCCCGAGCACCCATGGGGTCTCTGGTATCTCGCGGTGCCCGTCGAAGACGCTCAGGTCACTGCCGCAGATGCCGACTCCCGTCATACGGACGAGCACCTCCGAGGGGGCGGCCGTCGGGGCGGGCCGGTCGACGACCTCCACCCGGCCCGGCTCGACGAGCGCTAGCGCGCGCACCGTCGGCCCCCGGTCGGCCCGAGAACACCCGGACGTCCCGCCGTCACGTGTCGCTCCACAGCGAGACGTCGCGCAACAGGAGCGTTCGCACGGTTGTGTAGTCCTCGATCATCCACCGCGGTGACTCCCGCCCGATACCGGAGTCCTTCACACCACCGAAGGCGACGTGGTCGAGCCGGTAGTTGGACGATCCGTTGACCACGAGGCCTCCTACTTCGAGCTCGCGCCACGCCCGGAACACCCGTCGGAGGTCGTTGGTGAACAGACCGGCCTGGAGCCCGTAGCGGCTCTCGTTGCACGTGGTGAGAACGGCATCAAAGTCGTCGTAGGGAAGTACCGCGACCAGGGCTCCGAAGACCTCTTCGACGACCACCCTGGCATCGGGCTCTGGACCGGCGACCACGGTCGGTTCGACGGTCGCTCCGTGCCGCACCCCTCCCACCGGAACCTGGGCACCACCGCGGCGAGCCTCTTCCACCCAGCTGACGACCCGCTCGGCTGCGGCGACGTCGACCATCGAGCCCACGTCGGTGGCCTCGTCGAGCGGGTCGCCGACACGCAGCGTCCCTACGGCGTCGACCAGGCGCTCGACGAAGTCGGCGAAGACCGACCGGTGCGCGTAGATCCGCTGCACCGAAATGCAGCTCTGGCCGGAGTTGGAGAAGCCGGTTCGCGCGCAGTTGGCGGCAGCGAGGTCGAGGTCGGCGTCCTCGCACACGATGGTGGCAGCGTTCCCTCCGAGCTCGAGGACGAGCCGCTTCGGTCCGGCGGCGCGGGCAACGGCAGCCCCGGCTCCGGCGCTCCCGGTGAAGCTCACCGCGCCGACGACCGGGGAGGAGACGAGCGCCGAGCCGACGTCGGCTCCGCCGTGGAGGACCTGGACGGCCTCGGCGGGCATCCCTGCGTCGAGCAGGAGCTCGACGACGGCGGTGGAGGCGGCTGGTGCCTGCGGCGGCGGCTTCACGATGGTGGTGTTGCCGGCGGCGAACGAGGCACCGAGCTTGTGAGCCAACAGGTTCGCTGGTGCGTTGAACGGGGTGATGGCCACCACCACGCCGACCGGGGCGCGGTAGGTGAGGGCGGTCGTGCCCCGACCCCGCTCCCAGCCCTCGGCCCCGAGGACTTCCCCACCCATCTGGCGCGCTTCGAGCGCGCAGATGGCGAAGGTGTCGGCCACCCGGACGATCTCGCCACGAGAGTCCTTCATCGGCTTGCCGAGCTCGAGCGCGAGCAACCGAGCGAGGTCTTCTCGCCGCTCGTCGGCGAGCGCGGAGGCCCGCTCGAGGACGTCGGCCCGGCGAGCCGGGGTGAGGGAGCGGACGACCCGTGCCCCGCCGGAGGCGTAGGCGAGCGCTTCTTCGACCATGGCGGCATCCCCGACGAGTGCCCGCGACACCACGGTGCCGGTGAACGGTCCCTGCCGCTCGGCCCACGAGCCGTCGTCGACCCAACGGCCAGCGACCAGCGACCGAGCAGCGACGGGTGTCGTGCCGTGCTCCGTCATGTCGGTCCTCCCCTGGGTCTTGCGGTCCATCTAGTGGAACCTCTGGTCTATCTGTCGGAACACTGGTACCGTAGACCACCGTGAGCGAAAACACAACCGAGCGTCGTCGTGAGCCCGGCGGCACGCCACCACGTGGCGCGGCAACAGGGCGGTCCGGCTCCGTGCCGTCGCCGGACGGCGACACGGTGCGCAGTGTTCGGCGCGCCCTCGACATCCTCTTCCTGCTGACCGACGAGCTGCCCGTGCTCACGCTGACCGACTGTGCCCGTGCGGTCGGGCTCCCCAAGACGACGACGCTGCGCCTGCTCCAGACCCTGGAGCGCACCGGGGTGCTGTGGAGCGACAACGGCCGGTACGTCCCCGGGCCCGCGTTGCTGCGGTGGTCGCGCATCGCCTCGGACGCCTGGCTCCTCCCACCCGGTGTCCAACAGGTCCTCGACCTCGCCGCGCAGGAGACCGGCGAGACGGTGAACGTCTACGTGCGCAAGGGCCTGCAGCGGGTCTGTATCGCCCATGCCCAGGGACCCAACAGCCTGCGCCACGTGGTCCGCGTAGGGGACGAGCTCCCGCTGTGGGCCGGCGCCTCGGCGAAGATCTTCCTGGCCGAAGCCTCTGACGAGCTCCTCGACGACGTCGCCGCCTGCTCGCCCCACGGCCCGGCGCACCGGGCCACGCTGGATGCCTGGGTGGCCGAAGTGCGCCGAGATGGGTGGGCGGTGAGCCACGCCGAGCGCGAGGACCTGATCTCCGCCATCGCCATGCGTATCGATCCCGCCGCCGTCGGCGGCGTGGTGACCGCTCTGTCCATCTCGGGACCCTCGACTCGCTTCACCGAGGCCAAGCTGCCCGACCTGCTGGCCACACTGCGCCGGACCGCGGCGCGCGTCGCTCGCTACAACGCCGGTCAGCTCACACCCGAACCGCTCGGTATCACCAGGCTCATCTCCGGGGAAGGAGCGACATGACCATTCGCCTGCTCGGCGGGATCCGGGTCCTCGACATGACCAACGTCCTGGCCGGACCGTACTGTGGCTACCAGTTGGTGCTGCTGGGGGCCGACGTGGTGAAGATCGAGGTGCCGGGCTCGGGCGACCTCGCCCGGCAGCTCGGCGCGGACCCCGAGCTCAACGCCCAGGGGCTGGGGGCCTCCTTCCTCGCCCAGAACGCCGGCAAACGCTCGGTCGAGATCGACCTGAAGAACCCCTCCGGCAAAGAGCGCTTTGCCGCGCTGGTGTCCGACGCCGACGTCCTCCTCGAGAACTTCCGACCCGGCGTCCTCGCCCGACTGGGCTTTTCGTGGGAACGTCTCCGAGAGCTCAATCCCCGGCTCGTCTACTGCGCCATCTCCGGGTTCGGTCAATCCGGGCCCATGGCCGACCGGCCGGCCTACGACCAGATCATCCAGGGCTTGGCCGGGATGATGAGCGTGACCGGAAATGAGCCCGACCACCCGCTGCGCGCCGGCTTTCCCGTCTCCGACACCGTCGGCGGGCTGGCTGCGGCCATGGCGATCTGCGCCGCCCTCGTCGACCGTGGCCGTACCGGCAAGGGCCACATGCTCGACATCTCGATGCTCGAGACGTCGGCGTCGGTGATGGGATGGGCCGTCTCCAACTACCTCATCACGGGACAAGAGCCCGAGCCGATGGGGAACGACAACGCTACGGCCGCACCCTCGGGCGCCTTCCCGACGGCGAGCGGCCTGATCAACATCGCAGCCAACAAGCAGGAGCAGTTCGTCACCTTGTGCGGGCTCCTCGATCGCCAGGACCTCGTCGTCGACGAGCGCTTCGCCACACGCGAAGCGCGCAAGGCCAACCGAGAGGCGCTCAACGAGGAGATCTCCAAGGGTCTACGTCGCCGTCCCGCCATCGAGTGGGAAGAGGTGCTCTCGTATGCCGGCGTCCCCGCCGCCCGAGTCCTCACCGTGCCCGAGATGGTCGAGCTCGACCAGCTCCAAGCGCGCCGGTTCTTCACCGACCTGCCGTTCCCCGGGCCCGCCGGAACGGGACGGACCTTGCGCCTGAGCGGGAACGGCGTCGTCGTCGACGGTGAGCCCTGCGCACCCGAGGCTCCGCCTCCCACGCTCGGCGAGCACACCGACGAGGTGTTCGCCGAGGTTCCCTCCTTGGCCACGACGGAACGGCTCGACCAGGCAGGAGCACTCGAATGAGCGACAACGAGCCCGTGAGCGAGCACGAAAAGATGGCCCGCTGGTGGTCGACAGCCATCTCCGACATCAGCCCTGGCGTCATCCGGTTGCGCGGCCACGACATCGTGGAGCTCATCCACGGATGGGACCTCGTCTCGGTCATCTGGCTCATGTTGCGTGGAACGACACCGAGCCCCGAGGAGGCAGCGCTGTTGCAGGCAGCCATGGTGGCCTCCGTCGACCACGGCCCCCAGGCGCCGTCCATCGCCGCAGCCCGGATGGCCGTTACGTGTGGCGTGGGCCTGAACAACGCCATCGCCACCGGCGTGAACGTGCTCGGAGACGTCCACGGCGGTGCCGGCCAACAGTGCCTCGAGCTCTACCTGGAGATCGCCGACGATGAAGCAGGCTCAAACGACGGCCTCGACGCCGCAGTGGCCCGTGTCGTGGACCGTTGGCGATCGCGTCAGCACTATCTGCCGGGCTTCGGCCACCGCTTCCACCCGGTCGACCCGCGAGCGGCCCCCCTGCTCCAGCTGGTGGACCGCGCCGCCGAGCAGGGAGCCGTCTCCGGCCGCTTCGCCCGGATCGCCCGGGCGGTCGAGGCCTACCTGTCGCTCGGTCGTCCGAGGCCCGTCCCCCTCAACATCGACGGGGCGACAGCGGCGATCTACGGCGAGCTCGGGTTCACCCCGCAGTTGGCCCGCGGCCTCTTCTGCCTGTCACGGAGCGTAGGCATCCTCGCCCACGCCGCCGAAGAGCAGGGGAGCGGGGCCCGTATCAAGGGGCCCATGCCTCCCTCCGTCCTCCCTGCCTACACGGGCCCACCACCCGACCACGCCACTTCATGACCGTCGTCGGCGCCCGCGCCGACTGCTTCGCCTCCCGACCCGCCGCCGGACCTGAGCCGACCGTTCCCCTTCGAGCTCAACCGGCGGCGAGGTCGGCGAGGGCTCCGGCCAGCGCGTCCCGTCCGGCCGTGACACGGCCTTCGGCCACACCGGCTTGGTTCAGGAGGACGAACCGGAGCTCACCGGCCGCCCGGCGGCTACGTCGCCAGGCATCGTCCATCTCGTCGAGCGAGGCGGACAGCCGCGTCGGCAGACCGAGGCGGGCGAGCACCCGACGGTGCCGCGCCACGACGGACGGCTCGACCCGCCCGAGACGCACGGCCAGAAAGCCGGCCGCCACCATGCCCAGCGAGACGGCATCCCCGTGACGGTCGGGGCCGGGCGGCAGGAGCTGCTCGAACGCCCGGCCGAAGGTGTGGCCGTAGTGGAGCTGGACGCGCTCACCCTGCTCGCGCTGGTCCGCCGTCACGATGGCTGCCTTCACGGCGGTCGAGCGGGCGAGTAGGTCGACGAGCACGTCGACGTCACCTCGCAACACCTGGTCGGCACGCTCCTCGAGGAGATCGAGCAGCGCAGGGTCGGCGATGACGGCGTGCTTGACCACCTCGGCCAGCCCGGACCGGAAGCCTTCGTCTCGACGCTCGGCGGCGAGCTCGACATCGCTCACCACCACCACGGGCTGGTGGATGGTCCCCGACAGGTTCCCCCCGGTCGGAAGGTGGACCCCGTTCTTGCCCCCGATGGCCACGTCCGCCTGGCCGTGCAGCGTGGAGGGGACGAGCGCCAGTGGCATGCCTCGGTTGTACGTGGCGGCGACGAACCCGGTCAGGTAGCAGGTGTGCTCGTCCCCCACCCCGACGAGCAGGTCGTCCCGACTCGCCTCCCGGTCGGCGAGCCACTGCGAGAGCCGCTCGACGGCGGCAAAGCCGTCGGCTGGGTACCCCGTCCCGAGGTCGACCTGGTGCGGTTGTGGACCGCGGTCCTCGAGCAACCGGGAGACCAGTGCGTCGGCGGGTGCCCGGTCCCCTCCGGTGGACACCACGAAGCACCGACTGACCGAAGCGACCTGCGGGAGCAGGGTGGCCACCTCGGTAGCGAGACCAGCGCCGATGTGGACCTGGTGCGCGCCTCCCATCGGGGCCACAAGGACGCTCCTCGAGCCGACCGGGACGGACCGGGGGGCGACCAGGCGTTCGAGGAGACCGAGCACGATGTCCTCGGGCCGTCGTCCGTCGGTACGAACAGCCAGCTTGGCGGCACGGTTGTAGACGGGCAGCCGCCGCTGGTAGATCTCGCCGATGTCGGGTCGCTGCATCATGGGGCGGAGATCGTCCCTGCCGATGCGCAGCAACGCCTCCTCGTAGCTGACCTCGAGGTGCACCGCGGTGACCGACTCGAGCGCTTGGCGGGTGCCGGGGTGCTCGACGGCACCGCCGCCGAGCGCGACGACCGCCGGGGGGCCCGAGAGGGTCTCGACGATGGTGTCGTGCTCCAGCCGTCGGAAGGTCGCTTCGCCGTCCTCGGCGAAGATGTCGACGACCCTGCGACGGGTGCGGTGCTCGATGAGCAGGTCGATGTCGACGAAGGGGAGCCCGAGCTTCTCGGCAAGCAGGTAGCCGATGGTCGTCTTGCCGGCCCCCATGAACCCCATCAGCACGATCAGCAACCCGGCACTCTCCTCCAGCGCTCCGGCGCCGACAGGGCCCGGCAGGTTGCTGCGTACGCTACCCGGCTCCCGCGCTCACGACAGGCGGGGCAGGGCCAGCGCGGGCGGGGCCAGCGCGGGTGGGACACCGCGGCAAGCCGGGCGAGCCGGGCAGTGGGATGACCGACGGGCGGGGCCAGGTCGGCTCACCGGTTCCGGGTGAACCGGTGGACGGCTTCGAGCAGTTCGGTGGTCTTTGCGGCGGCAATGGCTTCGTCGCCGGAGGTGAGGGCGTGACGCACGCAGTGGTTGACATGGTCGTCGAGGATGATCTCGGCAACGGCTTGGAGGGCCGTCGTGACGGCGGCAACCTGGGTGAGGATGTCGATGCAGTAGCGGTCCTCGGTGATCATCCGCTCGATGCCACGTGCCTGGCCCTCGATGCGACGCAGTCGCTTGACGAGCGCCTCCTTGTCGGCCACGTAGCCCCACGGCGGCCCAGGCTCGCCGGGGTGCGCCGCCACCGCGCCGTTGCCGTCGCTCCCCACCGCCGGCCCCTCGCCGGCGAGGTCCCCCCCGTCGGTCCCCCCCCGCTTGCTCATCGGTCCCGATGGCCCGTGTGGAACCGGCGCAGCCGGAGGGAGTTGGTGACCACGAACACGCTCGAGAACGCCATGGTCGCTGCCGCCACGATGGGGTTCACGACCCCGGCGACGGCGAGCGGGATCGCCACGACGTTGTACCCGAAGGCCCAGACAAGGTTGCCCTGGATCGTCCGCAGCGTCCGCCGCGACAGCCGGATCGCGTCGGCCACGGCTCGAAGGTCGCCGGCCACCAGGGTGATGTCGGATGCCTCGATAGCGACATCGGTACCGGTACCGATGGCCAATCCCAGATCGGCCTGGGCGAGCGCCGGGGCGTCGTTCACCCCGTCGCCGACCATGGCGACGACCTCGCCTGATTCCTGCAGCCTGGCCACCTCGGCGGCCTTGTCCCCGGGAAGGACGTTCGCCACGACGCGATCGATGCCCACCTCGGACGCCACCGCCCGGGCCGTGCGCTCGTTGTCCCCGGTGAGCAGGACCGGGGTGAGCCCCAGGGCCACCAGGTCGGCCACGGCCTGGCGGCTCGTCGCCTTCACCCGGTCGGCCACGGCCACGAGACCGCGAGCTTCACCGTCCCAGGCGACACCGACCACCGTCGACCCTGCCTCCTCCAACCGGTCGGCCTCGGCGGTGAGCCGATCGGACAGCGAGACGCCCCAGTCGGCGAGCAAGCTCGGTCGGCCGATCACCACGCCGTGACCGTCGACGACCGCCTCGACACCGAGCCCGGCCCGGGCCGTGAACGCTTCGATCGGGGGGAGCGCGCCGAAGCGCTGGCGGCCGGCCGCGGCGATGGCCCGGGCGACCGGGTGCTCGCTGGCGTCTTCGACCCCCGCCACCAGGCGCAGGAGGTACTCCTCGTCGACACCGTCGGCAGGCACCACAGCCGAGAGGGCCATCTCCCCTTCGGTGAGCGTGCCGGTCTTGTCCAACACGACGGTGGTGACCTGCCGCGTCTGCTCGAGCACCTCGGGGCCCTTGATGACAATGCCGAGCTGAGCGCCGCGGCCGGTGCCGACCATGATGGCAGTCGGGGTGGCGAGGCCCAGGGCGCACGGGCAAGCGATCACGATCACTGCCACGGCGGCGGTGAAGGCTGCGGCTGTCGTCACCCCGCCGATGACCAGCCATCCGACGAGGGTCAGCACCGACACACCGATGACGACGGGCACGAACACGGCGGACACCCGGTCGGCCAGGCGCTGCACGGGAGCCTTGCCCGCCTGGGCGTCGGCGACGAGCCGGGTGATCTGCGCGAGCGCGGTGGCAGAGCCGACCCGGGTCGCCTCGACGACGAGACGGCCGGACGCGTTCACCGTGGCTCCGGCGACGGTGTCCCCGGGCCCGACCTCGACCGGGACCGACTCGCCCGTCAGCATCGACTGGTCGATCGCCGAGCTCCCCTCCACCACGATCCCGTCGGTGGCCACCTTCTCGCCGGGACGGACGACGAACCGGTCCCCGACGGCAAGCTCCTCGATGGGCACGAGGACTTCGCTGCCGTCGCGCAGCACGTGGGCCTCCTTGGCGCCGAGCTCGAGGAGCGCTCGGATGGCCTGGCCCGACTGTCGCTTGGCCCGGGCCTCGAGGTACCGGCCGAGGAGGATGAGCGCGGTGATGGCGCCGGCGGTGTCGAAGTAGACGCTGGTGGACAGCCCCGCGAAGAGGACCACGGTCGACCACGTCCACGCGGCGAGCGTGCCGACCGAGACGAGTGTGTCCATCGTCGCCACCCCGTGGCGGGCATTGACCACCGCGGCCCGGTGGAACGGCCAGCCGGCGTAGGCGACCACGGGCGTGGCAAGCACGAGTGAGATCCACTCCCACCCCGCCGGGCGGGCTGCCCCGACCCAGGCGAAGAGCACCAGTGGCACCGTCAGCACGACGGCGACGAGCAGGCGGACTCGGTACGGGCGGGCGGGGTCCTCGTCGGTGACCTCCTCGGGCAGTGCGGCACCGTAGCCGGCTGCCTCGACGGCACCGAGCAGGTCCTCTACTCGAACCTGGTCGGGGTCGTAGGCGACCGCCGCGTGCTCGCTGGCGAAGTTGACTGTCGCCGTCACGCCGTCGAGCTTGTTCAGGCGCTTCTCGATCCGAGCCGCGCACGAGGCGCAGGTCATGCCGGTGATGGCGAGCTCGACGTGCCGCCGTTCCTCAGCGGTCGGCGTCGCCGCAGCGCCTACGGGCGCGCTCACGACGCCTCGTAGCCGGCCTCTTCGATGGCGGCACGCAGTGCTTGGTCGTCGAGGCCCTCGCCGGTCACCGTCACGAGCTTGGTCTCGAGGTCGACGGCGACGTCTGATACGCCCTGGACCGCACCGACTTCGGTCGCCACGGCGCGCGTGCAGTGGTCACAGGTCATCCCGGCCACGGTGTAGGTGATCGTCTGGGTCATCGCTGGCTCCTCACCTCGGTCCTCGTCATCAGTATATACCCTATGGGGGTACTGAAGGCTAGGACCCGGCCCTGCTGTGTTGACCGGGTCCCCTCAATGTGGGCTCACCCCGCTCCGACGACGTGGGGACGTCACCCACGCCGTGCCGGGTCGAGACCGGAGCGAACCTCTCTCGAGCCGTCGGGTCGCGACGACAGCTGGCAGGGCTCCCCCGCCTCACGCCGCCGGGAGTCGCGTGGCGATCCGTTCCGCCAGCTCGCTCATCCGTCGTCCATCGAGCGGGCCCGGTCGGAGCAGCAGCTCAGGCAAGACGGCCCGCCAGCACACGACGACACCTCGCACCGTCCACGGTTGGCGGTCCAGCCAACCGACGGTCGCGTCGACGAAGCACAATGCCGGTTGAACGACGGCGTCGACAAGGAGGTCGGCACAGCTCTGCCGCACCGTCTCGACCTGCCATCCCATGCTCTCCACCAACTTGGTCTCGTCTCGGCCGCCGATGATGAGCCGTTCGTCCCGAGCGAAGAGCCCGCCTTTGTTGCGAAGCTCCAGACGCTTGCCTGGTCGCACCTTGGCATCGATGACCCACACCCCCGCTGGTGTCACCGCGATGTGGTCGATGTTGCTCCGACTCCCCGGCTTGTGCCGGTCGTGGAGGGCCACGATCCCCGCGATGGCGTCCAGTGCTTCTCCGACCTTGCGCTCGCCCGGTGCTCCGGTGACCCAGGCTTGGACGTGCTGGGGTGCGGGCTCGGCTCGGACCTTCGGGGTGACCGCAGCGGCCAGCCGACCAGCGATCGGATGTTCGGCCTTGATCCGCGACCGCCAGACCCGGTCAGCGGTAACCCGTTCTTCCTGTTGTCGCTCGTACCGAGCGGACCTCCGCTCCGCCTCACGGGTGACCGATCGACCGGCCGTCCCTCGGTCGAATGCCAGCGCGGACGGCTCTGGGAACGCCTGGTTGGACGACTCTGTCGCCGTCGACGCTGTGCCCAGGCACGACAGGCAGGTGACGGTCTTTGACCCGCTGTCCCACCCTGCCCGCTCGCCGGCATGCACGGTGCGACCACAGGATACGCAGCTGTCTTGTCTCCGCAGGACGAGCATCTTCACCCAGGGAGTATCGGCCAACCGGTCCATCCCTGAAGGACACCCGCCGACGTCATCGGGGATGCTGGCACGCCCCCATCACCTCGGCGCTACTCAGGAGGCACGGTCCCTGGCGTTGTGCTCGGCTCGCGGGGGAGGCGGCAACAGCAGAGCGGTCGGGGCTGGACGAGTGGGCTCCCACACCAGGGCGAATTCATAGTCGTTGACGTAGTGACCTGACCAGGACCATGGCGACGGTACTGGCGTTTCTCGGCGCCGTCTGGTACAAGCTTGTAGATGGGCAGCAGGGATCTCGGACCGTCACGGGCTGAGGTGTCCGTGCGGCTCGTGCGTGCCGACGAGGTCGCCCGGTTCAACGCGCTGCTCGACGAGCACCACTTCTTGGGGCACCACCTCTTCGGCCGGGTGCTGCGCTACGTCGCCACGATCGAGGACGAGTG
>JAJZBK010000009.1 GCA_021798955.1 Actinomycetes bacterium
GTAGCGTCTCCACCATGAGCGATGCAACGCGGCAAGTCCTCGGTCCGATCGGCATCTGGACGGGCAGTCTCGACCTGGCCCCGGCGAGCGAGGCACGCGAGCTGGCGGCGGAGCTCGAAGACCTCGGCTACAGCACGCTGTGGATGCCAGAGGTGGCCGGGCGTGACGTGTTCGTGCACCTGGCGCTGCTCCTGTCGTCGACGTCGCGCCTGGTCGGCGCGACGGGCATCGCCAACATCTGGGCGCGTGACGCGGTGACCATGGCGGGGGCGATGCGCGGTCTGACCGAGGCGTTCCCCGACCGCGTCGTCTTTGGTCTGGGCGTGAGCCACCGGAACCTGGTCGAAGACTTGCGAGGGCACCGCTACGAGCATCCGCTGGGCGCGATGCGACGGTACCTCGAAGCGATCGATGCCGCGCCCTACACAGCCGAGCGGCCGTCGACCCCGGTACGCCGGGTGCTCGCTGCCCTCGGTCCGAAGATGCTGGCCTTGGCTGCCGAGCTCGCCGATGGCGCCCATCCCTACTTCGTGACGCCTGAGCACACCGCCCAGGCTCGGGCCGCGCTCGGACCACAGCCTGTGCTCTGCCCCGAGCAGGCGGCCGTGCTCGAGACCGACCCGTCGGAGGCCCGTCAGATCGCCCGGACGTACACGTCGCTCTACCTGTCCCAGCCGAACTACGTTCGCAACCTCCTCCGCCTTGGCTTCGACGAAGCAGACCTTGTCGACGGCGGCAGTGACGCAGTGGTCGACGCACTGGTGGCCTGGGGGACCGTGGAAGATGTCGTGGCTCGGGTCGAGGCCCACCTCGAGGCCGGTGCCGACCACGTGTGCGTCCAGCCGATCGTCGCCGGTCGGCGCACGATCCCGCGCCTGCAGTGGCAGGAACTGGCGCCGGCCCTGGTTGAGACCGGTCGGCGTCACACCTCGGGCAGAGCAGCGCATCCTTGAGGATGGTGTCCGCTCCGGGGAGCAGACTGC
This sequence comes from Actinomycetes bacterium, assembly GCA_021798955.1. GTDB lineage: Bacteria > Actinomycetota > Acidimicrobiia > Acidimicrobiales > RAAP-2 > JAJZJT01. The sequence goes on from JAJZBK010000009.1 coordinate 984, forward strand.
TCCGGAGGGCAGCGTCCTACGACGGCTGGGGCCCAGTGCGGGGGAGCGCAGCCGACGACACCGAGGGGGTCGTCCTTGCTGCAGGGCGGCGCACCGTCACGCGCTCGCTGCCGGCGCCCCGTCGGTTCGTCCCGACTGCTCGTGGATCCTCCGCGGCTCAGGGGACCGGAGGGGAGCTGGTGCCAGATGTCCGCAGCGAGCGGCGGAGGTTCCAACGGAGCGCACCGAGGAAGTCAAGCGCCTGCTCGGTGGGCGAGTAGCCGGGAGTTTCGACCGCGGACCGCACTGCGGCGTCGAGGTCATACCCGTTCGACTCCAGCACGTTCGAGAAGTCGCGGCGGGCTGGGCCGAGCAGTTCGTAGCCGAGCGATTGGTAGGTGCGCGGAAAGAGGGGGCGGAACAGCCGGACCCGTTCATGGAGACCGGAGGCGTGGGAGAGGGGGAGCTTCCGTCGGCGGAGCACGTAGTCGGGGAGGTGCCCGGCGGCCGCTTGGCGCAGGATCCACTTCTCGACCCCGTCGCGGACCTTCAGGTGGGGAGGAACCCGCATGGCTAGTTCAACCAGGTCGATGTCGAGGAAGGGGACCCGGGCTTCGACCCCGTGGCCCATGGAGGCTCGGTCGACGCGTTGGAGCTCGGTCCGGCCCAGGTTGCCGAGCTTGTGGGCGAAGAGACGTTGCCGGGCTGGCGCATCGGTATCGCGGTACATGGCGTAGCCGCCGAAGAGCTCGTCTGCACCGTCTCCGCAGAGGACGACCTTCACGCCGGCCCGGTGCACGCCCTCGTAGAGCCGGTTCGAGATGGTCGCGTTGATCACATCGCCGTACTCCGTGAGCTCGGAGCTGGCGATCGCCTCGCGCACGTCACGCCACCGGAGCTGGCGTGGTTCGACGGTGAGGACCTCGTGAGGGACGCCGAGGTCGGCGGCCAGCCGCCGTGCCGTCGCGACGTCCTCGCTGTCCGCCGTGCCGATGGTGAAAGCTACGCAGTCCGAGTGGTGTCGAAGGGCGGTTGCCAGCACGTAGGAGCTGTCCAAGCCCCCCGAGAGCACGACGCCGACGGTGAGGTCGGTGTCGACCCGTGCGGCAACCGAGGCGTCGAAGGCGGCGTCCAGCGCGGTGACAGCCTCGTCTGGGTCGTCAAGCGGAGCGAGGCCCTCGCCGAGGTGGAACAGGTCGACGTAGGGAGCGAGCTTCGGGTCCGACCCGGGCTCTGCCCAGCCGTGGTGACCTGGCGGCACCTCGTGCACCGGAAGGCCCAAGGGCACGAGGGCCTTGAGCTCCGAAGCAACGGACAGGGTCTGGCCAGCTCGGACCCAGTAGAGCGGCTTGACGCCGAGCGGGTCTCGACCGAGGTAGACGCGGCCGGTGGTTCGTTCGACGACGGCGAAGGCGAACTCGCCCCGGAGACGACTAACGCCCGCCGTGCCCCAGTGGAGAAAAGCCTCGAGGACCACCTCGGTGTCGCTCTCGCTGCGCAAGCGGGCGCCGTTGCCGGCGAGGGCATCACGCAGCTCCCGGTAGTTGAAGACCTCGCCGTTGTAGCAGAGGGCGAAGGCGCCGTCGGCTGAGACCCACGGCTGTCGAGCCCGCTCGCGATCGACGATCTTGAGCCGTTGGGTGCCGAGCCGGAGGTCAGGTTCGATCAGCACTTCCTCGGACTCACCGCGCGGGCGGATGGCGTCGAGCATCTGGCGGAAACGCGCGTCGCTGCCGTCGGGTCCCACGATCAGGGCGATGCCGCACATGGATCAGGCGGTTCCAGCGCTTCCAGCGGTGCGCTCGTACTCTGCCTGCATGACGGAGCGGTGCTCGGGGCTGAGGCAGAGATGCCACGCATGGCCTTCGTCGATCACGTTGACGACGCCCGCGTCCTGCAGCTCGAGGAGCGCTCCAGCCAGTGCTTCGTCGGCATGAAAACGGGAGAACCACTGCATGGCGACGTCGAAGGCGAAGCCGACGCAGTGGGCGCTCGGCAGGACTGCGGAGTAGCCCAGCTCGCGCAGCCGCTGCTGCTGATCGACGGACCGCAGAGCACTCGTCAGCCACAGCGGAGGCGTGCCCGGAGGTGCCACCGAGGCGAACGAGCGTGCCACGGTGTTCAGCAGGGCGACTCCTTCGGGCCGCACGAGGTCGTGGCTGAGGCCCGACGTATGAGGCTGGCGCCCTGGCCGCAGGGTTCGAAGGGCGCGGTCGCGGACACGTCCAGGCAGGCCACGCGGTTGGAGCTTGTAGCGGAAGCGGAGCTTGCCGAGCCGGTGGAGCCGGTCGAGGCCGACCAGCTCGGGCGAGCTGTCGATGTCCGCTGACGACGCGAAGGGAGCTTGCGCACCCCACCAGACGGTGTCGATCTGGGAGAGGAGGAAGATCCGGACGACGCTCGGTCGGTCGGAGGCGGAGCTCGGCGAGCCCGGCCGAAAGCGAGAGACCTCGCTGACGAGGGTGGCTCGTACGGCGTCCACGCCGCCTGCCACACGCTCGAGGACGGTCGTGAAGGGGGGTTCGGTGAGCTGGTCGCCGACGACGGCGTCAACCCGGGCTGTGACGTCGGCACCGGCGAGGGCGCGGTCGACGACGAGCTCGCGATGGAGGGCATTGACTGCTTGGCGGTACGTGGCGAGGACGGCCTGAGCGATGGCTCCTGGCGGGTCCGACGCCGAGGCGACACCAGGGGTGACGGAGTCGGCTGGGGCCGGGTCGGTGGCCGGCGAGAGGAGCGAAGGCGACAGCTCGTGCCGCTGGTGACCGTCGACGTTCATAAGGGCGAGTGCTCGAGCCGTGCTGTCGCTGCCGACTGGCTCGATGTAGCTCCTGTCAGCTCCTGCACGGTGATGGCAGGAGTCGGGCCAAGGCTTGGTGGGTGCAAGGCTCTGTCCAAGAAGACTAGCGAGCCGCGACCTGGTCCCGCGACGAACCGTCCTCGCTGGACCGGAGCAGGGACGGGTCCACCAGACGAGGCCCTGGCTTTACGCCGACTGGGGGGCTTTCACGACGACTGGGGGGCGGGATGGGTGTGGTTGGTCCAGGACGTCCCGTCGTAGTAGCGGAGTTGACCGGAGCGGGCGTAGTCCGGGTACCAGCCGGCAGGGAAGGACGGCGTCGTTGCCCCGGTGCCGTTCCGTGCGGAGGTGCCGTTCGGTGCGGTGGTGCCGTTGGGTGCGGTGGTGCCGTTGGGTGCGGTGGTGCCGTTGGGTGCGGTGGTGCCGATTGCGTGCTGGGACCGAGCGAGCTGGGCGAGTGCCTCGCCGAGCGGCGGCAACCCAGCCAGCCGGACCGGCCCGGGATGGTGGTGGTCGGGTGCGAGCAAGGCAGGAGGCTCGGGGATCGCGTGGGAAACTGGACTGGCGCCGACTGGACTGGCGCCGACTGGGGTTGACGACAGTGGCTGGGCGCCGCCAGTGAACGTGGTGGCACCCGTGTTGTGCGAGGACGGCAGTACCGAGACGAAGACGTCGTTGCCGGCCGACGAGGCGGGAAGGTCGACCGGTTCGACGCGCCCGGTGCGCCTGGGTGCAGGGAAGATGGCCCACGCCAGCAGGAGCAGGGCGCAGGCGGCGGCTCCGACGTACGTTCCGGGTGCCGGCTCCAGGCCCCGCCCCGCCCCGCTCGAGAAGAATGCGAAACGGGAGAGGTGGTTCTCCTGTTGGTACGCGGCGACGACGGGAGCGGCGGCGACTATGCCGAGGAGGAAGGCGAGGACGCGAACGCGCTCGAACCTGGCGAGCTGGGACTCGACGGCAGCCAACCCGGCGACGGCGATCAGCAACCAGGCAAGGCTGCGCCGCCATCCGCTGTCGAGGACCCCGAAGAGCGTGAGGTGTGCGTGGGCAGCCGTGGTGGCCCACGGCAGCAGCGAGGAAGCGCCGAGCAGCGCCGCGACCGCGAGCACGCCGATGCGGGGCCAGCTGAGCTGCTTGCGAGCGTCGGGTCGGTAGCGAGTCCGAACGGGTCGGGAGGGCTTGTCGGCGAGAGCGGAAGCCGCCTCGCTGCGCTGGAGCTCAGCGACGGCCGCGGCCCAACCTGCGTCGTCCTTGGGAAAACGTCCGAGGGCACGCGGGAAGGCGTCGTAACGGTTCATGACAGCCCAGCAGTCCGGCATCTCGACCACGACGAGCCGTTCGCCGGCCAGCCGGACCGTGAAGCCGTGCACTGTCGTCACCGTTCACCCCCTTCGGGCACTTCACGACGGGGAGCCGCTCGTCTGCATCCGGCAGTGGCTGCTGCATCCGGCAGTGGCTGCAGGGTCCTTGGGTCCTACTGATCCAGCGTACAAGGTGCGCATCTGCACCAGCAGGACCCCCCAGGGGACGGTGATGCAGTGGGCGGGCAGCAGCCGCTCGAGCGAGGCTGGCGCGGCTGTGTCGATCGAGCAGTTGGGGTCAGACGGCTCCTGGCAGAGGACGCGGCTCGAACCGGGTCTCGACGACGGTTTCGCCTTCGCGGGCGACCTGGTAGGCCCCTTTGCCGCGGAGCTCGGTGACCGCTTCGACGAGCGTCGTGCCCCGGTAGACGAGACCAACGCCGTCGTCGGTGGCATAGCCGTCAGGGAGATGGCCCTCGGCGATCAGTCGTTGGAACAGAGGTCGACGCTGCGTCTCCGAGTCGTAGTGGACGCCGTTGGAGTAGGGCAGGAAGCCGAGCCCGTTGGCGATCGGCCGCAGGTCGGGCCCGAACGAGTCGGTGGTCCCTCCCGCGTGCCAGCAGATCGACCCGGCCGAGACCCCGGCCAAGACGACGCCACGGACCCAGGCCTCGCCGAAGACGGTGTCCCAGCCGTGCAGGCGCCACAGGGCGAGCAGGTTTGCCACGCTCCCACCCCCGACCCAGACCACGTCGGAGTCGAGCACGTGGTGGAGGACGTCACCGACGTTGGGCATGGGGAAGACGTTGAGGTGCGAGACGGCCACACCGGCAACCCGCCCGGCTTCGTTGAGCCAAGCCTGCGTCGTGCGTTGGTCGCCACCGGCGGTCCCGACGTGGCAGAGGCGTGGTGCTCGTCCGCTCACACCGGCCAGCTCGATGGCGTACAGGACGAGCGGCGCGAGCTCGAGCTCGGTGCGGCTACCCCGACGGAGCCCTCCCGAGGTGGCGACGATGGTAGGTGCGTCGGCGGCCATCGTCCGAGCGTAGCGACGCCCCACGCCCCACGCCCCACCCCCCACGGCTGTCGGCGGGTGCGGTGCGGACGGGAGGCGAGTGTGGCGGGGGGGTAGGCTGGCGCGGGCAGAGCTAAAGGGGGACTGCACCATGACGGTATCTGAGATGGTCAAGCGGGACGCGCTCTTCATCGGGGGAACGTGGGCCGCTTCGTCCGGAACTGGGACGATGACGGTGGTCGACTCGACGACCGAAGAGCCGATGGGCACCATCCCCGAAGGAACCCCCGAAGACGTCGACCGGGCGGTGGCGGCGGCACGCCAGGCGGCGCCGGCGTGGGCGGCAACGCCAGTTGGCGAGCGTACGGCCCTGATGACCAGGGTCAGCGAGGCGCTCAGCGCGCGGACGGACGAGCTCGCCACGCTGATCAGCCGTGAGGTGGGGATGCCCTACGTGCTATCGCAGCTGGTCCAGGTCGGCCTGCCGGCCTTCACCTTTGGCTCGGTGGCCCAGTTGGCGGCCGACTTCACCTGGGAGCAGACGATCGGCAACTCGCTGGTGGTGCGCGAGCCGATCGGGGTGGTGGGCTGCATCACGCCGTGGAACTACCCACTCCATCAGATCGCCGCCAAGGTCGCCCCGGCACTGGCCGCTGGATGCACGGTCGTGGTCAAGCCGAGTGAAGTGGCTCCGCTGAACGCCTTCGTCCTGGCCGAGATCATGGAGGAGGTCGGCGTCCCGAGTGGCGTCTTCAACCTGGTGACCGGTGCCGGTCCTGTCGTGGGGGAGGCCATCGCCGCCCACCGTGACGTCGACATGGTCTCCTTCACCGGGTCGACCCGGGCGGGGCGACGGGTGACCGAGGTGGCCGCGGCGACCGTCAAGCGCGTGGCGCTCGAGCTGGGTGGGAAGTCGGCCAACGTCATCCTCGACGACGCCGACCTGGCCGTCGCCGTGCCGGACGGGGTCGGGAAGTGCTACCTCAATTCGGGGCAGACCTGCAGCGCCTTGACCCGGATGCTCGTCCCGCGGGACAAGCTCGCCGCGGTCGAGGAACTGGCGGTGGCAGCCGCCGAGTCGTTTGCTCCGGGGGACCCGTCCGACCCTGCAACGAGGTTGGGCCCCCTCGTGTCCGCCGCCCAGCGGGACCGAGTCCGCAGCTACATCGACAAGGGGATCGGCGAGGGGGCCACGCTGCTCACCGGGGGAACCGAGCCGCCCGATGGCCTCTCACGGGGGTTCTTCGTGCGACCAACGGTGTTCTCCAACGTCACCAACGACATGACGATCGCCCGCGAGGAGATCTTCGGCCCCGTCCTGTGCATCATGCCGTACGACTCGGAGGAGGAGGCGGTCGAGATCGCCAACGGCACCGACTACGGGCTTGCCGGAGGCGTGTGGTCGGCAGACAAGGATCGGGCAATCGCCATGGCGCGTCGGCTTCGCACCGGACAGGTGGAGGTCAACGGGGGTGCCTTCAACCCGCTGGCACCCTTCGGCGGCTACAAGCAGTCGGGCAACGGGCGTGAGTATGGCCCCTTCGGCTTCGAAGAGTTCCTCGAGGTGAAGTCGCTCCAGCTGTGAGACGTCGCGTCGGCGGTCAGCTCGTTTCGCCAGGCCCCCAGGCCACGAACACCGGGCCGTCGGCCGCGATCCCCCAGGCGCCGCCAGCGGTGCGCTGACCACGGTTGACCGCCAGCTGGACGAGGTTGCCCAGTCGACCTGCCGCGGCCGCGGCACCTTCGAGGTCGGCCTGGGAGGTGACGACGACCCCGCCGGGCCGGAGGCGTTCGAGGACGTAGTCGAGGGCGACGAGGCCGCCAGTGCCCACGAAGGCGCGGTCGGGGTCGGGGAGCAGCTCACACGCATCGGGGACGTGCCCGTGCACCACGTTCACCATGGCTCCCCCGCTCCGTGCGGCAGCGGTGAGCTGTGCAGCGCGGTCACCTTGTTCCTCGACGGCAAAGGCGGTGAGCCCCGGGCTGATGCTGGCAGCTTCGATGGCGACGCTGCCGCCGCCGACCTCCCACAGCACGCCCGCCCGAGGGAGGCGCAGCTTGCCCAGGATGACGGCGCGCACCTCCGCATCCGGGACGACGGTTCCCTCGAGGAAGAAGGCGTCGTCGGGAAGGCTCCAGGCGAGCGGGGGCTCGGCGCCGCTGGCGGCGCCCCAGCCGACGAGCGGTCGGCCGGCCGGGCCGACCAGGACGACGATCGAACAGGGCTGGAACGTGCCGGTCGCCAGGGCGTCGAGTGTGACGACGGTGACCTCCTCCTGGTGAGTCCCGAGCCTGGAGCAGACAGCGGCGACGTCGACGGTGGCCGATGCCCGACGGAGCGCCCGGCCGATGCGCTCTGGTGGTGCGAGGGCGCTGGCGAGGACCGCGGCCTTGCTAGCCGGCCTGAGGTCCCGGATGACGTCGTCGAGGGGTCGTCCCTCGGTGGCGACGACCACCGCGTCGTCCCAAGGGAGGCCGAGCCGGGCGAAGGCGACCGAGACAGGGGACGGGGCGGGCATGACGCGGAGCCGGCGGCGGTCGAGGACGCGGAGCAGGGAGCGCAGGATCCCGAAGAAGCCAGGGTCCCCGGAAGCGAGCAGGCAGACGGAACGGCCCTGGCGGACGGCCGCCGCCGCCCGCCGACAAGCGTCGTCGTCGTCCTCGGCGGCTGCCACCGCGGCGCGGGGTAGGTTGAGGCGTTCGAGCAGCGCCAGGTGGCGTCGATCGCCGACGACCAGGTGGGCGGCGGCGAGGGCCCGCACAGCGTCGGGAGGGAGTGCCGCCGGGTCGTCGCTGGCGACGCCGACTACGGTGCAGATGCCGTGCTCAGCCATGGCCGCCGACCGTCGCCGGGCCCGGCCGAGGTGGCGTCTGCGAGCGCTGGCGGGACATGGCCACGACATGGTAGCGGTCGACGCTCGGCCCCACCGGAGCAGCGCGGGCACGACGTAGCCCCACCGGAGCGGCGCGGGCACAGCGGCGCGTCCAGCGCTGGCTAGCATGCTTGGCGGTCGTGTCGCCCCGTCACGCGTGCCGGTGGTCGCACAGTCAGGAGCAGAGCCCAGTCAGCAGTAGGCCGGAGGGACGGGCGGGAGCGACGTCGGCGACGGGAGGTGCGGTGCGCAGCGAGCTGACGGGGGGCGGCGTGGTCGGCCCCACCGGCCCCACGGGCCCCACGGGCCCCACGGGCGCTGCGCGTCGCCTGGTGGTGGTGATCGTCGCCTACGGTTCGCCGGACACCCTGGCTGCCTGCCTGGCTGCCCTCGAGGGCGCCTACCCGGTAACAGTGGTCGACAACAGCTCGTCCGTCGAGAGCGCTCGCCTGGCGGCGGCCCACGGTGCGTCCTACGACGATCCGGGCACCAACCTGGGATTCGCTGCTGCCGTCAACCGAGCCCTGGCCGATCTCGACCTTGCTGTCGACGACGTCCTGCTCCTCAACCCCGATGCCATCGTCTCCCCCGGGACCATCGAGCGGCTCCGTCGAGTGCTGGTGGAGCGCCCGCGGGTGGCAGTGACCGCCCCGGTGCAGCAGGCTCCGGGCTCGGTGACCGCCGACCGGGTCTGGTGGCCGTTCCCTTCGCCGTGGGGACTGTGGGTCGAGGCCGTCGGGCTGGGCCGGCTCCGGACGGGTCGCCGGGCGGGGTTCGTGATCGGATCGGTCCTCTTGGTACGAGGCGAAGCGCTCATCGACGTAGGCGGGTTCGACGAACGGTTCTTCCTCTACGACGAGGAGACGGACTGGCAGCGTCGGGCGGTGGGACGTGGGTGGCAGATCGTCCTGTGCGACGAAGCCAGCGCACTGCACGAAGGGGGAGGGACCGACCACGACGAGCGGCGACGCGAGCTGCGGTTCCACGCCGGCACGGAGCGCTACCTGCGGAAGTGGTTCGGCCCTCTGGGGTGGCAGGCAGGGCGGGCGGCGGTGGTCCTCGGGGCGGTGATCCGAGGAGTGGTCCTCCGAGGCGATCGACGTCGAGCTGCGCTGCGCCGAGCCGGGATCTACCTCGTCGGCCCCGACCGCCTTGCCCGTCGGGCCGGAGTGGTGCCGTCGGCGGTGGAGCGCATCCCCGTCCTGTCGTCGAGGCGATCGTGATGCCGCGGCGCGAGCGCGCACCGCTCGTGCTCGATCTCGGTGTCCTTGGGCGAAACCGGAAGGGGGTCGGACGCGTGTTGGGGGAGCTGGCTCCTCGGCTGGCGGACCGTGACCCCGAACGCTTCCGAGCGGTGTGCACCTCGGCAGCGCTACCGCTCCTCGACGGTCAGCTCGCCCGAACGGCAACGGTGGTCCCGACCGTTCCCCAGGCCGTCTGGGAGCAGGTCCTCCTGCCGGCGACCGCCGCCCGGCTGGGGGCAGGGGCCATCTACAGCCATCAGGAGTGCGGGGCCCTGTGGGGGCCGCCGTTGTTGCTCCATGTCCCCGAGGACCCAGAGGTGCGCTGGGCGCGGGAACCGGTGACGACGGCGCGCGAGGGCGCTCGACGGTCCTACAGCCGTGTGCTGCTCGGACGGTCCCTTCGGCGCGCGGCAGTCGTCACCTCCACCGCAGCGACGCTCGCCGACCTCCGGCGCAACCATGGGTTGGCGCCGACGTCGGGCGTCGTCGTTCCGCTCGGGGTCGACCTCGCTCGGTTCCGGCCGCCGACGGAGCCCACGCACCGGCGCCCGTACTTCTTCCACCTGGCGTCCCCGGACCCCCGCGACCGGACCGACCTCGTCGTGGATGCCTATGCCCGGCTGTGTGCCCGTTCGACCAACGCACCGGCGTTGGTGATCGCCGGCAATCTGGGCACCCAGGCTGGTCTTCTCGGGGAGCGGGTCACCCGCCATGGGATCGGTGACCGGGTGTCCCTGCACGGGTACGTCCCCGACTCGGAGCTGTCCGAGCTCTACGCCGGGGCCGTTGCCAGCGTCCACGCCTCGCCAGACGAGGGGTTCGGCCTGCAGCCCCTCGAGGCGATGGCCTGCGGCACGCTCGTCGTGTCGACCTGGGCGCCGGCGGTGGTCGAGGTGACCGAGGGCGGCGAGGTGGTGTGGGCGGAGCCGCGCACCGAGTCACTGGCCGACGCCCTCGAGAGCGCCTGGCGGGACGAGCCTCGACGGGCCCGGGCAGCGGTGGCCAACCGCCGTCGTGCCGAGGCGCTCTCCTGGGACCGGACGGCGGCGCACCTCCACCAGCTGCTGGTGGAGCTGGCTGACCGACCGGGACGTCGCCACGGGGAAGCGAGGCCAGCTCGATGAGCGGGCGCTGCCCGGTCTGCCGGCACGAGCCCGACCACGTCCCCGGCGCGCGCTCCGGTGAGGGGCGGCCAGGGTGGTGCGAGGCGTGTGATCGCTGCTGGGTCGAAGAGCGCGAGCGCGAGCGTCCGCCCCATCACGGAGGCTGAGCGCGTTCAGGCACCCATGGCGTGGACGCCACCGTCGACGTGGACGATCTCGCCGGTCGTCTTGGGGAACAGGTCGGAGAGCAGCGCGATGCAGGCTCGAGCCACCACGCTGCCGTCGAGGACGTCCCAACCAAGCGGCGCTCGGGACGCCCACGTGTCTTCGAAGGCGGCAAAGCCGGGGATGGACTTGGCTGCCATGGTCTTGACCGGTCCGGCAGCGACGAGGTTGACGCGGACTCCCTCGGGCCCCAGGTCACGGGCGAGGTAGCGGGCCAGTGACTCGAGTGCTGCCTTGGAGACCCCCATCCAGTCGTACGCGGGCCAGGCCACGGTGGCGTCGAAGTCGAGGCCGACTACCGAGGCCCCGCTGCCGCCACGCGCGGCGGCAGCGAGCAACGGCCGGAACGCTTCGACCAGCGCCTTGAGCGAGTAGGCGGAGACTTCGACGGCCTGACTGACCTCCTGCCAGCCGGCGCGGAAGATGTCGCCGCCGAGGCACTCGGGGGGCGCATAGCCGATGGCGTGGAGCAGTCCGTCGAGGCGGTCCCACCGTTCGGCCAGCTGGGTGCCGGCCGAGGCCACCTGGGCGGCGTCGGTGACGTCCAGCTCGAGGACGTCGGTGGGACGGGGGAGCTTTCGCGCCGTGCGCCGGGTCAGCGAGAGCCCCCGCCCGGCGCCGCTCAGGACGACGTCCGCCCCCTCTCTTTGGGCGAGCTCGGCTACGGCGAACGCCAACGAGGCGTCAGTGAGGACGCCGGTCACGAGGAGCCTCTTGCCGTCGAGCAGTCCCATGGGCGGGCAAGGTTACCGGGTGGCGAGGTGGCCACCGGGGAGCACCTGCCGGCCTGGCCAGGGGCGTGGCGCTTGCTGGTGGGCCGTCGTATTGCCAAAGGGCTGCGTGGCGTGGGTGACGGGCGGCGTGTGCAATGGTAGGAGCGTGCAGGTAGGCATTGTGGGAGGAACGGGTCCAGCCGGCCGTGGGGTCGCGTCGCGTCTCGCAGCCGCCGGGCTGTCGGTCACCCTGGGTTCGCGCGACGAAGCCCGGGCGGCGGCTGTGGCAGAGAGCGTCGTCGGGCGCTGGCCGGAGCACGAGCTGGACGTGGTTGGTGCGAGCAACGAGCAAGCCGCTCGGTCGGAGCTGGTCGTGGTGGCGACGCCGTGGGAGGCAACCGTCGCCACCTTGGCGCCCCTCGTCGACGCACTGGCCGACAAGGTCGTCGTGTCGATGGTCAACGCCATGGCCAAGGCGGGCCGAGAGCTCCTGCCACTCGTCCCGCCCCGCGGCTCGATGGCGGCGACCGTCCAAGCCGCGCTGCCGCACTCGGCGGTGGCCGCCACCTTCCACCACCTCCCTGCCGCAGATCTCGAAGACCTGACGAGGGACCTGGACGCCGACGTGCTGGTCTGCGCCGACGACGCCGGGGCGGCGACGGTCACCGCCGAGCTCGTCGACAGCATCGAGGGGCTCCAGGCGGTGGTGGCCGGCAGCTTGGCCCAGGCGTCCGCCGTCGAGGCGTTCACCGCCGTCCTCGTCTCGGTCAACATTCGGAACAAGGCCCACGCGTCGCTTCGGCTCACGGGGCTGCACCGTGAGTGACGTGGAGGTGGGGGGCTCGAGGGCGCGCCGCGGGCAGCGGCCGGTGGCCGCCGTCCAATCCTCGGAGCAGGAGTGCAAGCGGTGATCCGGCTCTATGACTCGTCCCAGCGGGCCGTCGTGCCGCTCGAGCTCGGGCCGGTGGTGTCCCTCTACTCCTGTGGCATCACCCCCTACGACGCCGCCCATCTTGGCCACGCCGAGGTCTACCTGACCTTCGACGTCCTCCAGCGACGGCTGCGTGACCTCGGCCACGAGACCCGTTGCGTCCGCAACGTCACGGACGTCGACGACGACATCCTGCGCAAGGCTCGTGAGCTCGGCGTCCACTACCTCGACCTGGCTGCCGAGGAGATCGCCCGGTTCGACGCCGACATGACGGCCCTCGGGCTCGTCCCCGCCTGGTCAGAGCCGCGAGCCACCTCGGCCATTCCCGACATCCTGACGCTCGTCGGAGAGGCATTGGAGTCGGGGCACGCGTACCAGTCCGGGGGTGCCGTCTACTTCGACGTGACCACCTTCGAACGCTTCGGGTCGGTGAGCCACGCCGATGAGGCGACGATGCTGGTGCTCGCCGCCGAGCACGGGGGGAGCCCAGGCGACCCCAACAAGCGTCACCCGCTCGACTTCGTGCTGTGGCAGCCATCCCTCCCTGACGAGCCGGCCTGGGAGTCGCGATGGGGGCCCGGACGTCCCGGGTGGCACATCGAGTGCTCGGCGTTGGCCATGCGGGAGCTCGGACAGACGGTCGACATCCACGGGGGTGGACGCGACCTGATCTTCCCGCATCACGAGTGCGAGACGGCGCAGTCCGAGGCGGTGACTGGCGTCCGCTTCGTCCGCTACTGGCTACACGTGGGCTTGGTCGGTCTCGGTGGAGCGAAGATGTCCAAGTCGCTGGGGAACCTCGTGTTCGTCAGCGACCTGTTGAAGTCGTGGGAGCCGCCGGTCGTCCGGCTCGCCTTACTGGGCCACCACTATCGGCACGACTGGGAGTGGTCGAACGAGGACCTGGTCCGAGCGGCGGCTCGCCTCGAGCGATGGCGCGGCGCGCCTGACCGGCCGGGCTCGGAGGCGGCGGCGGGTGTCGTCGACCGCGTCCGGCAGCACGTCGACTCGGACCTCGACACCCCGGGGGCGCTGGGCGCCCTCGACGAGGCGGCGTCGGCCGGGCTGCCAGTCGGTGAGGGAGCGCGATTGCTGGGGGTCGAGCTGTGAGCAGTGACGTCGAGATCGAGGTAGTCCTACCCGACGGGTCGCACCGGTCCCTCCCCGAGGGAGCGACCGGTGCGGACCTGGCGGCGTCGATCGGCCGACGTCTGGCTCGCGACGCCGTGGCCGTCACCGTCGACGGCAAGCTCACCGACCTCGCTCGGCCGTTGCCCGGGGGTGCGACGGTGTCCATCGTGACCGCCGGCTCGGACCTCGGTCGCGACGTGCTGCGGCACTCGACCGCCCACGTCCTCGCCCAGGCCGTCCTCCGGCTGTGGCCGGGCGCCAAGTACGCCATCGGGCCGGTCATCGAGGACGGCTTCTACTACGACTTCGCCCTCCCTGGTGGCGCCCACTTCAGCGAGGAGGACCTGGTCCGGATCGACGCCGAGATGCGGGCGATCATCGCCGAGGACCAGCCCTTCGTTCGGCACGAGCACACCATCGAGGAGGGTCTCGTCCTCTTCGGAGACCAGCCGTTCAAGCTCGAGATCATCGAGGCAGTCCGCGACGGGGCGACCGAGGTGGACGCCAGCAGGACCGACGGTGGCGACGTGGTGTCGGTCTACTGGAACGCGCCCGGCTTCTCCGACCTGTGCCGGGGCCCGCACGTCCCCTCCACTCGCTCGTTGGGCCACTTCGCCCTGATGCGGGTGGCCGGAGCGTACTGGCGGGGTGACGAGCGGCGCCCGCAGCTGCAGCGGATCTACGGCACGGCCTGGGAGTCCGAGGCGGCACTGGCCGAGCACCTCGAGCGGTTGGCCGAGGCCGAGCGGCGGGACCACCGCAAGCTCGGGCTCGAGCTCGACCTGTTCTCGTTCCCCGAGGAGATCGGATCGGGTCTGCCGGTCTTCCATCCGAGAGGCGGCCTCGTCCGGCGCCTCATGGAGGACTACTCCCGTCAGCGCCATGCCGCGGCGGGCTATGAGTTCGTGGCCACGCCGCACATCACGAAGGCCGAGCTCTTCGAGACCTCGGGGCACCTCGACTGGTTCGCCGAGGGGATGTTCCCACCGATGCAGCTCGACGGCGGGCAGGACTACTACCTCAAGCCGATGAACTGCCCGTTCCACGTGCTCATCTTCAAGAGCCGTCAGCGTTCCTACCGCGAGCTGCCGCTCCGGCTCTTCGAGTTCGGCACCGTGTACCGCTACGAGAAGTCCGGGGTCGTCCACGGCCTGACCAGGGTCCGCGGCATGACCCAAGACGACGCCCACCTGTTCTGCACTCGCGAACAGATGGCCGACGAGCTGCGGACCACCTTGGCGTTCGTGTTGTCGGTCCTCCGTGACTACGGCTTGGCCGACTTCTACCTCGAGCTGTCGACCAGGCCCGAAGGAAAGGCCGTGGGCACGGAGGAGGAGTGGGAGGAGGCGACCGACACGCTGCGGACCGCCGCGCTTGCTATGGACCTCGACCTCGTGCTCGACGAGGGTGGCGGCGCCTTCTACGGTCCCAAGATCTCGGTCCAAGCCAAGGACGCCATCGGGCGAACCCATCAGATGTCGACCATCCAGCTCGACTTCCAGACCCCACAGCGCTTCGGCTGCGAGTACGTCGGCGCCGACAACGCCCGTCATCGGCCGATCATGATCCACCGGGCGCTGTTCGGCAGTGTCGAACGGTTCTTCGCCATCCTCCTCGAGCACTACGCCGGTGCTCTGCCCGTGTGGCTAGCTCCAGAGCAGGCGCGGGTCCTGCCCGTACGGGACGACCACGGTTCCTACGCGTCCAAGGTGGCCGATCGACTTGCTGCCGTCGGAGGCCGGGTCAGCGTCGAAGGGGCCACCGAGCCCCTCGGTGCGCGGATCCGTCGCGCCAAGCTGGCCAAGGTCCCCTACGTACTGGTCGTCGGGGACGACGACGTGGCAGCCGGAACCGTAGGGGTCAACCGGCGGGGGTCGGACCGGCCCGAGCGCGGCGTGGCGCTCACTGCGTTCACCGACGAGCTCGAGGCTGTCGTGGCTGAGCGCCGGAACGAGGACGTGCCCGCGGGGGGGCGATGACGCTCGACCAGCTGTGGGCCGGGTGGAGGAACGCCTACGTGACGGGCCTCACTGCCCGACCTCCCGACCTCGGGGAAGGAGGGGCGGCGGAGCCGGGCGACGACGAGGAGTGCGTCTTCTGCCGGATCGTCGCCAGTGGCGACCCGTCCGCGGACAACGGTGTGGTCGCCCGGGGAGCGCGGTGCGTGACGGTGCTCAACGCCTACCCGTATGCACCCGGCCACCTGCTCGTCATGCCGCGTCGCCACGTCGCCAGCCTCGCCGAGCTCGACGCCGACGAACGGAGCGACTTGTGGACGATGGTCGAAGACGCCCTGTCGGCCATCGAGGCCGCCTACGCCCCTGAGGGCATGAACATGGGGGCGAACCTGGGCCCCGCGGCCGGGGCGGGGATCCCCCGGCACGTCCATGTCCACGCGGTGCCCCGGTGGGCCGGGGACACCAACTTCATGACGACCGTCGCCGGGGTCCGCGTGCTCCCCGAGTCGCTCCCCGACACGTGGGCGAAGCTCCACGGCTCCTGGCCGGCGTGACGGGCTCGGTCGGCGGGCTCGGTCGGCGGGCAGCCTGTTCCCAGGCCAGATCGCCGGGGATGCGGTGGTAGCCTGATCCCAGCAGGGAGGAGCTTGCATGTTCGACGGGCGTTGGCGCACCACGGTCGACCGGGCGACACGGCCGGCCGGCCAACGGTTGCAGCAGTGGGGGGTCTCCGCCGACGTCCTCACGGCCACGGGGCTCGTCTCGGCCACGGCTACGGCTGTCGCCATCGGGACGGGGCACTTCGTCATCGCCATCGTTCTCCTCGTTGTCACGGGCCTGCACGACCTCCTCGATGGTCCGGTAGCCAAGGCCTCGGGCACGGCCTCGGTACGGGGAGCGTTCTTCGACTCGGTGACCGATCGTGTCGCCGATGCACTGCTGTTGGGCGGGGTGGCCTGGTACCTCGAGGGGCACGACCCTGGGCACCTGGTGCTCCTTCCCTTTGCCGTCCTGGCGGTCGCGACCCTGGTCTCCTACGTGCGGGCAAAGGCCGAGTCGTTGGGCTTGTCCGCCAAGGGCGGGTTGATGGAGCGAGCCGAGCGGATGATCCTGCTCGGCATCGGGCTGTTGTCGTCGGTCCTGCTGGTCCCGGTCCTGTGGACCATGCTCGCCCTGACGGCAGCAACGGCAGCGGGGCGGTTTGCGAAGGTGTGGCGTGCGGCCGAGGCGCCGGTGCAGACCCGACGGGCTCGTGTCCACGTGGCCCGCACGCGCGCCACGGTCCGGCGGCGGCGGCGGCAAGCTTCGGGTCGGGCGTCCTCTCGGTGGCGGCTGCGACGTCACAGCGGGACGTCAGCCCGTACGGCACGTACCTGGCGGTCCGGGTCGGCGCGATCGAGCTTGCGGTCCCGGGCAGTGGCGCGTCGGAGCGGATAGGTTGGCATCGCGGCGCCGCTCGAAGCAGCGTCGTCATGACAGGTTTGGGTGGAGGGCCCAGGATCGTCATCAGACGCACTGACGCTGCGCCCAAGGCGCAGGATCGTCACTGAACGCGCCACGAGGTGAGTGGCTGGCTCAGGATCGCCCCTGAGCGTGCCGATACCTCGAGTGGACGACCGAGGCGGACGGACAGGAGCGGAGGGGCAGTGGCACGAGGAGGTGGGCTGGCGTTTCACACCTACCGGACGCTGGGCGGCGCGCTCGCCGTCCTGCCCGAGCCGGTGGCGCTCGGGGTCGGTCGTGCGGTTGGCGGCGTGTTGGCTCGCCTACAGCACGACCAACGGGCGGTGGTGGCCCGGAACTTGCGACGCGTGCTCGGGCCCGACCTCGAGGAGAGCGAGATGGACCGCTGGGTGCGCCGGGCCTTCGACGCGTATGCCCGCTACTGGGTCGAGGGCGCACGGCTCTCCTCGGCCACCCGGAGCCAGGTCGAACAGCGCTTCGTGGTCGTCGAGGACGGGTGGCGGCACATCGTTGCCGGCATGGCCTCGGGCACGGGCGTGGTGATGGCCCTCCCGCACGTAGGGAGCTGGGAGTTCGGTGGGGCCTTCCTGGCCGCAGCCGGGTACCCGATGACTGCGGTCGCCGAGCGCCTCGAGCCCGAGGCGCTCTTCGACTACTTCGTGGCCGAGCGTGCCTCGATGGGGCTGACCATCGTCCCCCTCGACAACAGCGCAGGGAGCGTGCTTCTTCGCACCCTGAACGCAGGCGGGCTGATCGGTCTCCTCTGCGAGCGCGACCTGACGGGTACCGGGGTCGAGGTCGAGTTCTTCGGCGAGCGCACGACGATGCCGGCGGGACCAGCGGCCCTGGCGCTGCGCACGGGGGCGACGCTGCTCACGGCGGCGGTCTACAGCGGGCCTGGTCGCGATCACCACGCCGTCGTCGAGGAGCCGCTCGACCTGACGCGGACGGGCTCGTTGCGCACCGACGTCCAACGGCTGACCCAGGCCATTGCCACCCGGCTCGAGGGGCTCATCAGCAGAGCTCCCGAGCAGTGGCACGCGTTCCAACCGGTGTGGCCGTCGGACCGTCGGGAGGGTAGGCGTGGCGGGCTGGCCGTGGCGGTGGCCTCGTGACCGGTGAGCTCCAGCTCGGTGCCACCGAGGCGGCGCTCGGTGTGCCTGCCGTTGGTGCTCTGGCCCCGTCGTCGGGTCCAGGACAACCCGGGACAGATGAGGGGGAAGCAGTCGAGCCGGGTATCCCCACCGGTGCCACCGCCAGCCTCACCACCAGCCCCAATGCCAGTACCAGTACCCCGTCAGCCACGACCGACGGCGTGCGTCCAAGTGAGGCGGAACAGGATCAGCCCGACGCCGCCACGTCGAG
Organism: Actinomycetes bacterium; assembly: GCA_021798955.1. Taxonomy (GTDB): domain Bacteria; phylum Actinomycetota; class Acidimicrobiia; order Acidimicrobiales; family RAAP-2; genus JAJZJT01. Next base: position 19,086 of record JAJZBK010000009.1, read on the forward strand.
TGAGGCAGCGGGGGCGGTGCGGTTGCGCCTCCGGGCGCTCATCGGGCACGAGTTCGACGTCGTGGTGGTGACGGATGCCTCGGGTTGGGTCGGCTTCGTCAGCGCCTCGGCCCGTCGGGTGCTCGGCATCGAGCCGGAGGAAGCCGTCGGGAAGTCGATCTTCGACTGCCTCGACGTGGCGACCATGCCTGCGTTCCGGGCGGTCTTCGACGACCTCGTGGCCCGCCGCCGGTTGATCGCGTCGCTCGAGCTGCAGGCGCAGCGGAGCGACGGCCGGCTGGTCGTCGTCGAGGTGGTGGCGGCGAACCACCTCGAGGACCCCATCCACGGGATGGTGCTCAGCCTCCGAGACGTCACCGAGCAGCGTCGGCGGGAGGCGCGCGCCGACGACGTCGATCGGCGCCACGCCGCCATCGTCGACTCGTTGGCCGACGGCGTGATGATGGTCGACGCTGCCGGCGCGATCGTGCGGGTCAACGACGCGCTCGAGCGCCTCTCGGGGATCCCGTCCTCGTGGTTGATGGGCAAGCGGCTCCCTGACGTCCTGGCGCACATCGTCCGGTCGGGCACCAAGCTCGTCGACGCCGACGGTCGTCCCGTGCCTGACGAGGACAACCCCGTGGTGCGGAGCCTCGCCCAGGGCCGCACATCGGCCGGGGTCGTCATGGGGGTCATCCGGGAGGGCCTGCCGACGCTGTGGGTCCGGGTCAACGCCCGGGCCATGGTCGACGCCGACGGCACGGTGGCCGGAGCGGTTGCCACCTTCAGCGACGTCACCGAGCAGCGTCGTGTCGCCCACGAGCGCGGCGACGAGCAGCGGTTCCTCGAGGCCCTGCTCGACACGTTGGAGGAAGGCATCGTGGCCTGCGACACCGACGGGCGGATGACGGTGTTCAACCCGGCCGCAAAACGCCTGCATGGGCTCGACGCCCGGTCGGACCCCATCGGCAAGATCCCCTCCGGACGAGGACTGCTGCGTGTCGACGGCGAGCCGATGCAGGCGCACGAGAACCCGCTGGTGCGCGCCCTGTCCGGCGAACGGGTCCGTGAGGCCGAGATGGTCATGGTGACCCGCTCCGGCGCGCGCCGGGTGGTCAGCGTGAACGGGCAGCGGCTGGTGGGCGAACGTGGAGACACGCTCGGGGCGGTGGTGGCCATCCACGACGTCACCGAGCGCAAGCGGAACGAGGCGCGCCTGGCAGAGCTCGCCCTGCACGACCCGCTCACCGGGCTGGCCAACCGGACTCTGCTCACCCAACGTCTCCGGAGCGCGATCGACCGGCACGCCGAGGGCGCCTTGCACCGCCGGAACGCCACCGAGGCTGCCGGTGGGTCCGTCGCCATCTTCCTTCTCGACCTGGACGACTTCAAGGAGATCAACGACCACCTGGGCCACGATGTCGGGGACGAGGTGCTGGTGGCCGCTGCCCGCCGTCTGTCGGGCATCGTGCGGTCCGAGGACACGGTCGCTCGCCTGGGGGGGGACGAGTTCGTCGTGGTCTGCGAAGTGACAGGCGGGAAGGCCGGGTTAGCGGCCATGAGCGACCGCATCACGGCCACCTTGAGCGCACCCTACGAGGTGGGCGGCGAAGTGGTCACCGCAGCGGCGTCGGTCGGGGGGGTGCTGCTCGACGAGGAGAACGCCGACCCGTCGGTGCTGCTCAGTCGAGCCGACGACGCCATGTACGCGGTGAAGTGGAGCCGCCGCAGCCAGCGCCAGTCGCCCCGGTAGCCTGGTACCAGGTCGTGGTGAACGCCTCGCTCGAGGTTGCCCTGGTGTGCCCGTACAGCCTGTCCGTCCCAGGTGGGGTGCAGGGGCAGGTGGTCGGTCTGGCCGCTGCCCTCGAGCGCCGGGGGCATCGGCCAGTGGTGTTCGCCCCGGTGGACGGCATCGTGCCAGAGGGCGTACCGGTGACGCCGACCGGGCCGTCGGTCGCGGTGCCGGGCAACGGCTCGAGGGCGCCGATCGCCCGCTCGCTTGCCAGCGTGGTAGCGAGCGCCAGGAGGGTGAGGACGGGCGGCTTCGACGTGGTGCACGTCCACGAACCGCTCGTCCCCGGGCTGCCCTGGGCGTTGCTCGTCGGCCGGCGGGTACCTCCCGGCGTCGCCACCTTCCACCGCAGCGGGGTCAGCGCCGGCTACCGCGTCCTCCGTCCCCTGGGCGGTCGGGTGACGGCCCGCTACGGCGTGCGGGTGGCGGTGTCCGAAGCGGCGCGTGCCACGGCAGCGGCGGTGGTGCCGGGTCCGCTGCAGCTGCTCTACAACGGCGTGGACATCGACGTGGGCGGCGTCGAGCCATGGCCTACGATCGGTCCTACCATCCTCTTCCTCGGCCGGCACGAACCGCGCAAAGGCCTGGCCGTGCTCCTCGCCGCCCACGACCGCCTCGCCGTGCCGCGCCCGGTGCTGTGGATCGCCGGTACCGGTCCCGAGACGGCGTTGCTCCGGCAGCGCTTCCCGGCAACGACCGAACGATGCTGGCTCGGTGTCATCGACGAGAGCGAGAAGCGTCGTCGCCTGGCGGGTGCCCATGTGCTGGCGGCGCCGTCGCTCGGGGGGGAGTCGTTCGGGATCGTCCTGCTCGAGGCCATGGCGCAGGGCACCGTGGTCGTGGCGAGCGACATCGACGGCTACCGCCAGGCTGCCTCGGGAGCGGCGCGGTTGGTCCCGCCGGGCGACGTCACGGCGCTCGCCGCCGCCTTGGCCGAGGTCTGCGCGAGCACGTCGAGCGAGACGGTCGAACGACTGGTTGCCCGGGGTCGGGAACGGGCCGAGGCGTGCTCGATGACCCGGCTCGCCGAGCGGTACGAGGAGGCCTATCTCGCCACGCTGGACGCGGAGCGCCGGTGACCACCCGTACACTCTGGTGATGCACTGCTCGAGCGGCCAGGTGGGGGAGGATGGCGAGTGAGCGGGTCCCGTGGCTCGTCGCGACGGTCCGGTTCCGGCGGTCCGGCACGCCGGCCGTCACCACCATCGTCCGGGCACCGGCGGGCGGGCTCCGGTAGACAAGCGGCATCGTCCCACCGTGCCGACCAGCGTTCGGGGCACCGAGGACGCCCGGACACCCACCGCACCCGCGCGACGACAGGGGTGCCGAACCGCACGTCCGTGCCCGTCCCGCCCGAGGTCCTCGCCGGGAGGTCGAGCGAGGCGGCCGAGGAGGCCGAGACGGTAGCGACGAACGAGCGGCGCGCCCTGTGGCTGGTGGCCTCTCGGGTGACGGTGGTCGCGCTCCTGGCTGGTGTGGTTGGAGGCGCGGTCGCGGGGTTGGTGGGCGGAGGTGGAGCTGCCGTCGCTGCCGGGCTCGCGGTCGTGGTCGTGGTCGGCCTCGTCGGTGTCGGGCTGCTCCGCTGGGCAGGTTCCGGAGCTGTCGTCCGGTCGCTCGGGGCACGCCCGGCCGGACCCGAGGAGCTCCCGAGGCTGCGAAACCTTGCTGAAGGCCTGTGCGCCACCATCGGCGTAGCGTCTCCCGACATCATGGTGGTCGACCACCCAGGGGCCAACGCGCTGGCGCTGGCTCGGCCGCGAAGGCCGTCGGTGCTCGTGGTCACCGCCGGGCTGGAGTCGTCCCTTTCTGTCGTCGAACTGGAAGGGGTGCTGGCCCACGAGCTGGTGCGCGTCAAGCTCCACGAGACTGAGCTCGCTGCTGCAGCGCTCGCCGTGACGGCACCGCTGGCCGCCGTGGGCGGTCGAGGCGCCGATCGGGTCCGGTCCCTGCTCGGTCCGTCGCGGGCGTTCCGCGCCGATCAGCGGGCGGCTGCCGTCGTCCGCTACCCCCCCGGCCTGGCGGCCGCCCTCGAGCGCCTGCTCGTCGTGGCGTCCTCGACCAGCCCGGCACCTGCTCCGTGGGAGCGAGGACCGATCGCCCGGAGCACGCGTCCGTTGTGGGTGGACCCGGTGGGAGCAGACGACGTTCCCCGAGAGGGCAACCTCGACCACACCGCCGTTAGGGCCGCCACCCTCGCCCTCGAGTAAGGGTCCGGCGATCCGGCCGTCGCCTCGCCGGCTAGGCGGGGGCGTCGGGCGAGCCAGTGTGGACGTGGTCGCGCAGGCGACGCAGGAGCGCGGTGAGCGTCCGCTCCTCCTCGGCAGTGAACAGTCCGGTGAACACGTCGTCGAGCTGTGCGGCGTGCGAGGGGAGGACCTCGGACATCAGCCGGGCGCCGGTGGGTGTGAGCACGGCAAAGGCCCCCCGGCCGTCCTCGGGGCACGACGCCCGCTCGACCAGGCCACGTTGCTCGAGCCGGTCGACGGCCCGGGTGAGCCCACTACGGGTGAGGGAGATCTGGTCGGCCAGCTCGCTCATCCGCAGGCGTCCTCCCGGCGTTCGCGACAGGCGCACCAACACGTCGAGCGCTTGGTTCGAGGCACCCGACTGGACGGCAAGCCGGTGCTCGACGAGGCGTCGGAGCCCGCTGGCTGCCTCGAAGAGGAGCCCGGCGGTGGTCATCCGGTCGACGTGCCCGTCGCCGTGCTCGCACCCGTGGTCGGAGCGTGCCGGCTCCTCGGCTCCCGTGACGGCGGTGCCGGTGGCCGGTCGGTGCACCGTGGTTCCTCCGTCGGCCATGTGCTCAGTGTACCGAGAACAGAGGGATAGTTGCATGCGCAATTGCTCGCCGGTAGAATAGTTGCGAAAGCAAGTAGCACTTCCGGCCCGAGCGGTGCCCGGCGGTGTGCCTGCCGGCGCCCCGCCGGGACAGGAGCAGACAAGAGGAGGATGAGATGGCTGACGGGACAGAAGTCACGAGCAGGGTGGTCGACGGCGTAGAGCTGCCGGCGGTCGGCACGTACGCGCTCGACCAGTCGCACACCCATGTGGGCTTCTCGGTACGGCACATGGCCGTTTCGAAGGTGCGCGGTCGCTTCACCAGCTTCGAGGGGACGCTGGTCGTCGCCGAGGACCCGACGCAGTCTTCGGTGCGGGTGACCATCGACGCCAACAGCGTGGACACCCGCGACGAGAGCCGCGACGAGCACTTGCGGACGAACGACTTCTTCGACGTGGCGAACAATCCGACCTGGACGTTCCAGAGCACGGCCGTCCGACCGACGGGCAAGGGGCGTTGGGACGTGGAGGGTGAGCTGACCATCCGGGGAGTCACCCGCACGGTCGTGCTCGACACGACGCTCGAGGGTGTCGTGAAGGACCCCTACGGCAACCACCGGGCCGGGTTCAGCGCCACGACCGAGATCGACCGTGAAGACTTTGGCGTCTCCTTCGGGGCAGTGATGGAGGCCGGTGGCCTGGTCGTGGCCAAGCGCGTCACGATCGAGATCGAGGCCGAGGCCGTCCTGCAGCAGTGACGTGCGGCTCGTGGTTCCCCCGGCTCGGGCCCTGCCACCGGTGGCCGTGGTCCGGTCGGGGGCGCCCCGGGCTGTCGGCGGCCCGGCGCGAGCTGGCTCTCCCTGGCCGGTCGAAGACCACCTGGTGCGACAGTAAGCTTCGGCCATGACGACTCCTGCGCCGAACGCCAGTGCATCGGACGGGACGCCCCCAGTCACGGGGACGTTCACTGTCAAACGGGGTCTGGCGGAGATGCTGCGGGGAGGCGTCATCATGGACGTCGTAGACGCCGGGCAGGCCAAGGTGGCCGAAGACGCCGGCGCGGTGGCTGTGATGGCGCTCGAGCGCGTCCCGGCTGACATCCGGCGCGACGGCGGGGTGGCTCGGATGAGCGACCCCGCGCTCATCGAGGGGATCAAGGCGGCGGTGACGATCCCGGTGATGGCCAAGGCGCGCATCGGCCACTTCGCCGAAGCGCAGGTGCTCGCGTCCCTCGGCGTCGACTACATCGACGAGAGCGAGGTGCTCACGCCGGCCGACGAGGCGCACCATATCGACAAGTGGCCGTTCACCGTGCCGTTCGTGTGCGGGGCGACCAACCTCGGGGAGGCACTGCGCCGCATCTCGGAAGGTGCGGCGATGATCCGCTCGAAGGGCGAGGCGGGTACCGGCAACATCGTCGAGGCCGTCCGCCACCTGCGGTCCATCCTCGGCGACATCCGGCGCATCACCCAGGCCGATCCGGCAGAACGCTACGCCTGGGCCAAGGAGCTCGCTGCGCCGATCGGGCTGGTGCAGGAGCTCGCCGAAACGGGGCGACTGCCGGTCCCGTTGTTCTGTGCGGGCGGCATTGCCACGCCTGCTGACGCGTCGCTCGTCATGCAGCTCGGGGCGGAGGCGGTCTTCGTCGGCTCGGGCATCTTCAAGAGCGAGGACCCGGCCCGTCGGGCCCGGGCGATCGTGGAGGCGACCGCGCACTTCACCGACGCCGCGCTGGTGGCAAAGGTGTCCACGGGCCTTGGCTCGGCCATGCCGGGCCAGGAGGTCGCCGCGCTGGACGTGCGGCTGGCCGAACGCGGGTGGTGAGCTGACCCCCGGGCCGGGGCTGGGCCGCCGCGTGGTGCTGTCGTCATGATCGGCGTGCTCGCCCTCCAAGGCGACGTCCGGGAGCACCTACGCGTGCTCGAGCACCTTGGTGAACCGGCGCGTCCGGTGCTCGAACCGGCTGACCTGGCCGGCGTGAACGGCCTGGTGCTGCCGGGAGGAGAGTCGACGACGCTGTCGCTGCTCCTCTCCTCGTCGGGGCTGCTCGGGCCGGTGGGCGACCTGCTCGACGCCGGCACGGCTGTCTTCGGTACGTGCGCAGGGATGATCCTCCTGGCCGGCGAGGTCAGCGACGGACGTCCCGACCAAGCCCACTTCGGCGGCATCGACCTCGAGGTCCGGCGCAACGGGTTCGGCAGCCAGGCGGCGTCCTTCGAGTGCGACCTGGAGGTCGACGCGCTGGGCTCGCCGCCGTTGCACGCCGTCTTCATCCGGGCGCCGCTCGTGGAGCGGGCCGGAGCGGGGGTCGACGTCCTGGCCCGGCTCCCACTGGGTCCTTCGGGCTCGGTGGCGGGTACCGGGAGCCCGGTCCTGTGCCGGCAGGGGAGCGTGCTGGTCAGCTCGTTCCACCCGGAGCTGACCACGGACACCCGGGTGCATCGCTACTTTGTCGAGATGGCCAAGGGGGCCTGAGCCCGGGCTCACCGGGATGGCGCAGCCGGATGGCGGTCTCGCTGCCGGCGGCGGCTCCCGGGAGGAGCAGAGAGGAACCAGCCGATGTCGGGACATTCGAAGTGGGCGACGACCAAGTACCGCAAGGGTGCCCAGGACGCCGCTCGGGCGAAGGTGTTCGCCAAGATCATCCGACAGGTCGAAGTGGCTGCCCGCGAGGGCGGGAGCGACCTGTCGGCCAACGCCACCTTGCGAACGATGTACGCCAAGGCCCGTGACGCCTCGGTGCCGATCGACACCATCGAACGGGCGATCAAGCGCGGCTCGGGCGAGCTCGAGGGTGTGCGCTACGAGCCCATCTCCTACGAGGGGTATGGGCCCGACGGGGTCGCCGTGATCGTCGAGTGCCTCTCGGACAACCGGAACCGCACGGGGGCCGAGATCCGCAACCTGTTCAACAAGTCGGGCGGGTCGATGGCCGAGCCCGGCGCCGTCAGTTGGCAGTTCGAACGGAAGGGGACCGTCGCCGTCCCGCGGGGGGCCGACGAGGAACGCGTCATGGAGGTGGCCATGGAGGCCGGTGCCGAGGACCTTGCCGACGACGGGGACCGGTGGCTGGTGACCACCGAGCCCGCCGAGCTCATGGCCGTGCGTGCCGCGCTCGAAGCAGCTGGCCTCGAACCGGGTACGGCCGAGCTGGTGATGGTCCCGACCACCACGGTGGCGATCGAGGACGAAGCAGCGGCCAAACGGGTGCTCCGGCTGATCGAGGCGCTCGACGACCACGACGACGTCCAGAACGTGTATGCCAACTACGACATCCCTGACGCGGTGCTGGCGGCCTACGACGGCTGACCGGCGCCCTGGGCGGTGTTCGCCACGGTAGGTCCACCGCCGGTCGGTCGCCGTTGACTATCCTCGAACGCATGTTCGTTCTGGGCATCGACCCCGGGCTCTCCCGGTGTGGCTACGGCGTGGTCGAGCGGGACGGAGCGGAGCTGCGCGCGGTGGCCGGGGGCGTGGTGGCCACACCACCCGAGGTGGCGCTGCCGGACCGACTGCACACCTTGTGGCGCGAACTGGTCGCCCTGGTCGAGGAGCACCATCCAGGCACGGTCGTCGTCGAACGGGTCTTCTTCCAGGTGAACGCTCGGACGGCGATGGCCACCGGACAGGCAGCCGGGGTCGCCCTGCTCGCTGCGGCTGCTGCCGGGGTCCCGGTCGTCCAGTACACCGCCAACGAGGTGAAGCAGGCGCTCGTCGGGTTCGGCGGGGCTACCAAGGCCCAGGTCCAGCAGATGGTGGCGGCGGTGCTCCACTTGGCAGCGCCGCCGCGCCCGCCTGACGTCGCCGACGCGTTGGCGCTCGCCGTCTGCCACCTGACCACCGAGCCGCTTCGCCGGGCCGTCGCCGCCGCGTCGACCAGCACGGCCCGCCCCAGCACGCCCCGCCCCAGCACGCCCCGGCCCAGCACGCCCCGCCCCAGCACGCCCCGGCCCATTGCCGGCACCGCGGTGGTGCCCGGTGGGCGCTCCGTCAGGCCCGGTGCCCGGTGATCGGCACCTTGCGCGGTCCTGTCGTCGACGTGCCGTCCCCTGGCGAGGTGGTGGTGGAGGTCGGCGGTGTCGGCTACCGGGTCCAAGTCACCCCGCGGACAGCCGCCGAGCTCGCTGCTGGCGGTGGCGTCCCGCGTGGTGACGGCAGTGGAGTGGGAGGGCAGGGAGAGACGTTCCTGTACGTGCACACCCACGTCCGCGAGGACGCCATCGTCCTCTATGGCTTCCGCCACGCCGACGAACGTCGCTGCTTCGAGTCGCTGCTCGGTGCGCACGGCGTCGGCCCGGCACTGGCGTTGGCCGTCCTGTCGGTGCTGTCACCGGCAGAGCTCTCAACGGCAGTGGCCTCAGGGGACGCCACCACGCTGTGTCGGGTGCCAGGCGTCGGGAGGAAGACAGCCGCCCGGCTGCTGCTCGAGCTCGAAGCACGGCTCGTGGTCCCCGACCTGGTCGGGGGCGGCCAGACGGCGACCCCCGCCAAGGGGCCGTCGCTCCGTGACGACGCGATGGCCGCGCTGGTCGAGCTTGGCTACGGGACGGACGAGGTGGAGCCGGCCCTCGAGGCGGCCCCCGACGCCACCAGCGTCGAAGCGCTGGTGCGCGGTGCCTTGCGAGCGTTGGCGCGGAGCCGGTGACCTCCGCCCGGCGCGAGGTGCTGGGGACCGGGGGCGCGGGCCCTCTAGGCACCCGACCAGGTGTCACCGACGAGGTCCCTACCGACGGCCCGGCGGCGGCAGGTGTCCCGAAGCTGGAGCGAACGGTCGACCCGAGCGCCGGTGACACCGAGGAGCTCGACGAAGCGGGTCTCCGGCCGCGATCCCTGGCCGAGTTCGTGGGCCAGCAGCAGCTCACTGAGCATCTCGCCATCGTGGTAGAGGCGGCTCGGCGTCGCGGTCAACCGGTCGACCATCTCCTCTTTGCCGGCCCGCCCGGTCTGGGCAAGACGTCGTTGGCAGGGATCGTCGCCGCCGAGATGGGCGTCGGCCTTCGGGTCACGTCGGGGCCGGCGCTCGTCCGGGCGGGGGACTTGGCCGCGCTGCTCACCGACCTGCAAGATGGTGACGTCCTCTTCATCGACGAGATCCACCGGCTGAACCGGGCCGTCGAAGAGATCCTCTACCCGGCGATGGAGGACGGGAAGCTCGATCTGGTGATCGGCAAGGGCCCGACAGCCCGCAGCATCCGCCTCGACCTGCCCCGGTTCACGCTGGTGGGTGCCACCACCCGTACCGGCCTGGTGACCGGTCCACTGCGGGACCGGTTCGGCTTCGTCGGCCGGATGGACTACTACGAGGTCCCCGAGCTCGAGGCGATCGTGCTCCGGTCGGCTGACATCCTGGGTGTCCCCATCGACGCACCCGGTGCCCGGCACGTTGCCGCCCGTTCGCGGGGCACGCCCCGGATCGCCAACCGCCTGCTCCGACGAGTTCGCGACTTCGTCGAGGTGCGAGCCGACGGTGTGATCACGGCGGAGACGGCGCGAGCCGGCCTCGACCTCTTCGGAGTGGACGAGCTCGGCCTCGACAAGATCGACCGGGCGATCCTCGACGTCCTCTGCCGGCGGTTCGGTGGCCGGCCCGTCGGGCTGGTGACGCTCGCCCAGTGCATCGGCGAAGAGCCGGCGACCGTCGAAGACGCCTACGAACCGTTCCTGGTCCGCCAGGGGCTTGTCTTGCGTACGCCCCGTGGTCGGGTGGCGGCGCCGCGTGCATGGGACCACTTGGGGCTTGCCCCGGTGTCGATGCCGCTCGCTTGAGGGGCGCAGCGCGACCCGACAGTGGCTGGTGCCGGTGGTCGTTCCGTCGTCTGGCACCATGGCGTCATGGGCGAGGTCTCCGAACAGGAGCGCGGCGCGGGTGTGACGAGGCGTGACCGGGGGACGCCCATGTCGGCCTTCGACTACCCGCTCCCGGCCGGGTCGATCGCCCAGCGACCGGTCGAGCCGCGCAGCGCCGCCCGGCTCCTGGTCGCTCCGGAGGTGTCGCCGGTCGGTGTGCTCGAGCACCGACGGGTGGCAGAGCTTCCGGTGCTCCTCGGTCCCGGCGACGTCGTCGTGGTCAACGAGACGCGGGTGTTGGCGGCCCGGCTGGGCCTGGTCCGTTCGACCGGGGGACGGGCCGAGGTGCTGCTGCTCGAGCCGGTCGCGGGGACGGCCGGGGGCGTTGCCGGCTGGCGAAGGGCCGATGCAGCCGTTGGCGTCCGCGCGGAAGGAGGTGGGAGCCGGTGGTACGCGCTCGTGCGTCCCGGCCGACGGCTGCCGCCGGGGACGCTCCTGTACGCCTGCGGTCCCGATGGACGTCCGACGGGTGAGCCAGTGGTCGAGGTCGGAGTCGCGGCGCCGGGGGCAGACGATGGCCGGCGGCTCGTGACGGTGCTCGACCGGTCGGCGGCAAGGTCGGTCGGCGAGGTCCCGTTGCCGCCCTACATCCACGAACCGCTCGATGACCCGGACCGGTACCAGACGGTGTTCGCCCGTGACGAGGACGAGGCGGACCGGTCGGTGGCCGCGCCGACCGCCGGGCTGCACCTGACGAGAGAAGTGATCGACGGCATCGTGGCGGCCGGAGCGTCGGTCCACCGGGTGGAGCTCGCCATCGGGCTTGACACGTTCCGGCCGGTGACCACCGAGGTGGCCGAGGACCACGTCATCCACACCGAGCGGTACCGGGTGCCGGCGGCAACCCTCGAGGCGTGCCGTGCCGCCCGACGTGTGGTGGCGGTGGGGACAACCGTGGTGCGCGCCCTCGAATCGGCTGCGGCCACTGGAGCGCTCGAAGGCAGGACCGACCTGTTCATCCACGGTTCCTACCCGTTCGCGCTGGTCGACGTCGTCTTGACCAACTTCCACCTGCCGCGGTCCAGCCTGCTGTTGCTCGTAGAGGCGTTCTGTGGGCCGCGCTGGCGCGACCTGTACGCGACGGCCCTGGCCGAGGGGTACCGGTTCCTCTCCTTCGGCGACGCCATGCTGGTGGGGCGCAGCTACCGAGAGCCGACGTGAGCGCCGCTGCCCAGGTGGACGTGGTCGCCCGCGACGGTGCAGCCCGCTCCTCCACGGTGACGACGGCGCGGGGTACCTACCGCACGCCGGCGTTCATGCCGGTGGGCACCCGAGGAGCGGTCAAGGCCCTCGACGCGGTGGACCTCGAGCAGCTCGGGCCGGCGGTGGTGCTGGCCAACACCTACCACCTGCTGCTCCGGCCCGGCGCCGAGGTGGTCGCCGCTCTCGGCGGGATCCACCGGTTCACCGGTTTCAGCGGCCACGTCCTCACCGACTCGGGCGGGTACCAGGTGCACTCGCTGGCGCCGGTGGTCGACGACGACGGTGTGACGTTCACCTCGGTCTACGACGGCTCGGAAGTCCGGCTGACACCAGAAGGCGCCGTCGACGCACAAGGCCTGATCGGAGCCGATGTGGCCATGGTGCTCGACGTCTGCACCACCCTGCCGGCGCCGACAGCCATCGTGCGCACGGCCGTGGAGCGCACAGCGGCATGGGCGGCCCGGGCCCGCGAGCATCATCGTCGGATCGAGCACCGGCCGGCCGGCCAGGCCCTCTTCGGCATCGTCCAAGGAGGAGTGGACCCGGAGCTCCGACGCGAGAGCGCCGAGCGGACCGTCGATCTCGACTTCGACGGGTACGGCATCGGTGGGCTGTCGGTCGGGGAGGGACGTCCCGAGCTGCTCGATGCCCTGGCGGCTGCCATCGACGTGCTCCCGGCGGACCGTCCTCGCTACCTGATGGGGGTCGGGGACCCGGTGGGGATCGTCGAAGCGGTGGCCCTCGGGGTCGACCAGTTCGACTGCGTGGCGCCGACTCGCCTGGCCCGCCACGGGACAGTCCTGACCGAGGAGGGACGCCTCAACCTGCGCAACGCACGCTTCGCCCGTGACGACGGCCCACTCGATCCGGTCTGTCCGTGCTCGACCTGCGCCCGGTGGTCCCGCGGGTACCTGCGCCACCTGCTCACCGTGGGGGAGCCGACGGCCTGGCGCCTGATCACCATCCACAACCTGTCGTGGATGCTGGCGCTCATGGACCGGCTGTCCGAGGCCATCCAACGGGGTGAGCTCGAGCGAGTTCGCCGCGACGTGGCGGAACGGTGGGCGTGACGCGTCCTGGCCGGTACCGGGGGCCGAGGACGGGGTCCGGTAGCCGCCCGGTGGGCTGCGCCTGCGAGGACGCGCGGGTCAGCTAGCATGGCGACCCTGTGCACCTGACCCCCCTGATCCCTTCGGCCCCACGAACGTCCCGCACCGCCTGTGGCGGCGCGACCCCGGGTCGATGACGGCGACCGTGGCGAACGGCCTGTCGCTGCTGGCAGCAGCCAAGAGCACGTCTTCGGGTAGCTCCTCCTTCCTGTTGATCCTCGTCGTCATCGGCGCTGCCTTCTACTTCTTCCTCTATCGTCCGCAGCAGCAGAAGGCGAAGCGCCAGCGCGAGCTGCAGAACCAGTTCGAGGTGGGTGACGAGGTCCTCACCGCGGGGGGCCTGGTGGGCCACGTGCTGGAGATCGACGGCGACCGGATCACGCTGGAGACCAGCGTTGGGGCGTCCTTCGTGGTCCTGCGCCAGTATGTGGTGCGGCGGCTCGAGGCGGCAGCGGCGCCCGGCGAGGAAGCTGACGACGGGGGCTACTACGGCGAAGACGAGCCAGGCGAGCCTGGCGAGACAGACGGGGTGGGCGGTGTCGACGGGGACGGGGTGGACGCAGTTGATGCGACAGACGGGGTTCCGGGCGGCGACGACGAGGAGCGGGGCGGCGACGACGGGGATGCTCGGCCGGCCGGCTCCGTCTGAGCTGCCATGAAGCAGCGCCGAGGTCTGTGGACCAGCCTGGCGGCGTCGGTCATCGTCGGGATCGCCCTGTTGGGCGCCACGCTGGGAGCCAACTGGTCGCCCAAGCTGGGGCTCGACCTCGATGGCGGGCTCGCCGTCACCTACCAGACGGCGCGTCCGGTCAGCTCGGGCCAGCTGAGCACCATCGTCAACATCATGAACAACCGGGTCGACGCCCTCGGGGCTACTGGGGCCACGGTGGCCAGCCAGGGAAAGAACCAGGTCGCGGTGTCGATCCCCGGGGCGAAGAACGTCCAGCAGATCCTCGACACGATCGGCAACACGGCCCAGCTCTACTTCCGACCGGCGCTGTGCTACGCACCCGCCTACACGCCGCCGAAGTCGGGCGCGTCGCCGAGCGGCCCGTTGCCCTCCTGCGGGTCCCAGTACGCGCTCACCCAGGCCAACCTCGGGGTGAAGCCTGATCCGGCGAGCACGTCGGGGTTCACCGCCAACAGCGTCCCGCCCGATCCCGCCTTCGCCTCCTACCGGTCGACCCCTGACACCAAGGGTGCCACCGTCCTCCTGTCGGCGGCCAAGGGTGCCGGCGGAGGGCGGTACGTGCTCGGGCCGGCCGCCCTGACCGGTTCGATCGTGAAGTCGGCCTCCGCTCAGCTCGTCAACGGCACCTGGGTGGTGGACTTCAACCTCACCTCCAGCGGTTCGTCGGCATGGGACAAGCTGGCCGCCCAGCAGTTCCACCAGATCATCGCCGTCGACCTCGGTGGTACGGTCATCTCGGCGCCCATCACGAGCGCCACCTCGTCGGCACCGAGCTCGTTCAACGGCAGCGTGCAGGTGAGCGGGGGCTTCACCGAGAACCAGGCCAAGGAGCTGGCCATCGAGCTGAACTACGGCTCGCTCCCGGTCAAGCTCAACCGGTTGACCGTCCAGACGGTGTCGCCGACCCTCGGCAAGTCGTCCCTCGACGCCGGGTTGATCTCGGGGCTGGCGGGGCTGGTGCTCGTGCTCGCCTACATCCTCGTCTACTACCGGTTGCTCGGCGTCGTAGTGGTCTCCGGTCTACTGCTGACCGGATCGGTGCTCTGGTCGGTCATCGCCGCCATGGGCCACAGCCTCGGCACCACCATCGACCTGGCCGGGGTGATCGGCGTCATCGTCTCGGTGGGGATCACCGTCGACTCGTACATCGTCTACTTCGAACGACTGAAAGACGAGGCCCGGTCCGGACGGACCGTTCGTACGAGCGTCGACCGGGGCTTCGCCAGTGCCTACCGGACGGTGCTGGCGGCTGACGCCGTCTCGCTGCTCGGTGCTGCCATCCTCTACTTCATCTCGATCGGCTCGGTCCGCGGCTTTGCCCTGTTCCTCGGCATCTCGACTGTGCTCGACGTGGTGGTGACCTACTTCTTCACCCGGCCGTTCGTCATCCTGCTCGGGCGGAGCAAGGCAGCGACCCAGGCCCGGGGGCTCGGGGTCGCCCGGGGGCTCGGCATGGACGTGGAGGGGGCCAAGTGAGCGCGTCGCGTCGGACGAAAGCGGGGTCCGGCCCCAAGGCGACGGCCCCGGGGACGGAGCAGGCCGACGTGGCAGAGGAAGCCGCCGTGGTAGACGGTGCCGTCGGAGCCGAGGGCGGTCCCGAGGTGCTGGAGCCCGGTGACGGTGGGCAGGCCGACGGAGGGGTGGCCGACGGCGGGGTGGCCGAGGGGTCGGTGGACGGCGACCGACGGCCCAACGTGCTCGTGCGCCTCTACCGGGGCCAGACGTCGTTCGACTTCATCGGCAAGCGTCGGCGCTGGTTCGCCCTGTCGGCGTTCGTCATCCTGGTCGGCGTGGTGTCGTTGTCCACCCGTGGCCTCAACCTGGGCATCGACTTCAAGGGCGGCCAGTCGTGGACGGTGACCTCGCAGTCGTTGACGGTGGCCCAGGCCAGGGCAGCGGTGAAGACCGCCGGGGTGACCCAGTCCACCGTCGTGCAGCTGACCAACCAGGTGACAGGCACCAAGCAGATCGAGGTCGAAGGTGACCTGAACGGGCTGACGGTGGCCAAGCGGGACTCCATCGAGCAGGCCGTGACGACGGCCCTCGCCAAGGCGGCCGGGATCCCCGCCGCGGCAGCAGCGTCGAAGGTCTCCTTCACCGACGTCGGGCCGACCTGGGGTGGCCAGGTGACCAGCAAGGCCGTCGAGGCGTTGATCGTGTTCTTCGTGGCCGTGGTCGCCTATATCTCGATCCGGTTCGAGTTCAAGATGGCGATTGCCGCCTTGGTCGCCGTGCTCCACGACATCCTGGTGACGGTCGGCATCTACTCGCTGACCGGCTTCCAGGTGACCCCGGACACGGTCATCGCCGTGTTGACCGTGCTCGGCTACTCGCTCTACGACACGGTGGTCGTCTTCGACCGGGTCGGGGACAACACCAACGGTTTGGGTGCGTCGGGGCGGATCACCTACTCGGACATGGTCAACCTTTCGATGAACCAGACACTGGCCCGGTCGGTGAACACGTCACTCGTGGCCATCATGCCCGTGCTTGCCGTGCTGGTGGTCGGATCGTTCGTGTTGGGGGCAACCACCCTCGAGAACTTCGGGCTGGCTTTGGTCATCGGACTGACCAGTGGGGCGTACTCGTCGATCTTCGTCGCCTCGCCGCTGCTCGCCGTGATGAAGGAGCGGGAGCCTCGCTACGCCACCATCCGCCAGCGGCTCGAGGCCCGTGGCGGCGACCGTCTCGGGGTCCTCACCCCGGCGGCCGCTGCAGCCTTGTCGGGCGCCACCAGCGTCCGGGCGGCAACGCGCTCGGCTCGGGGCGCCGACGGTGGCAACGGCGTCCTCCGGCCGGGGTCGTCCCGGGGGCAGGCGAACAGCGGTAGCGGATCGGCCGGCTCGGGAGGGGCCAGCTCGGCGGGTGGGGCCGGGCCGGTGGCCGTGGCAACGGCTCGGCCGCAGGGCGTCGGCGCCCGTCCGGCACCCCGTCCACGCAAGGGCAAGGGCAAGGGCAAGGGCGCCCGACGTCGCTGACCGACCGGGGGATCGCCACCCCCGCGAACGGCGCCAGGGTGGGTCGGGCGCCGGGTACCGTGTAGCCATGGCAGTGGTGCAACCCGTTCCGGCCAACGGTGTCGGTGGCGGAACGGGTGAGACCGCGTCCGAGGGCCCGTACCCTGCGACGGTACCGACGTCCCTCCTTCAGCCGGTGCTCGATGCCTTCCGGCGGCGCCATCCCTCCGACGACGTCTCGCTGATCCTGCAGGCAGCCGAGGTGGCCACCAAGGCCCACGCCGGCCAGCGACGCAAGTCGGGGGAGCCGTACGTGACGCACCCGATCGCCGTTGCCGGGGTGGTGGCCGACCTCGGCCTCGATGCCCAGACCGTCGTTGCCGCGTTGCTGCACGACGCAGTCGAGGACACCGGCGTCACGCTGGAGGAGATCTCCGACCTGTTCGGGGAGACGGTGGCGCGGATCGTCGACGGGGTCACCAAGCTCGACCGGTTGCAGTTCGACTCCAAGGAGGCACAGCAGGCGGCGACCGTCCGCAAGATGCTGGTGGCCATGGCCAAGGACTGGCGGGTCCTGATCATCAAGCTGGCCGACCGGCTCCACAACATGCGCACCCTGTCGGTGATGCCCGAGTGGAAGCAGCGGCGCATCGCTCAGGAGACGCTCGACATCTACGCGCCGCTCGCCCACCGGCTGGGCATCCAGTCGGTCAAGTGGCAGCTCGAGGACCTGGCCTTTGCTACCTTGCACCCCAAGCGGTACGCGGAGATCGAGCAGATGGTGGCCAGTCGGGCGCCTCTCAGAGACGAGTACCTCGAGCGGGTCCTGTCCGCGGTACGTGAGCGCCTGGCGGCCTCGGGCGTGCGGGCCGAGGTGACCGGCCGGCCCAAGCACCTCTGGAGCATCTACGAGAAGATGGTCGTCCGCGGCAAAGAGTTCGACGAACTCTACGACCTGGTGGGCATTCGGGTGATCGTCGACTCGGAGAAGGACTGCTGGGCGGCCCTCGGAGCGATCCATGCCATCTGGCCCCCGGTACAGGGCCGGTTCAAGGACTACATCAACTCGCCCAAGTTCAACCTCTACCAGTCGCTCCACACCACGGTCATCGGACTGGACGGCAAGCCGGTCGAAGTGCAGGTTCGTACGCACCAGATGCACCGCCGGGCCGAGTACGGGATCGCCGCCCACTGGGACTACAAGGAGCACCCGGACGAGGTGGATGGCGCGCCGGACGACCCGGGTCCGACACGGTCGGCCCGCCGGGCCCGGGCCATCAAGGACGCGGCCTCGGTGCGCCGGCCCCGGAGCAAGGCGCGCTCCACGGCGGCGCGCGGCTCCGGCGATCCCAGCACCGAAGCCAAGGCGGCAGCCGACCGGCTCGCCGAACGCCAGGCGCTCGCTCGCGAGACGGGTGCCACGACGGCGGAGATCGAGTGGATGCAGCGGATCGTCGACTTCCAGAACGAGACGACCGATCCGATCGAGTTCCTCGAGGCGCTCAAGCTCGACTTGGAGCAGGACGAGGTCTACGTGTTCACGCCGAAGGGCCGGGTCATCGCCCTGCCGGCGAATGCCACCCCGGTCGACTTCGCCTACGCCATCCACACCGAGGTCGGCCACCGGTGCATCGGCGCCAAGGTGAACGGTCGGCTCGTCCCGCTCGAGACCCGCCTGTCGTCGGCCGACACTGTCGAGATCTTCACTTCCAAGGCCCCGACGGCCGGTCCGTCGCGCGACTGGCTGGCCATCGTCGCCTCGTCACGGGCTCGGACGAAGATCCGCCAGTGGTTCTCACGGGAGCGACGCGAGGACGCCAAGGAGGTTGGGCGAGAGGAGCTGGTCAAAGAGCTCCGACGGGAGGGGCTGCCCGTCCAGAAGCTGACGTCCGACCACGCCCTGGCCGAGCTGGCTGCGGCCATGAACTACGCCGACCTCGACACGCTGTTCGCTGCCATCGGCGACAACCGAATCTCGGCCCGAGCGGTAGCCCAGCGTCTCCATCGGGACCTCCGCGGCGGGATCTACGAGGAGCAACTGCCGGTCACCGCCCGCGCCCAGCACCTCTCGGCGCGGCCCGGTCGGCCCCATGCTGCCGGCGTGTACGTGGAGGGCCTCGACGACCTGATGGTGCGGCTGTCCCGCTGCTGCACCCCGGTGCCCGGCGACGAGATCGTCGGGTTCGTGACCCGGGGCCGGGGGGTCTCCGTCCACCGGGCGGACTGCGCCAACGCCGCGGCGTTGGCCAGCCGTTCTCGCGAGCGGCTCATCGAGGTCGAATGGGACCACCGGTCCTCTGGCGTGTTCGTGGCCACCATCGAGGTCGTGGCCATCGACCGGTCGCGGCTGCTGGCTGACGTGACGAGCGTCGTCTCCGAGCACCACCTCAACATCGTGGGAGCCAACACGCAGACCGACGCCGACCGGATCAGCCGGATGCGCTTCGACATCGAGCTGGCCGACCCCACCCACCTCGAGGCAGTGCTGGGGTCCATCCGGCAGCTCGATGCCGTCTACGACGTGTACCGCATCCTCCCGGGCAAGAAGGACTGAGCGCATCCATGGCCGACGACCTGCAGCCGGCGCGCGCCCCGGGCGGCACGCGCGACGTCTTGTTCCCCGAATCGGCACGCTGGGAAGCCCTGGTGGCCCGGTTCGCCGCCGTGGTCGAAGCGGCTGGCTATGGCCTTGCCCATACCCCGATCTTCGAGGAGACGAGGGTCTTTCGACGAGGGATCGGGGCTGGGAGCGATGTCGTCGGCAAGGAGATGTACGAGTTCGAGGACCGTGGTGGCCGGTCGTTGGCCCTGCGTCCCGAGGGGACCGCTCCGCTGGTGCGGGCCTTCGTCCAACACCGGCCGCCTGTGCCGTGGAAGGCCTGGTACGTCACGCCGGCGTTCCGCTACGAGCGCCCCCAGGCCGGTCGCTACCGCCAGCACCACCAGCTCGGGGTCGAGGCGATCGGCACCGGCGATGCCGACCTCGACGTCGAGGTCATCGCCCTGGCCCACGACCTCTTGGCTGGCGTGGGTCTTTCCCGTGTCGACCTGAAGGTGCACTCGATGGGCGACCCGACCTGCCGACCCGCCTACCTCGAGGAGCTGCGGGCCTACCTCCGGCCCCGCCGGGCAGAGCTGTGCGCCGAGCACGCCGAGCGGCTCGAGGCGAACCCGCTGCGCGTGCTCGACTGCAAGCGGCCCGAGTGCCGGGCGGTCACGGCGGAGGCACCCCGGATGCTCGACCACCTCTGCGAAGCCTGCCGGCGCCACTTCGACCGGGTCAGGGAAGGCCTCGCCGCCCTCGACGTGCCCTTCGCCGTCGACGACCGTCTGGTCCGGGGGTTCGACTACTACACGAGGACCACGTTCGAGTTCACCGCACCATCCCTTGACGCCGCCCAGAACGGCGTCGGGGGCGGTGGCCGCTACGACGGGCTGGTCGAGGTGATGGGTGGTCCGCCGACGCCGGGGATCGGCTTCGGCATCGGTATCGAGCGGCTCCTCCTCGCCTGCGACGCCGAGCAGGCCTTCGTCGTGGAGCCACCGGCGCTGGACGCCTTCGTCGTCGACGTGGTGGGCGGCGCCACCGCGCGAGACCTCACCGCCAGGTTACGACGGTCCGGCCTCCGGGCGGACCGGGCGTTCGACGGACGGTCGATGCGCTCCCAGTTGAAGGCGGCCGACCGTTCCGGGGCGCGATGCGCCGTCATCGTCGGACCGGACGAGCTGGCCGCCGGCGAGGTGGCCATCCGACCGCTGCGGGTGGACGAGGAGCAGGTTTCCGTGCCGCTCGACGCCGTGGTGGACGCGGTACGACAGAGGGCAGCGAAGACACCGCAGCGCGCTCCGGACGCTTCCGGCACTGCCGAGGACGAGCACGAGGACGAGCACGAGGAGGAGAACCCGTGATGCCAGCCCCACCACCAGCGGGCGGCCTGGCCGACCAGGAGGGTTCGGCGACGTCGATGCGCACCCACCTCTGCGGCGAGCTGCGTGAAGCGCACGTCGGCAGCGCAGTAAGACTGTGCGGCTGGGTCGCCCGGCGGCGCGAGCACGGCGAGCACCTCGCCTTCGTCGACCTGCGGGACCACTCAGGCCTCGTCCAGTGCGTGGTGCCGGGGACCGTCGAGGCCCGCAGCGAGTACGTGGTGGCGGTGACCGGCGTGGTGCGTGCCCGACCAGAAGGGACGGCCAACGCCGACCTGGCCACCGGCGCCGTCGAGGTCGGCGACTGCACGGTGGAGGTGCTGGCCGAGGCCGATCCACCCCCGTTCGCTGTCGACGACCGGGTCGACGTCGACGAGGCTGTCCGGCTCCGCCACCGCTACGTCGACCTTCGCCGGCCTCGGCTCCAGGCCAACCTGCGCCTCCGGGCAGCCGTGGTGCGCGCCCTGCGCAACGCCATGGACCGGCAGGGCTTCTGCGAGGTGGAGACGCCGCTGTTGTGGGCACCCACGCCCGAAGGGGCCCGCGAGTTCGTGGTGCCGAGCCGGCTCCACCACGGGTCGAGCTACGTCCTGCCCCAGAGCCCGCAGCTCGCCAAGCAGCTGCTGATGGTGGCCGGTGTCGACCGCTACTACCAGGTGGCTCGCTGCCTCCGCGACGAGGACCTCCGAGCCGACCGCCAGTTCGAGTTCACCCAGCTCGACGTCGAGGCCTCCTTCGTGGGCCAGGAGGACGTCCTCGGCTTCGTCTCCGAGGCGGTGCTCGACGCGGCCGAGGTGGCCACGGGTGAGCGGCCCGGCGCCATCCCCCGGCTCACCTGGGCCGAGGCCATGGACCGCTACGGCACGGATAAGCCCGACCTGCGCTTCGGCATGGAGCTGGTCGACCTGACGAGGACCTTCGCCGGGACGTCGGTGAAGGCCTTTGCCGCCCCGACGGTCAAGGGGCTGGTGGTCGACGGCGGGGCGACGGTGCCACGGTCACGGCTCGACGCCCTGACCGAGCGGGCTCGGGCCCTGGGTGCCAAGGGGCTCGCCTGGTTCCGAGTCGGGGAGGAGGGGATGCTCGACTCCCCGCTCGACCGCTTTCTCGCCGAGGACGAGCGCCGCGGCCTACTGGAGGTCACGGCGGCTGCCCCCGGGGACCTCGTCTTGGTGGTCGCTGACGAGCATCGGGTCGCCTGCACGGTGCTCGGGCAGCTGCGCCTCGAGGTCGGGGGTCGTCCGGTCCACGAGGGTCCCTACCGCTACGTCTGGGTCGTCGACTTCCCGCTCTTCGACGGGCTCGACGACGCCGGCAACCCGCTGGCCGCCCACCATCCCTTCACCATGCCCCACCCCGACGACCTCCACCTGCTCGAAGACGATCCACTGGCGGTGCGTTCCCAAGCGTACGACCTGGTCCTCAACGGGTGGGAGCTCGGCTCGGGCAGCGTCCGGATCCACCGCGGCGACATCCAGTCACGGGTGTTCACCGCCCTGGGCATCTCCGACGAGGAGGCGACCGCCCGGTTCGGCTTCCTGCTCGGTGCCTTCCGGGCCGGGGCACCGCCGCATGCGGGCTTTGCCGTCGGCGTCGACCGGCTGGTGGCGATCTTCGCCGGCGAGGAGAGCATCCGCGAGGTCATCGCCTTCCCGAAGACCCAATCGGGCGCCGACCTGATGACGGGGGCTCCCTCGCCAGTCGCCCCCGCCGTGCTCACCGAACTGGGCCTTGCCCTGCAGCAGGTACCGCCGGCGTCCGCTGGCGGGTCCACGGCAACGGGAGGGGACCGGTGAGTGACTGCCGGTGGTGCGGTGCGCTCCTGCGTCGTGACGGCTGACGACCTCTTTGCCGAGGCGGCGGAGCGCCGCCGCGCCGCCCGTGCCCCGCTCGCTGCCCGACTGCGACCCCGGACGCTCGACGAGGTCGTGGGGCAGCGTCATCTTCTGGGTCCAGACGGACCGTTCCGGGCGCTCGTCGAAGGCGACCGGTTGCGCTCCACCATCCTGTGGGGACCCCCCGGTACCGGCAAGACGACGTTGGCCCGGCTGGTGGCCGACGCTACGGCCAAGGCGTTCGTCCCGCTCTCTGCCGTCACCGCGGGAGTGAAAGACGTGCGGGAGGTGGTGGAGGCCGCCACGCGACGGCTGGGTGAAGCGGACCAGGGAACCATCCTCTTCCTCGACGAGGTCCACCGGTTCAACCGGGCCCAGCAGGACGCGCTCCTGCCTGCCGTCGAGGACGGCCTGGTGGTCCTCGTCGGGGCGACGACCGAGAACCCCTACTTCAGTGTCAATGCACCGCTGCTGTCGCGCTCGACGCTGTTCCGGCTCGAGCCGCTCACCCTCGACGAACTGGCCACCGTCGCCGAGCGGGCGCTGGTCGCCGAGGGGGCGACGGCTGACGCCGACGCCATCGAAGCCTTGGCCGGCAGTGCCGAGGGTGACGCCCGAGCGGTGCTCACCACCCTCGAGGTGGCCCTGGCGCTGGCCGGAGGTGATGGTGAAGCCGGGGTGGAGCGGGCCGCTCACGTCACCCGGGGCCACGTCGAGCGGGCGCGTCAGGCCCGGCTGGTCCACTACGGCGACGACGAGCACTACGACCAGATCTCCGCGTTGATCAAGTCCGTACGGGGCTCGGACCCGGACGCCGGGCTCTACTGGCTGGCCCGGATGCTCGAAGCCGGCGAGGATGCCCGGTTCATCGCCAGGCGGTTGGTCATCCTGGCCAGCGAAGACGTCGGCGAAGCCGATCCCTTGGCCCTGGTGGTCGCCGAGGCCGCTGCTCGCGCCGCCGAGCTCGTCGGCCTCCCCGAAGCCCAGCTCAACTTGGCTCAGGCCGTCGTCCACCTGGCCGTCTCGCCGAAGTCGAACCGGGTGACCCTCGCCCTGGGGGCGGCGCGTGCCGACGTCACCTCGGGCGCCCGTGCTGACGTCCCCGAGCATCTTCGAGACGCCCACTACCGCGGCGCCGCCGCCCTCGGTCACGGTGCCGGCTACCGCTACCCCCACGAGTTCCCCGGAGCGTGGGTGGCCCAGGAGTACCGACCTCCGCTGGTGGCGGGGCACGTCTACTACCAACCGAGTGACCGCGGGTACGAGGCGACGATCGCCGAGCGGCTGGCCCGCGCGCGGGCGGAGGTCCGCTCGGAGCCGGCCGCGAGCACCCCGAGCACCCCGAGCGCTCACGACAGCGCTCCGAACAGCCGATAACCACTGGCACGGCAACAGGCGAGGAGAACCGACGAGTGACGAAGCGATCCGAGGGAGCAGCGAGGGCGCTGCCGCGACGGTGCGTGTCGATCGGTCTGGCTACCAGGCGGGTGGCGGCCAGATGGGTCCACGGCGTGCTCGCGGGCTCGCTCGTCGTCCTGGTCGGCGTCGCGCTCAGCGCCCCGGCGGTCGGCGCCGCCGGAGCGACAAGCAGCCCGGTCCGGGTCGGCTCGGCGCCCGCCATCCCGCCTGGTGGCATGGTGGTGGGCCGCGCCCCTGGTGGTACCCGGGTACCGGTCGAGGTCGCCCTGGCCGTGCCACACCCCGGGGCGCTCGCCCGCTTCGTCACCGCCGTGTCGACGCCGGGCTCACCCGACTACCACCACTACCTGGCCCGAGGGAGCTTCGGGCCGCGCTTCGGGCCGTCGGCTGGCACGCTGGCCGCCGTCCGGACCTGGCTCCGCGCTGCCGGTCTGGCTGTCGGTGCGACGGCGCCGGACCGCCTGACCGTGACGGCCAGCGGAACGGTGACCGAGGTGGAACGGGCCTTCGGCGTGGCCGAGTCGACGGTTCGCCTGCCCTCTGGGCGTGTCGCCCTGCTGGCGTCGGCGGCGCCGGCCGTGCCGGTCTCGTTGGCTCCAGCCGTTGCCGGGGTGGTGGGGCTGACCACGACCGTGCGACCCGCACCCGCCTTCACGACGGCCCGCCGGTTGCCTGGTGGCGGTGGCCGGTCGACAGCCGGCAGTCCGATGGGTCCGAGTGCCGATGTGGGGTCGCCGAGGCCGGCGCTGGCTGCTCCGACGGCCTGTTCAGCAGCGGCTGAGCTGGCTCAGGCCACCGGGGCGGACACGCCCGCCGGTTTCGCCCAGGCCTACGCCTTCGACGCGCTCTATGGCGAGGGGCGGGTCGGCCACGGAGTGACCATCGGTCTGGAGGAGCTCGAGCAGTACAACGCCTCGGACGTTGCCGAGTACGAGAGCTGCTTCGGGCTCTCGGTTCCGGTCACCGACGTCAACGTCGACGGAGGCGCCCCCCCGGTGGGGCAGTCGGGCGAGGCAGCCTTGGACATCGAGGACGTCGCCGGCCTCGCCCCAGGGGCGTCGATCGTCGTCTACTCGGCTCCGGCGTCCTCGTCGGGGTCGCTCGACGACCTCCAGGCGATGGTCGACGACGACCAGGCACAGGTGCTCTCCACCAGCTGGGGGGTGTGCGACCCGGGGCTCGTCGGCGGTGTCGCCACTACCGAGAACGTCCTGTTGGAGCAGGCGGCGGCCCAGGGCCAGACGTTCGTCGCAGCGGCGGGGGACAGCGGTGCCGAGGGTTGCTACCAGTCGAACCAGGCAAGCGCCGACACGGCGCTCGCCGTCG
Source organism: Actinomycetes bacterium (assembly GCA_021798955.1). Lineage (GTDB taxonomy): Bacteria > Actinomycetota > Acidimicrobiia > Acidimicrobiales > RAAP-2 > JAJZJT01. The sequence continues at coordinate 43,949 of JAJZBK010000009.1, forward strand.
ACGATCCAGCCGACCAGCCCTTTGCCCTCGGCGTGGGAGGGACGACCCTTCCGTCGCCGTCTGACCCCGGGGGTCAGACGGTGTGGAACAACTCGGAAGGGGCCGGGGGCGGTGGGGTCTCGCAGGACTTCCCCATGCCGACGTGGCAGGCGGGTCCCGGGGTGGTGAGCTCGCTGTCCTCGGGGACCCCGTGCTCGGCGTCGCCAGGGGAGTACGCATACTGCCGAGAGGTTCCCGACGTGTCGGCGGCAGCCGACCCGTCCGTCGGCGGCTACCTCGAGTACTTCGAGGGCCAGTGGGACGTCGTCGGCGGTACCAGTGGTGCCGCTCCCCTGTGGGCCGCACTGGTGGCCGACGTGGACCAGGGGTGCGGGGCACCAGTCGGCTTCGCCAACCCGGCGCTCTACGCGGCGGCGGCAGGCTCGGACGCCGCGGCCACCTTCACCGACGTCACCTCGGGGAACAACAATCCGATGGCCTACACCGGGACGTCCGACGCCCAGGGCTCCGGGGGCGCGCTCTACCCGGCCACCGTCGGTTACGACATGGCAAGCGGACTGGGGACGCCGATCGCGTCGGGCATCGCTGCCGCGCTCCAGCCGTCGGGCGGGTGCCCCTCGGTCACCGGGTTGTCGGCCCCGTCGGGCACGGCACGCGGGGGTGATGCAGTCACCATCTCCGGTTCCGACCTGGTGGCCGGCGGCATGCCGACGGTGCGGTTCGGGTCGGCAACTGCCACGGTGACGGCGGCATCGGCGACGTCGGTGACTGTCGTCACCCCTGCCACCCTGACGCTCGGACCGGTCGAGGTGACGGTGTCGACGGCCAACGGCACGAGCCCGCCCGTCCCCCAGTCCGCCTACACCTACCTCGGTCCGAGCTACGACCTGGTGGCCTCCGACGGCGGGATCTTTACGTTCGGCAACGCCCAGTTCCACGGCTCGATGGGCGGTTACCCGCTCAACAAGCCCATCGTCGGCATGGCGGCCGTCCCCGGTGGGGGCGGCTACTGGGAGGTGGCCTCCGACGGGGGGATCTTCTCCTTCGGGGATGCCCAGTTCTACGGCTCGATGGGCGGTCACCCCTTGAACCAGCCCATCGTCGGCATGGCGGCCGTCCCCGGCGGGGGCGGCTACTGGGAGGTGGCCTCCGACGGTGGCATCTTCTCCTTCGGGGATGCCCAGTTCTACGGCTCGATGGGCGGTCACCCGCTCAACAAGCCCATCGTCGGCATGGCGGCCGTCCCCGGCGGGGGCGGCTACTGGGAGGTGGCCTCCGACGGTGGCATCTTCTCCTTCGGGGATGCCCAGTTCTACGGCTCGATGGGCGGTCACCCGCTCAACAAGCCCATCGTCGGCATGGCGGCCGTCCCCGGTGGGGGCGGCTACTGGGAGGTGGCTTCTGACGGAGGGATCTTCTCCTTCGGCGATGCCCAGTTCTACGGCTCGATGGGCGGTCACCCCTTGAACCAGCCCATCGTCGGCATGGCGGCCGTCCCCGATGGAGGCGGCTACTGGGAGGTGGCCTCCGACGGGGGGATCTTCTCCTTCGGGGACGCCCTGTTCTCGGGATCGATGGGCGGTCACCTCTTGAACAAGCCCATCGTCGGGATGACCGAGATCACCCCAGCAGGTTTGAACCTGACGTGATCGGGACGTCCGACGGCAACACGGCGGTCAGGGTCCACGATCCCCGGCCACCGACCGGCAACGGGCAGCACGGGTAGGCGTACACTGACGCGTCATGTCCGCTGCCGAGGTCGCTGCTGTCGTGGCTGCGGGGTGCTCGACGGTGTCCGTCGTAGTCATCGCCGTGGTAGCCCGCACCCTCCGGCGTCAGGTGCGTGTCCTCGAGCGGACGGTCGCGCAGCTCTCGGAGTCGACGGTGCCATTGGTGGCCGACGCCCACCGGGTGGTCGGGCAGGCGGCGAGCGAGCTCGAACGGGTGGGCGTGGTGCTCGAGCGGACCGGTTCCGTGGCGGCCACCGTCGACTCGGCGAGCCGGCTGGCCTACCGGGCGTTCGCCAACCCGGTCGTCAAGGTGCTGGCGGTGGGTGCCGGAGCGAGTGGCGGGGTGCGCCAACTGCGGCAGCGCCGTGCCGACGGCGTGGGACGCACGCCACGCGGCCGAGGGGGTCGCTGACGGTGCCGCGGCGGTCGGCATGGCTGGCGGTGGGCGTCGTGCTCGGTGCCGGTTCGTCGCTGTGGGCCGAGCGAGCCCTCCGTCGCACCGTGCAGCGGACGGCCGCCGCTGTCCAACCCGACGCGGTGGTGCGCCAGGTGGGCCGTGCCGCCCGAGATGCAGCGGAAGCGGCAGGTGCTCGCGTCGCCGAGGCCGTCGACGCCGGACGCCAGGCGATGCACCGTCGGGAGGACGAGCTGTGGGCGGGGCTGTCTGCAGCCGGGCACGGAGACCGTCACGAGGTCATGGGGGAGACGATGGGGCGGCAGACGGTCGACCGTGGCGGGCTCCGTTCCGACGCCGGACGACCGGAGACCGTGGGCGGTCCCGGGGCGTCCGCGGCTGACGCGAGCTGGCGAGAAGCGGTGGGTGGCAGCGACCGAGGGTGGGGTCGTCGCACCCGGCCGGCTCGTCAGGGACGACCGCGCCGGCCCAGGTCTGGGGCGACGCCTTCGGCCCACTAGGCTCGCCGTTTGTGACCTCCGGCCGGGCGTTCGACGCCGAGCAGCTGCGCAGCGAGTTCACCCGCTTCTTCACCGAGCGGGGCCACGTCGCCGTACCGTCAGCGAGCCTCATCCCCCACGACCCGACGGTGCTGTTCACCATCGCCGGCATGGTCCCTTTCAAGCCGTACTTCGTCGGCGACGAACGGCCGCCGTGGCCGCGTGCCACCTCGGTGCAGAAGTGCTTCCGGACGCTTGACATCGACATCGTCGGGTCGACGCACCGCCACTGCACCTTCTTCGAGATGCTGGGCAACTTCAGCTTCGGCGACTACTTCAAGGCGGAGGCCATCCCATTCGCCTGGGAGCTGGTGACAGAGGTGCTCGGCATCGACGGCGACCGTCTGTGGGTCACCGTCTACGACAGTGACGACGAGGCGGCCGCCATCTGGACCGATGCCGTGGGCGTGGACCCCAGTCGGGTCCAACGCATGGGCGACGACAACTTTTGGCAGATGGGCGACACGGGGCCGTGCGGTCCGAGCTCGGAGCTCTACGTCGACAAGGGACCCGCCTACGGGGCCGAAGGAGGTCCTGCGCACGGCGGCCCCGAGCGTTTTGTCGAGATCTGGAACCTGGTCTTCATGCAGTACAACCGGCTCCCCGACGGGACGACTGAGCCGTTGCCGCGGCCGAGCATCGACACGGGCGCCGGGCTCGAGCGGATCCTTCCCATCCTGCAAGGGGTCGACTCGATCTTCGCCACCGACCTCTTCGAGCCGGTGCTCGAGGTGGCCCAGTCCCTCAGCGGCCATCCTTACGGCCAGGACCCCTCCGCCGACGTCGGCCTACGTATCCTCGCCGACCACGGACGGGCGATGGCCGTGCTCGTCTCGGACGGCGTGCTGCCCTCCAACGAGGGGCGAGGGTACGTGCTCCGTCGGATCATCCGCCGTGCCGTGCGGCGAGGGCGTCAACTGGGTATCGATGGAGGGGTGGTAGTACCGCTGGCCGAGGCAGCGATCGGCGTGCTCGGCGGCGCCTACCCCGACCTAGTGGCTAACGGCGACCTCATCAGCGAGGTCCTCGAACGCGAAGAGGCGGCCTTCGTCCGCACCCTGGCCACCGGGTCGGCCATCCTCGAGGCCGAGCTGGCCACGGGAGTGCGCACCCTGTCCGGCGAGGACGCCTTCCGACTGCACGACACCTACGGCTTCCCGGTCGAGCTGACCGTGGAGATCGCCAGGGAGGCGGGCGTCGACGTCGACCTGGCCGGCTTCGAGGCCGCCATGGAGCGCCAGCGCCAGCGCGCTCGGGCAGCCGCCCGAGCTGGTCGCTCTCACGCCGACGAGCAGACCTACCGGTCGCTGCTCGACCGCCAGGGGCAGACGGTGTTCTTGGGGTACGGTCCCGACGGCTACGCGTCACCGGCCCAGGTGGTGGCTGTGCTCGACGCGTCGGAGTCGGGCGAACCAGGAGTTGTCGAGGTCTTCCTCGACCGAACACCGTTCTACGCCGAGTCGGGTGGCCAGATGGGGGACACGGGAACCATCGTCACCGAGACGGGTACAGCACACGTCTTCGACACCATCGCCCCGCTTCCCGGCCTGGTGGCCCACCGGGCCCGGGTGACCGGAGAGCTCTTCGCCGGACAGGACGCGCTGGCCACCATCGACGCCGTCCGGCGGGATGCCCTGCGTCGCAACCACACGGCCACCCACCTCCTCCACGCCGCCTTGCGGACCGTGCTCGGCGACCACGTCCGCCAGCAAGGATCACTGGTGGCACCGGACCGCCTCCGGTTCGACTTCAGCCATCGGGGCGCGGTGGCACCCGAAGAGCTCGGGGCAGTGGCGGCCATGGCCAACGAGGACGTCCTTACCGACGCCCCGGTGACCACGATCGAGACCTCCAAGCAGGAAGCGGAAGCCTTAGGCGCCCTCGCCTTCTTCGGGGACAAGTACGGCGAACGGGTCCGGGTCGTCCGGGCCGGCCCGCACTCGGTCGAGCTGTGCGGAGGAACGCACGTGGGAGCGCTCGGGATGATCGGACCGGTCACGGTGGTCTCCGAGAGCTCGATCGGCGCGGGGACCCGACGGATCGAAGCGGTCACCGGCGCCCAGGCCCTGGCCCGGCTGACCGCCCGCGAAGGCCTGCTGGCCGAGGCTGCCGCGCTGCTCAAGACCGAGCCGGAGCAGGTGCCGGCAACGCTCGAACGGTTGCTCGAGCGCCAGCGAGCCGCCGAGCGCGCCCTCGAGGAGTCCGAGCGCCGGTCGTTGGCCGACGAGGCGGCATCCCTCGCCTCCCGGGCGCTCGGTGGGGTCGTCGTGGCGCGCCGGGACGGGCTCGCTCCCGACCTGGTCCGAGCGTTGGCCCAACAGGCGTGTCGGAATGGCCAGCTGGCTGCCGTCGTGGTGGGCGGGAGCCCTGACGGCGAGCGAGCCACCGTCACGGCGTGCGTGGAGGATGCTGGAGCAGCCCGGGCGACGGCTGCCGAGCTGGTTGCCTTGGTGGGTCCGCTGATTGGCGGCGGTGGCGGCGGTTCCCCGGCACTGGCCACCGCTGGTGGCAAGGACCCGTCCGGGATCGACCGGGCGCTCGACGAGGTGCGTCGGGTCCTCGCCGGGCAGTGACGGTCCCGACCGACGGACGGATCGTCGGGCTCGACCTCGGCAGCCGGAGGATCGGTGTCGCCGTCTCCGACCGCAGCCGGGTGCTGGCGACCCCCCGGATGACCCTCGAGCGTACGGGCAACCTCGACGCGGACCGTAGGGCGATCGTCCGCCTGGTGGCCGAGGAGGAGGCGACGTGCGTGCTGGTCGGCCTTCCGCTGGGGCTGGACGGCCGCGAGGGAACCGCCGCCCAGGGGGCCCGGGCAGAAGCCAGGGCACTGGCGGTAGCACTCGCCCCCGCTGGCGTGCCGGTCGTGCTGTTCGACGAACGGTTCACCACGGTGACCGCGCACCGGCTGCTGGCCTCGTCCGGTCTCGACGGACGACGTCGGCGCGCGGTCGTCGACCGTTCCTCGGCAACGGTCCTCGTCCAGGCGTTCCTCGACGGGCCGGTCGGACAGGGCGAGCTCGTCGACCCGGAGGCAGGCTGAGGTGGCGGTTCGGCTCCACGCCCGACCGGCCCGCCTGCTCGGCCGCCATCCGTGGCGGCTGGTGATCGTCGCGGCGGTCGTCGCTGTCCTCCTCGTGGCGGTCGCGATCGTCACCTGGGTCGAGGTGGAGGCCGCGCCGAGCGGGAGCCGCGGCGCCCAGGTCATCGTGGACGTCCGCGCCGGTACCGGGACGGCCGGGCTGGCCGACGCACTGGCGCACAGCAGGGTGATCGGGAGCGCGCTCGCCTTTCGCCTGTGGACCGGGTTCCACGACGTCCCGTTGATCCTGCCCGGGTACTACGCCTTCGACCGGGGCGAGGGCTTCGGTGCCATCGCTGCCGTGGTGGGCAACGGACCGAACGTGTTCTCGTTGGTCGTCCCACCAGGCTTCACCGTTGCCGAGGTAGCCCACCGTCTCGGCGAGCTGCCGGGCCACACCGGGGAGCGGTTCTTGGCCCTGGCCACCAGCGGGACGGTGCGCTCGCCTTGGCAACCCGCTGGCTCGACCAACCTCGACGGACTGCTCGGTACCGGGTCGTACCGGATTGTCCCAGGGCTCACCGACGCCACGCTCCTGCGTGAGATGATCGGCCGCTTCGACGCGGAAGCGGCTCGGCTCTCGCTGGCCAACGGGGCTGCCCGCGAAGGCCTCACGCCCTACCAGGCGATCACCGCGGCGTCGATCGTCCAGAAGGAGGGCGTGATCCAGAAGAACCTCGGACCTGTCGCCCGGGTCGTGCTCAACCGATTGGCCAAGGGGATGCCGCTGCAGATGGACTCCACCGTGCTCTACGCGCTCGGTCAGGACGGTGGCGCCGTCACCAAGGCGGACCTGGCGCTGCCGTCGCCGTACAACTCGTACCTCCACGCGGGCCTGACGCCCACTCCGATCTGTTTCCCGTCGACAGCAGCGCTCTCGGCCATGTTGTCCCCGCCACCGGGGAACTGGCTCTACTTCGTGGTCGTCGAGCCCGACGGCACCGAGGCCTTCTCAACGACGTTCGGCGAGCAACTGGCCAACGAAGCCCTCGCCCAGAAGCGGGGGCTGCCGTGACGTCGGGATCCCAGGGGGTCGCCGAGCTGTCGGCACGCACCACGGTGGTTGGTGTCATCGGGATGCCGGTCGACCACTCGCTCTCCCCCCGGCTGCACAACGCCGCGTTTGCTGCCCTTGGGCTCGACTGGGTATCGGTGGCGTTCCCGGTCGCGGCCGGTACGGCTCCGACCGCGCTGGCCGGGGCGCGGGCGCTCGGGGTTCGGGGGCTGTCGGTGACCATGCCCCACAAGGAGGCCGTCGCCGACGCCGTCGACGACGCCACCGACACCGTGCGAGCCCTGGGCGCGGCGAACTGCGTCGACCTGGCGGACGGTCGGTTGATTGGGGTCAACACCGACGGCGCGGGGTTCGTGGCTGCCGTCGAGGAGGGCGGTTGGTTCGATCCCGCCGGCGAGCGGTGCGTGGTGCTCGGTGCCGGCGGTGCGGCACGGGCAGTGGTGCTGGCACTGGCTGAGGCGGGTGCTGTCGAGGTCGTGGTGGTGAACCGGACGGCGTCCCGGGCAGTTCGGGCGGCCCGGCTGGCCGGTGCCGTCGGGCGAGTGGGGAGCGCAGCCGACGTCGCCGGTGCCAGTCTGGTGGTCAAGGCGACACCGGCGGGCATGACGGGCGTCGGCGGGGCCGGTCACGACGAGGTTGCTGTGCCCGGGCGCGGGCAGTTTGTCGTCGACCTCGTCTACGACCCGCCGATGACGCCATGGTTGACGGCGGCCGAAGCGGCGGGCGCCCAGGTCCGCAACGGCCTGGGCACCTTGCTCCACCAGGCGGCCTTCCAGCTCGAACGGTGGACGGGCCTCCAGGTTCCCCGTCGTGCGCTGTGGGCGGCGGTGGCGCCCGACGGTGGGCCGGGGGCGCCTGGTCGGCCGTCGTGAGGTGGTCGGGCGCCTGGTCGGCCGTCGTGAGGTGGTCGGGCGCCTGGTCGGCCGTCGTGAGGTGGTCGGGCGCCTGGTCGGCCGTCGTGAGGTGGTCGGGCGCCTGGGGCGCCCACGCCTGGCGCGGTAGCCTGGAGGGGATCGGAGACCTGCCGTGGTGACCTACGCTCCCCAACCCCTGGCCCGTCGACGGGCCTCGCTGGTCGGCCGGTTCGACGTCGTCGTCTCAGGCGCGTCGATCGCCCTCGCCATCCTGGGCGTCGTGATGGTGTACTCGGCCACCCGGGTAAAGCTGGCGCTCAGTGGGACCAATCCCCACTACTACCTCGACCGGCAGGCCGTCTTCGTCGTCATCGGCATCGTCGTCATGGTCGGCGTGGCGCTCTTCGACTACCGACGGCTCGAACCATGGGCCACCGTCCTCTACGTCGGGACCGTCTTCGCCCTGCTCGGCGTGTTCGTGGTCGGCTCCCATGCCCTCGGGTCCCAGCGGTGGTACGCCTTGGGCCCACTCCAGCTCCAACCGTCGGAGTTCGCCACCCTCACCCTGATCGTGGCGATCGCCACCTACTGCGCTCGCAGGCCGGAGGGACTGGTGTTCCGGGACCTGGTCAGACTGGTGCTCATGGTCGGCGTGCCGGCCCTGATGATCATCAAACAGCCCGACCTCGGCACCGGGATCGTGGTGAGCATCATCCTGCTGGTGATGCTGGCGGTAGCCGGCATGCCCGGCCGGTACCTGTTGCTGCTGGTCGTCGGCGCCACGGTGGTGGTGGTGGTCGCGCTCCAGGTAGGGCTCCTGCAGAAGTACCAGATCCAACGGTTGACCAGCTTCATCTCCCCGAACAGCGCCGGAGAGACGGCGACGTACAACGTCACCCAGGCGAAGAACGCCATCGGGTCGGGGGGTCTGCTCGGTACTGGCGTCTTCCGTGGGGCCCAGACCAACCTCTCCTATGTTCCCTTCCAGCAGACCGACTTCATCTTCTCGGCGGTGGGGGAGCAGCTGGGCTTCGTGGGTGGAGCGATCACCATCCTCGTCTACGGGCTGTTGGGTTGGCGGATCCTGCGGATCGCCCAGCAGTCCAAGGACATCTTCGGCCGCATGATCTGCGGCGGGGTGTTCGCGTTGCTCACCTTCTCGGTGTTCGAGAACGTGGGGATGAACATGGGGATCATGCCGGTGGCGGGTATCCCGCTCCCCTTCCTCTCCTACGGGGGGTCGGCTGCCATTGTCTTCTTCATCGCCGCCGGGCTGGTCCAGAGCGTGCGGGCCCGGAGCATTCGGTGACCGGGGAGGCCGGCCCCGAGATGGCCCCGTTGGTTGCACCGGACGAGGCGGACGAGGCGGACAGCACTGCTGGGCTGGTCGACAGCGAGGGGCTGGTCGACAGCGAGGGGCTGGTCGACAGCGAGGGGCTGGTCGACAGCGAGGGGCTGGTCGACAGCGAGGGGCTGGTCGACAGCGAGGGGCTGGTCGACGGAGGTTCGGTGTTCCGGACGGCCATCGTCTCCTCGGTGGCGCTCGACCTCCCCTCCCAGCACCCGATGGTCGTGGTCCGCGAGGCAGAGCCTCCCTGGCGCCAGGTGCAGTTCCGCGTGGGACTTCCGGACGGGACGGCGCTCGCCTGCGCGCTACGGCGGATCGAGACGCCCCGGCCGCTCACCCACGAGCTGTTGGGCGAGGTCCTCGCTGGCTTCGACATCGACGTCGTCGCCGTGCGCCTGGTCGGGCGCCAGCAGGGCACCTACTTCGCCGAGCTCGATCTTCGCGGCCGCACGGGCCGACGGGTGCTGTCGTGCCGCCCGTCGGACGCTCTGGTCGTGGCGCTCCGCCAGGCGGTGCCGGCGCCCATCTTGGTCGCCGATGCCCTCTTCGACGGCGAGGGAGACGTCCTGCCTCAAGCGTGACCGCTCGGTGGCGTACCGACAGACGGGCTCAGCCGGGACGGTACGACCGCGGAGCTCAGCCGGGACGGCCGAGCGGCCCCGCGATGAGCGCTCGACGACGTGCTGCCACCTGTTCGTCCGCTTGGCGCTCGGCCTGGTCGACCGCGGTGCCTCCCTCGTGCGAGATGCGCATGAGCACGGCGATCAGCACGTAGTTGGCCACCAGGGCGGAGCCGCCGTAGGACACGAAGGGGAGGGTGATGCCGGTCAACGGGAGGAGCCGGGCGATGCCGGCGAGGATGAAGAACGCCTGGAACCCCAGGATGAGGGTCAGGCCGGTGGCCGTCAGCTTGGCGAACTCCGAGCGTGCCGCCTGGGCGATGCGCAGTCCGGCACCGACCAGCAGCAGGAAGGCCACGAGGATGGTGGTCGAGCCGAGCAGGCCCATCTCCTCCCCGATGACGGTGAAGATGAAGTCGGTCTGGACGTTCGGGATGGTGTAGGCGGCCGCCCCGAGGCCGAGCCCCGTCCCGCCGAGGCCACCGGTCCCGAGGGAGAACCACGCCAGGCGCAGCTGGTAGCCGGGGTCGTTGGGCGGGATCACCTTCCACGGGTCGAGCCAGGTCTCGATGCGGACGTTGGTCTGAGCGAACAGGTGGGCTGACACGTACGCACCGACGGCGAAGAGCAGGACGCCGAGCACGAGATAGCCGGTGCGCCCGGTGGTCACCCACAGCATGCCGATGAACAGGGTGAAGAGCAGCGCTGAGAAGCCGATGTCGTGCTCGAGGCTCATCACGCCGATGGCGAAGAGCCAAGCGACGGTGATCGGCACCAGGGGGCGGGGGTCGACGACGAGCCGGTTGCCCATCCGCGCGGTGGGGATCGACAGCAGCTCGCGCTTCTCGGCGAAGTAGGAGGCAAAGAAGACGCAAAGGAGGAGCTTGGCCACCTCGATGGGCTGGAACTGGATCGGTCCCAGCTTGACCCACAGCCGTGCCCCGTTGATGTTCTGCCCGATGTGGGGCACGAGCGGGCTGAGGAGGAGGAGCACGGCCGCGAGCAGGAGCAGGTAGCGGTAGCGATCGAGATCGCGCGAGTGCCGGACGAGGGCCAGGGTGAGCACGTAGCCGACCACGCCGACAGCCGTCCACGCTGCCTGGTAGGGGGCGAACGAGTGGGCGGTGGCGTAGTCGATCCGGACCAGCACCGCATAGCCGATCCCGTTGAGGAAGAAGACGACGGGCAGGATGGCCGGGTGGGCGTTCGGGGCAAAGATCCGCGTGGCAATGTGGGCGCCCGCTGCCAGGGCGACCATCACCGCGAGCAAGGTCCCGAGGTCGGCGGGTGAGGTGTGCGCCTCGCCCTCGACGACGAGGACGTAGACCGCCACCACGATCGCCGTCGCTCCGACGAGCAGTCCGAGCTCGGTGCGGCGGCGGGCCCGGGGGCTGCGCACCCGCTGACGGCTGACCGGAGCGGGTCGAGTCAACACGGCCACGGCAAGATGCTACCGGGCCGCCCGCGGGCGACGAGGGCACCGAGGTGGCGGCAGCGCGTCATGGGGAGCGACGCTGACGCCGGGGGGCCGGTGGCGGCGCGGACGGGTCGGCAGGGACGCGCCTCGGGAGCGGACGGGAGCGCCGGCCCGAGCGACGCCGCGAGGCACCCTCCTGGTCGGCCACGGCCCGCCGGCGCTCCGGGGTGCGCGCCCTGCCAACGGTGGCCCGGGTGGGAGGGGGGGCGGTGGCCAACGTGGCCGACGTCGCCGAGCTGGCCGTCGGAACAGTGCGCCCGCGATCGACCCCCGCGCTGCGTTGGTACCGGTCGAGGAAGTAGAGATGGAGCCGGCGGTACAGGTCGCCGTGCTCGAACTGGAGGGAGGCATAGGCAAGCCCGCCGATGGGAATGGGCAGCCAGAAGTTCACCGCCCGGTAGGCGAGCACCGCCGAGAGCGCCTCGGCGGCGGTCGGGCCGAAGCCGGTGATGAGCGAGATGAGGACGAACTCGACGACGCCGAGCCCCCCCGGGGTGATCGGGATGGCCGCCAAGATGTTGGCCAGTCCATACGCGACGAGCAGGTCGACGGGGGAGATGACGCGGCTGAAGGCAGCTACGAAGACCCACAGCGAGGCGGCGTCGAGGAGCCAGTTGGTGGCGGCCCAGGCCGTGGCCCGCACCAGGAGCGGTCGGTCCTCGAGGAGCACGGCGAAGCGTTCGGCGAGGTGCTCGACGAACGCGGTCACCCGGTCGGCGTCGACGAAGCGGAGTCGCTTGGAGATCCGGTGGATCGCGGTGGCGGCGCGTTCCTGCCCCCGAGTGAGCAGGGCAAAGATCCCGCCGAAGGCGGCCAGCAGGACGATGCCGATGACGACGGCCACGATGACCAGGATCGACGCGGACGTCGACGCCCCGGACCCGTGGCTGGCAGGTGGGTGGAAGCCGTGCTGGACCAGGAAGGCGACGAGCGCGAGCCAGAAGAGGGCGTTCAAGACGACCGCCGAACCGATGCCCTGGGTGCCGAGGGTGAAGCCGGCGTCGGCACCCGTCATCCCCGACTGGGTGAGGAGGCGGTAGCCAAGGGCTGCTCCGGGCGCCGTGCCCCCAGGTGAGACGTGGCTGAGGGCGAGGGTGGAGAGGTTGATGCGCAACAGGCGTTCACGCCGAGGGCCAGGCGTCGGCAGGACGGCGTAGGTGAGCTGGGCATAAGCCACGAGGGCGGCGGCCTCGAGGGCGACGCCGGCGACCAGGTAGCCGGCGTTGACGTGCCCCAGCGCGGCGAGCTCGGACCGATGGCTGGCGACGAGTGGGACGACGACGTAGAAGGCGAAGAGGAACAGGACGACGAACCCCACGCTCCAGCGCACCTCGCGTCGAGCGAAAGGACCGCGGTGCCACCACCGTCGCCGCGGGCGCGGCGGGCGCGGCGGGCGCGGCGGTGGATCGGCCCTCATGGCGCCATGTTCGCACGCAGGCCGCCGTCTACCTGACATGCTGGGACGATGGTGGCCGAGCGCGGTCGAGGGGCGGTACCGACAGGGGCAGACTCGATGGCGGCAGACCCGACGGCGGAACGCGTGGGCAGCGACGCGCCCCGACGCGACCGCCTCTTCGCTGCCGCCTCACGGGCTGGCGTCCCGCTGCGCACGATCGTGGTCATCGACGTCGTCGTCATTGCCACCTGGGTGGCCTATCGGCTCGTCATCCGGCTCCACGAGGTGATCCTGTGGGTACTGGTCGCCGCCTTCATCGCCGTGGTGCTCGACCCCGCCGTGGCCTACCTGCAGCGGCGCCGGCTGGGACGGACCGCGGCGGTGATCGTCGTCTTCGCCGTGGCGGTGCTGGCCTTCGCCGGTCTGCTCGTGCTCTTCGGCTACCCGTTGGTCAACGCCCTCACCCACTTCGCCGAGCAGTTGCCCGCCATGGTGAGCGACCTCCAGAAGGGGCACGGGCGGCTGGCCACGACGCTCCAGCACTTCCACCTCCTCAGCTGGGTGCAGCGCAACGCCCCGAAGCTGAAGGACGCTGCGCGCAACCTGGGTCGTCCGGCCCTCAGCGTCGGGACCAACCTCGGCAAGGCGGTGTTCTCGACGATCCTCGCGCTCACGACCATCGGCTTCCTGTCGCTGTTCATGCTCTTTGAGGCACCGCGGCTCCGTGCCGGCGTACTGGGGGCGCTCGGGGACGACCGGCGTCGCCGCGTGGAGACCGTGGCCCGACAGGTGGCCCAGTCGGTCACCGCCTACGTGCTCGGCACCGCCGTGCTCTCCCTGCTCTTCGGTGTCGTCGTCCTCGTCACCCTCGTCATCCTCGGCGTCCCCTTCGCCCTGCTCATCGGGTTGTGGGTCGCCCTGGTCGCCATGATCCCCCTGGTGGGCGGCCTGGTGGCCGGCGTGCCCACCGTGGTGATCGCCCTGCTTCATGCCCCCTCCGCCGCTGTCGTGATGATCATCGTCTTCGTCGGGTTCCAGCTCTTCGAGAACCACTTCCTCTACCCCCTGGTGATGAGCCGGGCGGTGCGCATGACGCCGTTGTGGGTGCTCGTCTCGGTGCTGGTGGGTGCCAACCTGGGGGGTGTCTTCGGCTCGGCCCTCGGAGCACTGACCGGCGCCCTCGTGGCGATCCCCTTGGGTGGTGCCATCCAGGTGGTGGGCGGCGAGGTCTGGCGGGCGACCCGAGCCCGTGCCGCCCCGGCGAGCGCCGATCGGCTGCCAGGGCAGCCGGCAGACGACGAGCCGGGCGCCTCTTCGAAAGGACCGGGCCGGCAAGGAGCCTGAACGGGGGTTTGCGTGTGGACCGTCCCCGGTTGCCCCGGGCTGCCGACGTCGGCCCCCGGTTCAGTCGCCCTCGATCGGGCACGGCCCGCCTCGTCTCGTATGCTTCAGCCGTGCGTCCTTTGGTGGTCCTCCCGACCTACAACGAAGCCGTGAACATCGACCGCGTGCTCCGGTTGGTCCGCTCGTCGCTGCCGGAGGCGACGGTCCTCGTCGTCGACGACGGCAGCCCGGACGGCACCGCCGACCTGGCCGAGAAGACCGGAGCCGACATCGGGGGGATCGAGGTCCTCCGACGTCCGGCGAAGTCGGGGTTGGGGAGCGCCTATCGGGCCGGGTTCCGGTGGGGGCTGGCCCACGGGTTCGACGCCTGCGTCGAGATGGACGCTGACCTTTCTCACGATCCTGCCGCGCTTCCCGCCCTGGTCGCGGCCCTCGACGACGGCGCCGAGGTGGCGGTCGGCAGTCGGTACGTCCCCGGCGGGACGATCCCCACCTGGTCGTGGCACCGACGGCTGCTGTCGCGCGGTGGCAACGTGTACGCCTCGGCGCTGCTGGGCCTGGGGGTTGCCGACTCGACGTCGGGGTTCCGGGCCTACCGGGACTCAGTCCTCCGCCGCATCGACCTCGACCGGGTCCGGGCGGACGGGTACGGCTTCCAGATCGAGATGACCTACCGGGCCCGCCAGGCGGGTGCGCCGATCGCCGAGGTGCCCATCAGCTTCGTGGACCGCGTTGACGGTGAGTCGAAGATGTCCCTCTTCATCGTGGTCGAGGCGTTGGCGCTGGTGACCTGGTGGGGGCTCGGCCGGCTGGTCTCCCCGGCGCGTCGGCGGGTGGGGCAGAGCTGACGGCGACGGCGTGGGTGACGGGGGAGGCCAGCCCGTGACGGGGGCCAAGGCAAGGGTCCTCGCCGTCGACGACGAGCGCTACATCACCGACCTGCTGGCGGCAGCGCTGCGGTTCGAGGGCTTCGACGTGGAGACGGCCGGCACCGGGGTGTCGGCCCTCGAAGCGGCTCGTCGTTCTGGGTTCGACCTGATCGTCCTCGACGTCCTGCTGCCCGACCTCGAGGGCACCGAGGTCTGCCGCCGGCTCCGTGAGGAAGGGATCGAGACGCCGGTGCTCTTCCTCACCGCCCGGGACGCGCTGGAGGACAAGGTAGTGGGTCTCGGGCTCGGAGACGACTACGTGACCAAGCCGTTCGCCCTCGACGAGCTCGTAGCCCGGATGCGGGCGATCCTGCGCCGGACTCGGCCCGACGAGGTGGTCGATGACGGCCGGATGCGCTTCGCAGACCTCGTAATGGACGAGCAAACCCACGAAGTGTGGCGTCACGGCGAGCCCGTCGAGCTGACGGCGACCGAGTTCAACCTGTTGCGCTACCTGCTCCTCAATGCCCGACGGGTCCTGTCGAAAGCGGACATCCTCGACGCGGTGTGGGGCTTCGGGTTCGAGGGCGACGCCAACATCGTCGAGACCTACATCTCCTACCTTCGCAAGAAGATCGACTGTTACGAGCCGCCGTTGGTCCACACCATCCGGCGGGTTGGCTACAGCCTGCGCGAGCCCCGGCGCTGAGCGGAACATGACACTCCGACGGCGCCTCATCGCCACGATGATCGTCCTGGTGGCGGCGGGGCTGGTGGCGGTGGACCTGCTCACCTCCAGTGCACTGCGGTCGTACCTCTACGGCCGGGCCGACGACCAGCTCTCGGCGGCGACGGACACCGTGGTCGACTACCTCCACGCCGCAGCGGCCCACGGTCGACCGGTCACGGCCACGGCGATCAGCCAACGGGTCAGTGCCCAGGTCTACGTCGAGTTGCTCGACGGGTCGGGTCGGGTCGTCCTGGTCCGACCGTCGGGCACGGGTACGGCGGTCGACCCGGCTCCTCGTCTGCCGGTGCGTCTCCCGGTGCAGCCAACCGCTCGACGAGGCACCAGCCGCGGGAGCTACCGGCCCGACTCGTTCGCCATCGACGTCCCTTCCGTGGTGCGCCATGGTGCCGCCTACCGCCTGTTGGCCACTGCGGTCCCCGGTGGGACACTGGTGGTGGCGTCTCAGCTCACCTCGTTGGACGCCACGTTGTCGTCGCTACGGACCATCGAGATCGGGGTATCGGTCGGCGTCGTGGTAGCGCTCGGTGCGCTACTGACCGTGCTCGTCCGCCGGGGGCTCAGGCCGCTTGTGACCATGGCCGGGGACGCTGACGCCATCGCCGCCGGCGACCTGGCTCGACGGGTGTCGCCGACGGACATGACCAGCGAGATCGGCAGGCTCGGTCGAGCCCTGAACGGCATGCTCGACGAGATCGAGGCAGCCTTCGCCCAACGCAGCCGCTCCGAAGAGCGACTGCGGCGTTTCGTCGCCGACGCTTCCCACGAGTTGCGCACGCCGCTCACGACCATTCGCGGCTATGCCGAGCTGCTCCGTCGGGACGCGCTCGAGTCCGAGGAGGCCGCCGAGGTGGCGCTGGTAAGGATCGAGGACGAGGCGGCACGCATGGGCGCGCTGGTCGACGATCTCCTCACCCTGGCCCGGCTCGGCGAGGAGCCAGTGCCTGCTCAGGCGACGGTGGTCGATCTTGCCGCCGTAGCGCGTGATGCGGTCGGGGACGCTCGGCTGCTGGACCGGTCCCGCCGGGTCGCGCTCCACGGTCCCGACCGGGTCGAGGTCCGGGGCGACGAGGCTCGGGTGGGCAGGATCGTGCACAACCTCGTGCGCAACGCCGTTACCCACACGCCGCCGGGCACAGCGGTAGACGTCACCGTCGGCGTCGAGGAGCCATGGGGGGTCCTCTCGGTGCGCGACGCCGGGCCAGGGATCCCTCCGGACCAGGCGACCCGGATCTTCGACCGGTTCTACCGGGGCACGACGGCACGGGGCAGTGGTGGCTCGGGGCTCGGCTTGTTCATCGTGGCGGCGCTCACCCAAGCCCTCGGCGGGGCCGTCGGCGTCGACAGCACACCGGGAGCGGGGACGACCTTCACCGTCCGCCTGCCCCGTCCACAGGCAGCCGCCTCGGGACCGGCTCCCGCCGGCACGACGACAGGAACGGCAGCCACGACGTCGGTCTCGGGAGCACCCGAAGCCGAGCCGGCAAGGACGATGGTGACCGACCACACAGGCGTCACCCCTCGGTGATGGCAGCAGTGACCTCGACTGGTTTGGCCGTGGACGAACGCGGGGCCGGCACGCCGGTCGTGCTGGTCCACGGGCAGCCGGGTTCGGCGAGGGCGTGGGGGCCTGTCGTCCAGCGGTTGCCTTCCGACCTGCGGGTGCTCGTCCCGGACCGACCCGGCTACGGCCGTACGCTGCGAGCAGCGGCCGGGCTCGAGGAGAACGCTGCCGTCCTGGCCGACGAGCTGGCCAGGCGCCGCGCCTCGCCGGCCGTCGTCGTGGGGCACAGCTACGGAGGCGGGATCGCCCTGCTGTTGGCTGCTCGCAGGCCGGACCTGGTGGCGGCCCTCGTCCTCGTCGGCTCGATCGGCGGACGCGGCAGTGTCAACACCCTCGACCACCTGCTCGCCGTCCCGGGGGCTGGGGAGGCCGCGGCGGCGGCCGGGTTGGTTGCCACCCCGGCCCTGGCCAGGCTGCGAACGCTCGCCGTCGGCCTGCGTGGCAGCCGTCGGATGCTCGCGGCCCGGCTCGCCTCGACGCTGCCCGACGACGACCTGGCGGTGCCCGGGGGAGAGGTCGCTCGCACGGCCCGCAGCTTCGCCGTCGAGCAGCGGGCGCTGGTGGTCGAATCCGACCGGCTGGAGCGGGCGATCCCGCAGGTGTTGGCACCGACGACCGTCGTCAGCGGAACGTGGGACACGGTGGTCCCGCCGAGCGCCCAGGCGGCACTGGCTCGGTCAGTGCCCGGGGCTCGGCTGGTCCGCCTCGAAGGCGTCGGTCACTTCGTCGCCCGCGATGCACCGGACGTCCTGGCGGCGACCATCGAGGAGGCGGCCCGTTCTGTGACGCGCTGGGTGGACTGAGCCGCCTGGCGGGATCAGGCGGGTGCCGGTGCCGACACGCCCGCGGGAGCGAGCGCGGCGAGCACCGCCCCCAGCTTGAGCTCGACTTCGGCCCGCTCGGTAGCCGCCACGGAAGCCGCCACCAGGCCGACGCCGGCACAGACCCGGGCCGTGTCGCCCGTCAGCAGGGCCGAGCGGATGCCGAGCACGAAGACGCCATCGCCGTCGCCGTCGACGTAGCCGACTGGACCGGCATAGGGGCCGCGCGGCGCTGGTTCAAAGGCCGCGATCCGCTCGAGGGCGGCGGCGCGGGGAGCGCCAGCCACCGCGGGGGTCGGGTGCAACAGCCGGGTGAGCGTGACGACGTCGGGGGGGTGGTCGCCGGGCATGGCCTGGAGCCGGCCGTGGAGATGCGTTCCCAGGTGGTCGACCGAGCGGAGCCGCACGACTTCGGGACGCTCGGGCACGGTGAGCGACCGGCACAGCGGACGAAGTGTGCCAGCGATGGCCTCGACCACCAGACGGTGCTCCGTGGCGTCCTTGGGCGAGGCGAGCAGGCCCTCGGGGTCGTCGCCACGAGCAGCCGTCCCGGCGAGCGGCCAGCTCTCGACCGCCTCGCCACGGCGGGCCACGAGGAGCTCGGGGCTGGCGCCGACGAACCGGCCACCGGCGGCAGGCAGGACGAAGAGCGTGCAGGTCGGCTCGAGGTCCCGCCAGCGACGCAGCAGGTCGGCCACGTCGGGCACGTGGCCGAAGGCCACGTCGACGTGGCGGGCGAGGACGACTTTGTCGAGGTCACCCGTCCGGAGGGCAACGAGGGCCTTGTCGACCGCGTCGTCGAAGTGGGCCGGGCCACCGACCACCACGACGGTCGATGGTTCGGTGGCCCGGTGCGGTAGCCGGTTGCCCGCAGCGGAGCGCCGAGCCAACCAAGCGTCGACGGACGCGGGGTCAGGGCGCGGTATGGCCTGAGCCGTCGACGTGTCTGCGGCGGTGGTGACGGTGGCCCAGCGCGTGCCGTCGGCCTCTTCGACGTAGAGGAGCGCCGGCACACGGAGCACCGCCGGAGCCCGTTCGAAGCCGAGGGCTCCGAAGGCCACGACCGGGTGACCGAAGCGTCCCCGTCCGGCACCGACTGGCGGTGTGCCGACGTCCGCGTGGAGGACCACCTGCCGGAGGTGGTCGAGCACGGCGGCGCCGTCCTCGTCCGGTCCGAGGTCGAGGTCGAACGCAGTGCCGATCCCGACCATCCTTCGACCACCGTCGTCGAAGAGGATCCCGTCTGGCCCGCCGGCCAGGGCGGCGAGGTCCACCTCGGGTGTCGAACGGGGAGCGAGCCACACTCGAACGGCCCGGCGGCCCGGGCCGAAGGCGAGGCGCCGACGTGGGTCGGTGGCGGTCACGGCTCCGAGGGCAGCGGCGACGCGCCCGAGGATGGCGTGCCCGGGGCCGAGCTGGTCGTGACGGCCGAACCGGACCGGGTGGCGGTCACCAGTTGGCTGGCCCCGCCGAGCAGGGCGCGTCGGTTGACGCCGGAGAAGCCTGCCCGTACGAGGAGGGTCCGAAGGCGGTCCTCGTCGGGGAGATAGGCCACCGAGCGCGGCAGGTACCGATAGGCCTCGGCGTCGGAGAGCAGGGCGCCGATGACCGGGACGGCGCGCGTGAACCACAACCGATGGCCCAGCCGAAGCGGGGCCCAGGTCGGTTCTGACACCTCGAGCAGGCTGAGGCGACCGGACGGTTGGAGGACGCGGGCGAGCTCGGCCAGCACCGCTTCGAGGTCGGTCACGTTGCGGAGCGCGTACCCGCACGTGACGCCGGCGACCGACCCGGTGGCAACCGGCAGCCGGGCAGCGTCGGCCTGCACCAGCGGCTCCCCGCTGGTGTTGGCTGCCAACATCCCCCACGACAGGTCGACGCCGACGGGTGCCATGCCCTGGTGCGCCAGCTCGCGGAGGAAGTCCCCGGTGCCGCAGGCGACGTCGAGGACGGTCGAGCCGGCCGGTAGGCCCAGGGAGCGACACGCTCGTCGACGCCAGCGCACGTCGAGCCCGAAGGTCATCACCCGGTTGACCAAGTCGTACCGAGGGGCGATGGTGTCGAACATCGAACGGACGAGCGCCGTCTTGTCGGCTCCGGTGGGCAACGGCGGGTCGGATGGACCTCGCCCGGCTGCCGGGACGGCCCGGCTCACGAGTGCGCTCGCGTCGAACCGGCGGGCACGCGATGGTCGCGGTGCTCCGCGGGGTGCTCCTGCTCGATGTGCGCCAGGGCGGCCCGCAGGAGCACGCGGGTGAAGTGGTGCCCGACGAGGGTGGTCACGGCGCCGAGCATGTCGGTGTAGGCCTCGACGAGCTCCGGCGGGTCGTCACCGGCCAGCTGGGGGTGGCGTTCGCCGGACCAGTCCGCATCGGTGCCGCCGACGCGCAGCCTGCTCCGCACGTGGTCGGCGAAGAGGTCGACCGCGGCAGCGGCGACGACCTCGGTGGCCTCGTGGTACCGGCGGGCCAGCGCCAGCACGTCGTCGTAGGGGACACCGCGCTCGAGGATGGAGAGCCCGGCCCGCACGGCATCGACGTCCTCCTCGGTGAAGCGGTCCTCGCTCCCGATGCGGCGGGGGACCAGCAGTCCCTCGGTGACCAACGCCTGGAGGAGGCCGACCGGGACACCCGTGCGGGCGGCGAGGTCCGAGAGCGTCAGCCCACACGACTGGTCCGGCCCATCGGCACCGCGGCCGGCCGAAAGCTCGGCGACGAGCGCCTGGTCGGCCGTGTCGAGCTCGCCGTTGACCACCCGGGCGATCGCGGCCAGGGTGAAGCCGCGTTCGCGTAGTGCGCGCACCCGTTCGAGGCGGGTCACGTGGTCGTCGTTGTAGAAGCCGAGCCGACCGACCCGACGGGGGGGCTCGAGCAGACCTTTGCCTTGGTAGTAGCGGATGGTGTCGACGCTCATCCCGGTTCGACGGGCCAGCTCCTCCACGCGCAGTTCCACGCCTCTACTCTAGGAGTAAATGCTCGAACGGTGTGAGCAGGCCCGTGTCAGCAGGCCCGTGTCAGCAGACCCGTGTCAGCAGACCCGTGTCAGCAGGGCGCAGGCCTGCGAGCCTGCTCCCGCGTGCTGACGCCGAGCGAGCGCCAGCCTGGCGGTCTCAGCGGTAGTAGCGGTAGACGACCTGGGCCACGCAGCTCGGCTTGGCCGCGCCTTCGACCTCGATCGTCACGTCGAGGGCCACCTGGATCCCTCCGTCGAAGGTGTCGACCGCGGCCACCGTGGCGCCGAGCCGCACGGAGCTGCCGACCGGAACGGGCGAAGGGAAACGCACCCGGTTGCACCCGTAGTTGACGCCGAAGCTGGTCCCTTCGACGCGCAGGACCTCGCTGAGGAGGACGGGCGCCAGCGAGAGCGTCAGGTAGCCGTGGGCGATCGGCCCACCGAAGGGCCCGGCCGCGGCCCGTACGGGGTCGACGTGGATCCACTGGTGGTCCCCGGTGGCATCGGCGAAGAGGTCGACCTGGTCCTGGTCAACCCGGTGCCAGGCGCTGTAGCCGAGGTGCTGGCCGACGAAGGACGAGAAGGCGTCGAGGTCGCTGACGGTGGTGGTCATGAGCCGAGCGTACGGCAGCCAGGCATGGCCCACCAGAGGGCTGCCGGTCGTCCTGCGCAGGCACGCCTACCGTCTCCGGTGAGTTCTCCCTCACCCGAGGCTCTTTCGTACCATCGCGGCATGGAGTACGAGCACCACCACCGGAACCTGCAGGGTGGCGGGGCGCGCGCCGCCGTCTTCGGCGTGAGCGACGGCCTCGTCTCCAACGTGGCGCTCGTGCTCGGCATCGCCGGCGCCCAGTCGTCGGGGGGTGCCGTGCGCCTGGCCGGTCTGGCTGGCCTGATCGGCGGTGCCTTCTCGATGGCGGCCGGCGAGTACGTCTCGATGCGGGCCCAGTCGGAGCTGTTCGAGCGCGAGCTGGCCGTCGAGCGCGAGGCCATCCGGCAGGAGCCTGAGGGCGAACGTGATGAGCTCGCCCTCATCTACCGCGACCGTGGGGTCGGACCGCAGCTCGCCGACGCCCTGTCGGCCGAGATGATGCGCGATCCCGAGCTCGCCTTGCAGACCCATGCCCGCGAGGAGCTGGGCATCGACCCCGAGCAGACGGGGAACCCGCTCCAGGCTGCCGTCTCGTCGTTCCTCACCTTCGCCGTGGGGGCACTGATCCCCCTCCTGCCATGGCTGTTCGTCCAGGGAGCGACGGCGATCGCGTGGTCGGTGGGCTTGGGTGGCGCTGCTGCCCTGTCCGTCGGAGCGGGGCTCTCCTACTTCACCGGACGGTCGTGGTGGTGGTCGGCCACCCGACAGCTCCTGGTGGCCGCGGCCGCCGCCGGGGTGACGACGCTCATCGGCCACGCTGTCGGGCACGGTGGCTAGGACCGGTCGAGTCCCCCGGACGCGCACCCGCCAGCATGGTCGTTCACTCCGGCGGCGCTGGCGTTAGGTCCGGTAGGCCGCTTGGTGGGTCGCTCGCCGCGAGGTGGCGCACGTAGCTGCGATCAGTACGAGCCAGAGAGAAGCCCAGCGAGCGGTAGAGGTGCAGGGCGCTGTCGTTGGCTGCGTCGACGTAGAGCATGGCAGTACGCAACCCAGCCCGCTCCATCCGTTCGAGCCCGGCCACCACGAGGGCCCGGCCGATCCCGCTGCCGTGGGCGTCGGGGTCGACTCCGATGACATAGATCTCGCCGACCGGCGGGTCCTCCTCGTCGTGCACCCTCGTCCAGCACGATCCCACGAGCTGGCCGTCGATCTCGCCGAGAAGGAGATCGGCCGGGTCGAACCACGCTTCACGCTCCCGTTCGAGAAGGGTGGCCCTCGTCCACGCCCCCTGCTCGGGATGGCCGGCGAAGGCGCGGTTGTTGACTACTAGCCAGGCATCCTCGTCGGCGCCAGGACGAAAGGGACGGATCCGCAGGTCGTCACGGATGCGGGAACGCGGCCGGTGACGCCCTGGGAGTGGTGCCCGCAACTGGAGCAGGGTTCGGTCGACGGCAAAGCCGCACCTGGCTGCCACGTCGTCGTCGGACTGGTCGGCGTCGTGTACCCACAGGTGCAGCGGCGTCCCGGTGGCCTCGGGTGCCGCTGCGAGGACGTCGCGGAGCGCGGTCACCAGCGGGGCCACCACCGCTCCCCGGCGCGCCTCGGCGGCCGGAGCCACGGCAACTTCGACGACCTGGCCCAGGCCACCGCCGTCAGCGGGCCCGGCGACCCCGACGGCGTCGACGGCACCCTCCTCGGTGGACGCGGTGGCGACCGTGACGCCGACGGTCGTCTGGCCAGCGAGCCAGCTGGTGAGCATGCCAGCCACGTGCTCGCCAAAGGCGGGCCGGCCTCGTCGCTCGGCGACCTCTTCGAGGAGCCCGACGATCGCCGCACCCAGCGAAGCGTCGGACCGCTCGTGGACCTGCACCTCGACAGCCGGCTGCACCATGAACCGGGACGCTACCGGTAGTCTCCTCAGCTGTGGCCCGACCCCGGAGCCCCCGTGGTCGGGCACGTGAGACGGATCGCCGCCTCGCCGTCCTCTACCCAGGGACGGCCCGAGAGCTCTGTGCGCTCGACTACCGGAACCCCTTCGAGCTGCTGGTCGCCGCCATCCTCTCGGCGCAGTGCACGGATGCCCGAGTCAACGCCGTCACCCCGCGCCTCTTCGCCCGCTACCCCGATGCCGAGGCGCTGGCTGCCGCCTCACCGGACGACGTCGAGGCGCTGGTGCGCCCCACCGGCTTCTACCGGGCCAAGACAGCCAACCTTCTGGCCATGGCCGACGTCCTGGTTCGACAGTTCGGTGGAGACGTCCCTCGGCGACGGGAGGAGCTCGTGACCCTGCCGGGCGTCGGGCGGAAGACGGCGAACGTGGTGCGCAGCGTGGCCTTCGGGCTTCCGGGCCTTCCGGTCGATACCCACGTGGGCAGATTGTCGCGGCGGCTCGGGCTGACCCAGGCGACCGACCCCGAGGTGGTCGAGCGGGAGGTGGGGGCGCTCTTGCCAGCGCGCGACCACGGCGTGTTCAGCCTCCGCCTGATCCTCCACGGCCGCGCCGTCTGCCGCGCCAGACGGCCTCGTTGCGAGGAGTGTGCCCTTGCCGACTACTGCCCGACGGCCGCGGCGGAGCCATGACGTAGTTGCACAAGGGATGAAATAGCACGACGACGTGGACGCCGAAAAAAAAATCCTTCGATTGATTGGAACAAGCCGCCAAAACGTGGTGTTCTAAGCAGTACTCGGAACCGGTTCCCGCCACCTGGTTCCGTGGAGCGGTGCCCGGGATCCGCCGCCCGGCCCGCTCGCGCGAGGGCGCCCTTCGGGGCGCCCTCGCCGCGTCCGGGCTTCGGTGCGCCTCCTCGGGACGTGCGCCGCGTCGCGGAGGGGCCTCACGGTCCAAAGGGACGGGAGCCTGCCGGTGGGGTCGGGGGGCTACCGTGAGGACATGGTGACCAAGCGTTCGGTGTCCCTTCCCGATACCGTCGCCGCGGCCGTCGAGACGGCGGCAGCCGAAGACGGGGTGTCCTTCAGTGCATGGCTGGCCGCCGCGGCAGACCGGCAGCTCCGGATCCGGGAGGGGCTGCGTGGCGTCGAGGCGTGGGAGGCCGAAGCAGGGTCGCTCACTGCCGAGGAGCTGGCCGAGGGCGAGGCGTTGCTGGCACGGCTGTTGGCCGGCTTCGGAGCACGAGTCCGACCTGGTGTCGCCGCCATGGTGCGGCCGGCGGTTGCCTCGGCGTCCAAGGTGCGGCGACGTTGACCGGGCCTGGAGCACCAGGGCGGCGCCCGGGGGAGGGTCGTGCCTCCCGTCGGGGCGTGGCGTTCGGCACCGGTGCGCTCGTGGCCGCCGCCCGAGGGGACCGGCGGGTGTGGGCCCTGCACCGTGCCGCTCTGGCCCACGGTCTGGTGCCCGTCGTCCCGGTGCATGCGCTCGCCGAGGCGGCACGTGCCGTGGGCTCCGCTACCGACTTCGAACGGTTCACCGTCGGGACCGAAGTGGAGGTGCTCGACCGCGAGCGGGCTCGGGTGATCGGGTCCCTCGCCGAGCAAGCGGGCACCGACAGCCTCGCCGGGGTTGCTGTCGTGGAGCTGGCGGCCCGGCGGTTGCTGGCGGTGGTCTCCGACCGTCCGCATCGGGCGGCCGAGGTGTCTTCCGCCCTCGGCCACGAGCTCGTGCTCCACCTGGTCTGAGCGCGCCCGTCGCAGTCGGGCGCCGGGGAGCGGCCCGGGGTCCGGTCCCCGGTGGTGGGGGTCAGGAGGTCCCGGTGGTGGGGGTCAGGAGGTCCCGGTGGTGGGGGTCAGGAGGTCCCGGTGGTGGGGGTCAGGAGGTCCCGGTGGTGGGGGTCAGGAGGCGTTGCAGCCGGCGGCCGGCGCCGGTGAGCGCCCGTTCGACGGCGAAGAGCTCGTGGGCGGTGTCCTCGTCGGCGGCGCGTTGGGCTGCCTCCGCTTGCTCAGTGATCCGACGTGCGACCTCGGCAAGGGCCGACGACAGGGACGAGAGCTCGGCGCGAGAGGTCATGGGCAGATGATGGCACCGCCGGCACCGCCGGCACCGCCGGCACCGCCGGCAGACCCGGAGCACCCGGGTAGCATCACGGCGGCATGGACCTGACCCGTCTCGACCTCCGCGGCTTCTCCGGCTCACCGGCCGACCTGCGCGCCGTCCTGCCGGCACCGACGGACGTCCAGGAGCGGTCCGCCGAGGCGGTCGCCGGCATCCTTGCTGACGTGCGGCTCCGGGGCGATGCCTCGCTGCGGGAGCTCACCGTGCGGTTCGACGGCGTCGACCTGGACGAGCTCCGAGTACCCGCAGCCGAGGTGGCGGCCGCCCCGGCGCGCATCGCCCCCGAGGTGCGAGCTGCCCTGGTCACGGCGGCCGAGCGCATCGCCGACTACCACCGCCACGACCTGTCGCCGGATCCGGAGCCGTTCGTCTCCGGCGGGGTGACCGTGCGGGGCTTTTGGCGGCCGGTCGAACGGGCCGGTTGCTATGCGCCCGGAGGGCGCGCTCGCTACCCCTCGACGGTCCTCATGTGCGCCGTTCCAGCGCGGGTCGCCGGGGTCGACGAAGTCGTGCTGTGTGTCCCCCCTGGGCCGGACGGGCGGGTCGACGACGTGTCGCTGGCTGCCGCCGCCATCGCCCAGGTGGATGCCGTGTTCCGAGTCGGAGGCGCCCAGGCCATCGGGGCCATGGCCTATGGCACCGAGTCGGTCCCCGCCGTCGACGTCATCGTCGGGCCGGGCAACCGCTTCGTCGCCGAGGCCAAGCGCCAGGTCTCCGGGGTGGTCGGGGTGGCCTCGGCGTTCGCCGGGCCCTCCGAGGTGGTCGTGGTGGCCGGGCCGAGCACCCCGGCCCGCCTCGCCGCCGTTGACCTCGTGGTGCAGGCGGAGCACGGACCGGACGGCCTGGCCTGGCTGGTCACCTGGTCGGAGGAGGTCGCCGACGAGGTCGACCGCCTGGTGGCGGAGATCGTGGAGACCTCGCCGCGACGAGACGACCTGGCCGCGACGCTGGCCAGCGGGGGCTATGCCGTGCTCGTCGACGGGCCCGCCGAGGCCATCGCCGTGTCGAACGTCGTTGCCCCCGAGCACCTCGAGCTGCTGGTCGAGGACGCAGCCGACCTCCTCGGCTCGGTGCGCTCAGCAGGGGCTGTCTTCCTCGGCCCCACATCTCCGGCCAGCATGGGCGACTACCTCGCAGGTCCCAACCACGTCCTGCCCACCAACCGCACGGCCCGCTTCGCCAGCGCGCTCCGGGCCGACGACTTCCGCAAGCACGTGCACGCCGTGGAAGTGAGCGAGGAAGCGCTCGCCACCCTCGGCCCATCGGTTGCCGTGCTGGCGGATGCCGAAGGCCTGCCGGCGCACGCCGCGTCGGTCCGGTGGCGGGTGGGCCGGTGAGGCCGGCGGTCCGCCCCGACCTGCGCCGGCTCTCCGGTTACCACTCCGCGCTCGTGGACGTCGAGGTGCGGCTCAACACCAACGAGTCACCCTTCGGTCCCCCTGAGGCTTGGCGGACCGAGCTGACCGCGGCGGTCGCCCGGCTCGACCTCAACCGGTACCCGGACCGCCATGTCAGCGCGCTGCGCCACGAGCTCGCCCAGCACCACGGCGTCGCCGTCGAGCAGGTCTACTGCGCCAACGGCTCGAACGAGGTCCTTCAGTCGTTGCTGCTCGCCTATGGGGGGCCGGGACGCACGGTAGCGGTGTTCGAGCCCACCTACCAGCTCCACGCCCACATCGCCCGGATCACCGGCACGGACGTTGCTGTGGGCCAGCGCACCGACGACCACGCCCTCGACCTTGCCGAGGTGGCTCGAGTGCTTGCCGACTCCAAGCCCGTCATGACGTTCCTCTGCTCGCCCAACAACCCCACCGGGCGGGCCGAGCCTGCCGAAGTGGTCGACGCCGTCGCCGCCCTGGCGCCCGGACTGCTGGTGGTAGACGAGGCGTACGGCCAGTTCGCTCGCACCACGGCGCTCGAGCGCCTGAAGCACGAGCGGCCCGAGGACGCCGTCACGGTGGTGGTACGCACCTTCTCCAAGACGTGGTCGATGGCCGGTGTGCGGCTCGGGTACCTCGTCGGCCCCCCCGAGGTCGTCGAGGCCTGCCAAGCGGTCACCCTGCCCTACCACCTCGACGCGGTGAAGCAGGAGGCCGGACGGCTAGCGCTGCGGTACACAGCGGAGATGGAAGCCCGGGTCGCCCTCCTCGTCGAAGAGCGCGGCCGCGTCGCGGCCCGTTTCGGCTCCCTGCCTGTCGACACGTGGCCCTCGGATGCCAACTTCATCCTCTTCCGGCCACGCAACCAGACGGCGTCGGCGGTGTGGAACGGGCTCGTCGAGCGTTCGGTCCTCGTGCGAGACTGTTCGACCTGGCCGGGGCTCTCCGGCTGCCTCCGGGTGACCGTCGGGACGCCGGAGGAGAACGACCGGTTCCTCGAGGCCCTGGAGGCGTGCCTGCAATGACGACTGACACCACGCCAGCGACGCCGAAGGGGGCGTCGGCGAGCGGAGGGCGAGCGGGGCACGCCGAGCGGCGCACGCGGGAGACCTCGGTTGCCGTCTCGCTCGTCGTCGACGGCTCGGGGTCGGTGTCCGTCGACACCGGCCTGCCGTTCTTCGACCACATGCTGGCCCAGTTGGGCAAGCACGGCGGCTTCGATCTCGAGGTCCGGGCCTCGGGAGACCTCGAGGTGGACGCGCATCACACGGTCGAGGACGTCGGCATCGTGCTCGGCCAGGCGTTCGCCGCGGCCCTGGGCGACAAGGCGGGCATCAGACGCTTCGCTTCCGTCGCCCTGCCGCTCGATGAGGCACTCGTGGAAGTGGCGCTGGACTGTTCGGGCCGTCCGTTCCTTTCCTACGACATCCCCTTTGGTCCGGAGGCACTCCCGCTCGGGTCGCCGCCCTTCGACCCGCAGCTGGCCGAGGAGTTCTGGCGAGCCTTCGCTACCTCGGGCGGACTCACCCTGCACCTGCTCCGCCGGAGCGGGAAGAACACCCATCACGTGCTCGAGGCTTCCTTCAAGGCGGTGGCCCGAGCCCTGGCCGACGCCGTTCGTCGCGAGGGAACGGGCGTCCCGTCCACCAAGGGGACCTTGTGAACCGGGCCGCCGTCCGGCCGGACGGAACAGCCGGAGGGCAGAACCGGTCGTGATCGCCGTCCTCGACTACGGCATCGGCAACCTCGCCTCGGCGGTCAAGGCGTTCGCCCACCTGGGCGTCGACGCCCGGCTGGTGGCCGATCCCGAGGAGGCGGCGGGGGCAGACGGTGTCGTGCTGCCCGGGGTCGGCGCCTTCGGGCCCTGCATCCGAGCGCTGCGTCGGAGCGGTCTCGACCGAGCTGCCCGGAGCGCGGCGGAGGGAGGCGTGCCCTTTTTGGGGATCTGCGTCGGGTTCCAGATGCTGTTCTCTGGTTCCGAAGAGGAGCCGAACGAAGCCGGGCTCGGTCTCCTCGACGGCACCGTACGACGCCTCGCCACCGGGTACAAGCTGCCCCAGATGCAGTGGAACCAGCTCGATCCGGTGGCCCCCGACGCAGCGATGCTGGCGGGCCTCCCGGCGCGGCCCTGGATGTACTTCGTCCACTCCTACGCACCCGAGCCGTCGGCGGACACGGTGGCGACGTGCGAGTACGGAGGGACGGTGGTCGCCGCCGCCGCCCGAGGAAACCTGTGGGGGACGCAGTTCCACCCGGAGAAGTCGGGAGCCGCCGGGCTCGCCCTGTTGGCGAACTTCGCCGCCATGGCCGGCGGGACGGGGCGACCGGGGGAGCCGGGGCTGGCGTCCGGCCCGGGAGAGCCTGGGCTGACGCCCGGCCCGGGGGAGGCAGCGTGATGGACCTCTACTGCGCCATCGACGTCCGCGCCGGCGCCGCCGTCCGCCTGACCCAGGGGGACTTCGGGCGCCAGCAGACCTACGGCGACCCGCTCGAGGTGGCCCGGCAGTTCGTCGCCGGTGGCGCGCCGTGGCTCCACGTCGTCGACCTCGACGCTGCCCGGGAAGGCCGCCCGGTCAACCGAGAGATGGTCCTCTCCATCGCCAGTGCCGTCGACGTGCCGGTGCAGAGTGGCGGCGGCGTGCGCTCGGCGGAGGACGTCGAGGAGCTGCTTGCCGGTGGGGTCACCCGGGTGGTGATGGGAACGACTGCCCTCGAGCGGCCCGAGGTCCTGCGGGCCGCCGCCGAGCTCCATCCCGGACGGGTCGCCCTGGGGCTCGACTACCGTGTCGGCGCAGACGGCTGCGCCGAGGTGGCAGTGCACGGCTGGGAGCGGGGGAGCGGTCGGCAGATGGCCGAGGTCGTCGCCTCCTTCGCCGGGTCGCCGCTCGGGGCCGTCGTGGCGACAGGCATCGACCGGGACGGCACGCTCGAAGGTCCCGACCTGGCAGGGCTCGCCGCTGTGCTCGGAGCCACGGACCTGCCCGTGATCGCCTCGGGTGGCGTGGGGAGCGTTGCCGATCTGGTCTCCCTGACATCCCTCGTCGTCGAGGTGGGACCTCCTGCGGGGCAGGGTGGGCAACCGGGTGGGCCGCCGGGTTCGCCTGGGGACGGACCACGCCGGCTTGCCGGGGTGGTCGTCGGCAAAGCACTGGTCGAGGGCCGCCTGGACGTGGCCGAGGGAGTTCGTGCGTGCACACCGTCCGAGTGATCCCCTGTCTCGACGTCGACGGCGGGCGCGTGGTGAAGGGTGTGCGGTTCGTCGACCTGGTGGACGCCGGCGACCCGGTGGAGCTGGCGGCGCGCTATGACGCCGAAGGGGCCGACGAGATCGTCTTCCTCGACATCACCGCCTCGTCGGACCGACGAGCCACCATGGTCGAGGTGGTCGAGCGCACCGCCGCCGAGGTGTTCATCCCCCTGACCGTCGGCGGCGGGGTCCGCACCGTGGAAGACGCCCGTCGTCTCCTGCGGGCAGGGGCCGACAAGGTCGGTGTCAACACGGCGGCGGTCGAGCGCCCCACGTTGGTCACCGAGCTGGCCGACGAGTTCGGGGCCCAGTGCGTGGTGGCCGCCGTCGATGCTCGGGCTGACCAGGGCCAGGGGGGCTCCTGGAGGGTGTTCACCCACGGCGGACGGACGCCGACTGGGCTCGATGCCGTCAAGTGGGCGGCTCGGTGCGCCGAGGCGGGAGCCGGCGAGATCCTCCTCACGTCGATGGACCGCGACGGCACCCGCGACGGGTTCGACCTCGCCCTCACCCGGGCAGTCTCCGATCGCTGCCCGGTCCCGGTCATCGCCTCGGGCGGCGTCGGTACGCTCGACCACCTGGTCGAAGGAGCGGCCCAGGGTCACGCCCAGGCCGTGCTGGCGGCCTCCATCTTCCACCGGGGCGAGCACACCATCGCCGAGGCCAAGGCCCACCTCGCCGCCGCCGGGATCGCCGTCCGTCCTGTCGAGACGGCGCGGTAGCCTGTCTTCGTGGCCACGCTGACGTCGACCGTCCCTGCTCCTGCCGACGACGGTCGCTCGGACGGGGCCCGGCACTCCATCACCGTCCTGTCCGACCGGGTGCTCGTGCAGATGCCACAGAGCGAAGGGGAGCGTCGGTCGCGTGCCGGCATCCTGATCCCGGCCACCGCCCAGGTCTCCAGGCGCCTGTCGTGGGCGGAGGCCGTCGCGGTCGGCCCCCATGTGCGGACGGTGAAGGTCGGCGACAAGGTCCTCTTCAACCCGGAAGACCGTTTCGAGGTCGAGGTGCAGGGCGAGGAGTACAGCATCCTGCGCGAGCGGGACATCCACGCCGTGGCCACCGACCGGATCGACGGCGGCACCGGCCTGTACCTGTGACGGGGCAGGGAGGAGGCGGTCCCACCTCGACGGGGACCAGCCCGCACCTCGGTGGTGGCCGGGCGCCGGTAGGGCCCGTGGTGGCATCGGCCGAACCGGCCACCAGCACGGATGCCCCGGGGGCGGAGGGGTTCTGCCGCCTGGCCCGACGACACCGCATCGTGCCGGTCTGGCGCGAGCTGGTGGCCGACATCTCGACGCCGGTCGGCGTGTACCTGCAGCTGGTGGGGGTAGGGGACGAACCGGGGTTCCTGCTCGAGTCGGTCGAGGGAGGCGAGCGGTGGGGCCGCTACTCCTTCGTGGGCCGTAGGCCACTGGCCACCCTCGTCGCCAGCGACGGCGTCGTCACGTCGACGGGCGTGCTCGACCTCGATGCGGCAACCGGCGGCCAGGTGTCGCGGGCGTCGGGCGTCCTCGACGCCTTGGCGGCCGTGCTCGAGGCCTTCGACGCGCCACAGTTGCCGGGGCTACCGCCCCTCCACGGCGGACTGGTCGGCTACCTCGGCTACGACGTGGTCCGAGAGGTCGAGGACCTCGGTGCACCGCCCCCCGACGACCTCGGTCACCCCGACGCAGTGCTCGTCGTCATCGGTCAGCTGGCGGCGTTCGACCACTGGCGCCAGCGGCTCATCCTCGTCGACAACGTGCCGGTGGACCCGTCGTGGGACGACGACGAGCGCCTTGGCGCCTACTCCGAGGCCGTCGCACGGCTCGACGAGCTCGCCACCGCGTGCAGTCAGCCGGTGGCCGAGGCGCCCCGGCTCGCGCCCACCCGCACCGGTGCCCCCGAGGACGTCGTGCGCTCGCTCAGCGAGGAGCGGTACGCAGCGGCGGTGGACGCGGCCAAGGAGTACATCCAGGCCGGGGACATCTTCCAGGTCGTCCTCTCACAACGCTTCGACCTGCCCGTCCTCGGGGTCGACCCGTTCGACGTCTACCGCGTCCTGCGGCTGGTCAACCCCAGTCCCTACCTGTACCACCTGCGGCTCCCTGGGCTCACGGTGGTCGGGGCATCACCCGAGCCACTCGTGCAGCTCCGGGACGGCGTGGTGACGTCGCGGCCGATCGCCGGTTCGCGCCCCCGGGGGGCGACGCCCGAGGCCGACCAGGCGCACGAGGCAGAGCTGCGCTCCGATCCCAAAGAGCTCGCCGAGCACGTGATGCTGGTCGACCTCGCCCGTAACGACCTCGGCCGGGTCGTCTCCTTCGGCACCGAGCAGGTCGACGAGATGCTGGTCATCGAGCGCTACAGCCACATCATGCACCTGACCTCGCAGGTCTCGGGGCGGCTCGCTCCGGGCCGAGGACCCATCGACGTGCTCCGGGCTACCCTCCCGGCGGGCACGCTGTCGGGGGCTCCGAAGGTCCGGGCCATGGAGATCATCGACGAGCTCGAGCCCACCCGTCGTGGCGTCTACGGCGGGGTGATCGGTTATCTCGACTTCTCGGGGAACCTCGACACGGCCATCGCCATCCGGACCATGACCGTCGGTGCCGACGGTCGGGCATCCGTGCAGGCGGGGGCGGGCATCGTGGCCGATAGCGATCCTTCGAAGGAGAACGCCGAGTGCGCCCACAAGGCGGCCGCGTTGCTGAGCGCGGTGGCGATGACCCGGGCGCTGGTGCACCAGCCCGGAAGCCGGTGAGCACGCCTCCTGTGCCAGAGGAGGCTGAGCTTCTCGGCGGCGCCGCTGCCTGGCAAGTCCTCGAGGACGGGGCTGCCTTCGTGGCCGGGCGCGACGTCGTCCGAGTGCACGGACCGCAGGCACGTTCCTACCTCCAGGGGCAGTGCAGCCAGGACGTGGCCGGCCTTGGCGTCGGCGAAGCAGCGTGGACGCTCGTGCTCACCCCCCAGGGCAAGGTCGAGGCCCTCGCTCGCGTGACGGCTACTGGTGACGACGAGCTGGTGCTCGACGTCGACGGCGGTGCGGGACCGTCGTTGGTGGCGCGTCTCGAGCGGTTCCTTCTGCGGACCAAGGTGTCGATCGAGCCGCTCGACTGGCGTGTGGTCAGCGTGCGGCGTCGGAGTGCTCCCGCCAACGGTGACGATGCCCCGGTCGAGCTCGCTGCCCCGCTCGGAGGCGTCGTGGTGCCCGTGACGTGGCCGGGGTGGTCCGGGCTCGACCTGATGGGCCCCGCCCGACCGGGGGTAGGGGAGCGTTCGTGGGTGGGGAGCTCCGTGCCCTGGGTCGACCCGGTAGTCGCCGAGGTCGGCCGCATCGCCGCCGGTGTCCCTCGCGCCGGGACGGAGGTCACCCAACGGGTCATCCCTGCCGAGCTGGGCGTGGTGGAACGGACCGTGTCGTTCACCAAGGGGTGCTTCACCGGCCAGGAGCTGGTGGCCCGGTTGGACGCCCGAGGGAACAAGGTTGCCCGGCACCTCTTGCGCCTGGTCATCGCTGCTCCGGTGGTCGGCGGGCTCGACGTCGCCGTCCTTCCCGGCGCCACGGTGGTGGACGGGAGCTCGACCGAGGTGGGTACGGTCACCTCGGCAGGCGTCGTGCCCGGCTCGGGCGACGTGGTCGCCCTCGCCTTCCTCCATCGCCGGGTCGAGCCGCCCACCGTCGTCACCGTCTTGGTGGAAGACGACCGGGGCGCCAGCTCGGTGCCGGCAACCGTCAGCACGCTCCCGCTCTGACCGGACCAGCGCGGTCACCGGTCGGGCGTCGGCCCTCCCGGGGGGTACGGCGGGAGGACGACCACCAGGCGGGTACCCCGGCCTCCGGACACCGGGGACTCGGCCCGGACCCAACCGCCCAGAGCGGTCACCAGCTCGGCGACGATGGCCAGGCCCAGCCCCGACCCGATCCGGCCGCTACCGGCTCGGTCGGAGGTGACGTGTCGCTCGAAGACGTGGGCAAGGGCGTCGGCGGCGATGCCCGGCCCGTCGTCGACGACCCAGAACGCCCCGTCGACACTGGCCCCGACCTCGATGCGCGTGGTGGCGTACCGGGCGGCGTTCTCCACCAGGTTGGCGACGACCTGGGCCAGTCGGTCTGGGTCGGCCACCACCACCGGCCCTCGGTCGGGCAGGGAGACGTCGAGGGCCAACCCGGTCTCCTCGACGACGGGGCGCTGTGCCTCGGCTGCCGTGCGCACCGCCGCGGCCAGGTCGAGGGGGGCGAGCTGCAACGTGAAGCGGTCGGCGTGCAGGCGGGCCAGGTCGAGGAGGTCGGCCACGAGCCGCCCGAGGCGCTCGGACTCCGCCAGGATGACCGCCGCGGCGGCGGGGACGTCTTCCATCGTCCCGTCGGCCAGGCCTTCGGCGTAGCCCCGGATCGACGTGAGCGGCGTGCGGAGCTCGTGTGAGACCGACAGCAGGAACTGGCGTTCGTGGTCGCGAGCCCGTCGGAGGTCGTCGCTCATCTGGTTGATGGCGGCGGCGAGGGCGGTGACCTCGGGGTCGCCGCGAGCGGGGACTGGGATGTTCACGCCGAGGTCACCGGCGGCGATGCGGCTGGTCGCCGCCACGGCATCGTGGATGGGGCGGGCGAACCGCCGGGCGAGGGCGGCTGCCGCGGCGGCAGCAAGGGCGAGCGAGACCAGGCCGACGAGGAGGAAGTACTCGACGCCCTGAGCAGGGTCGTGGACCCGGCGGGTCAGGACCAGGACGGGTGTCGGGCTGGGAATGGTGACGAGGGGTAGGGGCACTGCCGTGTAGACGAGCGAGCCGGCAGTGCCGGACGTCTGTTCCCCGACGAGGAGGCGGCGGGGATGGAGCTGGGCGGTGGCGAGGCCCTGGGGCAGGGAACCGACGAGCGCCCCGTCGGCGCGCAGATGGACGACTCGGACCCCGGCAAAGGCTCCGGCTCGCCGCAAGACGAGCAGGTCTCGCCGGAACCCCGGTGCGGTGGGGGGACGGTCGGCCAGCGCCCGGGCGACGGAGCGGCCCTGGCCGACGAGCTCGGACCGGGCCGTGGTGACGGCGGCGTGGCGGACGAAGACGTAGCTGCCTGCCCCGGCGAGCACCAGGGTGAGGACCACGAGGCCCAGCATGGCCACGGTCAGGCGGCTCCTCACCGAAGGAACCGCGGCACCGAGCGTAGTTGCGAGCGGCCGTCGGCCGGGGAGCCGCCGATCATCCGAGCCGGTACCCTACGCCCCAGACCGTGGCGAGTGGCAGCTCGGCGCCCACCTTCTTGCGGAGCTGACGGACGTGGACGTCGACCGTCCGCTCGTCTCCGATCCAGCCGGCCCCCCAGACGGCGTCGAGGAGCTGGCGGCGACTGAGCGCGAGGCCGACGTTGGCGGCGAGGTGGGCCAAGAGGTCGAACTCGCGGGCGGTCAGCACGACGGGCCGCCCCGCCACGTGCACCTCACGCCGGGCGGTGTCGACGGCGACGGCTCCCACCTCGAGCACCGGAGGGTGGGGGGCGTCGCGACCGGCAGCGGAGCGGCGCAGGATAGCCCGGACTCGAGCGACCAGCTCGCGAGGAGAGAAGGGCTTGGTGACGTAGTCGTCGGCACCGAGCTCGAGACCCAGCACACGGTCGACCTCGTCGTCGCGTGCGCTGAGCACGAGGACCGGCACGGATGGTCGGCCGTCCCCGCCGGCGCCGACCAGGCGGCGGCAGACGTCGAAGCCGTCGAGCTCGCCCGGCAGGCCGATGTCGAGCACCACGATGACCGGGCGTTCCCGTTCGATGAGCGCGAGCCCGGTGCTCCCGTCGGCAGCCTCGAGGACCCGGAACCCGTCCCGTTGGAGGTAGAGCCCGACCAGGTCGGCGATGTGGGGGTCGTCCTCGATGACGACGACCGTCCCCGACGGCGTGCGCATGCCAGAGCTTGGCACGGATCTCCCTGGTCGAGCGGCCACTGGCGGACGCGGGAGCACCCGGTGGTCGTGCCGAGCAGTAGGATTCGAGCGATGCCGGCGTACCTCGAGACGATCTTGGACGCCCATCGCCGGCAGGCCGCGGAAGACCGGCGTGACCGTGACGAACTGGTCGACGCAGCACTCCGGGCCACCGCGGCACAACGGCCCGGACGGGGGTTCGAAGCGGCGCTGGCCCAGGGTGCCGCTCGTGACGGCGTGGCCGTGATCGCGGAGGTGAAGCGACGGTCACCATCCCGAGGCAATCTCGCTCCCGACCTCGACCCTGCCGCCGCCGCCCGGGCGTATGCAGCCGGGGGAGCAGCCTGCCTCTCGGTCCTCACCGACCAGGCGTTCTTCGGGGCCCAGCCCGGTGACCTCCCCAGCGCGCGGGGGGCGACCGACCTGCCGGTGCTCCGAAAAGACTTCACGGTGTCCGAGGCGGACGTCTGCGATGCCCGGCTTCTCGGCGCCGACGCCGTCTTGCTCATCGTGGCGGCGCTGAGCGACGAGGAGCTGGCCGCCTGTTCCGAGCTGGCCCGACGGCTCGACCTCGACGCGCTGGTCGAGGTCCACAGCGCCGTCGAGCTCTCCCGGGCCCAGGCCGTCGGCGCCACCCTGATCGGCGTCAACCAACGCGACCTGGCGACCTTTGCCGTCGACCGTCGTCTGGCGGCGTCGTTGGCCGACCGGATGGGGGACGACGTCGTGGCGGTGGCGGAGTCGGGGATCCGGGGGGCGGACGACGTCGCCGAGCTCGTCGCCGCCGGCTACCACGGAGTGCTGGTCGGGGAGTCCCTGGTGGTCGCCGGTGACCGGAGTGGGGCCGTGGCGTCCCTGGTGGCTGCTGGCCACCGCCAGCGAACCGCCACCTCGGAGCACCGGTGACGGCAACCGACGGGACGACCGGCGAGGAGCGCCAGATCTTCGTGAAGATCTGTGGTGTCACCAGCGAGGCCGACGCGCTCCTGGCAGTCGCCATGGGGGCAGACGCCGTGGGGTTCATCTTCGCTCCTTCGCCGCGCCAGATGGCCCCGCAGGCAGTCGCCGACATCGTCCGACGACTTCCTCACGAGACGGTCGCCGTCGGCGTCTTCCGCGACGAGGCACCCCAGCGGGTCGTCGAGATCGCCAACCAGATCGGTCTCCATGCCGTCCAGCTGCACGGGATGGAGAGCGCCGAAGAGACCCGGTGGATCGCCGAACGCGTGCCGTGGACGATCAAGGCGTTCCCGGCGGGCCACCCCTCGGTGGCCCGGTTCTCCGCCTACGGCGCTCGCACCTTACTGCTCGACGGTGCCGAGCCGGGCTCCGGGTCGCTGTTCGATTGGCGTCTCGCCGAAGGGATGGTGGAGCGTGCGCTGTTGGTGGTCTCCGGTGGTCTGCGACCGGACAACGTGGGGCATGCCGTGGCGCGTCTGCGCCCGTGGGGAGTCGACGTCGCCTCAGGCGTCGAGTCGAGCCCGGGCGTGAAGGACCCGTCGTTGGTACGTGCCTTTGTCGCCGAGGCGCGCCGCGCCGCAGCCCTGCTCCCGATCGAGCCCGAGCCGGAGCCTGCTGCCAGGCCGGGCACCGACCACGTGTTCGACTGGCAGGAAGAGTGACCCCCGGACCGCCACCGGAGCTCCCGTCGGCACCGGTAATGGGAGACCCCGGGCCGACGGGCCGCTTCGGCTCCTTTGGCGGACGCTTCGTGCCCGAGTCGTTGGTCCCGGCCTGCCTCGAGCTCGAGGCCGCCTTCCGCGAGGCGTGGGCTGACCCGGCGTTCCGAGCCGAGCTCGACCGGCGTCTCCGCGACTACGGCGGACGGCCGACCCCGGTGACCGAGTGCGAACGGCTCTCCTCCGAGCTCGGCGTACGGCTGCTGCTCAAGCGCGAGGACCTCGCCCACACGGGCTCGCACAAGCTCAACAACGTCGTGGGGCAGGCCCTCCTGGCCCGGCGCATGGGCAAGCGGCGCCTGGTAGCCGAGACGGGGGCCGGACAGCACGGCGTGGCCACGGCCACGGCGGCCGCGCTGCTGGGGATGGAGTGCGTCGTCTACATGGGAGCTGTCGACGTCGAGCGCCAGGCGTTGAACGTCTTCCGCATGGAGCTGCTCGGGGCGACCGTCGTCTCCGTCGAGTCGGGCAGCCGGACACTGAAGGACGCCGTCAACGAGGCGCTGCGGGACTGGGTGGCCACGGTCTCGGACACCCACTACTGCCTCGGTTCGGTGATGGGTCCGCACCCCTACCCGTGGCTGGTTCGCGAGCTCCAGAGCGTGGTCGGCAACGAGGCGCGCCAGCAGTGCCGCGAACTGCTCGGGGGTGCCGACCCCGATGTCGTCGTCGCCTGCGTGGGCGGCGGCTCCAACGCGGCAGGCACGTTTGCCGGGTTTGCCGATGCCACCCGGGCGGTCCTGGTGGGGGTGGAGGCGGCAGGCGGCGCGGCAATGACCAGCGGGGTACCCGGCGTCCTCCACGGCATGCGCTCCCAGTTGCTCCAGGACGAGGTCGGCCAGATCCTCGAGGCCGAGTCGATCTCGGCCGGGCTCGACTACCCCGGCATCGGACCAGAGCACGCCCATCTCGCCGAGATCGGCCGGGCGCGCTACGAACGTGCCGACGACGACGAGGTGCTCGAGGCCTTCACCCGTCTGGCGCGCAGCGAGGGGATCCTGCCGGCCCTCGAGTCGGCCCACGCGTTGGCCTGGGTGTTCCGCGAGGCCGGAGGGGACCGGTTGCCGACGGGCTCGACGGTCCTCGTCACGCTGTCGGGGCGGGGCGACAAGGACGTGGCCCAAGTGCGCGACCTTCTGGCCGGGCGGCGACC
>JAJZBK010000010.1:0-51733 GCA_021798955.1 Actinomycetes bacterium
ACGTCGGCGTTCCCGTCCGTGGCCGTGCAGGTCGACGCCAACGGCGCCTACTCGGCGCGTCAGGTCGACCAGGTGCGCGCACTCGACGACTACGGGCTTCGTTGCATCGAGCAGCCCTTCGGTCGCGACGACCTGGCGCTCCACGCCGAGGTGGCCCGGACCATGCGCACGCCGTTCTGTCTCGACGAGAGCGTCGGGTCACCAGAGCAGGTGCGCCAGGCCCTCCAACTGGGTGCGTGCTCGGTGGTGTGCGTCAAGCCGGCGCGCCTCGGCGGGCTCGGTGCCGCCCTCGACGTGCTGGCGGAGTGCGCCGAACAGGGCGTGCCGACGTGGTTGGGCGGCATGTACGAGACCGGGTACGCCCGAGGGGTCAATGCCGCGCTGGCAGCCCTCCTCGACGGGGTGTCGTCGACGTGGCCCGGCGATCTCGTCCCCGCCGCCGAGTACTTGGTCGATGACGTCGTGGCCACGGGCTCCGGCACAGTGCCCGGCCGGCGCTTCGAGATCGCCGTAGCCCGAGGCCCGGGCATGGGGTTCGCTCCGCTCCCGGCCGCGCTGGACCGGTTCCGGCGCTCCAGCGTCGTGCACCGGCCGTGACCACGCCGGCGACGACTCGGACCGGCCGGCTCCTCAGCCCGGACCACCGCGGGGAGCAGTGACGTGCGACGACGCACCGTAGAGCGGCGTCTTCGGACCCTAGGAGCCCGTCTCGCCGCCGCTCGGGCGGAGCTGGAGCTCCTCGACCAGCAGCGGGCCGTCCTCGACGACCAGGCCGACGAGGCACACCTCGACGCACTGGTGTCCGAGAGCCCGATGGCGGTGCGCGAGGACGCCGAGGCGCGTCGGCACGCCGAGGCCCTTGCTCGGACTCGACGCGACCTCGAAGCGACGATCGCCGAGCTCGAACGGCGGCAAGCCGAACTGCTCTGGCAACTGACCTGACGCCTCGGCGCCCACCCTGATCGAGACCTCCCTCGAGGCTGCAGGGGCGCGTGTGGTCCGGCGGGCCGATAGGGTCGCGCCGGACCGAGAGGAGTGGACCATGGTCAGGCGTGTGGTCATCGCCGAAGACGAAGCGATCATCCGGCTCGACCTGAAGGAGATCCTTCAGGACGAGGGGTACGACGTGGTCGGGGAGACCGGCCGGGGCGACGAAGCCGTCGAGCTGGTCCGGCGCCACGAGCCCGACGTGGCCATCCTCGACGTCAAGATGCCGGGGATGGACGGCTTGGCGGCAGCCCGGGCCATTGCCGAGCTGGGCTCCGACGTCGTGGTGCTGGTGCTCACCGCCTTCAGCCAACGGGCCCTCATCGAGGAGGCTCGCGACGCCGGCGTCGCCGCCTACCTGGTCAAGCCGTTCCAGCGGTCCGAGCTCATCCCGGCGGTCGAGCAGGCCGTGGCGCGCGCCCGCGAGGAGCGGGCCATCGAGGACGAGGTCGCCCAGGCGGCGGAAACGGGCTCGGAGGGCGTCGCCGAAGACAAGATCGAGACGCGGCGGATGGTCGACGGTGCGAAGGACCTGCTGATGGACCGGTACGGGCTCGACGAACCGGACGCTTTCGCCTTCATCCAGCGTACGGCCATGGCCAACCGGACCCGCATGTTGGAGGTCGCCCGCCAGGTGCTCGAAGGCGTCCTCACCCCCTGACGACCCAGACCGTGCCCGACGCCGCCGCTCCCTCCCCGCCCGACAGCGGTGCGGTGGGCCCACTGCTCCTCCTGGATGGGATGTCGCTGGCGTTCCGGGCGTACTTCGCGCTGCCACCGGACCTGGCCACCAGTGACGGTCGGGTGACCAACGCGCTCCACGGGTTCGTCTCGATGTTGGTGAACCTGGTGCGGGACCACCATCCGTCGGCACTGGCCATCGCCTTCGACCTCCCCGGGGGCACCTTTCGAGACGAGCTGGTCGAGGCGTACAAGGGGGGACGGGCCGAGACCCCCGAGGACCTCCTGCCTCAGTTCGAGATGATCCGGGCCGTGGCCGATGCCTTGGCCGTGCCGGTGGTAGCGGCCGAGGGCTACGAGGCCGACGACGTGATCGCCACGCTAGCCACCGACGGGCGCGATCGCGGGCACGACGTGGTGGTCGTGACAGGCGACCGCGACGCCTTCCAGCTGGTCGAGGACCCCCACGTGCGCGTCCTGTACAACCGGCGAGGGGTGAGTGACTACGCCTTGTACGACGAGGCCGGCATCGTCGAGCGGACTGGCGTTCGACCTGCCGACTATCCCCTGCTCGCCGCCCTCAGGGGTGATCCCTCCGACAACTTGCCCGGCGTGCCCGGGGTGGGGGAGAAGACGGCAGCCAAGCTCGTCAACCGCTACGGCACCCTGGACGGGCTCTTCGCCCACGTCGACGAGCTCACCCCGAAGCTCCGCCAGAACCTCGTTGCCCACGAGGACCGGGTCCGGTCCAACCTGGCGGTCATCCCGCTGGTGCGCTCCGTGCCACTTGCCGTCGACGTCGACCAGCTCGCCATCGGGGGGTGGGACGAGGAGGAGGCCCGCGCCGTCTTTGCTGCCTTCGAGCTGCGGACCCTGTGGAGCCGGTGTGCGTCCCTGCTGCACGAAGGGCGCTTCGGACCTGGGCGGGGCGGTGGTGCCGCGCCGGACACCGGTGGTCACGATGTTGGCGCTGGCCACCCCGAGGCACCGTCCTGGCTCGTCAGCCCCCCACTCGTGGCGGCAACGGCGGCTGACGCATCGCCTGCCCTCGATGCACTCGTCGAGGAGGCCCGGGGTGGCACCGGCAACGTGGCACTGGTGGCGCGTTGGGCGGGTGACCCGGGGCGCTCGGCCCTCGAGACGATCGTGCTCACGCCGGAGGTGTCGGACCCGGACGCGCCTGGAGGTTCGGTCCTCGCTGTTTCCGGCACTGCCTTGGAGCGGGTGACCGCCACCCTCGCCGATGCGCTCGGCCCGAACGGTCTTGGCGTCGTGGCGCACGACGCCAAAGAGATCATGCGGTCGCTCCTCCCGCTCGGCGTCGATCTGCGGTCGCTCGTCATGGACACCGCCGTGGCGGCCTACCTCCTCGATCCGTCCGTGGACCGGTACCGGGTGGACGACCTCGCTCGGGCCTGGCTCGGGCTACCCTTCGGCGGGCCGGTTGCCCCCGGCAGCCAGGGTTCGCTGGACCTGGCTCCGGCGACCGTGGCCGGAGCAGAAGCCGACGAAGACGGGGGACCGGTCGTGAGCGAGGGGGACCCGCCCGCCGAGCTCGTCGACGCGGCCCGAACGGCTGGCGTCCTGGCCCGTCTGCGCCACCCGCTCGAGGTGGCGCTCGCCGAGGAGGGGATGTCTCGGCTCCACGACGACATCGAACGACCACTGGTACGCGTGCTCGCCCGGATGGAGGTGACGGGGATCTGCG
The DNA here is from genome assembly GCA_021798955.1 of Actinomycetes bacterium. GTDB lineage: Bacteria > Actinomycetota > Acidimicrobiia > Acidimicrobiales > RAAP-2 > JAJZJT01. The sequence goes on from JAJZBK010000010.1 coordinate 3,377, forward strand.
TGGACCGCGGGGTCCTCACCGCCATCGCCGACGAGCTGTCAGCCGAGTGCGGCGACCTCGAGGTGCAGATCCAACAGGTAGCGGGCGTCGAATTCAACGTGAACTCCGTGCCCCAGCTGCGCGAGGTGCTCTACGGCACGCTCGGGCTGCGACCGGGTCGACGCACCAAGACGGGGTACTCGACTGATGCCCGGACGCTCGAGCAACTACGGGACCAGCACCCGGTGGTGGGGCTGCTCCTCCGGTACCGGGAGGCCGAGAAGCTCCGCTCGACGTACGGGACCAACCTGGCCGCCGAAGTCGCGGCCGACGGTCGCATCCACGCCACCTTTCGTCAGACGGTCGCCCGCACCGGCCGACTGTCGTCGGACCGTCCCAACCTGCACAACATCCCCGTACGCACCCCCGAGGGCCGACGCTTCCGCGAAGCCTTCGTGCCGTCACCCGGACGCCGCCTGCTCGTCGCCGACTACGACCAGATCGAGCTGCGCGCCATCGCCCACCTCTCGGGCGACCCGGGGCTCACCGCCGCCTTCCGGGCCGGCGAGGACGTCCACCGCACGGTGGCCAGCCGGGTGTTCGGCGTGACCCCGGAAGAGGTGACGCCAGAACAACGCACCACGGCCAAGATGGTCTCCTACGGCCTTGCCTACGGCATGGAGGCGTACGGGCTGGCCCAGCGTCTGGCGGTCCCCGTCGACGAGGCCCAGGGCATCCTGCTCTCGTTCTTCGCCGCCTTTCCGGCTGTGCAGTCCCACATGGAGCAGACGGTCGCCGAAGCGGAACGGACCGGGTACACGACCACCATCTTCGGCCGCCGCCGCCCGTTGCCCGACCTGCACTCGTCGAACCGCCAGCTCCGCGAGGCGGCCCGACGACAGGCGATGAACGCCGCGATCCAGGGGTTGGCCGCCGACCTGTTCAAGGTGGCGCTCAACCGGCTCGATGCCGGCCTCGAGGTTGGCGGCTACCGCTCGGACCTGGTCCTTCAGGTCCACGACGAGGTGCTGGTCGACGTGGACCCCGACGAGGCAGACGCGGTTGCCGCGCTCACCGAGGAGGCCCTGGTCGGCGCGGCCGACCTCTCCGTGCCGCTCCGCGTGGCGATGGGCTTCGGCGCCTCGTGGGCGGAGGCCAAAGGGGGCTGACCGGCAAGCGACCGCGGCGGGGCTGGTCACAGCGAGACGCGGCTAGCATGGGCGCGCCGTACCCATGCGGCAGTGCACTGCCCGGTCCCGTCGGAGACCGGGTCCCGTCCGGAAAGCGAGCGACCTCACCCCTATGTCCGAAGAGACCCCTGCCCCCTCGGCCACCGCTGTCCTGTCGTCCGAGGCGATGGGCCACTTCGACGCCGAGGGCCATTACGTACCTCGCCCCATCGTCGAGGACGACCTCGGCGGAGCGTCGCTCGAAGACGCCATGGTGGGCACCATCGTCGAGTTCGACGACGGAGACCTGGTCGAGGGCACGGTGGTCAAGATCGACCGCGACGAGGTCCTCCTCGACATCGGGTTCAAGTCCGAGGGCGTCATCCCGGTGCGGGAGCTGTCGATCCGCAACGTCGTCGATCCGTCCGAGGTCGTCTCGCTCGGCGACCGGGTGGAAGCCCTGGTCCTCCAGAAGGAGGACAAGGACGGTCGGCTCATCCTGTCGAAGAAGCGGGCCCAGTACGAGCGGGCCTGGGGCACCATCGAGAAGCTGAAGGAAGCGGACCAGGTGGTGAGTGGTCCGGTCATCGAAGTGGTCAAAGGAGGCCTCATCGTCGACATCGGCCTGCGTGGCTTCCTGCCGGCGTCCCTCGTCGAGCTCCGCAGGGTACGCGAGCTGCAGCCGTACGTCGGGCGGACCATCGAGGCCAAGATCATCGAGCTCGACCGCAACCGCAACAACGTGGTCCTCTCCCGGCGCGCCTGGCTGGAGGAGACCCAGAAGGAGCAGCGCGGCGAGTTCCTGGTCAACCTCAAGCCGGGTGAGCGGCGGCGCGGCGTCGTGTCGTCCGTGGTCAACTTCGGGGCGTTCGTCGACCTGGGCGGGATGGACGGCCTGGTGCACGTCTCCGAGCTGTCGTGGAAGCACGTCGACCACCCCTCGTCGGTGGTCTCCGTCGGCGACGAGGTCGAAGTCGAGGTCCTCGACGTGGACTTGTCCAAGGAGCGGATCAGTCTGTCGCTCAAGGCCACCCAGGCCGACCCGTGGCAGGAGTTCGCCGACAGCCACCAGGTCGGCGAGCTCGTCTACGGGCGGATCACCAAGCTCGTCCCCTTCGGTGCCTTCGTGCAGGTCGGCGACGGCATCGAGGGTCTCGTCCACATCTCGGAGATGGCCGTGCACCACGTCGACCTGCCCGAACAGGTGGTGAGCCCGGGCGAGGAGCTGTGGGTCAAGATCATCGACATCGACCTCCAACGTCGTCGTATCAGCCTGTCGATCAAGCAGGCCGCCGAAGGCGGCGAGGTGTCCGAGGAGTACCGCGAAGCCTTCGGCGAGCATGCCTACGACGAAGAGGGGAACTACATCGGCCCCTTCGACTACAGCGAGTCCGAGTTCACGCCGGAGACCGAAGCCCAGGCAGCGTGGGCGGAGTACGTCACCGAGCACGGAGCGCCGGAGGGCGACGCCGGCTCCGCCGAGCCGACCGACGAGGTACCGGCAGCCGAGTGAGGTAGCCGGCTGGCCAGTCGGCGGGGCGAGGGCCAGCGCGCCAGACTGACCGCCTCGACTCGGCGGGCTGCTCCGAACCACGCTCGTGGACCGGAGCCCCGGAGGACGAGCGGAGATCTCGCAGCAGGCCGATCCGGGTGAGGGTGACGCGGTCGCTACCATGCGCTCCATGGACTCGGCCCCACGCGTCGTCCCGACTGCCCTCGGCGCGACCGAGACAGAGGCGTCGCCCACCGGCACGGACGTACCGTCGAGCGGCAATGGGGCAACCCCGGCCGACGCGGCAGCCCCGGCCGGAACGACTGACTCGGCGTCGTCCGGCTGGGAACCCGATGCCGGAGCGAGCGACCCCGAGGGGCGGCCGTTCCCCCGACCGGTCTCCATCGCTATCGCCGTGAGCATCGGCCTCGTCCTGGCCTTCGCCGTCGTGCTCCGCTTCTGGACCCGTTCGGACCTGTGGCTCGACGAGGCGCTCACTGTGGACATTGCCGGACAACCGGTGTCACACATCCCCGCGCTCCTTCGGCGAGACGGCGCACCTCCGCTCTTCTACGTGCTGCTCCACTTCTGGATGGGGATCTTCGGCCACTCCGACCTGGCCGTACGGTCACTGTCGGGCGTGATCGGCGTTGTCACCATGCCGGTCACCTTCGTCGCCGGTCGGCGTCTGGGAGGCAGGACGGTCGCCTGGTCGGCGATGCTCCTCGTGGCAACCTCGCCGTTTGCCGCCTACTACGACACCGAGGCGCGCATGTACGCGCTGGTGGCACTGCTCACCGTCCTCGGGTACCTGGCCGTCGCTCGCGCCCTCGAGCGTCCACGGCCCGGCAACCTCCTCGCCGTTGCCGTCGTCGCCGCCGGCCTCCTCTACAGCCACTACTGGGCGCTCTACCTGCTCGCCGCCGTGGCGGTCTGGCTGCTCTGGCAGGCCCGACGCGGACCGGAGGCCCGACGGCGCAACGCCTGGATGGTCCTCACCGCGGTGGTGGTGGGAGGTATCACCTTCCTCCCGTGGCTGCCCATTTTTGTCTTCCAGGCGCGCCACACCGGGACGCCGTGGGCAGCGCCGGCGTCCTTTGCCGCCATGGTCCACGCCATCGCCACGTTCGCCGGGGGCAGCTCGAACGAGGGACGAGCACTCGGCCTCGTCTACTTTGCGTTGCTCGCCCTCGGGATCTTCGGGCTGGCCACCGACCGCCGGCACATCGAGCTCGACCTACAGACCAGACCGAGGAGCCGTCCTCTCGGCTGGGTGGTGGCGGTGACCCTTGCCCTGGCCATCCTCGGAGGGATCGTGTCGCGCAGCGCCTTCAGCACGCGCTATGCGTCGGTCGTCTTCGTGCCGGTGGTGCTGCTGGTGTCCCTCGGCCTTGCCGCCTTCCAATCGCGGCGGATCCGGGCCGGTGTCCTGGCGGTCGCCGTGGTCGCCGGTCTGGTCGGAGCGATCCCCAACATCACGACCAACCGCACCCAGGCCGGCCAGGTAGCCCGGGCCATCGTCGGCCATGCCCAGGCCGGCGACGTGGTGGCGTACTGTCCCGACCAGCTCGGCCCGGCTACCAACCGCCTGTTGCCATCCGGCCGTTACCGGCAGACCACGTTCCCTCGTGGCATTGGGCCGGCGTTCGTCGACTGGGTCAACTACGCGGCCGCCTCGCGGGCAGCGTCCCCTGAAGCCTTCGCCGTCCACCTCGAGCAGCTGGCCGGCCCTACTGGGAAGATCTTCGTGGTGTGGGCACCCGGGTACCAGACCTTCGGGACGAAGTGCCAGCAGATCGTCGAGTCGATCCAGGCAAATCCTCACTACGCGACGGCCGCTCTGGTGGGAGGAGACGCCAAGGTCTTCTACGAGCCCATGTGGCTCGACGAGTTCTCGCCCCAGCGACCCTGAGCAGATCGACCGGCTCCGCTCTCGTGCGCCGCTCACTGCTCGCCGTCCTGCCCGCCTGGTTGACCTCGCGCGTGGTCGTGCTGGCCACCCTCGAACTGGCTCGCCGTTTCGTCAGCCAGCTCCACCCGACCAACCCCTCGGCCGCGCTCCGCGCCCACGAGGGGCTCCTGGCGTGGGACGCCGGTTGGTACCAGACCCTGGCACGTGGCGGCTACGCAGCGGGCGGGACCCAGTCGCTCCGGTTCTTCCCGGGGTTCCCCCTGCTGGCCCGGGCGCTCGCCGACCTTCCCGGCGTGAGCACGGGTGCCGCCCTCGTCGTCATCGCCAACCTGGCGACGCTCGTGGGCCTCGCCGTCGTGCACCGCCTGGTGGTGACGGACCTCGGTGACGAGGCCATGGCGGGACGGACCGTCTGGCTGCTGGTCCTCGGGCCGGCGGCCTACGTGCTGGTGATGGGGTACTCGGAGGGCCTGTTCCTTCTCTGTACGGCGACAGGCCTGCTCGCCGTCCGCCAGGGACGGTGGTGGCTGGCGGCGGGTGCCGGGTTCGTAGCCGGGACCGTGCGACCGCTCGGCGTGCTGCTCGCCGTCCCCTTCTTCGTCGAAGGGGTGAGGCCATACGCCGCACACTGGTGGGCCACCGATCCGGCGCTCGCCCGTGCCGTGCACGGCGTTCGTGAACGCCACAGCCGTGTAGACGCTGCAGGGCGGGGGCCCGTCCCTGCAGGGGTGACGTCGAACGCCTTCCTCCTGCCGTCGGTGCGGTCGCTCGTCGTTCGGGTTGTCGCCTGTGCGGCACCTCTGGCCGGCACCGGCGCCTACCTCGGCTGGGTCGGCGCGACCTACGGCAATGCCTTCCTCCCCTTCGAGGTGCAGACCCAAGGCGGTCACCGTGGGCCGCTGACGCAGCCGTTCACGTCGATGCTCCACAACGTGGTGGCCTTCCTCCACGGTCACCACGTAGGCAGTGCCCTCCACGTTCCCTGGGTGCTCCTCGCCCTGGTGCTCCTGGCTGTCGCTGCCCGCCGCCTGCCGGCTTCCTACACGCTCTTCGGTGCAGCAATGCTGGTCGTCTCCCTGTCGTCGACCAACCTCGACTCCTTCGAGCGCTATGCGCTCAGCGCCTTCCCCTTGGTTGTAGCCGGTGCCGCCGTCACCACCCGCCCGGAGGTCTGGCGGGTGGTCGTGGTCGGCGCTACCGCCGCGCTTGTCGGCTACGGCCTGCTTGCCTTCCTGGGTATCGTCGTCCCCTGACCCGACGTCTACCGGCACGGCGATGGCGATGGCGATGGCGATGGCGATGGCGATGAAGTGTTGGCGGGGCTCTCGGACGAGCGGTGCCCAGGCAGTAAGGTGCACCGCTGGGCGTACCCGTCGCCCGGCATGGTGGCTCACGACCGGGGCCCAACGGACCTCTTGCCCCCGGCGGACGACCAGAACCGAGGAGGAGCAACTGCCGTGACGAACCAAGAACCGGCGAGCGGAACCGGGGGTGACCAGAAGGCCGCCGAGGGCGTCGGTGCGGTGGTGGTGATCGGTGCCGGCCCCGCCGGTCTCACCGCGGCGCGGGAGCTCGTGACGGGTGGTGACACCCAGGTGACGATCCTCGAAGCCGACTCGGTGGTCGGTGGGATCAGCCGGACGGTCGAGCGTGACGGCTGGCGGTTCGACATCGGCGGGCACCGCTTCTTCACCAAGGTCCGCCGGGTGGAGACGTTCTGGCACGACGTGCTGCCAGCCGAGGACTTCCTGCTCCGACCGCGCATGAGCCGCATCTACTACGGGGGCAAGTTCTACGACTACCCGATCAAGCTCGGCAACGCCCTTGCCAACCTCGGTCTCGTCGAGGCCGTTCGATGCGCCCTGTCCTTCCTCTGGGTGAGGGTCCGTCCGCCTCGTGACACCTCGACCCTTGAGGGCTACATCGTCTCGAACTACGGGTGGCGGCTCTACCACCACTTCTTCAAGACCTACAACGAGAAGGTCTGGGGCGTGTCGGCCTCGGAGCTCTCGGCCGACTGGGGCGCGCAGCGCATCAAGGGGATGTCCTTGTGGACGGCGGTGTGGGAGCCGGTACGCAGCTCCCTGCTGGGGTCGCGACGCAGCAAGTCAGCCCAGGTCACCAGTCTGATCGAGGAGTTCGAGTACCCCAAGTACGGTCCCGGCATGATGTGGGAGGTCTGTGCCGACCAGGTCATCGCCGGAGGTGGAGAGCTTCGGCTGGCGACTGCCGTTCAGTCCGTCCACCTCGAGGGAGGACGCGCCACCGCCGTGACCGTCCGCGACCGGTCAGGAGCCACCGAGCGTCTGGCGGCCGACCACGTCGTCTCGTCGATGCCACTGACCGCTCTAGTGCGGGCCGTCGACCCGCCTCCGCCGAGCGAGGTCCTCGAGGCCGCCGACGCCCTGCACTATCGAGACTTCCTGACCGTTGCCCTGGTCGTACCGGTCGATCGCGGCTTTCCTGACAACTGGATCTACGTGCACTCGCCGGACGTGAAGGTGGGGCGCATCCAGAACTTCGGCTCGTGGTCGCCGTTCCTGGTCAAGGACGGCTTCACCTGCCTGGGGCTCGAGTACTTCGTGTTCGAGGGCGACGAGCTGTGGTCGAGCACCGACGACGCGCTCATCGAGCGAGCAACCGACGAGCTCGCGCGCATCGGCCTGGTCGACGCTGCCGACGTGAAAGCCGGCTACGTCGTCCGCATGCCCAAGGCGTACCCGGTGTACGACGACGCCTACCGTGACAACGTCGAGGTCATTCGGCGCTGGTTGGAGCGGGCTGCCGCGAACGTGCACCCAGTCGGTCGCAACGGCATGCACAAGTACAACAACCAGGACCACTCCATGTACACGGCGATGCTGACGGTGGAGAACCTCCGCGGCGCCGACCACGACATCTGGGCCGTCAACGTCGAGGACGAGTACCACGAGTCCGGGCCATCGGGCTCGTCGAGCGAGGGAACCGGACGGGCCGCCCCGGTGGTACCGGGCCCAGCCACATCGGGCCATGGCACCGCTCCCCGGCGCACCTGAGCGCGCTCGCCAACACCGGCCGGGGCGGTCCGGTCGAGCACCGGAGCTCCGGGCCGGGCTGACCGACGCCGGGCCCGTCGCCATCGCGGGGCTGCTCGTCAACGGCGCCAGCGCCCTGGTCGTCGTGGTGGTGGCCCGCCTCGTCTCTCCTCGAGAGTACGGGGCCGTCAACCAGTTGCTCGGCCTGTTCTTTGTCCTGTCCATGCCCGGGTCGGCGGTGCTGGTCGGCGTCGTGCGGCGGGTCACCGCCTGGCGCATGACGGGACAGCTCCACCTCGTCTCCCAGTGGGTGCACCGTGTGCATCGCCTGCTCGGCGGCCTCCTTGTCGTCGGAACTGTCGTGGTGGCGCTGCTGCAGTCGTGGATCGCCCGGCAGCTGGGCCTTCCCAACGACGCCGGGGTCCTCACGGTGCTGGTGGCCGGGGGAGTGTGGATCGTGCTCTGTGTCGACCGGGGGCTACTGCAGTCCGAACGCGCCTATAGGCCCCTGGCCGGCAACCTCCTGCTCGAGGGAGCGGCACGCACGGTGGCCATCCTCGTCCTCGTCACCGCCGGGCTGGGTGTCGCCGGGTACGGACTGGGGGTGCTCCTCGGCGAGGTCGGCGCCGTTGCCGAGGCGCGCTGGCTGGTATGGAAGCGGGGAACCTACTCGCAGGCCGGGTTGGCACCGGCACCGCCTTCCGACGCTGGGCCCGTGCCGCCTTCCGACGCTGGGCCCGTGGCTCCCGACCACGTCGGCCACTCGGCACCCCGGCGACACCAACTCCTCGGCGACGTGGCTGCCGCCTTCGTCGCCCTGGGCCTGCTCGCCCTCTTGCAGAACGCCGACGTCATCATGATCGGCCGGTACAACCGGGCCGCCGCGGGGCCGTACGCCGCCATCTCCGTCGCCTCCAAGGCCCTCGTCTACGTCGCGCTGGCACTCGGCTCCTACTTGTTGCCCGAGGCCACCATCCGCTGGCACGCCGGCGGGCATGCGGTCCGCCAGTTGGGCGTCGCCCTGGTGCTCGCCGAACTACCCGCCGCAGTGTTGCTCATCCTGGCCGTCGCTGTGCCGAGACTGGTGCTCCGCCTGGTGTTCTCCGCCCGGCTGACCGCTGCTGCCCCCGCGTTCGCCACGCTGGCCGCCGCCATGGCCCTGCTGTGCGTCAGCGTCCTGCTGACCAACTACCTCATTGGCACCGGGACGCGATGGGTGGTGGTGGTCCTGGCCGGTGGCGGGTTGGCGGTGCTGGGTGCCGTCGCAGCCGCGCACGGGAGCCCCGTCGCTACCGCCCGCGCCGACTTCGCCGTCCAGCTCGCTGTGTGCGTGGCTCTCGGCGTCAGCTTCGTAGTCGTGCACCATCGCCGCCACGGCGAGCGGTGGCGAGCCCGGTTCGGCACCGCGTACCCTTGGGGGCCTGGTTTTTTGGTGAGGACGGCGCTTGGTCGGACGAGTCCCGTGGGGGAGGGGATGGACGCCACTACACTGGCGACCAGGGGCGGGTCGGCGACAAGGAATGGGGATCCGTGACGACGACGGCAGACGGGGCAAACCCCGCCGACTTGGCGGCAGCACGCGTCGCGCCGCCCCGCTCCGCCGCCACGAACGTGGCCCTCGTCAACGACTCCGGACGGGCCCGCCATCTCACACCCGTCCCTCCGAACGGCGAGGGTGGTGACGAGCACTCCGAGGGCGCCGTTGCCGAGCGGGCCTATGCGAAGCTCGCCGGGCTCGAGCTGGGGGAGATCGCCGAGCGGGCCGGCCTTCGGCGCATCGACGCGCTGGCCTGGCGCGACTACGACGACCCGGAAGCCGGGGGGTCGGAGCTCCACGCCCACCGGATCTTTGCCGCCTGGGCCGATGCCGGGCTGGACGTCGCTATGACGACCTCGGCCGTGCCCGTCGGGGCGACGGTCGTCCGGCGGGATGGCTACCGGGTCGTACGGCGCTCGGGCCGCTACGGGCTGTTCCCCCGGACGATGCTGTCCGGGGCACTCGGGCGGATCGGCTCTGGTGACGGTCTGGTGGAGATCTGGAACGGCATGCCGTTCTTCTCGCCTGCGTGGTGCCGGGCACCCCGGATCGTCTTCCTCCATCACGTCCATGCCGAGATGTGGCACATGGTCCTTCCGCGCCACCTCGCCCGGATCGGCCATGCCATCGAGCACCACGTGGCACCGCCGTTCTATCGACAGGCCAGGATCGTCACCCTCTCGCACTCGTCGAAGGCCGAGATCGTCGACCGGCTCGCTCTCGCCCCGGAGCACATCACCGTCGTCCCGCCGGGCGTCGAGCCTCACTTCTCTCCGGGGGGCGAGAAGGCGCCGCATCCGTTGGTCGTGGCTGTGGGCCGTCTGGTCCCTGTCAAGCGGTTCGACCTCCTCGTCGACGCGCTGGTCCGGCTCCGGTCCCGGCACCCCGACCTGAAAGCGGTCATCGTGGGGGAGGGGTACGAGCGTCCTGCCCTCGAGGCGCTCGTCGCCGCCAGGGGTGCCGGGGAGTGGCTCTCGCTCCCTGGGTACCTGGCCCATGACGACCTGGTTGCCTTGTACCGTCGGGCGTGGGTGGTCACCTCGGCCAGCCAACGCGAGGGGTGGGGGATGACCGTGACCGAAGCGGGCGCGTGTGGCACCCCTGCGGTGGTAACGCGTATCGGCGGTCACGAGGACGCCGTCGCCGACGGTCGTTCGGGCCTGCTCGCCGACACCATGGACGACCTCGTCGCCGGGCTCGACGCCGTCCTCGGCGACGAGGTGCTGCGCCGACGGCTGACGACCGGAGCAGTGGAGCGTGCCGCCTCGCTCACCTGGGAGGAGGCGGCGCGAGGTGCCCTGGCTGCCCTCGCCGCCGAAGCGCTCGCTCGCCGCTGATCGCCGCGTTCACTGCGGCAGGTCGCCCGTGCTCAACCCGCAGTCCGACCGAGCAGGCGACCACCTGAGGACGGTCCGGTCGACGGGGCGCGGATAGCATCGGGGCATCCTTTCGAGCAGGACTCGAGGTGCACATGCCCACTGCCGTCTCCGCCGCACGGATCCGGAACATCGCCCTCGTCGGGCACGATGGCGTGGGCAAGACCACGCTCACCGAGGCCCTGCTCGTTGCCACCGGCACGACTACCCGAGCGGGCCGAGTGGAGGACGGGACGACGACGAGCGACTTCGAGCCCGAGGAGCACGCCCACGGGGTGTCGCTGGCCACCGCGGTCGCTCCTGTCGTCGTCGCCGGCACCAAGGTGAACCTCCTCGATACCCCCGGCCTGGCCGACTTCGTGGTCGAGGTCGAGCTGGCCCTGTCAGTGGCCGATGCTGCGCTCGTCGTCGTCAGCGCCGTCGACGGGGTCCAAGCCCACACAAAGACGGTCTGGCGGCTCGCCGAGGAGGCGGGCGTCCCCCGCCTCGTGTTCGTCAACAAGCTGGACCGGGAGCACGCGGACTTCGCCCGGACGGTCAGTCAGTTGCGGGAGGCCTTCGGTCCGCACGTCGCCCCGCTCGAACTGCCCATCGGGGCCGAGGCAACCTTGCGAGGCGTCGTCGACCTCGTGGCTGACACGGCGGCCGTCTACGACGACGGTCGTGCTCGCACGGTGGAGATCCCACCCGACCTGGTGGAGCAGGAGCACCACGACCACGAGCAACTGGTCGAGGAGATCGTCGTCGGCGACGAGGAGCTGCTGGCTCGCTACCTCGAGGGTGCTCCTCTTACCCCCGACCAGCTCGAGGCGACCCTGGCTGGCGAGGTGGCCACCGGGGCGGTCGTGCCGGTGGCGTGCGGGTCGGCGACGACCGGGGTCGGCCTCGACCTCCTCGTCAACCTGCTCTGCGAGCTTCCCGGCCGCCGTCACGCCACGGTCGAGGTGGGCGGGGAACGCATCGAGGTCCCTGTCGACGCCGCCGCCGAGCCGCTCGCCCGGGTGTGGAAGACGTTCGTCGACCCCTTCGCCGGCAAGTTGTCACTGCTCCACGTGGTGTCGGGGACCCTGCGTCCCGACGCGGCACTGGTCAACACCCGGACCCACGGCGAGGAACGCCTCCACGTGCTCGAAGCACTGCGAGGGAAGGAGACCACACCGGTGCCCGAGGCGCTGGCCGGTGACCTGGTCGCCGTACCGAAGCTCTCCTCGACGCAGCCCGGGGACACCCTGGCGCCGAAAGGCACACCGGTCGTGGTCGCCGTGCGGCCGACGTCACGTCCCCAGTTGTCGGTGGCCGTCCGCCCGAAGACACCCGGCGACGAGGATCGCCTGTCCACCGGGTTGCACCGCCTTGCCGAGGAAGATCCCTCCCTGCAGGTCCGTCGGGACGACGAGACGCACCAGACCATCGTGACCGGAATGGGGGAGACCCACTTGCAGGTCGTCACCGAGCGGCTCCAGCGTCGCTTCGGTGTCGAGGTCGTACGCGAGGACGTCGTGATCTCCTACCGCGAGACGATCACGGTGGCGGCCGAGGCCGAGGGGCGCCACAAGAAGCAGTCGGGCGGCCATGGGCAGTTCGCCGTGGTGCACCTCCGCGTCGAGCCGCTCGGACGCGGCGAGGGGATCGTCTTCGTCGACGAGGTCGTCGGTGGGGTGATCCCCCGGCCGTTCATCCCTGCCGTGGACAAGGGTGTCCGCCAACAGCTCGGCGCCGGCGGCCCGCTCGGTCACCCGGTGGTCGACGTACGAGTCGTCTGCGACGGGGGGAAGTTCCACCCTGTTGACTCCAACGAGCTGAGCTTCGAGCTGGCTGGGGCAGCAGCCGTCACCGCCGCGCTCGCCCAGGGACGACCGGTGCTCCTCGAACCGATCTCGCGCCTCGAGGTCATCGTGCCCGGCGCCGCCCTCGGCGCCGTCCTCGGCGACCTGAACGCCCGTCGGGGACGGGTCACCGACAGCCAACCTGCTGACGGCGACTGGCAGCGGGTGGAGGCGCTCGTCCCCGACAGCGAGCTCACTCGCTACCTCGTCGACCTCCGGGTGCTGACCGGAGGCCTCGGCCGGTTCACCGCGGAGTTCGCTCACTACGTCGACGTGCCGAGCGCCGTCGCCGAGCGGCTCATCCCTCGCTAGTCGTACCAGCCCCGCTCGCCGTGCCGGCCCCGAGCGCCGTGCCGGCCCCGCTCGTGGGGGTCCGGTGGTCGTCGTCCCTCCGGGCCAGGCTGCGTCGCCGATGGACCTCGTCGGCCACGGCGTCCGCCGCCAACAGGGCGAGCCCGGCCAGGACCACGGTGGCACCGGCCGCATAGTGCGCCGCCCACAGTCCTACCGTGGTGAACGGGTGGTGTGCTTGGGTCACGGTGATCCAGGTCGCGGCACCAGCCACGCAGACAGTCGCAGCCAGGCTCAGCAGCGGGCGGAGGCGGGGCAGGAGCAGGGCGACGAGGACTGCCACCCCCACGATGGGCCCGACCCGGGGGGCTCCCACCGCGCTCGCTGCCGCACCGGTCAGCACCGCGGTGACGACGGCAGTGGGAACACCGACCCGCCGCCTGGCTCGCCGGAAGGGGAGCACCGGCTTGGGCCACTCGACGGCGACGGCCTCCGCTGCCCCGACAAAGCCGGCGCGTCGCCGACGCTCCTGGCGGCGGAGCCAGCGGCGCGAGCGTCCCCGGAGCCGACGACGCTCGGCCCGGGTCAGGGGCGACGAGACGGCGACGGCTTCGACGTCGGCGTCGGCCACCGGAGCGCCGTCGGACGCAAGCAGCTCCCCCTCGCCTCCGGCGCCGAGGGGGCTGCCTCCAGCGCCGAGGGGGCCTTCGGAAGCACCGAGCGGGTCTGGCCGACCAGGGAAGAAGCCCAGCACCAGGCAGAGCAGGAGGAACGCCAGCGAGGCCACCAAGGCCACGTCGACGCGCTCCTGAGGTGTCCAGACCAGGTCGATAGTCAGCGTGCCGTGGTGGATGGCACCAGTCAGGCGAGCGGGCTCGACCTGCCACCCGTTGGCGAAGGCGTCGACGAGCAGGGGGGCGCCGAGCCCCGACGCACCGCGGACGGTCGCTGTCCAACCCTGGTTGAGGCTCTCGCCGAGGACGAGGAGGAACGGAGCGCTGCGCGCCGTCACGCCGCTGACCTCCACCTGCATGGAGGTGGTCCCCGGGTGGACCACCCTGACGGTGGGCGCCGGCGGGGTGGCAGCGGCAGCCACCACGGTGGTGACGGAGGGCGCGGCAGGAGCCGGGAGCGGGGCGGGGCCACCGCCGGCAGCCGACTCGAGGGCAAGGGTGTCGATGTTGAAGCCGGTGATCGACCCGAGGGTCGCCTGGACGGTATGGGTGCCGGGGCCGAGGGTGATGCCGTTCCGGTCCGGACCGCATCCCGAGATGGTCAGCCCCTGCCGGTCGAGCGCGGCCGTCGTCGAGCCCGTGACCCGCACCCACACCGGGCTCCCGTCGATGGCCAGCAGGTTCGACTGGCACGTTCCGGGCATGCGAGGAGGGACGGGTGCGGCGTGCAAGCCCGGGATGCCGACCTCGGCGATCCCGATGGGCATGGCGATGGGCGACTCCGACCAGTAGTCGACGGTGTTCTCGATCCGGACCGTGGGGAAGGTGAGGCGGATGGCACTGCCGGTGACCGCCGGGAACGAGATCGGCACGTCGACCACTGACCCCGGGGTCCGACCGTCGGCGATCGCCGGGAGGACCACCGACCGGGTGACCCCTCCGGCGCTGACCGTCATGGTGGTGGGGACCGAGTGCTCCCCGTCGGCGACGACCTGCAGGTCGAGGTGGTCGAGGGTGATCGGGCGGGGGAGCCGGTACTCGAGCCAGTCACCCGCCTGTTGGGAGGCACCGAAGCCGGGCTCCCAGATGGTCCGGGAGCTCCCGTCGAGGGTGGCAATGGCGCCGTCCCGCAGGTCGCCCGGCAGTCGCCCCTTGGAGTAGGCGACGATCCCGGAGCCGTGCGATCCGGGGCGTCCAACCAGGCGGTCGATGGCATCGTCGGGGATGAGCGGCGAGATGCGGGCCGTCCCCGACAGCGAGAACGTCCGGCTCGTCGGGAGCCAGAGCTGTCGCGACAGTGTTGGCTCCGGCGAGGAGCGGGGTGGGAAGCCGGACATGCGCTGGCGCGTCATCAAGAAGGTCAGCGGATCGGCCAGCGACCGGGTCCCGGCGGCCCGGAGCAGGTCCTGCGGCATGGCGATCGTCTCGTCGGCGTGGACGCCCGGGATCTGGACCTCGGCAAAGCCCACCGCGCTATGAAAGCCGGCCTTGTTGTGGTGCGCCGTGAGACCGACGCCGGCGACGGTGATGCGCAGGGTCCGAAACGAGCGGTTGCCGATCGGGACCTGCTGTCCGGCCGGCGTGCGCGACGCCGGGCCGAGGGCCACCCGGAGGGGGTGCCCACCGTCGAAGGTGAGCACGACCGAGGTGATGAACCGGTCGGGGAGCCCCGTCTGCGGTTGCACCAGGGTGATCGAGCCGGGGGCCGCCGGGTGGGTGAGCACCACCTGCCACCACTGGCCGATGGGGTTGGTGAAGGAGTTGTCCAGCCAGGCCGTCTGCAGGTCCCCGTCGAGGGCGGCAGCCGGCTGGTCCTCGGGGAGGTAGGTCAACGACGAGCCGTAGCTCGAGGCAGTCACCGAGGAGATCCCGTCGAAGACGGCGGTGGTCTTGGCATCAGCCGGTGCCCCGGGGAAGAGGTCGATCGGCGCGTCGGCCGGGTTCGTGCTCTTGCGTTGGGAGGCCGTCTCCGTGTAGCCGGTGTTCTCGCTGAGCGAGTTCCACTCGAAGGCCTGCTTGCGGTTGGTGTCGGTCACCACCAGGTCTGCCGGCCCCGACAGCACGGAGGTGCGCAGGCGCGGATGGAGGTCGAGCGTCCCGGCGTAGAGGATGGTCGGGTGCCCCGAGAGCAGCCCGGTCGGGGCGGCATCCACCAACCCCGAGCCGCCCCCGTCGACCACCAACGGATCGGCAAGCGACTCCGCCCGCACGATGGGCCGTGGGTCGGCGACCTGGTAGGTCACCAGCGGGGCCGGCCAGGTGTCGTTGGCCGGTCGGGCCAGCGTGGACTCGTCGAGCTTGGCGATGGTCGACACGTTCGGGACCGGCGTCCCGAAGGAGGTCGGGTCGGACAGGCCGACCGGGGTGGTGGCCAGCCCGGCGGCGACCGCCTGCGGCTGCGGCAGGAAGTACCGCTCGTAGGCCTGGTCGTACTGGACGAGGACGCTCCCGGCGCTCATGAGGGAGGCCATCGGGCCCAGCGCGTTCCAGTTGTTGACCTCGTTCTGGAGGGGCGAGTCGAGCGCGTAGAGGAGGTCGGCCGTGGCCATCGAGCCCATGATCTGCTGTTCGTGGGTGACGAACGGCCGGGTCATGAGGCCCGGATAGACGGTGTCGATGGTGTCACCCCAGCGATAGGCGGCGAAGTTGTTGCCGGGCAGGGCGTACACCCGAGACGAGGTTCCCTGAGCCTGGAGGGCCCGGGCGGCAGCCCGCACCGAAGCGGGTGGCGTCGCCGGCTGGGTGAAGCCGTTGGCGACGATGGCGCCGGTCAGCAGCGGTGTCGCCGCACCCACTGCGGCGCCGCCGGCCACCACGGCCAGCAGCAGCCCGCTGCGTCGGAAGCGGTGGGCGAGGGCGCTGACCCCGGCGCCGAGCAGCAGGGCGAGCGAGAGCACCACGAGCGGGGTGACCCGGTCCGTCGAGCGCATGGCCAGCCCCGCCGTCGTGTCGACCATGAACGCCTTGAGCGCGCTGCCGATCCACGTCGGGTGGGAGTACGGGAAGGCGCCGACCGACAGGATCGTCCCGACCAGGGCGAGCAGGGCGAAGTAGGACCGGTGGACCCAGCGTAGGAAGGCCGCCGCGGCAAAAGCCAGGACGGGGACGACGTAGCTGAGGGCGATCAGCCAGACCTGCTGGGTGTAGGCGACCGAAGCCTGGGTCCACTGGCCGACCCGGTCCGAGCCGTAGAAGTACCAGTAGCCGAGTCCGCGGATGACCTCGGCGGCCGACGAGGAGGAGCTGGTGGCGGGGACGGTCTCGGTGTACTTGAGGATGTCGATGCCGTAGGCGGCTTCGACCTCGAGGCCGGCTGCCCACCACAACGACACGCCGGCAGCGAGCAGGGCGATCCGCCAGGCGGCCGCCCACGCCTGTCGCCAGGTGATCTCGCCGGACACCCCGGCCGCCCAGGGGAGCCACAGGGCAGGGGCCAGGCCGACGTAGAGGATCGAGCTGGCGTTGATGCCACTGACCAAGATCATCACCAGGCCGAAGAGGGCGGGGTAGCGCCATCCGCCTCGCCGGGCGGCCAGGATGGTGAAGGCCAGCATCCACGGCAGCCCCGACCAGGGCAGCAGGATGACCGAGATGCGGCCGGCGTACTGCAGGACGTACGGCGTGAGCATGAACGACACCACGGCGACGTACCGGCCCGGTCCCCACAGGCCGAGCACCCGGCACAGCGCCAGCACGCCCGCTCCGGCAGCGAACAGGATGGCCCCCATCCACAACCGTTGGGCGATCCACAGCGGGACGTGGAGCTCGGCCATGGCCCAGTAGAACGGGCCCATCGGCAGGAGGTACCCGATGTTCTCGTGGGTCACCGTGCCGAGGGCCACGCTCGGGTCCCACATCGACGCCGCGGCACGCACGTAGCGACCGGGGTCGAGGTAGAGGTAGGTCTTCGTGTCGTCGGTGACCACACCCGGGCGCGACCAGAGCATGGGCGCCACCGCCACGATGGCCACGGCCAGGTAGTCGAGGACGCGTCGAGCCCGGCTGGGCGACCGCAGCAGGGCGAGGACCGAACGCGTCCTCTCCGGTGCGGGCGAGGAAACCGCCCGCTCGAGGGACGTCGCCGGCGCGGAGGGGGAGGGGTCGGAAGTGGGCACGGGTGCTCGGTAGTGTAAACAACGGGTCCTCGGCGGGGGGATCGACGCCTCCGGCGATCGGACCGGTGGACGACGAGGAGGTCGGGTGTCGAC
The DNA here is from genome assembly GCA_021798955.1 of Actinomycetes bacterium. Lineage (GTDB taxonomy): Bacteria > Actinomycetota > Acidimicrobiia > Acidimicrobiales > RAAP-2 > JAJZJT01. The sequence continues at coordinate 20,855 of JAJZBK010000010.1, forward strand.
GAAGGTGGGGAGGATCGGCAACCGAGGACCCGTGTCGGGCCACGGCTCGCTCACCGGTGAGCGGCCGCAGGAGGGGGTCACCCCCGACTCGCTCCTCGCCCTGCATGCCGCCGGGTACCGCACGGTCATCGAGCGGCTCGGCGCCGGGCGAGTGCTCGACGTGGGGTGCGGGCACGGGTTCGAGTCGGCACGCCTGCTCGGGCCGGAGCGCCGGGTCGTCGGGGTCGACTACAGCGCCGAGGCCACGGCATCGGCCCGAGCGCGCTTCGCAGGCGTCGGGCTCGCCGTCGCTCGGATGGAGGCGCGCTCGCTGGGGTGCGCCGAGGGGGTGTTCGACTGGGCGTGCTCCTCGCACCTCATCGAGCACTTCGTCGAGCCCGAAGGGCACGTGGCCGAGCTGGCCCGGGTGCTGGCTCCCGACGGGACGGCCTTCTTCCTCACCCCCAACGCCCCGGCCGACTTCGAGAACCCGTTCCACCTCCACCTCTTCGAGCCCGACGAGCTCCGCTCGCTGCTCGGCCGGTACTTCGCCGAGGTGACCGTCGAGGGGCTCGACGCCGTCCCCCGGGTGAAGGCGGACTTCGCCGCCCGACGCGCCAAGGCCGAGCGGCTGCTCCGGCTCGACGTGCTCGACCTCCGCCACCGCATCCCCCGGTCGTGGTACGTCACCGCCTACACGCGCCTGCTGCCGCTCGCCTACCGGCTGGTGGCTCGCGGCGACGCCGGTGGGACTACCGGCATCACGGCAGACGACTTCTTCGTCACCGACCAGCTCGACCGGACCACCATGGTGCTCTTCGCCACGGCGCGCCAGCCGCGCCGGTGACGCCGGCTTCGTCCGACAGCGCCGGCGCGCCGGCACTCGTCATCGGGTTGACCGGTGGCATCGGGTCGGGGAAGTCGACGGTGGCTCGGCTGCTCGTCGAGCACGGGGCCGCCCTGGTGGACGCCGACCAGATCGCCCGCGAGGTGGTCGAGCCGGGCCGTCCTGCCCACCGGGCGCTCCTCCAGCGGTTCGGCACCGATATCGTGACTGCCGACGGCACGATCGACCGTCCGGCGCTTGCCGCACGCGTCTTCGGCGACCCGGTGGCGTTGGCCGACCTGAACGCCATCACCCACCCCGTCATCGGTGCCGAGCTCCTGGCCCGGCGCAACGCCGCTGCAGCACGGGGCGGCGTCGTCGTGGTCGACATCCCCTTGTTGCGGGACGAGCACCGTCGCGCGCTCGAGCTCGCCCTGGTGGTGGTCGTCGACGCGCCGACCGAGGTTGCCGTCGAGCGTCTGGTCAGCCAGCGCGGGATGGACCGTACCGACGCCGAAGCCCGTGTCGCCGCCCAGGCGGACCGGGCCACCCGGCTGGCTCAGGCAGACATCGTCGTCGACAACGTCGCGTCTCCCGAGGACCTCCGGCAACGGGTCGACCAGCTCTGGTCCGACCTTGCGGCCCGCCTCGCCCTCACGGCGACGCCACCTGGCCGCTGACCGAGCCGCCCCCAGCGGGTCCGTCTGCCAGCGGGGGAGCGCTGGCGTGCCAGCGGCGGGCGCCGGGCCACAAGGCCAGGGCGAAGAGCACCGCGGGCGGCCCGAGGTTGGGATCGGTCCCCTGCCCGGTCAGGATGCCGCCCAGCCCCTGGCCCACCACCCAGAAGAGGACCGAGAGCACCACCCCGGCCACCAGGGACAACCGGAGCGTCCGGCGCCGGAGGGCCCACCAGCCAACCAGGAACTGGGCGACGGCGAGCGCGGCGGCGACCAGCTCGCCCCGGCCGGCGACCAGGTGGGCGGCGCCGGTCTCGGCGGCGGCGAGGAACCCGGGCTGGCCGACGGCCAGCTCGTGCAGCTGGGCGCTGATGGCATCGGGCGCGTGGTTGCCGTACTCGAGCTCGAGCAGGGCTGTCCCGCACCACAACGCCACCCACAGGGCCCGCGCCACGCGCTCACCGCCGAGGCCGCCGCTCGCGATCGCCTCGCTGGGAGCCGGCTCGCGGCGGGGCCAGAGCACGACGGCGAGCACGGCGTAGAGCAGGGCGGCGCCCGGCGCTCCAGTCAGCATGGAGGCTTGGGGGAAGAGCAGCTGGCCGTAGCCCTCGCCGACCACCCAGACGCCCGCTGCCCACACGAGGGTCCCAGCCAGCGCCCACCGCACCGATCGCCGCCCGAGGAGCCCGATCCCCAGGGCAGCCTGCACGACGACGATGGTCCAGTTGACGGCGACCTGGTGGGCGACGAACACGGTGAGCGCCTGCCGGACGAGGTCGGTGGCCGGGTTGGGCGCCCCCATGGTGTTCTCGGAGATCGGGCCAAGGAAGCCGTCCGAGCCGTGCTGGAACATGTACGGCTGGAGCTGGAGCCCGGCATCGAGTAGCCAGAGGAGCCCGAGCGCGACCTGCAGGTGCCGCCGACGGACCCGTCGCGGACCAACCGGCATCGGCGTGGACGCTCGAGACGTCGCTGACCGCGCTCCCTCGGCTCCAGACGCAGCCACCCGTGGTTCCGGAGTCTCGACCGGGGGGGCCATCGCCGCACATGCTACCGGTGCGACGTCGAGGCCCCCTCGGGCAGAGGTGCGCGGTGAGGCACCGAACGGGTCGACGCGGCGGTGCTCGCAGTGGCGAGGCGCCACCGGCGGCTCCGTGGCCGCTCGCCGGTACCATCGCCCTGTGCCCGACTTCTCCGTGGTGTCGCCGTTCCGGCCCGCCGGGGACCAGCCCCAGGCCATCGCCTCGTTGGTCGAGGGCGTCCGCGCCGGCGAACGGTACCAGACCCTGCTCGGCATCACGGGCTCGGGCAAGACGGCGACCGTGGCCTGGACGATCGAGGCGCTCCAACGGCCCACCCTCGTCATCGAGCCGAACAAGTCGCTCGCTGCCCAGCTCGCCGCCGAGCTGAAGGAGCTCTTCCCGCACAACCGGGTCGAGTACTTCGTCTCCTACTACGACTACTACCAACCCGAGGCGTACGTCCCCTCGTCGGACACCTACATCGAGAAGGACTCGTCGATCAACGATGAGATCGACCGACTGCGCCACGCCACCACGTCGTCCCTCCTCTTGCGCCGCGACACCATCGTGGTGGCATCGGTGTCGTGCATCTACGGGCTCGGCTCCCCGGCCGAGTACCGCGACCGCATCGCCGTGCTCCGTCCCGGCGAGACCCACGACCAGCGTGCCTTCCTGCGGCGGTTGGTCGAGATGCAGTACACCCGCAACGACCTCGCCCTCACTCGGGGGCAGTTCCGGGCGCGGGGGGACACCGTCGAGGTCCACCCCGCCTACGAGACCCAAGCCGTGCGCATCGAGTTCTTCGGCGACGTGGTCGAACGGATCCGCCCGGTCGACGTCCTCACCGGGGAGGTGGGTGGCGACCTCGACGAAGTGGTGATCTTCGCCTCCACCCACTACGCCTCGAGCGACGAGACCCTGGCGCGTGCCATTGCCGGTATCGAAGACGAGCTACGAGGGCGCCTGACGGAACTGGAGGGAGCCGGCAAGCTCCTCGAAGCCCAACGGCTCCGCATGCGCACGGAGTACGACCTCGAGATGCTCGCCGAGACCGGCGTATGCAGCGGCATCGAGAACTACAGCCGGCACCTCGACGGCCGGGCCGCCGGCGAGGCGCCGTTCACCCTGCTCGACTTCTTCCCCGACGACTTCCTGGTCGTCCTCGACGAGAGCCACGTGGCCATCCCCCAGCTGCGAGGGCAGTTCGCCGGCGACCGCTCGCGCAAGGAGACCCTCGTCGAGCACGGGTTCCGCCTGCCCTCGGCGCTCGACAACCGGCCGCTGCGCTTCGAGGAGTTCCTCGACCGCACCGGACAGCTCGTGCTGCTCTCGGCGACACCCGGTCCGTGGGAGCTCGAGCACTCGAGCCGGATCGTCGAGCAGGTGATCCGGCCCACCGGGCTGGTCGACCCCGAGGTCGACATCCACCCCACCACCGGCCAGGTGGACGACCTCCGACAGCGGATCGAGCAGACGGTTGCCGCCGGGTGGCGGGTGCTGGTCACGACCCTCACCAAACAGATGGCCGAGGACCTCACCGAGTTCTTGGCCGACAGTGGGGTGCGAGTCCAGTACCTGCACTCCGACGTCGACACCATGACAAGGGTCGAACTGCTGCGCGACCTCCGGCTCGGCACCTACGACGTGCTGGTCGGCATCAACCTGCTACGGGAGGGGCTCGACCTCCCCGAAGTCGCCCTCGTCGCCATCCTCGACGCCGACAAGGAGGGCTTCCTGCGGTCGGTGTCCTCCCTCGTCCAGACCATGGGCCGGGCGGCCCGCAACGCCGAAGGACGGGTGGTCCTCTACGCCGACACAGTGACCACGTCCATGCGCGAGGCCATCACCGTCACCCAGCAGCGCCGGGCTCGGCAGCTCGCCTACAACGAGGAGCACGGGATCGACCCGCGCACCGTCACCAAGGCGGTGACGGACATCTTGGCCCGGGTCCGCGGCCCGCACACGGGCGAGCTCGACCGGCGGGCGTCCACCACCGGTCCCGCGTCACGTCGAACGACCGAAGCGACGGGAGCCCGGGCACGCACCGCCGCCCAAGCCGAGGAGCAGCCTCCCGGCACCGACGGCGACCCGGCTGACCTGGTCGCCCGGCTCGAAGGCGAGATGACCGCCGCCGCCGCCTCCCTCCGCTTCGAGGAGGCCGCACTGCTCCGTGACGAGATCGCCGAGCTGCGCGCGCTCTTGGTGGTGGAGGGGGAAGGTGTGCCCGGCCAGACCAGCCGGACCGTCGAGGCGACCGGGCGACCTCGCGGCGGCCGTCGAACCCCAGCGGCCCGCACGGGGAGCAGGGCGCCCACGCGGGCCCGGCGCGCTGACCGATGACGGCGGCTGGGACGCCACCTCTGGCCGGTATCCTCACCCGGTGACCGAGCGTCTGGTGGTCCGCGGGGCCCGTGAGCACAACCTCCAGGACGTCTCCGTCGACCTGCCCCGGGACCGCCTGATCGTCTTCACCGGCCTGTCCGGGTCGGGCAAGTCCTCCCTTGCCTTCGACACCATCTACGCCGAGGGGCAGCGCCGGTACGTCGAGTCGCTCTCGGCCTACGCCCGGCAGTTCCTCGGCCAGATGGACAAGCCCGACGTCGACTTCATCGAAGGGCTCTCCCCGGCCATCTCCATCGATCAGAAGTCGGCCTCCCACAACCCCCGTTCCACCGTGGGAACGGTGACCGAGGTCTACGACTACCTGCGCCTGCTCTACGCCCGGGTGGGCAAGCCCCACTGCCCGGCGTGCGGCCGTCCGGTCGCCCGGCAGAGCCCCCAACAGATCGTCGACCGGGTGATGGCCATGCCGGAGGGCACCCGTTTCGTCGTGCTGGCTCCGGTGGTGCGCGGCCGCAAGGGCGAGTACACGAGCCTCCTCGACGAGCTGGCCAAGCAGGGCTTCGCCCGCGTGCGGGTGGATGGCACCACGGTCGAGCTGTCCGAGCGGGACGGGCTCGACCTCGCCCGCTACGAACAGCACACCATCGAAGTCGTGGTCGACCGGCTCGTAAGACGTGACGACATCCGCCGACGCCTGACCGAGTCACTCGAGACGGCCCTCGGGTTGACCGACGGCGTCGCCGAGATCGTCGAGGTGGCCCCGGACGGCACCGAGTCCGAGGCCATCACTTTCAGCCAGCACCTCTCCTGCACCCACTGCGGTCTGAGCTTCGAAGAGCCCGAGCCCCGGACGTTCTCCTTCAACTCGCCCTTCGGGGCGTGCCCGGCCTGCTCGGGACTCGGGACCACCTTCGAGGTCGATCCCGACCTGGTCGTCCCCGACCCTGGGCGCTCGCTGGCCGACGGCGCCCTCGCCCCGTGGTCGGGGGGGCGCAGCGACTACTTCCAGCGGGTCGTCGACGCCGTGGCCGAGCTGGGCGGGTTCTCGACGACGGTTCCCTGGCAGGACCTTCGACCGGCCGACCGTCGCCTCGTCCTCTACGGGGCGGGAGACCGCCGCGTCCAGTTGACCTACCGCAACCGCTACGGTCGGCACCGCTCCTTCGAGACCCGCTACGAGGGGATCGTCCCGTGGCTGCGTCGGCGCCACGCCGAGGCGGAGTCCGACGCCCTGCGCGACAGCCTCGAGTCGTACCTTCGGGAGGTGCCGTGCCCTGCCTGTCAGGGTGCCCGGCTCCGCCCGGAGGCGCTCGCCGTGACCGTCGGCGGCCTGTCCATCTACGAGCTGTGCTCACTCCCCATCGGCCGGGCCGTCGCCGAGGTGGCGGCGCTCGACCTGTCCGACCGCGACCACCTGATCGCCGACCGCGTGCTGCGCGAGGTGCGTGAGCGCATGCAGTTCCTTCTCGACGTGGGTCTCGACTACCTCACCCTGGCCCGCTCGGCCACGACCCTGTCGGGGGGTGAAGCCCAGCGCATCCGGCTGGCCAGCCAGATCGGCAGTGGGCTGGTCGGGGTCCTCTACGTCCTCGACGAACCCTCCATCGGACTGCACCCCCGTGACAACCAGCGCCTCATCGCCACCCTCGAGCGTCTGCGCGACCTCGGCAACACCGTCCTCGTGGTCGAGCACGACGAGGAGACCATCCGCGTCGCCGACCACGTGGTCGACGTTGGCCCGGGAGCAGGGGAGCACGGAGGGCGGATCGTCCACTCCGGCCCGGTCACCGGGCCGGACGGCATCGAGGCGAACAGCGAGTCCATCACCGGGCAGTACCTCTCCGGCCGCAGGAACATCCCGGTGCCTCCGCATCGGCGTCCCGGCACCGGCCAGGCGCTCACCGTGGTCGGGGCGCGCGAGCACAACCTGGCCGACATCACGGTGGCGTTCCCGTTGGGCTGCCTGGTCGCCCTCACCGGCGTCTCCGGCTCGGGCAAGTCCACCCTGGTCAACGACATCCTGCTGCGCGCGCTTGCCCAGCAGGTCCAACGGCGGCGTGCCGTCCCCGGACTCCATCGGTCCATCGAGGGGACCGCGGCCGTCGACAAGGTCGTCGAGGTCGACCAGGCGCCCATCGGGCGCACCCCGCGGTCGAACCCGGCGACCTACACCGGGGTCTTCGACCACATCCGGAAGCTCTTCGCCGAGACGCCCGAGGCCAAGGTGCGTGGCTACCTGCCTGGCCGCTTCTCCTTCAACGTCAAGGGTGGCCGGTGCGAGGCGTGTGCCGGGGACGGCACGCTCCGCATCGAGATGCACTTCCTGCCCGACGTGTACGTGCCGTGTGAGGTGTGCAAAGGCTCCCGCTACAACCGGGACACGCTCGAAGTCACCTTCCGAGGCAAGAGCATTGCCGACGTGCTCGACCTCTCCTGCGAGGAGGCCCTCGAGTTCTTCGCTCACCAACCGGCCATCGCCCGGCATCTCCAGACCCTGGTCGACGTCGGCCTCGGTTACGTACGTCTCGGCCAACCGGCCACCACCCTGTCGGGAGGCGAGGCGCAACGGGTGAAGCTCGCTTCCGAGCTCAGCCGTCGCTCGACCGGTCACACCCTCTACGTGCTCGACGAGCCGACCACCGGGTTGCACTTCGACGACGTCCGGCGCCTGCTCGAGGTGCTCGATCGACTGGTCGACCAGGGCAACACCGTGGTGGTCATCGAGCACAACCTCGACGTGGTGAAGTCGGCTGACTGGATCGTCGACCTCGGGCCCGAGGGCGGTGACCGCGGCGGCCGGGTGGTAGCGACCGGCACTCCCGAGGACGTCGCCGCCCACCCCGACAGCTACACGGGTGCGGTGCTGGCACCGGTGCTCGCCGGTGCGCAGCAGGCGTCTGCCCCGACGTCGGTGCCCGCTCGGAAGGCAGCGACGACCGGGGCCGCTCGGAAGGCAGCGACGACCGGGGCCGCCGGACAAGGATCGGCGCGTCGCAGGCGGTCCGGCGCCCAGCGGGGCACCTAGCCCCGAACGCCTGACCACCCGGCCGCTAGCGTCCCGGCCGCCGCCCGGCGGAGGGCGCCAGGACGGGCCGGAGGCGCCGGGCGGTCTCGACCACGTCGGCAGCACGACCGGGAGCGACGGGATCGGGGGCGAAGAGCACGGCGTCGAACGCCCGGGCCACCAAGGCCAGGTCGGCAGCCGCGGCCGGAGGTAGCCCACTCCCCACCACCTTGGCGTGGGCGGTGGCCGTCCGCTCGGGTGGACGCGCCTGCCCGGAGCGGTCGAACTGTCGTTCGACGACGGCCCATGCGGCAAGCACCTCGGACTCCGGGGCGCCCCAACCCCGGCGGCGGTAGCGGCGTTCCCTACGCCACTGGCGGGAGCGGCGACCGAGCAGCACCAGTGCGGCAACGGCCAGCACGACACCTCCGCCGATCGCGAGCAGGAGCTTCGGGAGCCCGGTAGGGATGCGGGAACGACCCGACGGCGTACCTTCCGGAGCCCGGCGCGGTGCCGGCGCCAGGGGCGTGGGCGTCCGGGCCGTCGTCGGCGTGGTCACCGGTCGAGTGGTCGAGGGGGCAGGCCCGGTCACCGGTTCCGGGTGGCCGCCAACGGTGCCAGGCGGCTCGGTGCCGGTGGAAGCACGCAGCACGGAGGCCGGGACCACCGAGCCATCACCGGCAGCCGGGGTGGGCTCGACCGCCTGCCACCCGAGCGATGTACCGAGGTAGACCTCCGGCCAGGCGTGGGCGTCGCTGCCCCGCACCACCGTCACGCCGCCAGAGGTGACCGAACCGGCCGTGAAACCGACCGCGACCCGGGCCGGGAGCCCGTCGACCCGGGCCAGGACGGCGAAGGCACCGGCGAACTGCTCGCACGATCCCTGGCGGTCGGTCGTGAGGAACCGCGTCAACGGGTCGACGCCCGCTGGGGCAGGTGGAGGATCGGCCACGTAGCGGAAGTCGCCCGTGGCGAAGAACGACAGCAGGGCCCGCACCCGGGCGATGGGCGACGACGCTCCGTCGACAAGGTGGTGGGCCAGGGTGACGATGACCGGTGGGAGGGGCGGGAGGGCGAGGTCCGCCCTCGTCGCTGCCGGGCCGGCCGTGCCACCGGAGCGCGTCCCAACCGAGACGCCCACCGTATAGCGGAGCGGGGTGGGCGACGTGCCGGATCCCCGTCGGAGGACGACGCCATCGGATGCGTCGACGGTCATAACGGAAGCGGGCGACACCGACACGGTGCGGGGGGGCGCCGGGAGCAGCGGCCCCTGGTAGGCGCCCAGGGTGACAGTGATCGCTTGCGTGCCCGTGTGCCCTGCGGCCACCGTGGGTTGGGGGGCGCTCCCCGCGTGCAGTGGCCGCCCGTCGGCGGCGGCACCGACCCCCGGACCAGCACGCCACCGGTCACCTCGGAAGCGGCTCAACGTGGCGATCTGCCAGTACGTCGGGACCGCAGGACGCGCCGTGAAGACGACGAGCCCAGGGTCTCGTTGCCCCGCGGCGGCGACGCGGTCTTCGAGTAGCAGCGAGGCCACGGCGCCAGGCCTGCTCGACAAGAGCCGCACCGGCCTCGTCGCCACACCTGCCCCGATGGCGACAAGCACGCACGCGCCGGCCACGCCGGCCACGCCGGCGCGCGCAGGTCGCCACCAGGGGCGGCGCCCGGAGCCCCTCTGGCCTCGGTCCGTGCCGATGGCCACGGCTGCGACACCGAGCACCGACAGAGCAGTGACGAGGAGCGTCGCTCGAACGTCAGCACGCACCACACAGCTCCACGCCACCAGGGCGGTTGCCGGAGCGAGGGCGGTGAGCGGGAACGCGCCCACCGGTCGACCGGGCCGCCGGCTCCAGGCGGCCACGAGGGTGCGAGCCGAGAGCGCAGCCATGGCAGCGGCGGCGGCCGCCAGCCAGACGGTGCCGGGGTCGACGGCCAGGGGCGGGGAGAACGTGGCCAGGCTCGGCCGGGCGGCGACCATGGCCCGGTGGAGGACGTTGACCGTGGTGGGCGTCGGCACGCCCCAGCGCGTACCCCCGGGAACGGTCACCCAGGTGGCTACCAGCAGGACCAGCGGTACGCCGAGGACGACGAGCGCGCTCGGGGACGTGCGACGGCCGACGAAGGCTCCCGCCAGGCTCAGCCCACCGGCGGCAACGAGCACGGGCACCGTCGCCTGGTGGAGGGGAGAAGGCCCGAGCAGGTGCACGAGCGCCCATCCGCCGAGGAGCGCGGCGCCGAACAACACGGCGTCGACAGTCAGAGTGGTGGGAGTGGTGCGAGTGGTGAGGCCGCCCGTCGGAGACGGCGACAGGCCCTCGGAGGTCGTGACGACCATCACCGGGCCACGACGACCTCGGCCACCGCCGGCAGGCGCGGGGTGAGCGAACGGGCACCGGTGGGGGAGGTCACGGCGACCGCTGTCCACGGCCCTGCAGGCACCAGTGGTGGCAACGGGTCGCCCCGTAGCGGAGGTGCGGGCTCCAGCAAGGCCAGCTCGACGGCCAGGTCAACCCGCCCATCTCGTCCGATGGGCGTCGTGAGCCGCCGGCCGGACAGCGTTCGGACCTCTGCTACCAACCCCCGCTGGCGGTAGGCGTCGACCACCCCGAGGCAACAGGCAAGGACCCGCTCGAACTCGTCACGGTGGTGGACGCCGGCTCGGTCGTCGAGCACGAGGGAGACCTGCGTCCCGATGGCGGCGTTGCCGAACGTCCGGACGAGCGGTGTCCGCCCCGGAGCGAGGGACGCCCAGTGCAGCCGGTGGAGCCGGTCACCAAGCCGGTAGGGCCGGAGCCCGACGAGCTCCCCCGGCCCGTCGTCGCCCGCCCGGCCTGTCGCTTCCACCGAGTGCGGCGAGGAGCCAGAGCCGGCCGACACGGGCTCGTCCCCGGAAGGACCTGCCGCCGGGACGACCACCAGCGACCACGCCGGGAGCTCGGCGACGACGGTGCCGGTCGCGGCGAACGGGTCGAGCACCCACAGCTGCCCCGGCCCGCCTCGCAGCCGGCCGCGTCGTGCCGTCGGCAGTGGCAGCTCGATCGTCTGCGAACCGCCGGGGGCGAGCGGCGTCGTGCTGGCCGCGGGCCGTATCGGGGCGACGACGGCGCGCGCCGAGGAGCCCAGGAGCACGTCAGGACAGTGCCGGCGACCGACGTTGACGACCGTGACCCGCAACACGGCGGAGCCGCCGACCTCGACGACGGCCGGTACGGGATGGGCAGTGGCAACGACCCGGCACCCGATCCGTGCTCGCAGGGGCGTCACGGCGCCGACCAGCAGGAGTGCGGTGGTCGACGCGGCAAGGGGAGCGAGCACCCAGCCTCGCGGCGAGAAGCCGGCGATCACGACCCAGCACGCGACGGCCGCGGCGAGGGCTCCGGCCCCTCGCACCGTGACCCGCAGCACGGGAGGCCTCCTGCCCCGGTCCTCGTCCTGCCCGCCGGCACCCATCTCAGGCCAGTCGGTCGGGAGGAGGGCTTGCCCGTTCCGGGCTCGGGACCGGCACGCTGGCGACCACCTCGCCGATCAGGGACTCGGCGTCCTCGCCCGAGTGCTCTGCTCCCGGCTCGAGCAGGACGCGATGGGCCAGGACCGGCACGGCCATGACCTGGACATCGTCCGGGGTCACGTACGGGCGGGATCGCGAGACGGCGACGGACCGGGCGGCGGCGAGGAGGGCCAGGGCGGCACGAGGCGAGGCGCCGACGGCGATCGTCGGGTGCACCCGAGTCGCCGACACGAGGTCGTAGACGTAGCGGAGCAGAACGGACGAGGAGTGCACGCCGGCCGCAGCCTGCATCAGCGCGGCGAGCTCCGCGGGGGTCACGGCGGGAGCGAGGTCAACCAGCCCGGGGGTGCCACCGTTGCCGGCGAGGAGCGCGAGCTCGTGCTCTGGACCCGGGTAGCCGAGGGCAATGCGAGCCAGGAAGCGGTCGCGCTGGCTGTGGGGCAGCAGCGAGGTCCCGGCCATGTCGAACGGGTTCTGGGTGGCGATGACCATGAAGGGACGGGGGAGCGCTGCTGTCGTGCCATCGACCGATACCTGACGCTCTTCCATGGCCTCCAGCAGCGCCGACTGGGTACGGGGAGATGCTCGATTGAGCTCGTCGGCCACCAGCACGTTGGTGAACACCGGGCCGGGTCGGAAGTGGGGCTGGCCGTCCCGCGGGTCGAGGACCATGGCGCCGATCGCGTCGGCAGGAAGGAGGTCGGCCGTGCACTGCAGCCGTCGCATGTCGAGCCCCAGCGCGCCGGCAAGCGCCTTGGCCAGGGTGGTCTTGCCCATGCCCGGCAGGTCCTCGACCAACAGGTGTCCGCCAGCCACCAGGCAGGCCACGGCCACCGTCACCACGTCGGGACGGGGAGTGACGAACACGGACTCAACGGTGGCGACGACGGAGGCGAACGTGGCGGCGGCCTCGTCGAGGACGACGCTGGCGAGGACGTCGGACGTGCCCACGGAGGCAGCCTAGGACCTGGTGGCCACCGGGGGGCGGGAGCTGGCTCCGTGCTGTACGCCGCACCCGACCCCGGGTACGCTGGGCCTTGGGGATGCGGGCGTGGGCGCAATCGGCTCGGTCGGCTCGGTCGGCTCGGTCGGCTCGGTCGACCCGGGTAGGCCAGCAGGCCGGCGAGCGTGGGGTGTTCGAACATGGACGGTGGACGGCGGCGGCGGGGGGCAGACCGGCCAGGAAGCGCTGAGTCGATCGGGCGGGCACCCCTCTACCTCGAGGAGGAACCCGAACGGTTGCCCCGGCTCCGTGGAACGGTCGTCCTGAGGGCCGGGGCGGTAGCGGTCGTCGTCGCGGCCGTGGCGGTCCCCGCGGTCCTGCTGGGTACGAACGTCGGGAACCGGACCGCTGCACCTCCGACATCGACCTCCACACCCTCGCCCCGCGGTGCGCAGGGTGGGACCCAAGTCGTGCTCAGCGCGCTGAGCGCCACGACCGCCTCGGGGAGCTTCGACATGAGCTACCGGCTGACACAGACAGGGCCGCCGTCGAACAGCTCCACGACCACGACCACCACGTGTGCCCCCGTGGCGGTCACCGGAGGCACTGGCAGCTCGGCTTTGGTGCCGCCGGGCACGGCTTCGAGCGGTGGGGTCCCGGCGACCACCCCAGCCACCACCTGCTTCTACCCGGCACCCACGCAGTTGGCCATGGTCACCGGCACCGGAGTGATCGACGTCACTCCCTATGCCATGGTGGCCACCGCGGCCATCGGCTCGGAGGGCTCCGGGGGGAACGCCGCGGCAGGGCTGTCGGTGTCGGTACGCGTGGACTCCACCAGTGTGTGGGAGCTCTCGGCCGGCGACGGCGGTCTGGCACCGACGCCCGCCGACGACCGGGCTGGTTCCGGCGAGACGTTGAGCCAGTTCAGCAGCTTGGTCGACACCTCACTCGGTCGGCGAGCAGGACCAGCGGCAGTGCTGGCCATGGCCAGCCCCACCGGGTACCTCGACCTCGCCCAGAACGAGGTCGCCTCAGCCGACGAGGTTGGGACAGGGACCGTGGACGGCCAGGCCGTCACCACCTACGCCGTGCCCATCACCCCGGCAGCCGAGGCGAGCCTTCCCGGCACCAGCACCGAGCAACGAGCAGCGATCTCGCTGGCGCTCGCGCAGCTTGCCAGCCAGGGCTACACGGGGACGACCGACTTCGTCTCGGTGGGCTCCTCCGGCTACATCCTCGCTTCGAAGGCGATCGCGCACTTCAACGACGGTGCGACGGTGACCTTGGCGACCAACTTCTCGGACTTCGGCTGTGCCGGTCGTGTCCTCATGCCCGGACAACAGGGGAGCGGCGTGCCGCCGGCCGGGTGCACCTCTCCAGTCGTCCCGGCCAGCACCGCCACGGCACCTGCGCCGTCAGCGACCTCGGGCGCATCTGCGGCCTCCCGCACCACGACCGCACCGCCGGCACCCACCAGCACCAGCGCGGCCGTGCCTACGACCAGCACCGCCACCACCGGTTGACCTGACCGCGGCGGCACCGGTGCCAGACCGGGCCCAGCAGCACCCGGTGTGGCGTCGCACCAGCCCCAGTGCGCTCCCCGGACCCCGGTAACCGGACCGGTCCTCGGAGCGGTTGCTACACAGTGGCAAGCATCCGCTCGAGGGCGATGCGCGCCCAGTGCGCCGTCTCCTCGTCGACGGTGATCCGGTTGCGCACCTCGCCCCCCACCAGCCCCTCGAGGACCCAGGCGAGATGTGCCGCGTCGATGCGGTACATCGTCGAGCAGGGGCAGACGAGTGGGTCGATCGAGCGGACCGTCTTGTCCGGTGTCTCGGTAGCCAGCCGTTCGACGAGGTGGATCTCCGTCGCCACGCCGATCACCGACCCCGGCGGCGCGTCGGCGACCGCCTTGATGATGAAGTCGGTCGAGCCCACCAGGTCGGCAACCTCCACGACGTCGTGGGCGCACTCGGGGTGGACCACCACGAGGGCGCCGGGGTGCACCTGGCGGAAGGCGGCCACGTGCTCGGGACGGAACCGCTGGTGGACCGAACAGTGCCCGTTCCACAGGAGGAGCGATGCCTCCTTGAGGGTCGCATCGTCGAGGCCGCCCCGCGCCCGCCGCGGGTCCCACACCGCCATGTCGTCAGCGCCGTAGCCGAGCTGGAACCCGGTGTTGCGCCCGAGATGCTGGTCGGGGAAGAAGAGCACCTGGTCACCGTGGGGTGTCCCGCCGGGGGAGCGGCGGTCCCCGATGGCCCAGGTGACGACCGCCCGGGCGTTCGAGGAGGTGCACACCACGCCACCGTGGCGGCCGACGAAGGCCTTCAGGGCGGCCGACGAGTTCATGTAGGTGACGGGCACGACTCGATCGAGGTCTGTGACGGTGCCGAGCACCTCCCAGGCCTCCTCGACGGCGTCGAGGTCGGCCATGTCCGCCATCGAGCACCCGGCGTTGAGATCGGGCAGCACGACCTGCTGCCGTTCGTCCGTCAGCACGTCGGCGGACTCAGCCATGAAGTGGACGCCACAGAACACCACGAACTCGGCGTCGTGCCGGTCGGCTGCCAGCCGGGAGAGGGCGAACGAGTCACCGCGGGCATCCGCCCACCGCATCACCTCGTCGCGTTGGTAGTGGTGACCGAGCACCAGGACTCGGGGACCGAGCGCCTGCTTGGCTGCGGCGATCATGTCGGCGAGCTCGTCGGGCGACGCGGCCGCGTACCGCTCGGGGAGTGCCGCTTGGAGCCGGATCATCGTCGTGCTACCCCCTTGGGGAGGCGCTCTGGTCGTGGCCGGCGGGGACAGCCTGGTCGCCCATCCGCGGGGATGTCGGCCCCGGAGCGGTTCGTATCGCCGGATACCAGGCCGGCGTATGGCCAGTTTAGGTCGGCACCCGCCGCGCGTGCCGCATGGTCGTCGGCACCCGCCGAGCGGAGGGCACCGTTGCCCTGGCGTCGTCGGGCAGGCCCCGGGGCTTGGTCGACACCGGCACGACAGCGGGGTGGCCCGCGGCACACTGGGACCGTGCTCAGCCGTCCCCCTGCGTCGTCCATCCCCGACAGCCCGGGGTCCTACCAGTTCGTCGACGGCTCCGGACGGGTGCTCTACGTCGGCAAGGCGAAGTCGCTGCGACAACGGCTGGCTTCGTACTTCGTCGATCCCCACCTGCTCGCCCCCCGTACGGCCCAGATGGTCGCCCAGGCCGACCACGTCGAGTGGGTCGTCGTGGCCAACGAGGCGGAAGCGCTCCTCCTCGAGCACAACCTGATCCAGCAGCACCAGCCCCGCTACAACGTCCGCCTGAAGGACGACAAGAGCTACCCCTGGCTTGCCGTCACCGTCGGTGACCAGTGGCCACGCCCCGCCGTCGTGCGCGGACGCAAGCGGGCCGGCGTCCGGTACTTCGGGCCGTACCCGAACGTGGGGGCCATCCGGGGCACCCTCGACCTCCTGTTGCGCTCCTACCCGTTGCGCACCTGCTCGGACGCCAAGCTCCACCGGCACGAGCGGCTCGGGCGCCCCTGCCTGCTGTTCCACATCGAACGGTGCTGTGGCCCCTGCATCGGACAGGTGGGCCACGACGACTACCAGGCCATGGTCGACGACGTCATGGGGTTCCTGGCCGGGCGCACGGCACCCCTCGAACAAGCGCTCGAAGCCGACATGACAGCGGCGGCCGCGGCCCTCGAGTTCGAGCGAGCGGCGCGGTTGCGCGATCGGCTCGAAGCCGTACGGGCCGCCGATGCCGTGCGTCAAATGGAGCTCGAGCACCCCGAAGACCTCGACGTCGTGGGCATCGCCGGCGACGACCTCGAGGCTGCCGTCCAGGTGTTCCACGTACGAGCCGGCAAGGTCATCGGTCGTCTCGGCCTCCTGGTCGACAAGGTCGAAGACCTCACGTCAGGAGAGCTGCTCGACCGCGTCCTCGTCGACGTCTACGCGGACGCGGCCAACGGCGTTCCGCCCTTGGTGCTGGTGCCCGAAGCGCTCGCCGATCCAGAGGGCACGACCGCCTACCTCCGGGATCGGCGAGGTGGTCCGGTGGTGGTCCGCGTCCCCCGGCGCGGCGTCAAACGCGCCCTGGCTGAGACCGTCGAGCGGAACGCCCACGACGCCTTCGTCCGTCATCGGCTCTCTCGGATGGCCGACCACAACAGCCGGGCACGGGCCCTCGAAGCCCTCCAAGCCGCGCTCGGGCTCCCTCAGGCGCCACTTCGTATCGAGTGCTACGACATGAGCCACCTCCAAGGCACCGACTACGTCGGCTCGATGGTCGTCTTCGAGGACGGGCTGGCGAAGAAGCAGGACTACCGGCACTTCCGGGTGACCACCGTCCCCGGCAACGACGACTACGCGGCGATGGAGGAGGTGCTCACCCGCCGCCTGACCTCGCTGCTCGCGGACGAGCACCGGGACGTGCCCGGGGTCGCACCGGCAGGACCGGTCGAAGCGGGCTCCGACGGACCCTCCTCCCGAAGGCGAGAGGCGAGGCGCCGCTTTGCCTACCCGCCCCAGCTGCTCCTCCTCGACGGTGGGCTCGGTCAGCTCCATGTCGGCATGCGGGTGCTCGACCGCCTGGGCCTTCGTGAGGAGGTGCCGATCGCCGCCCTGGCCAAGAGCTTCGAAGAGGTCTACGTCCCGGGCCGTCCGGAGCCGTTGCGCCTGCCCCGGCAGTCCGAGGCCCTCTACCTCCTCCAACAGGTCCGCGACGAGGCCCATCGCTTCGCCGTCACCTACCACCGCACGCTGCGGGGCAAGCGCATGACGGCAAGCGTGCTCGACGGGGTACCAGGCCTCGGCCAGCGGCGCCGCACCCGGCTGCTCGAGCAGTTCGGCGGAATGAGCGGGCTGCGGAACGCCTCCCGAGAGGAGCTCCTGGCGGTTAGTTGGCTGCCGTCTTCGGTCGGTGCCGCCGTGCACGCCCGGCTCCACGTGCCGCTCGCCCCGGCCAGCGGCACGAACGGCGCCGTCCGTGCCAAGGTGGAGGCGTGAGCGAGTACCTGGTGGTCACCGGCATGTCCGGCGCGGGGCGCTCGACGGCTGGCGCCACGCTCGAGGACCTGGGTTGGTTCGTCATCGACAACATGCCTTCGGCGCTCATCTCCAAGGTGTCCGAGCTGGTCGACGGGGCCGGGTCGGAGATGGAACGTGTCGCCTTCGTGGTCGGCAGGGCGGGCGGTGATGTCGAGGACGTGCTCCCAGCCCTGGACGCCCTGCGCTCGGCGCGCAACCGCGTGCGCATCCTCTTCCTCGACGCCCCCGACGAGGTGCTCATTCGCCGGTTCGAAGGCACTCGGCGTCGGCACCCACAGGGTTCGGGCGGCGTCGAGGCCTCCATCGCCGACGAGCGCCGGATGCTCGCCGACCTACGCGACCGGGCCGACCTGGTCGTCGACACCGGCGAGCTCAACACCAACCAACTGCGTTCACGCCTGATCGAGGTCTTCGCAGCCGGGCAGCCCGACGCCTCGATGAGCACGTCGGTCGTGTCGTTCGGCTTCAAGTACGGCGTGCCCATCGACGTCGACCTCATGTTCGACTGCCGGTTCCTGCCCAATCCGTTCTGGGTGGAGTCGCTCCGGCACCACACCGGGCTCGAGGCGCCGGTGCGCGACTACGTGCTGGAGCGCTCCGAGACCCAGGAGTTCCTGGCCAAGCTCGACGACCTCCTGGCCATGCTGGTCCCCGCCTACGTTCGGGAGGGCAAGTCGTACCTGACCATCGCCCTCGGCTGTACCGGTGGCCGGCACCGCTCGGTCGCCATCGGAGAGGAGCTCGGGCGTCGCCTGGCCACACGGGGGGTGGCGGCGACGGTCTTCCACCGGGACATCGAACGGTGAGCCGCCACGACGGGCGACGCTCGTCTCCGGCGATTGCCGCTGTCGGCGGCGGGCACGGCCTGGCGGCCACCCTGCGGGCCGTACGGACCTTCACCGACCGGGTCACGGCCGTGGTGTCGGTGGCCGACGACGGGGGCTCCTCGGGCCGGCTCCGCGAGCTGTTCCAGGTGTTGGCTCCGGGTGATCTCCGCAAGTGCCTGGTGGCCCTGGCCGAACCCGGCTCGCTCCTCGCCAAGGCGTTCACGCTCCGCTACGCCGAGGAGGAGCTCGCCGGGCACACCCTCGGCAACCTCGTCATCACTGCCATGATGGACGTCGCCGGCGACCCCGTCGCCGGCCTGGACGAGGTCTGTCGGCTCCTCGGGATCAAGGGCCGGGTGCTGCCGGCTACGAGCGAGCCCGTCGTCCTGAAAGCCGAAGCCGAGGCCGGACCGGTCGCCGGACAGGTGGCCGTCATGGGGACCGCCGACATCCGTCGGGTGTCCCTCGTCCCGGCAGAGCCGTCGGTCCCGCCGGCAGTCGAGGCTGCCCTGGCCGGGGCCGACCTGGTCGTGGTCGGCCCCGGGTCGCTCTTCACCAGCGTCCTGGCCGCCGCCGCTGTTCCCGCCCTGCGGTCTGCCATCGCCGCCTCCCCGGCCCGGACGGTCTACGTCTGCAACCTCCACCCGCAAGACCCCGAGACGAGGGGGTTCGACGTGGCTGCCCACGTGGCCGCCCTCCTCGCCCACGGCATCGAGCCCGACGTCGTGCTGTGCGATCCGGGTGGGCTGGATGTGGGCTCGCCAGCCGTGTCGACGATCTGCCGACCGCTCGCCCGGCCCAACGGGTTGGCCCACGATCCGGCGCTGTTGGCTGAGGCCCTCGAAGACCTGCTCGACTGACCTCTGGGCGCCAATGCGGCACAACCCGTCCCCATGGCCTAGGTTTATGCGCCGCACGCTGGGCTCGGCACCCGCCCCGTCCGGCAGCGCCGAGCGACGGGGGTCGGACCGTCGCACCGTGCAGGCAACACGAGCACACTGGACGAGGTGGACGGACGATGACCGTACGAGTCGGGATCAACGGGTTCGGCAGGATCGGGCGGCACTACGTCCGAGCGGTCCGACGAGCCGGGGCAGACGTGGAGGTGGTCGCCGTCAACGACCTGACCTCGGCGACGACGCTGGCCAACCTCTTGCGGTTCGACTCCACCCACGGACGCTTCGAGGCCGACGTGGCCGTCGACGACGGCGACCTGGTTGTCGACGGGCAGCACGTGCGCGTGTTCGCCGAGCGGGATCCCAAGTCGCTGCCGTGGCACGACCTCGGTGTCGAGGTGGTCATCGAGTCGACCGGTCGCTTCACCACCCGGGAGGCGGCCGCCCAGCACCTCGACGGGGGAGCGCAGCGGGTCATCGTCTCGGCGCCGGCCACCGGTGTCGACGCCACCTTCGTGGTCGGGGTCAACGACGACCAGTACGACCCCGAGCGCCACGTGGTGATGTCGAACGCCTCGTGCACGACCAACTGCTTCGTGCCGATGGTCAAGGTCCTCGACGACGCCTTCGGCGTGGAGAACGGACTGATGACGACCGTGCACGCCTACACCAACGACCAGAACGTGCTCGACCTGCCCCACAAGGACCCCCGCCGGGCCCGCGCCGCGGCGGTCAACATCGTCCCGACCTCCACCGGGGCGGCTCGGGCGACCGGGCTCGTGCTCCAGGCGATGCAGGGCAAGCTCGACGGCGTCTCGCTGCGGGTGCCGGTCCCCGACGGGTCGATCACAGACTTCACCGCGGTGGTGCCGAGGGCCGTCACCGTCGCCGAGGTCAACGCCGCCTTCGCCGCCGCCGCATCGAGCGGGCCGCTCGCCGGGGTGCTCGACTACAGCGAGGACCCGATCGTCTCCACCGACATCGTCGGTAGCCCCGCCTCGTGCACCTTCGACGCCGGCCTCACCATGGTGATGCCCTCCGTAGCCGGCACGACGCTCGTGAAGGTCCAGGGGTGGTACGACAACGAGTGGGGCTACGCCAACCGCCTCGTCGACCTGTCCCTCCTCGTCGGCGCAACGCGCTGACACCGGCGCGGACACGTCGACCGAGCGAGCGCGGACGATGACGGCGCCCACGAACCCCCTGTTGGACGGCTTGCCTTTGCTCGAGGACCTCCCCGACCTCGACGGGCGTAGCGTGCTGGTGCGGGTCGACTTCAACGTTCCCCTGACCGAGGTCGGCGGCCGGCGCGTCGTCGCCGACGACTTCCGGATCACCGCTGCCCTCCCCACCCTCGAAGCGCTTCGTGCTCGCGGGGCGTCGGTGACGGCGTGCACGCACCTCGGCCGCCCCAAAGGCGCTCCTGATCCCCGCTTCGACCTCGAGCCCGTCCGCCAGCGCCTGGCCGAGCTCGCACCAGGCGTGGAGCTCCTCGACAACCTTCGCTTCGACCCCGGCGAGACGAGCGACGACCCGGCCTTCGTCGAGCGGCTGGTGGACGGGCACGCCGCCTACGTCAACGATGCCTTCGGTGTCTCGCACCGAGCCCACGCCTCGGTCGTCGGACCGCCCACCCGCCTGCCCAGCGCTGCCGGCTACCTCCTCCAGCGGGAGGTAGAGATGCTCGGCCGCCTGCTCGGGGCCCCCCGGCGGCCCTTCGTCGCCGTGGTCGGCGGGGCCAAGGTCGCCGACAAGTTGGGTGTGCTCACCGCGCTCCTCGATCGGGTGGACACCCTGGTGGTCGGAGGCGGGATGGCCTTCACCTTCCTCGCCGCCGCCGGCCACGACGTGGGTGGGTCCCTCGTCGACGTCGACCACCTCGAGGCGTGCCGTTCGCTGTTGGCCTCGGGGCGGGAGATCCTCCTGCCCGTCGACGTCGTGGCACTCGAGCCCGGCGCCGCCTTCGGGCGGGGCTGCACCGACGGGGCGGTGGCGGTGACCTCACCCGACCTCGGCGCGGGGTGGCAAGGACTCGACATCGGGCCGGAGACCGTGGCACGGTTCCGAAGCGCCGTTGTCGGCGCGGGCACCGTGCTGTGGAACGGCCCCATGGGCGTCTTCGAGGACGACCGGTTCGCCGCCGGCACCGCCGGAGTCGCCCAGGCCATCGCCGACTGTCCGGGCTTCACCGTCGTGGGCGGAGGGGACTCCGCTGCCGCACTGGACGCGCTCGGGCTCGAGCACCGAGTGAGCTTCGTCTCGACGGGCGGCGGTGCCTCGCTCGAGCTGCTCGAGCACGGCGACCTCCCTGGGCTCGCCGCCCTCCGAGGCGCGTCGAACGCCCCCATCCGGACCGGCCGTCGGTGACGCTCACGGTCGCCCCGGCGACGACCCGACCCGGGGCAGGGTACCGGTGACGCCGGCGATCCCGGTCCGCCGCCGTCCCCTCGTCAGCGGCAACTGGAAGATGAACTTCGACCACCACCAGGCGATCCACGCCGCCCGCGACCTGGGGCTCCGGTTGCGGGGGAGCGACACGGCCGCGGTGGACATCTCCCTGCACCCGCCGTTCACCGACCTCCGGTCCGTCCAGACCGTCCTCGAGGCCGACGACGTCCCAGTTGCCCTCGGAGCACAGAACTGTGCGGTCGAGGACGCCGGCGCCTTCACTGGCGAGGTGTCGGCGCCGATGCTGGCCAAGCTCCACGTCGAGTACGTGATCGTCGGGCACTCGGAGCGGCGGCGGCTCTTCGGCGAGACCGACGAGGTGGTCGCCGCCAAGCTGCGTGCCGTCGTGCGCAACGGCATGACGCCGATCTGCTGCGTGGGCGAGACGCTCGAGGAACGCGAGGCGGGTGCCACCACGGCTCGGCTCACCGCCCAGGTCGAGGCCGCCCTCGGCGCCTTCGAGGGCACCGGGCTTCCGGCCCTGGTGGTGGCCTACGAGCCGCTGTGGGCGATCGGCACCGGTCGAGCGGCGAGTGCCCAGGACGCCGAGGAAGCGGCGCAGGTCGTCCGCTCGGTGGTGGCCCGAGCACGCGGCGACGACGCCGCGGGGCAGCTCCGTGTGCAGTATGGGGGATCGGTGACACCGGAGAACGCCGCCGAGCTGCTCGCTCCTCCCGACGTCGACGGGCTGCTGGTGGGGGGAGCGAGCCTCGACCCGGCCCAGTTCGTCGCCATCGTGCGGGCCGCGCACCCACCCAGGTGACCAGTTTGCTAGCGTCTCGCCCCGTCCCCCGGCGAAGGAGTTCGACCCCGTGCTGACCGACGTGATCGTCGTCCTGCAGATCCTCTCGGCGCTCGCGCTCGTCTTCCTCGTCCTGATGCACAGCGGCAAGGGTGGCGGCCTCTCTGACATGTTCGGAGGCTCGGTGGGCTCGGCAGCGGCTGGTTCGACCGTCGCAGAGAAGAACCTCGACCGCATCACCGTCACCGTGGCGGTCATCTTCGCCTTCACCAACCTGATCCTCGTCCTTCGTCTGCAGTGAACGGAGGCCGCGCCGGCGGACGGCGCCGCCGCTCGTTGTCCGAGCTGTGGGCCCGCCACCGGTCGCGCTGGACGCTGCCCCTGGTGATCGTGGTGGTGATCATCCTGGTCGCCGTGGTCGACCACCTCGGCGCCCACCGCATCAGCCAGGTCGACGCCGTGCCGACACCACCGCTAGTCGCCGCGCCGGGCGGGGCGGCCACCGTCGACCTGGGCGGCCCGTGGTCGGGCTTCAACCCGCACACCCCGGCCGGAGCGACCAGCACCACACCCGACCTGCTCGCTCCGGTCCTGCCCAGCGCGTTCATCACCTCCGGGTCGCTCCAGCCGACCCTCAACACCGCGCTGCTCACCAGTGTCGAGGTGCTCACCACCACGCCGCTCACCATCCGCTACGAGATCAACCCGAAGGCGGTCTGGTCCGACGGCACACCGGTGACCGCGACCGACTTCATCTACGCCTGGCAAGCGGAGCGGGGGGGCGGCAGTGGTCCAACCACGGCCCAGAACCAGGTGGCCTCCACCCTCGGCTACCGCGACATCGCCTCGGTGACCGGGTCGAACGGCGGCCGGACGGTGACCGTGGTCTTCGCCACCCCGTTCACCGACTGGCGCATCCTGTTCCACGAGCTCCTTCCGGCCCACGTCGCCGAACAGGTCGGGTGGAACACCGGCTTTGCCTCCTTCTCGCCTGCTCGGGTGCTCTCCGCGGGGCCCTACGAGCTCCAGTCGGTCTCCGGGACAACCACCGCCGTCCTCGTACCCAACCCGCGCTGGTGGGGAACGCCAGCGTCCCTCGACCGGATCGTGGTGCACGGTGGGACGAACCCGACGGCGGTGCTGACCGGCGGGGGACCAGCAGCGGTCAGCGCCCCGCTCACGTCTTCGGCTGTGCTGGCTGCGATCACGTCGCTGCCCGACGTCCAGAGCGAAGTCGTCCAGTCGCTGTCCTTCCTCGAGCTCGACTTCGACACCACGGCGGCGCCGCTCACGTCGCCCACAGTACGAGAGGGCATCGCCCATCTGGTCAACCGGACCACCCTCTTGGCCAAGACGGTCGGCCTGGTGGCGCCGTCGATCGGCCTGCTGGAGGACCACCTGAGCGTGCCCGGGCTGGACAGCTACACGGCGTCGTCGGCGTCGGGCGGGTACGACACGGCGGACCCGACGGAGGCGACGGACTTGCTGGCCAGCGTGGGCTACCACCGCGACGCCGCCGGCACCATGGTCGACTCCGCCGGAACGCCGCTCTCTCTGACCATGGCCGTCCAGTCGTCCGACCCGTGGGCCCTACCCGTCGCCCGGCTCATCACCGCCGAGCTCGGCGCACAAGGGATCGCCGTCACGGTCGTCCCGGTCGGCGGAACGGCAGGCATTCGCCTGGCCCACCGGCTCGGGACCTACCAACTGGCTCTCGTCCAACGAACCGCCAGTGTGTTCACCACGACGAGCGCTCCGTGGTACTCCACGACGCTCGGCGACGAAGGGACCACCGGCACGGTGGACTGGTCGAACTTCGACGATCCCCAGGTGGACCAGCTCTTCACGCAAGCTGCGCAACAGCTCAACCCGGTGACCGGTGCCACGATCTACGCCCAAGTGGACGACCAGTTGTGGGACCAGATGGCCTCACTGCCGCTCTTCTGCGAGCCGGACGTGGTGGCCAACACGGTCACCCTGGGGGGAGTGACGGCCGACACCGAACGGCGCGACGGCCTGCTGTGGAACGCTTCGGCGTGGAAGCAGCTCGTCCCGAAGGCAACGCACACGCCCGAGCAACAGGCGTCAGCGGGGTCCGTCGGCCGCGCTACCATGCGATCGCTCGGGTGAACCCGGGACCACTCGTCGGAGTGGCGGAATAGGCAGACGCGCCAGCTTGAGGGGCTGGTGCCCGCAAGGGCGTGGGGGTTCAAGTCCCCCCTCCGACACTGACGTTCGCCCACGGGCTCTGCGCCTGGCGCTTCGATGGTGCGGGCCGTTGGCCCGCCGCTTGGCCGTGGACCTCGTGTGAGCGGTTGGCCGCCGCTCGGCCCGAGGCGCGACTCGACGAGCACCCGGGTAGAGGATCCTGCGCCCGGCGAGACGGCCGATGAGCGGCATCGACTCCTCCCGCCGACCCATGGCGACGTCGCCGAGGACGCGGACGGAGTCGTGCGGGCCGACAACGGCGTTCCAGTTCGCGACGAGCACGGCGTTCATCTCGCCGACGCTGTGGAACAGCCTGCCGCAGTACCCGATGATGTTCTGGTGACCGAAGTGCTGGTCTGCGGTGAAGTAGGTGGTCGTGGGTCCGTGGTGTCGTGGAAGATCTCGACTGGAGGGAGTATACGAACCAGTCTACTTGGAAGTAGACTGGCCGAGATGAGCACCACGATCCGAGTCAGTGAGGGGACGCGGAGCCGGTTCGCGAAGCTGGCCAAGGCGACGGGCAAACCGATGACGGAGCTGCTCGACGAAGCGGCCGATGCCCTCGAACGCCGGGTCTTCTTCGATCGTTTCGCAGCTCGCTACGCGGAGCTCCGTCACGATGCCAATGCGTGCGATGAGATCGAGGCTGAGCGGGCAGGGGAGAGCCGTTCGCTGTCCGACCATTTAGCGTGACGGCCCGTCGGGGCGACATCTGGCTCGTGGACTTCGGCGAACCCGTCGGTCGCGAGCAGGCGGGGCGTCGGCCTGCGGTCGTGGTGTCCGCCGACCCGCTGAACGACAGCCGGGCCGGCGTGGTGATCGTCGTTCCCTGCACGACGAGACGGCGCGAACTTCCCTCGCACGTCGAGCTCGATCCGAAGGAGTGCGGGCTCGACGAGGTCGGCTATGCGACGTGCGAGGATGTGAAGTCGCTGTCAGAGAGCCGGCTCGTCGCTCGCCTCGGTGCTGCGGACGACGACGCGCTCGTCGCCATCACTCGGGTGCTCAGGTTCCTGCTGGACTTGTGAGGATCTCCTGGGAGATCGTCGTGACTGGTCGCAATCCATCGTCGCCGTTGCAACGCACTCGGTAGGACGATCGGCGTGGGCGTGATGCTGATGATCACCACCGTCAATCGGAAGGGACAGGTCGCGATCCCCGAGTCCTTGCGCGACCGCTACGGGTTCCCGCCCGGCACGAAGGTCGTGTGGCTGGAGCGCGACGGCGACCTCATCCCCCAGCCCCTCCTCTCGGTCGAACGGCTTCGTGGTCACGGCAAGGGGGAAGAGCTGACGGGCATCCTGCCGGACGAGCGCGCTCGGGACCGCGCGCACGAGGACGGCTGAGCGCGTTGCACTCCAGACCCGGTCTCACAAGCGATGTGCCCGGGGTTGGAGTGGCCGAGGTACTCGAGCGGTAGTTATACTATCAAGTATGACTCACCGAGTTGGAGCGAAAGGGCAGGTCGTGATCCCCAAAGACCTTCGTGATCGGCTCGGGATCGTCCCCGGGGACGAGGTCGAGTTCGCTCTCGACGAGGGCGGCGACGCGGTGCGCGTGGAGCCGGTGCGGGGCTACCCGACGCTGCGAGGGTCGTTGGCCGGGCTGGGGCTCGTGGCTGAGCTGGAGGCTGACCACCTGTCCGAAACCCGACGTTGACCGAGTCGCTCGACTCCTGGGCGATCCTGCGCTGGCTCGATGGCGACGAGCCGGCGGCAGCTCGGGTGGAGGCAGCGATACCATCCCGCCCGGTCATGAGCTGGATCAACCTCGGTGAGGTGGCCTACATCGTCGAGCGCCGCGCCGGTGTCGATCGGGCCCGCCGGGTCGTCAGGGAGCTTCGCCCGCGCCTCACGTTGGACCTGCCAAGCGAAGCTCGCGTCCTCGAGGCGGCCCACCTCAAGGCGGGGTACACCATGGCGTACGCGGACGCCTTCGCCGTCGCCACGGCGATCGCCCATGGCGCTACCCTCCTGACCGGTGACCCCGAGATTCTGAACGGCGATCCAACGTGGCCGGTCGAAGACCTACGCTCCTGATTTTCTGGGGCTGTCACCCTGCCAGCACCAGCTCCGTCCGCAGCACCGGCGTGGGCGTCGAGTACGGATCGGCCCTCCGACACCACGTTGACACCCAGGTTTCCGGTGGGCGCCGGGGTGCGGGTGTTCCATCGCGGGCCATTGCCGATCGCCGCCGATCGCGACCCTGCGGCGGTCTGGTTCCGGTCCGGCGTCGTCATGGGTTCAGTCGCGTTGGACGGTGGGTCGTTGCGGGGTCAGGAGCATCATCATCGTGAGGGGGTCGACCGGAGAGGGGACGAACCCGAAACGGGTGCAGAAGGCGACGGCGTCGTCGTTCTTGGCGTGGACGAGGACGACGCGGACGCCGACGGCGCGGGACACCTCGAGTGCCTTGCCCATGAAGTGCTTGAGGAGCGCTGCCGCCAGACCCCTTCCGAGGTGGCGGACGTCTACGGCGAGTCGGCCGAGGAGGAGGGCGGGGAGCTCGGTGGGCTGGTTCCGCGTCCATGACTTGGGCGCCGTCGAGCGGAGCACCGAGGCGGTGGCGGAGGCGTAGAAGGCCGCGACACGGGGGTCGTCTTTCGTCGTGACGACCCAG
Source organism: Actinomycetes bacterium (assembly GCA_021798955.1). Taxonomy (GTDB): domain Bacteria; phylum Actinomycetota; class Acidimicrobiia; order Acidimicrobiales; family RAAP-2; genus JAJZJT01. The sequence goes on from JAJZBK010000010.1 coordinate 47,940, forward strand.
GTCCGGCTCGTCCCCGTGGACTGGTTGGCGAGCGCCCGGCGGACGAGCCAGTCGTCGAGGGCAGGCTTGCCGCAGGCGAATCCCCGGAGCTCGTGCTCGCTGGTGAGCAGGTGCGGGCCGCTGTAGGTCACCCTGGCGGCTGCTCGAGCGCCGACGGCGCGGCGAGCAGCTCCGCCATCGCTGCCGGCAGGCCCACGGGGGCGGACAGCAGGCGTTGGAGCTCGTCCCATGCCGCGTCGTCGACGACGAACACCCGGCGGTCGGCGAGGTCCGCCTCGGCAGCCTCGACCGCATGGCGGAGCACGTAGTCGCTTGTTGACTCCCCACGGGCCGCCGCTGCCTGGCGCAGGACGGCGTCCTGGGAAGGGGTGAGACGGAGGTTCAGGCGTTCGGTCTTCGTCGCCATGCTGCGGCTGTACACCGTTTGGTGCCCGCTGGCGATCGCGCGCCGCCAAGCGTCGGTGACGGCGTCACACCCTGCGCGCAGGCATGCCTCCCGGCGAACGCGCATCCCCGATCCCGGCCCGGCAGGCCTGGAAGGCACCGGGTTGAGGCTGGTCGGCGTCCGACTGGTCGTCATCGACCGTGGCGGGATGGTGGCTGGTGACGCTGCCGTACGACGAGCCGGTCCACCTACGTGGCCAGCACCCGGCCTGCCGCCTGTTGCGAGCGGACAACGCCGCGTTGGTGCTGAGCTTCCTCGGTCGTGTCTTCGTCGACGGCAATGGCGGCGCACTGCTGGCGGACGAGCTCGGTGCACGGCCCGACGGCGACCCCGGACCCGACTGGCCCGGCTGCACCGGCACCGTCCAGCCGCTGTTGACGTCGGCGGTTCGGCTCGCGGTTGGCTTCCGCGGCGACAAACCCGATGAGCGCGATGAGCTCGACGTCGGTGGCAGTGGCGGTGGCAGTGGCGGTGAGGACAACCCCTCGGCGGTGGCGCGGGCCCGGAACACCAGCCGTTCGCACTGAGGATCGAGCAGGCGCAGGTCGCGTAGCCCTCGTCCCCATGCTGCTCCCCTCGGTCGAGCCGCCGCGTGGGTGCTTCACGGACACGGTGCTGACGGCGGCGCGGTCCGGCGTGACTGCGCCGCGCGGTGCGACTCGAGCTCGCTTCGCGCCGACTCGATGCCAGCCAACAGGTCGGCGTCGGTGGCGATCTCCTCGACCCTGCGCTGGGCCGCCTCGATCGGACCACGGGCGGCTTGTGCCAGCGCGAGCTGTTGGTGCGCGGCGCGGATCTTCTCCGGCCGCTGCGGCGCTTCGATCGAGGCTCGCGACGCCGCGGTAGTGACCGCCGCGGCGAACGACCGCACCTGCACCCCTTCGTCCGGCGGGCACGGCACCACGCACGACAGCGTGGGGGCCTCGATACGTAGGTAGAGCTCGCGGGTGTCGATCTGCTTCGTCTTCTTGAACCCCGCCCCGCCGACGACAGCCCCCACCGGCCCGGCCAGCAGCCCGCCGGCGATCGTGCGGGTCAGCGTCGCTCGGTTCGTCACCGCCACGTTGCCCGCAGTGTCCACCTCCGCTCTCACGCCGACCAGAGAGACGGTGCCTTGGGGCGTGGCGATCGCCCGCTCGAACAACGTCACCCCGTGGCAGGTGCCGAGTCGCCTACCACGCTCGTCGCACGTCGCCTCGAGGTGCTCGAGTGCAGCAGCCACCGACTGGTCGTAGTCACGCTGGGACCGTCTGACCTCAGCCTCGGCTTCCCGAATGGCACGTCGGCGGACATGCTCGGCGTTGGACACCCGGTGCTTCAGCCTGAGCGTTCTACCGCCGCTCCTGGCAGCGTCGCCGACCAGGCCAGCGGTGACGACGACCACGAGGGCGACGATCCACAGCGCCGCCGCAGACCAGAGCAGGACCGCCATCGCGTACCGAGCGACGCCACGGAACCCGTCGACGCCGGACCTCGCCCAGCCCGCCGCACCCGAGATGGCCTTCGAGTACCGGCCCATCGCCCTCCTCTCGGAGCTGTCCAAGGAGGATGCTACGTGGCGGTCGGGCGCCGTGACGTCTCGAGCTCGCTCATCAGGGCACGGATGGCCAGGCCCGCGTCGTCGCTCGGCAGTCCCCACTCGGGCTTGTAGCCGAACAACTCGCACACCGAGCTCGAGCCGAAGCGGCCGTCGAGGATCTCGAGATGCTCCGCCGACACGAAGGCGGGATGGACTTCACCGCACGCCCTGGTGACCATCAGCGTCTCGTGACGGAGCGTCGAGAGGTAGTTGGCGAAACGGACGGACTTGAGCGCCGGGTCGAGCCCGGAGGCTCGGTAGGACGACTGGGTCGCCACGCCGACTGGGCAACGCCCGGTGTGGCACTTGCGGGCTTGGATGCAGCCGATGGAGAGCATGGCCTCCCGACCGACGTTGACCAGGTCCGCACCGAGCGAAAAGGCCAGAAGTGCCGCGTCGGGAAAGCCCAACTTTCCCGACGCTACGAACGTGACCCGGTCGTCGATGCCGAGGTCGGCGAAGACGGCGAAGACCTTGGAGAGCGCGATCTTGAGCGGCAGGGCGACGTGGTCGGCGAAGACCAGCGGCGCTGCGCCGGTCCCACCCTCACCCCCGTCGACGGTGATGAAGTCGACTCCTCGGCCGGGGTCGTCAGCCATGGCCCGGGCCAACGAGCGCCAGAACCCGAGCTCGCCCACGGCCGACTTGATCCCCACCGGCACTCCGGTCGCCTCCGCCACGGTCTCGACGAAGTCGAGCAGGGACGACACGTCACCGAAGGCCGTGTGGGCAGCCGGGCTGACGCAGTCGGCGCCCACGTCGACGCCTCGGAGGCGGGCGATCTCCGGGCTCACCTTGGCTGCGGGCAGCACGCCGCCGAGTCCCGGTTTCGCCCCTTGGGACAGCTTGACCTCGATGGCCTTCACCGGGGCCGAGGCCACCAGGTCCACGAGCCGGGCAAGGTCGAAGTTCCCCGAGGCGTCCCGGCAGCCGAAGTAGCCCGTGCCGATCTGGAAGACCAGGTCCCCGCCATGCCGGTGATGCTCGGCCAGGCCGCCCTCGCCGGTGTTCTGCCAGCACCCCGCCAGTCCGGCACCCCGGTTGAGGGCCTCGACGGCACGCCCGGACAGCGAGCCGAAGCTCATCGCAGAGACGTTGAACACCGACGCCGGACGGAAGGCGCGGCGCCGCTGGCGAGGACCTCCGAGCACCTTCGCTCCGGGCAAGGCGTCGAAGCCCGCCGGGACGGTGGGGAGCGGAAAGGCAGCCTGACGGAACACCAGCCAGTTCGGGGACGACTCGAGGTCCTCGTCGGTCCCGAAGCCGAAGTAGTTGTTCCGCCGTTCGGCCGACGTCGCCACCCAGGTCCGCTGGTCGCGGTTGAACGGCTTCTCCTCGTCGTCACGGGCGAACCAGTACTGGCGCATCTCGGGGCCCACCAGCTGCACGAGGTTGCGTCCGTGACCGATGACCGGGTAGTTCCGCCAGACGGCCTGGCGTCGCTGGATCCGATCGAAGGCCGCCAGTCCGGCGACCGCGGACACCACCACGGCGGCCGCGCTCCGCATCGTCTTCATCGCTTCCCCTCCAGGTCGGTGGCGCCCGCATGGCTGGCACGCCACCTGGTGCCCACTGCCTCTGCGGTGCCCGGTGCGACGGTGTTCCTCACTGCCACGACGGTGCCCGGCACACGGCCGATGTTCCCACGGGCGAGGCTCCCACCGCCGGACCGACCACCCCTCCGCAGCCGGACGACCACGCAACCAGCCCCGCCGTACCGGCCACGGGAGCTACCGGCGACGGGAGCTACCGGCCACGGGAGCTACCGGC
>JAJZBK010000010.1:51833-82614 GCA_021798955.1 Actinomycetes bacterium
ACGGGAGCTACCGGCCACGGGAGCTACCGGCCACGGGGCTGCCCGGTCGGGCCACCCGCGCCGGGGGGCCGAACCAGCCGGCGGCCAGCACCCGACTGTCCGCTCCACCCACGAGCCATACCTGGCACACCGTCTCGGCGGCGACCACCAGGAGCCGAGGGGCGGCGTCGAGGAAGAGCGCGGTGGGGTGCTCGACCACGGCAGCGAAGGGCTCGGGCGGGTCCTCGTCGAGCGCCTCCTCGACGGCTGCCCACGCCACGGCGTTGTTGGCGTGCCCCCAGACGTCGAGGTCGGCGACCCGAAGGGGCCAGGGTCGTCCCTCCGTGTGCCGTGCGCCCTCTCCCGGCCCGGGCAGCTCGAGCCGAAGGCGCACGCGTCGCCCGCCAGCCGACGGCCCGTAGGTCGCCTCGAACCGTTCGCCCAACCGAGCCGGCGCCCCCGAGCGCCGGTCGATCGCTACCCAGACGGCCCGCGTCGTCACCCGAGCACCACGCTCGCCGGTCACCAGGGTCGTGCGCTCCGCCCACCGGCCACCGGTGGCCGAGCAGAAGGTGGCGAGCTCGAGGTGCTCGCCCAGCACCGGAACGCGCTCTACCACCATGGCCGTGCGACGCAACATCCACCCGACGTCGTCGCCCAGGTCCGCGTCCGCCGCATCGTCCTCCGCCACGTCTTGGAGCAACCGAGCGAGGGCGTCGAGGCGAGCTCGCCGACCGGGCCTCGCGTCGCCGAGGCGCACCCGCGCGGAACCCCGGAAGACCCGACCGACCTCCGGCAGCCGACTGGTCAGCCACGCCCGCTGGTCGACCGGAGTGGCGTTCTCCGCGTCGCCGGCCTCGACCGACGGTCGCCCGGGTGCTGGTTGCTCCGTCATCCCACGAGGAACTGCTGCCAGTTCGGCTGTGAGGGCTCCAGGTGGCCGGCCGGTCCCTGCCCGAAGAGGTGGAACAGGTTGCCCGTGATGCGGCGTAGCGCTGGCGCGGGGCAGCTGCTCCCACTGGACGGACAGGCGGCCAGAGCGGGGATCCAGTTGTTGGTACCGCTGTCGAACACCCCCGCCTCGCTGGTCGGGTCGGTGTAGTACGTCAGGTCGGAGAAGGCGCTACCACCCGACGTCGCCAGGTCCGTCTGCACCTCACTGAGGGGGATGGGCGAGTGGGCGAGCACCTCCACATTGGAGGGGAACGTGCCGGCTGGCCCGAGCTCGTCGAAGTCGTTGATCAGGACCCCGGGGACCGACGATCCGGCGTGGAGACCGGTGCCGGCGAACAGCCACGGCACGGCGTCGGCCACCACCAGCGGGGCCGGGGGAGAGCCGGGCTCGAGGAAGCCGCCGTAGGACTCGCCCACGAAGGGGCTCTCGGGCCAGTTGGCCGGGGGCGACGCCCAGGTGTTGCCGGTCACCTCGAGCGGGTTGCCGTGGCCGTCGAGCGGGTCCTTGGCCGGGTTCCGGTAGTCGACCTCCTGTCGGTCGGGTCCCAGCGGGGATGCCTCGAGGCGCACGTGGCGCAGAATGGCGCTGGCAGCGAAGAAGACCACGTTCACACCGGCGTGACGAGCGGCGACGATGGCGTCTCGCTCGCGCAGGTCCCAGCACTCGTCGTGGCCGAGCGACAGCACCGTCCGCTGGTGCACCAGGAAGGAGGGGTGCTCGGTGACGACCACGTCGGTGGCGTAGGTGACGTCGAGGCCGTGCTTCTCCATCCACCGCACCAGCGGGTACTCGTTGCCGAGGAAGTCGCCGGCTCCCTGGCCGTACCCGTAGGGACGGTCGAAGGAGACGACCCGGGCCCGCGAGCAGAGCGGGTAGTGCACGGGAGGACAACTGCCCTGTCCGACGTAGTAGTCGAAGCCACCGAAGGGGTTCCAGGCCTGCCAGGTGAGGACGTCGTTCTTCACCAGGTAGGCGCCGCTGGCCGTGGGGTCCCACACGGTGAGCGGGACGTACTGCTGTTGGCCCTGACTTCCCTCCAGCTTGAAGAGGTAGTCACCCTGCACCCAGGCAGCCGTGACGGCCACCTCGAACGACGTCGACCAGTTGTCGCACGCCACCATGTTCACTCCGGGAGCCACCGGGCAGGCTGGTTGGTCGACCCCGGTGAGCGTCGGTGACGTCCACACCAGGTGCGCCCCGGTGCCGTGGTAGTACCCCATCCGGAAGGCCTGCACCCGGTAGGTCGGAGCCGTGGTCGACACGTAGAACGTCACCGTCTGGCCGGCTCGGGCGGCCGTCCGGTTGGCGAACCCTTCGATGACCGCACCCGCCGGCGCGGTGCCGGTGATCCGCCACGCCGTGGTGCCGGGCAGCCGGTTCTGGGCCACGACCCAACTGGCCTCCACCCCGTCCGTGCCGAGGTAGGTCCCCGGGCCGTCGATCCCCGGGTCCGACGCCCCGGCTGGTACCACCGGAGCTCGGCTCCTCGCCGGCTCGGCCTGACGCCCGCGCCGATCCTTCGCCGCCGCCGTCGCCCGCGCTGGCTGGGCCGACCATGGCTGGTCGATGCCGACCACGACACCGACCACGACGACGAGCACCGCGGCTCCGAGCACGGCGACCGTCCGGGTTCGGTGGGTACGGGCTCGGGCATGTCGGCCGCGACGCATGTACGACGGCTATCACATCGCGAGCCTGGCGTGGTGGCACATCCGGCCGCCCGTCGACCATGGCCACCTGGCGCAGCGGAGCGACTACCCCCCGACAGCGTCGTGGGGAGCCTCCATGGTGACTCCGCGCGCCCACGCCACCTTCCCGAACAGGTCCCAGAGCTTCGCGAACGCCTCGGGCGTCGACGGCAGCGTGCTCTGGAGGTGGAGCGAGCCCCCACCGGGGTGCGGAACCCGCACGTGAGCGAACCCCAGGCGCTCGTAGACGTGGACCGGGGCGTCCAACGAGTCGCACCGGTGCACCTCGAGCTTGGGGTCCGCCTCGGCGAAGTCGTCGACCGACCAGGAAGGGAGGGCAGCCTCGAAGGTGTCGGCCACTTCGACGAGGTCGAGGTTCGCGTGCTCGATCCGACCGGTCTTGTACAGCCAGTGGGTCACGGCCAGCGGTGGGAAGACCATGTGCAGTCCGAGCAGCGGCACCGTCGACATCGGTGCGTCGTCGCTCGGGCGCACTGCCAGCGCGTCGGCGAACAGGTACACGACGACTGGGGACTGGCGGGGCCCGTGCAGCCCACCGGCCTTCAAGTCCTGACGCATACCGAGCGCGTGCCCGACCAGGTGCCGCTGGCTGACGAGGCCGGTGGCGACCACCTCGAGGTGCAACGCTTCGGCGGCCTTGCCGAGCCCCGCCGCCACCCGGGCTCCACTCGCCACTCTCGCCGTGGCCTGCTGGCGCAGGCTGCGCAGTCGTGAGCCCGGGCTGTCGGTCGTGGCGCTCCCGTCCGTCTCACCGCCACCAGTGGCGCCGGCGACTGCCTCCGGGCCGCCTTTTGGTGCTGGCGTGCCCGGATCGTCAGGCGTGCCTGGACCGTCTGCCATCGAACGGACCTCCTCTCCTACCTCTTCCGCCTGCCGCCCGACCTGCCGTCGCCCATCAGGGAGCGGCGTCGGCCCCCACGGTCTCGACGACGACGAGGCGATCGCCGGCCTCGACCTGTGGGTCGTCGGCGACCCCGAGCCGGACCTCGTCGGCCCGGACCAACCCCAGGACGAGCCCCCGGTGGCGACCACGCACGGCGCCCAAGGGCTGGCCCACGTCGTCCGAGTCGACGTCGATCTCGCGCATCCGGCTGCCCTCCGAGGTCACCAGCCGGAGCAAGACCTCGCCGGCGTGGGGGGCCTCGAGGCTCTTGGTCAGGGCCTGTACGACCAGTTCGTCGGCAGAGACTTGGACCGGCACACCGAGCTCCCGGAGGGCTCGGCACACACTGGCCGAGCGGGCCAGGGCGACGGTCGGCACGTCGGGGGCGGCCTGCCGGAGCAGGACGGCAGTGACCAGGACGTCGGCGTCGGTGGCCCCGGTCACGAGCAACTCGGAGGCCCGTTCGGGATGGGAGCGGCGCAGGGCCTGCTCGCTCGTCGGATCGGCACGCAGGTGCCGGACCGCGTCAGGAAGTCCGACCAGGTCGACGTCGCTCACGACGACCACTCGTCGGTCGGCAGCCGACAGGGTGGTCGCGACCTGGGCCACAATCGGATCGTCGCCGTAGACGACCACCTCGCCTCCTGCCAGCTCGGGACGGACCACGGCGAGCAGCCTACGCACATGGGCAGCGGCGACCGCGCCGGCGAAGAGGGCGAAGGCCGAGGCGAACAGCGGGATCGTCGTCAGCATCACGACGGAGGCGATGACCCGACCAGCGGCGTTCTTCGGCGTCACGTCTCCGTACCCGACCGTCGTCGCCGTCGTGATGGCCCAGTAGACGCCGGTGCCGAAGGAGACGTGCTGAGAGGCGGCGAAGGCGGCGGCCCCGCCGAGGAGGCAGACCAGCCCGAGGAGCACCAACCTCCCCGCCTGGGATCGCGTCAAACGAGAGACCAGCACCACGACGACCGACGGCACCCCACGAGCATGCCATCGCCCGCCACCGGGCGGTGCCGACCGGAGGGGTGCCTACCTCCGGCCCCCGGCCCGCACCGTCACCGGTCGGCCAACCGATGGAAGACCACCGCGGCGGCCGTCGCCACATTGAGGGAGTCGACCTCGGCGGCGGTGGGGACGCTCACCACCTCGTCGGCGACAGCCAGCACCTCAGGGGAAAGCCCCGGGCCTTCCGCTCCGAGCAGCACGGCCACGGCCGCATCGGCCGACGCCAGTCGGGCTCGCAACTGCCCGGGGCCGATCGACCGTCGGCCCACCGATGCTGCGGACCTCGCCGGGGCCAGGGCAGCGAGGACGAAGCCCGCGGCACGCACCGTGTCGAGCCCGTCCGGCCACGGCGCCACCCGGGCCGAGGGGACGCGAAGGACATGGCCGACCGACACGCGCACGGCGCGCCGGTAGAAGGGGTCTGCACAGGTAGGGGAGAGGAGGACGGCTCCGACCCCGAAGGCGGCGGCGTTGCGGAAGAGCGCTCCGAGGTTCTCGTGGTCGTTCACGTCCTCGCAGACGGCCACCACCGGCGGGCCGCCCCCGAGGCTCCGGTGACGCCGCGCCACAGCCAGCACGCCCCGGAGGTCGGCAGCGGGAGGTCGACGGGCGATCGCTACCACGCCTCGGTGGAGGGCGAAGCCCACCGTGGCGGCCACTACCGGTCGGCTGGCCACGTAGACGGGAGCGCCGCGGGCCCGCACACCGGCAACCAGCGTGGCGGCGGCCGTCACCTGGTGGTCGTCGACGAGCAGGGAGCACACCTCACTGGGCGTGGCGAGGAGCTGACCGACGGCCACCCGGCCTTCCACGACGACGACGTCGTCGGTGCCATGCCGCCGGCGGAGCGCTGCGTCGTTCAGGTCGCGGTAGTCGGCGAGCCGCGGGTCGGCCGGGTCGTCGACGACGACGAGCGGGCCCCGGTCCACGTCGCTCATGTGGCCCTCCTGCGTCTCTGCCAGCGTGCCTCCTCCGGCCACTGGGCCCACGGTCCGCCGGGAGCATCGACCGGCCGCTCTCGCTCCGCAGGGTAGCGGGGCACGCCCAGGTGACCTGCCCGCTGCCGACGAGCAGGCCAAGCCACAGGCGACGTCTGCAGGTCGGCACCTGCGGGAGTGGCGGCGCCCGCACTGCACCGTGCCGCTTTGATACCCTCTGGGGTATGTGCACCGCGGTGACCTGTCCGTCCTGCCGGCGCCCCTCCTGGGTAGGGTGCGGCCGCCACGTCGACCAAGTGCTCGGCCACGTGCCGGTCGACGAGCGTTGTCAGTGCCGAGCTGAGCGCGCCGCGTCCAAGCAGTCGTGGTGGAAGCGACGGTGACCCAACCACCTTCGGCTCGCGACCTGTGGGAGCAACGCTTCGCCGAGGACCGGTACTTCTTCGGCACCGAGCCCAACGCCTTCGTGGCCGCCACGGTGGCGCGGCTTCCCCGGGGTCGGGCCCTCTGCCTGGCCGAGGGGGAGGGTCGCAACGCGGTCCATCTGGCTGAGGCCGGCTACGAGGTGTCGAGCGTCGACCTGACCGAAGCCGGCGTCGCCAAGACGCGACGCCTCGCCGCCGAACGGGGCGTCGAGGTCGACGCCCAGGTCGGCGACCTGGCCACCTTCGACCTCGGCGCCGAGGCCTGGGACCTCGTCGTTTCGAGCTTCGCTCACGTGCCACCGGCGGTGCGCCGGCGCGTCCACGCACAGCTTGCGACGGCGCTACGTCCCGGAGGCGCGCTCGTCCTCGAGGCCTACACCCCAGACCAGATCGGCAGGGGAACGGGTGGCCCACCGGTCCCCGAGCTCACCATGACCTTGGCTGCCCTGCGAGAGGAGCTCGCCGGTCTCGACCTCGTCCACGCCGCCGAGCTGGAGCGGCCCGTGCTCGAGGGCAACGGCCACACCGGCCTGGGAGCGGTCGTTCAGGTGATCGCCGTGCGTCGAGCAGACGACTGACCCGTTCCGGCCGACCGGCTGGCCACGGCTGGTCACGGCTGGTCACGGCGCGTGACGGCCACGGAGCGTAGTGCCAGATGCGCCGGTGGCGTTGGGAAGTCGCCGTGGCTTCGCCGGCGGCGACCACGGGGGCGACGTGGTGGCTAGCGTTACCCAACGAACCCACAACTATCCCCGTCGAGCGCGGCGCCACGGTGGCCGATCTGCTTGCCTGGGGGGACCGCGGCGATGACGCGGCAACCGGTCAGCCGCGACACGGACCGGCAGGACGAGGCCGCCACGGACGGGCGCACCGACGAAAAGGCGAGCACAACGGCCATGATCGGCAGGCGACACGACGGCGAGAGCAGAGACCCCGACGCTCCGAAGGAAGAGGCCAAGCGGCTGCGCGACCTCGAGCGCGAGCTCTCCGAACGGCTGGCGGAGCTACGCGAACTGGGTGCCGACCTCGATGCGCGGATCACCGACCTGGCCCGTTCCCTCCGCCAGCTAGGCATCCAGCTCCGCTCCATCGAGCACGAGCGGGATCGCGTTGACGCCGAACGACGCAAGCTCCTCGAGGACGTCGCCTACTTTCGGCAGCGACGCGACGAGCTCGACGAGCGCCGAGACGCTCCGTCCTGACGCGTCCGAGCACCCGCAGCGCACGGAGACCGTGGTGGTCGAGGCCACCCAGCGGTCGACAACGAGCCCACGCCGCAGCAGAGCCGGTAGGGTCGCTCCGTGCCCCCCACGACCCAGTCGCCTGAGCAACACCAGCCGGCTCGGACACACCGGCCGCAGCGGAGCGGTCCTCGCCGCCGATGACGGGCGCCAACCGCTCCTTGCGACCTTCCGACCCGGCCATCCCCGAGACGGTGCGCTCCCCGTTGCAGGGAACGGTGGTCGATCTCCCGCTCCATCCGGGGGACGCCGTCGACGCCGGGCAGGTCGTGGCCGTCATCGAGTCGATGAAGATGGAGCACGTCGTGACCTCCCCGCTCAGCGGCGTCGTGCGGCGGCTCGCCGTCGAGGCATCGGCGGTCGTCCAACCCGGCGACCCGCTGGTCGTCATCGATCGCCAGCACCCACCGGTCGGGGCGCAGGCCGGACCTCCGGACGGCCAGCGGGCCCGTCCCGGCGTTTCCGACGCCGACGTGGTCGTCGACGACGCGGTGGCCACCGCCGCGCCGAGGGACGCCGACACTGCCGAACGCCCCGAACTGGCCGAGGTGCTGGCCCGAAGGCGCCTCCTGCTCGACGACGCCCGGCCCGACGCCGTCGCCCGCCGCCACCAGCGAGGCAGGGCGACCGCACGCGAACTGGTCACCTGGCTGTGCGACGACGGGAGCTTCACCGAGTACGGGGGGCTCGCCATCGCCGCCCAACGGGCCCGCCGACCGCTCGACGAGCTCGTGACGCGCACGCCGGCGGACGGGGTCATCGCCGGCATCGGCCGGGTCAACGGCGACCACCTCCCCGACGAGCGCGCCCGGTGCGCCGTCGTGTCCTACGACTACACGGTCCTCGCCGGCACCCAGGGCCAGCTCGGCCACCGGAAGCAGGACCGGCTCTTCGAACTGGTCGACCGGTTGCGTCTTCCCGTCGTCCTGTTCGCCGAGGGCGGGGGAGGCAGGCCCGGTGATACCGACAACGCCGTCGTGACCGGGCTCGACTGCATGGCGTTCGCCCTCTTCGGGCGCCTGAGCGGGCACGTCCCCTTGGTCGGCATCGCCTCGGGCCGCTGCTTCGCCGGCAACGCCGCCCTGCTGGCGTGCTGCGACGTCGTGATCGCCACCGAGGGGTCCTCCATCGGCATGGGGGGGCCGGCCATGATCGAAGGAGGAGGGCTCGGCACCTTCCACCCCGACGACGTCGGCCCCGTCGACGTGCTGGCACCGGTGGGGGCGGTAGACCTCGTGGCGGCCGACGACGCCCACGCTGTCCGCCTGGCCCGACAGTACCTGGGCTACTTTCAGGGGGCGCGGCCGGACTGGGAAGCGCCGGATGAGCGCTCCCTGCGCAACGCCGTGCCCGAACGCCGCAACCGCGCCTACGACGTCCGGACCGTCATCGACGGCCTCGCCGACGTCGGATCGGTCCTCGAGCTACGCGGCGCCTTCGCTCCCGGCATGGTCACGGCGTTGGTCAGGATCGAAGGCAGACCGCTCGGCGTGGTGGCCAACAACCCGCTCCACCTCGGCGGCGCCATCGACCGCGACGGTGCCGACAAGGCGGCACGGTTCCTGCAGCTCTGCGACGCCCACGGTCTTCCGGTCCTCTCGCTGTGCGACACCCCGGGGTTCATGGTGGGACCCGAAGCCGAAGCCGGGGGACAGCTCCGCCACTTCGGCCGGTTGTTCGTGGTCGGTGGCTCGCTCCGGGTCCCCGTCATCACGGTGGTGCTCCGCAAGGGCTATGGGCTGGGTGCTCAAGCCATGGCCGCAGGCAGCTTCCACGCCACGTTGTCGACGGTTGCCTGGCCGACCGCCGAGCTCGGCGGCATGGGCCTCGAGGGCGCCGTCCGGCTCGGGTTCCGGCGCGAGCTCGAGGCAGCGGCGGACGACGCGCGCCAGGCCCTCTTCGACCAGCTCGTGGCCACCGCCTACGAGCACGGCAAGGCGCTCAACGTCGCTTCGGTCTTCGAGATCGACGACGTCATCGATCCCGCCGACACCCGGCACCACGTGACCGAGCTCCTCCGAGCCCTCCCGCCCCACGAGGACCAGCCGGAGCGCCCCTGCGTGGACACCTGGTAGGCCCCCGCCCCCGGACCACCACCCTCGGGCCGGAGCGGAGCACGGAGCGCACGCTCGTGGCACCTCGGTGGGTGTGCGGCAGGTGGCAGCACGCCGCCTGGCGTGCTCCTAGGGTCAGGACATGCCCATCTACCGACTCGGCGACACACAACCGACCATCCATCGCGACGCCTTCGTGCACCCGGACGCGACCGTCATCGGTGCCGTGACGATCGGGGCTGGCTCGTCGATCTGGCCACAGGCGGTCCTTCGGGGCGACTACGGGACGATCACCATCGGCGAACGGACCTCCATCCAAGACGGGACCGTCGTCCATGCAGGCCCGGGGTTCCCGACCGTCGTCGGTGACGGGTGCGTCGTCGGCCATCTCGTGCACCTCGAGGGATGCGTCCTCCACGACCGCTCGCTCGCCGGCTCGGGCTCCGTCATCCTCCACCACGCCGTCGTGGAGACCGGCGCCACGGTCGGCGCCAACGCGGTCGTCCCGAATGGCATGACCGTTCCCGCCGGGTCCCTCGCCCTCGGCGTCCCCGCCGCCATCCATCCCGGCCGGTCCGACATCGAGCTCATCGACCTCTCTGCCGACCAGTACGTGGCAAACGGGCAGCGGTACCGCGAGGAGCTGGCCCGGGTCGACTGACCACCGGGACCGCGGCCGACGCCACCGGTCGAGCGACAGGGGACAGACGGGTCCCATCGGCGTAACTACGCCAGTGTGGTACGCTCCCGACGTTGCACCTCTACCTGTGCGTGAGGGTGTGTACGCCTTCGACGTCAGGTGCAGGTTGACCTCGAGCGGAGGAGCGCACGATGGTGGCAGGGGGAGCACGGCGCCGGGCCTCCGGCGGGACGGAGGTCGAGGGCGGGTTCCGCGGTCCCCAGGTGTGCTCGATCGTGGGCATCACCTACCGACAGCTCGACTACTGGGCTCGTACCGGGTTGCTCCGTCCCTCGATCGCCGATGCACAAGGGAGCGGCACCCAGCGCCGGTACTCCTACAGCGACCTCGTCGAACTGAAGGTGATCAAGCGCCTACTCGATGCCGGCCTCAAGCTCCAGCAGGCAAGACAGGCGGTCACCTGCCTGCGTGACAACCTCGGCGGCGACCTCGCCACCGCCCGGCTCGTCCTCGCCGGCAACCGATCGGTGCTCGCCACGTCGAACGGCGAGGTCACCGACCTCCTCGCCGGGGGTCAGGGTGTCTTCAACGTGCTGCCGCTCTCCGGGGTCCTCGATGAGCTCAATACGGCCATTGTCACCCTGTCGCCCGAGTCCCTCCCCGCCTCAGCCCGTACGGCCCGAGCCGTCTCCAGCGGCCCCGACCACGCCGCCGGTCCCCGACGCGAGGCCGCCCAACGTTGATCACCGGCGACACCATCCCGACGAGTCGCAGCTCGGTCTCCGACGTGCGCTTCGCCCACGAGTCGGAGCTCCGCTTCGCCCGGATCCTCGACTTCTACGGCGTCGCCTGGGAGTACGAGCCCGTCGAGTTCACACTGGCCTGGGACGAGGAGGGCCGACGCACCGCCGGGTTCCGGCCCGACTTCTGGCTGCCGGACCAGCGGCTCTTCGTTGAGCTCACCACCTTGAGCCAGCGCCTGGTGACCAAAAAGAACGGCAAGGTTCGCCGGCTGGCCGAGCTGTACCCCGACGTGCGGGTCACCCTCCTGCACCAACGCGACACCCTTGCCCTACTGGCCACCTACGGCGTCGCGGGGGACGGCTTCGACCCCTGGGCCGAGGCGACCCCGGCCTAGCACCGGATCGGGACCCCGGCATCAGGCCAGCGAGGCGGACGACCAGCAGGCCACCGGGCCACCCGCCGGCATGCGGGTATCCTCGCTTTGTGAGCGACCAGCCCGTGACGACCGAGCCACCCGCCGTCGCCCCAGCCGCTTCGGAGCCGGTCCCGTTGCGGCACAGCGCGCTCATCGAGGAGCACGTGTCCCTTGGCGCGAAGCTCACCGACTTCGGTGGCTGGGAGATGCCTCTCAGCTACCCGGCAGGGACGATCGCCGAGCACCGGGCGTGCCGAACAGGAGCGGCCGTCTTCGACGTCAGCCACCTCGGCACCGTCCGCGTCGAGGGGCCCGCTGCGTTCGACCGGCTCCAGCAGACGCTGACCAACGACCTCGGGCGCATCGGCCCCGGGCGAGCGCAGTACACCCACCTCCTCGACGACGATGGTGGGGTCGTCGACGACCTCATCGTGTGGTGGCTCGACGACGAGTCCTTCGACGTCATGCCCAACGCTTCGAACACCTCGGCAGTCACCGGCGCGCTCGGCGGGACCGACACCACCGAGCAGCGCGCCGTCGTGGCCCTCCAGGGCCCCTACGCCCGCTCCGTCGTGCGCTCGGTGCTCCCCGAGGCGGCGGACCTGCCCCACTTCGCCGTCGCCTCGATGACGTGGCGGGACACCCCCTGCGTCGTGGCCGGGACCGGCTACACCGGCGAGGACGGAGTCGAGATCGCCGTGCCGTCCGGATCGGCGGTCCCACTCTGGCGCGCCCTGGTCGCCGCCGGGGCCGTCCCCGCCGGACTGGGGGCCCGCGACACCCTCCGCCTCGAGGCTGGGCTTCCCCTGCACGGCCACGAGCTCGGTCGGGGCATCACACCCCTCCAGGCCGGGCTCGGGTGGGTCGTGGGCTGGGACAAACCGTCCTTCCGAGGACGCGAGGCCCTCGTTGCCGAGCGAGCGCGGGGAGTGGAACGCCGCCTTGTCGGCGTGACGACCGTCGGCCGGCGGCCACCACGGGCGGGCGACCTGGTCGAGGCGGGCTCGGGTTCCTCGGGCGTCGTCACGAGCGGCAACTTCTCGCCCATGCTCGGTCACGGCATCGCCCTCGCCCTGGTCAGCGAGCCAGCCCCGGCGACGGGGACGCCGGTAGTCGTCACGACCCGCCGCGGCCCGCTCACCGGTACGGTGGCGACAACCCCATTTATCCGTGCCGGCCAGTTCGCCTCCCCGCCGAGCACCCCACCCGACTGACCAGCATGGCCCGGAGCCAACCGGAGCCGTGCCACCCCATCGCCCCGGCGCCGCCCCCCTCGGTCGCCGCCGCCACACCGCCCCCATCCGAAGGGAAGGAGCCGACCCGTGGGCACCTACACGCCGCACACCGACGACGAGATCGCCGACATGCTCGCCTTCCTCGGGCTCGACACGCTCGACGACCTCTTTGCCGCCATCCCCGAAGCCATCCGACTGCAAGGCCGGCTCGAGCTCGCCGACGGGGTAGGCGAGCCCGACGTCCTCGCTCACTTCACTGAGCTGGCCGAGGCGAACCTGGCCCGGAACGACCGGATGCTCTGCTTCGCCGGTGGCGGGGCGTACGACCACGAGGTGCCCCAGGTGACCCGTTCGCTCGCCGGGCGCTCCGAGTTCGTCACCTCGTACACGCCCTACCAGCCCGAGGTCGCCCAAGGTGTCCTCCAGGCCGTCTTCGAGTACCAGACGCTGGTGAGCCGTCTGTCCGGACTGCCCATCTCGAACGCGTCGCTCTACGACGGAGCTACCTCCCTCGTCGAAGCCGTCAACCTGGGCGTGGCCGCCGCCGGGCGCAACCAGGTGTGGGTGTCCTCCGGGGTGCATCCCCACTGGCGCCAGGTGCTGGCCACCACGGCGGCCGGCACCGGCCACCGGACGACGGTCGTGCCGCTCCTCGACGGCACCACGGCATGGCCCGAGCCCGACCCGAACGACCCGCCAGGCGTGGTGGCCGTCGCCCTGCCCAACTACCTCGGCTGCCTCGAAGACCTCTCCGTCGCTCGGCGGTTGTGTGACGCCACCGGCGCCCAGTTGGTGGTGGCCTTCGACCCCGTTGCCGTCGGCCTGCTCCGCTCTCCGGGCGCCTGGGGCGCGGACGTTGCCGTGGCCGAAGGGCAGCCCTTCGGGACCGCCCTCGGCTTCGGCGGCCCCTACCTCGGCCTGTTCTCCACCACCACGGCCCATGTGCGCCGGCTGCCCGGGCGCCTGGTGGGCGAGACCGTGGACGTGGACGGGCGGCGCGCCTATGTCACGACGCTGCGCGCCCGCGAACAAGACATCCGCCGGGACAAGGCGACCTCGAACGTCTGCACCAACCAGACGCTGATGGCCGTGACGGCGGCGATCCAGCTGTCCTGGCTCGGCACCTCCGGCCTGGTCGAGGTGGCAACCCGTTGCGCCCGGGGTGCTCGCTACGCCCGGGACGGGCTGCTCGCCATCGACGGTGTCGAGCCCTACGCCACCGCCCCGGTCCTGCGTGAGTTCGCGCTCCGCCTCCCCGTACCGGCTGACCTGCTCATCGAACGGATGGCCGAGGCGGGCTTCCTCGCCGGCATCGCCCTGGGCGACCACTACCAAGGAGGGTCACACGCCGTGCTCGTCACCGTCACCGAACGCCGCACCCGTCGCGAGATCGATGCCTACCTCGCCGCGTTCGCCGACGCGGTGCGACCGTGACCGGCCCCGCCGCACCGGGCGGCCGGGCGGCCAGCGCACCGCTCCTCGGCTCCGACACCGAGCCGACCGTCTTCGAGCTGTCGGTGCCCGGGCGGCGAGCCTGGTCCCTCCGGACCACCGAGGTGCCCGAGGTCCCTGTCGCCGACCTCGTCCCCGTCGCCTTCCGTCGCGAGGACCAAGTCGAGCTGGCCGAGGTGTCCGAGCGCGACCTGGTCGCCCACGTGACCCGGCTGTCCCATCGTCAGTTCTCGGTCGACCTGGGCGCCTACCCGCTCGGGTCGTGCACGATGAAGTACAACCCCAAGGTGTGCGATGCCGTCGCCGCCCTCGAGGGCCTCGCCGGGGTGCACCCAGCCGCACCGCCCAGTTTGACCCAAGGTTGGCTGTCCCTCCTGGTCGAGCTGGAGCGCGCCCTGTGCGAGCTCACCGGCATGGCCGCGGCCACCCTCCAACCGGCAGCGGGTGCGGCGGGCGAGCTCACCGGGCTCCTGCTCATGCGGGCGTGGCACCAGGCCCACGGCTCGGTCCGCCACCGGGTCGTCATCCCCGACTCGGCCCACGGCACCAACCCGGCCTCGGTGACCCTCGGGGGCTACCAGGTGACCACCGTGCCGACCGACGAGCGCGGGTGTGTCGACCTCGATGCGTTGTGCCGCGTCCTTGACGAGGACGTCGCCGGCATCATGCTCACCAACCCCAACACGCTCGGCCTGTTCGAAGAGGACATCACCACCATCGCCCGCAAGGCCCACGACGTCGGTGCTCTGCTCTACTACGACGGTGCCAACCTCAACGCCATCCTCGGCGTCGTCCGGCCCGGCGACATGGGGTTCGACATCGTCCACATGAACCTGCACAAGACGTTCGCCACCCCGCACGGCGGCGGCGGACCCGGGGCCGGGCCGGTAGCGGTGGCCGAGCGCCTGGCGCCCTTCCTGCCCGGACCCCGTCCGGTCGCTCTCGAACCCGACGAGGAGGGAACGGCTCGCTTCGGCTGGACCGTTCCTCCCCAGTCGATCGGACGCGTGCACGGCTTCCACGGCAACGCACTGGTGCTGGCGAGAGCCCTCGCCTACCTGCTGGTCAACGGCGGCGACGGACTGCGACGCGTCGCCGAGCTCGCCGTGCTCAACGCCAACTGGCTGCGGACCCGGCTGCGCGGCACCTTCGACGCCCCCTACGACCGGCCCTGCATGCACGAGGCGGTGCTCTCGGCACGCACGTTGCGGGACCGCTTCGGCGTCCGGGCCCTCGACGTCGCCAAGCGCCTGCTCGACGAGGGCTTCCACGCTCCGACGATCTACTTCCCGCTCATCGTCGACGAAGCCCTCATGATCGAGCCCACCGAGACCGAGAGCCTCCAGACCCTCGAGGCGCTGGCCCAAGCGTTCGAGCGCATCGTCGCCGAAGCGGCTGCGTCCGGGCCTGCCGAGGCTCACGCGGCCCCTCACCACACGCCGGTTCGCCGGGTGGACGAGGCCCGCGCTGCCCGCCACCTCGTCGCCACCTACGACGCCCGCCACTGAGGCGCTCCGGCTGACGGGGCCACGGGGGGAGCAGGGAGGTGGGGGAGTCCCTCACCCGTTCGGCACCGGGCGACGGAGCAACCAGCCGATACCGTCGAGCAGGTCACGGACCGTCCAGGTCGGCCCGACCACCGAGGGATCGTTGAGCTCTTGGAGCCCGTCCACACCGAGCATCGAGCGCAGGCGACGGGGCACCGTCGACGGAGCCGAGGCGGGGGAGGCAGAGGTGGCGAACCGCTCGTCCCCGCCAGCACCGAGGAGGAAGTAGCCAGCCGAGTGGGTGACGACCGTCGTCGGCACCCTGCCGGTCTGCCAATCGGGGATCGCTCCGGCCGGCGCCGCCGCGGAGCCGGCGTACACGTAGAAAAAGCGGTTGACGGCGGCCACCTGGGCGAGGCTGCCGGTGAGCAACGTCCAGCCGATCCCGGCCCGCGCCGCGTAGGCGCTGAGGCGCGCCGGGGTGTCGAGCGCGGGGTCGACCGAGTACTCGACGAAGCGGACCCGCTTGGCCAGTCCGGCCGCGTCAAGGGCCCGTTCGGCGGCGAGCCAGTTGGCTGCCAGCAGGGGCGTGGTGGCCTGTCCGGCGGTCGTGAACGGGGCCAGCACCACGACTGTGCCGCGTAGCTGCCGGAACGAGAACGGCGCCCCGTCGGCCGTCACCAGGCGCAGCGAGGACGGCACCGGCCGACGCTGGACGATGCCGAGCGACGCAGCGGGTGCCCCGGGTGGGCTCGAGGTGCCGCAGGCGCCGAGCAGCACGGCTCCGACCACGCCGAGGACGGCCGTGACAGCACTGCGCCGTCTCTCGAGACGGGTTCTCCTGCGGCTGGTTCTCTCGAGACGGGTTCTCCTGCGGCTGGTTCTCTCGAGACGGGTTCTCCTGCGGCTGGGGCACCCTCGTGAGGCGGCTCTAAGGTGCTCCACGCCCGCCGAGGCTGCCGTCACTCGAGGAGGTCGGGCTGCTCCCGGACGATCCGGTCGAAGAGCGGCTGGAAGCTGAACCAGCCGGCCCCGTGCGAGCCCACCTGGGTGGCGGTGAGACGAGCCATGGCCGCATCGATGTGCACCGGGGTGCCGGCGGCCGACGCCAAGAGCTGCGCCTGGCACGAACGTTCCATGGTGATGAACCACCACGCCGCCTCCTCGACGGAGTGGCCGACCGTCAAAAGCCCGTGGTTCCGGAGGATGGCCGCCTTGTGGCCTCCGAGCGCGTGGGCGATCCGCTTGCCTTCCTCGACGTCGACCACCACGCCGGTGTAGTCGTCGAACAGGGCGTGGTCTTCGTAGAAGGCACAGACGTCCTGCGTGATCGGGTCGAGCAACCGCCCGAGCGCAGAGAACGCCTTGCCGTGCACCGAGTGAGCGTGCGCGGCGGCGACCACGTCGGGACGGGCGGCGTGGACCTGGGAGTGGATGGCGAAGGCGGCCGTGTTGACCGGGCCGGTGCCTTCGACGACCTCGCCATGGTCGTCGACGAGGACGAGGTCGGAGACGCTGATGTGCCCGAAGTGCATCCCGAAGGGGTTGACCCAGAAGTGGTCGAGCCGCTCGGGATCGCGGGCCGTGATGTGGCCAGCTACGCCCTCGTCGAAGCCGAAGCCGGAGAAGAGCCGGAAGGCCGCGGCGAGCCGCTCCTTGCGGTAGCGGCGCTCGTGGTCGGGACCATCGAACGTCCGGGTGGCAGGCAGGGCGACGGGCATCGACACGGGGAGCAACCTCCTCTGTCTGGGTGGCCGGTGGTGACCCCCGGCCAGTGTAGGCGTGGCACACCGAGCCGACCCGGTCGCCCGGACCGCTCGACGGGGGCAAGCGGTCCTCACGACGGCTGCCGCTCCACTCGCTAACTTGACATAATGTACATTCTCGGCGGTCCGGGGGAGCACGGCACTGCTGGGCCGGCACCAACCGGCACCAACCGGCAGTGACAACACCTCGACAAGGACCGGGACCCACGCTCAGTGCAGCCCGATCGTCGTACGATGGGAAGACATGGAGGAGCCACGCGGGGTCCAGGTCCGGACCGCTGCCGAGATCGCCAGCGGCGACTACCGGTCCGCCCTGCGCGAGCTCCTCGAGCCTGATGCGCTCTTCGACCGGCTGATCAGCGAATTGCTGCTGCTCATCCCGAGCGCCGACGGTGCCCTGGTGGGGCTCGTCGGAGAGGGCGGGCTCATCCGCTTCGTGGAGGCCGCCGGCGCCCTCCACGGCCTGGTGGGCTCGACGCTCGACCCGGTGCACAGCCTGGCCGGGCTGGCCATCCGTACGGGCACCGTGCTGCGTTGCGACGACGTCGACACGGACCCCCGAGTCGACGCCGAGATGCTCCGACAGGTCGAGATGACCTCCCTCGTCTCGGTTCCCCTCCAGCACGGCGGGGCGTCGATCGGCGTCGTCAACATCGTCGCTCGGCGCCCCTACGCCTTCTCCGACGACGACATCCTGCGATGCACCCTCCTCGCCGACTTCCTGGCTAGCATCATCTGCTCGAGCGCCGAGATCGCCCACGTCCTCGACGCACTCGCCGCGTCCGACACCGACGCAGCAGCCGTTCTCGGCGGTACGACCAGCCCCGCCGCCGTCGCCCGCTTCGTGTCGAACGTGCTCAGCCCGTCGACGACCCAGCTCGTCGACGTCCGGCAACGCATTCGCCGCACGCTCGACGAGCACCGGTTCACCGTGGTGTACCAGCCCATCGTCCGCTTGTCCGACTCGCGCCTCGTCGCCGTCGAGGCACTGGCGCGCTTCGTCGGTCCGCCCGACGAACCGCCTGACCGCTGGTTTGCCGCCGCGGCTGCGTGCGGCCTCGGGGTCGACCTCGAGCTGGCCGCCTTCGCCGCCGCGCTCGATGCCCTCCCCCACCTTCCGGGCCACCTCGGGTTGTGCGTCAACATCGGGCCTGCTGCGCTGGCGACGACCACGCTCAAGACCATCCTCGACGCCGCCGACGCCCGTCGCGTGGTCGTCGAGCTGACCGAGCACGTCCCCATCGACGACTACGGCCACCTGCAGGCCGTCGTGTCCTCACTTCGCTACCTCGGAGCACGCCTCTCCGTGGACGACACCGGTGCGGGGTACGCCAGCCTCACCCACATCGTGAAGCTGGCGCCCGAGTTCATCAAGCTCGACCGCTGGATCGTTTCCGGCGTCAGCACCGATCCCGTCCGTCGCGCCCTGGTCGTCGCCCTCGTCGGCTTCGCCCACGAGATCGGCGCCCGTGTCGTCGGTGAGGGCATCGAGACGGCCGCCGAGCTCGAGGCCCTCGCCAGCCTCGGCGTCGACTTCGGCCAGGGGTTCCTTCTCGCCCGCCCCGGGACGCTCGAGGATGCCTTGGCCTTCGACCACCGGGTCGATCACAGCGTCTAGCCGGGCCTCACAAGCCCTCCTTGGTGCGCAAGCACCTGGCGCGCCCGCCAGCGCTCGACCACACTGCTCCGATGGATGCTCACCCGATGGACGTGCACACCACGCCTCCCGAGCCGACGTTGCTCGAAGGGCTCGCCACCACCCGAGCCATCCGCCGCTACACCGACCGGGCGGTCACCGACAGTGAGCTCGCCACCGTTCTCTGGCACGCCACCCGGGCGCCGTCCGGGTCGAACCGCCAGCCGTTCCGCTTCCTCGTCCTGCGCGACGGTCCCCGGTCGCGGGCTGCTCGTGCCCTGCTCGCCCAAGCGGCCCATGACGTCTGGTCGACCAAGCGCACCAGTGACGGCTACGACACCGGCTCGGGCACCGATCCCACCTCGCTCAAATCTCGCCTAGCCGCCACGCTCCAGCAGTACGCCGACCACGTTGCCGACGCCCCGGTGATCGTGCTGGCCGGGCTCGTCCGCTACCGGCCCCCGGGACCGCTCGAGGGAGCCTCCGTCTACCCCGCCTGTCAGAACCTCCTGCTCGCTGCCCGGGCCGTTGGCCTCGGAGGCGTGCTGACCCAGCTCCACGCGCTCGTCGAGGACGACCTGCGCCCCATCCTCGCCGTTCCCGACGACGTCGGCCTGCACGCCACCATCACCCTCGGCGAGCCGGCCGGCCGGCACGGCCCGGTCCGGCGCCGCCCACTCGCCGAGCTCGTCTACGAGGACGCCTGGGGGGACCCAGCCGCCTGGGCCGTCGACCCGCCGGGCACGCGCTTCACCCAGGCAGGCCCGCCCACCCGGTGACCCCGGCAGCGGCTCCACGGCGACCCCGGCAGCGGCTCCACGGCGACCCCTCCGCAACGCGAGGCGTCACGGCTACCCTGTCGCCATGCAGCCACCGTCGATCGACGCGTCGGCCGACCTCGCCGGCGCCGACCTCGCCGACCCGATGTTCTGGGCACGCCCCCTCGAGGAGCGCCACGCCGTCTTCGCCGCCCTCCGCTCCCAGCCCGGGCTCCCCTTCTACGAGGAGCCCGAACCGTCGACGAACTACGCGACCGTCGTGCCACACGGGCCCGGCTTCCGCGCCGTGGTCCGCTACGCGGACGTCGTCACGGCCTCGAAGGACCCGGCGACCTACACGTCGGGACAGGGGGCGGTGACGGTCATCGACCTCCCGCCGGACATGGTCGAGTACTTCGGCGGCATGATCTCCACGGACCGACCGCGTCACACCCGGCTGCGCCGGATCGTGGCTGCCGCCTTCACCGAACGACGGATCGCTGCCGCCTCGTCGACCATCCAGCACCTCGCCGACCGGGTCGTCGACGCCGTGGCCGACCGCGGGGAGTGCGACTTCGTCGTCGACATCGCGGCCCCGCTCCCGCTCGCCGTCATCTGCGACCTGATGGGCGTCCCCACCTCGGCCCGCGGGGACGTGCTGCGCTGCTCGAACGTCATCCTGAGCGGCGGCGACCCCGAGTTCGTCCCGGAGGGAACCGACCCCGTCCTCTCCTACGCCGCCGCCGGGGCCGAGCTCACCGCGCTCATGGAGGAGCTCGCCGCCTTCCGCGCCGAGCATCCCACCGACGACCTGACCACCGCGCTCGTGACGAGCAACATCGACGGCGAGTCTCTCACCCACGGCGAGCTCGCGTCCTTCTTCATCATGCTGCTGATCGCCGGCAACGAGACGACGCGCAACGCGCTGGCCCACGGGCTGTGGGCGATGACCTGCTACCCCGACCAGCGCCGCCGGTGGCAGGACGACGTCGACGGTGTCGGCCCCACCGCCGTCGAGGAGGTCCTCCGCTGGTCGACGCCGGTGACCTGGATGCGCCGGACCGTCGCCACCGACACCGCCCTGGCCGGCGAGGAGCTCCACCCCGGGGACAAGCTCCTGCTCTTCTACGGCTCGGCGAACCGCGACGAGTCCGTGTTCTCCGACCCCGAGTCCTTCGACGTCCTCCGGTCTCCCAACCCGCACGTGAGCTTTGGCGCCGGTGGACCGCACACCTGCCTCGGGGCGCACCTCGCGCACCGCGAGCTCGACGTGATGGTCCGCACCCTCTTCCGTCGCCTGCCCGACATCGAGGCCAGCGGGGATCCCGACCGCCTCGTGTCGAGCTTCATAAACGGCATCAAGCACCTGCCCTGCACGTTCACGCCCGAGCACCGCCGACCGACCCCGATCATTTGATGCCGGGCACCCGCCGCAGCAGTCTTAGGGCCGCCGTCATCGACTTCGCGTAGCGCTCGGCAGAGAGGAACGGCGGCGGGGCGATGGCCATCCCGCGCTGCACGGCGATGGTCTGCGCCTCGGTGTACTTGAGGAGACCGTGGACGCCGTGGCGACGGCCCACGCCCGAGGCCTTGAACCCCCCCATCGGGGCGTCCATCGACGCCCACGCCGCGGCGTACCCCTCGTTGACGTTCACCGTGCCCGCCTGCAGCCGGGCAGCCACGCGTCGACCGCGCCCGCGGTCGCTCGTCCACACGCTGAAGTTGAGGCCGTACTCGCTGTCGTTGGCCCGGGCGACCGCCTCGTCGTCCGACTCGACCCGGTAGAGCGACACCACCGGTCCGAAGGTCTCCTCGCGACAGAGGACCATCCCCTCGGACACGTCGGTGAGGACGGTGGGCTCGTAGAAGTACGGCCCCACATCGGGCCTGGCCCGACCGCCGGCCAGGACGGTGGCCCCGTGGCCCACCGCGTCGTCCACGTGCTTCTCCACCGTGGCGAGCTGGCGGGCCGAGGCGAGGGAGCCGACGTCCCCGCTGTAGTCGAACGCCGCCGACAGCTGGAGCCCACGTGCCGCCTCCGCGAAGGCGTTGGTGAAGCGGTCCCACAGCGACCCGGCCACGTAGATCCGCTCCATCGAGATGCACAGCTGTCCGGTGTTGGAGAACGATGCCCGGATCGCCCCGGGGACCGCCTTACGAAGGTCGGCGTCGTCGAGGACGAGCAGGGCGTTCTTGCCACCGAGCTCCATCGAGAAGTCGACCAGACGGCCGGCTGCCTGTGCCGCTACCGACCGCCCGACCTCGGTCGACCCGGTGAACATGACGAAGTCCGCCTCGGTGACCAACGACGACCCGAGCTCCGAGCCAACCCCCGTGACCACCTGCAGGACGCCTTCAGGGAGCCCCGCTTCTCCCAGCAGCTCGGCCGCCCACAGCGCTGAGTACGGCGTTCGCTGGTCTGGCTTGGCAACGACCGCATTGCCAGCGACCAGTGCGGGCAGGGCGTCACTGATCCCGAGGGTGAGCGGGTAGTTCCACGGCGAGATGATGCCCACCACGCCCTTGGGATGGTGGTGCTCCCACGTCTCGGTGAGGAGCGGAATGGCACCCTGTCGACGCCTGGGAGCGAGGGCCCGGGCTGCCGTGTGCCCGTAGTACCGGGAGCACAGGGCCACGTCGAGGACCTCCTCGTAGGCGTGACGGCGCGCCTTGCCACTCTCGAGCTGGATGAGGTCGAGGACCTCGTGCTGGCGGGCGAGCACGAGATCGTGGAGACGAAGCAGGACAGCAGCCCGTTCGGCGACCGGGGTCGCCGCCCACGCGCTCTGGGCGTGTCGCGCCCGGTCGAAGGCGGCGGAGACGTCCTCGGCCGTGCACCGGGGAACGGCACCTACCGGCTCTCCCGTGAACGGGGCTTCGACGACGAGAGCCTCCCGATCGGCGCTCGTCGTGACCCGAGCGGCCAGGGCGTCAAGCCGTTCAGTCGTGACCCGGGTGATCGGCACGTGACGACGACGACCGTTGGTGCCGGTGGCTTCGGTGACCATGGTGACCTCCTCCCGGCCGGGCGGGCCGGCCCGCTCTCCCCCCGTCAGGGCGCGCTCGAACGCCCGGTCCCCTTTCCGTGCAGCGTACCGAGGAAGCGGTCGACCCCGTTCGACGACACCCGGCGGGCGCCAGGCGGCCATCGGCGCCGTTCGACGGCCGGCGCCGGTTGTGGTCACCCCCAGCCGGCGAGGAGCACGTGCCAGTAGAAGGCGGGAAGGCCGAAGCGCTTGAGGTACCAGAGGTCGCGACGTTCCCGCTGGGTGTCGATCAACGGGATGGTGGGGTGCGGTGCCAAGCTGTAGTCGAACTCGGCCAGGACGAGCCGACCCCGTGCCGTGGTGAACGGGCACGCCGCGTAGCCGTCGTAGCGGGCCGGAAGGTCGTCCTGGCCCGCCAGCGTGGCGAGCACGTTGGCGACGACCACCGGCGCCTGACGGCGGATGGCGGCCCCGGTCTTGGACGTGGGGGCGTCGCACACGTCACCAAGGGAGAACACGTCGGGATAGGCCACGTGCCGCAACTGGTGGCGGTCGACGGGCACCCACCCAAAGGGCTCCGGCCCTCCCAGCGGACTGGAGCGGACGAAGGACGGGGCCCGTTGCGGCGGTACGGCGTGGAGCAGGTCGTAGCCGATCTCGACGGTCTCCGAGGCACCGCCCTCACCTCCGGGACGGGAAAAGCAGGCGCTGCGTCCGTCCGGGTCGACGGCGACGAGCTCGTGCCCGAAGCGCGTGTCGATGCCGTAGCGCTCGACGACCGCCTTGAGCGGCGCAGCGAACTCGGGCACGCCGAAGAGCCCACCGGCCCCGGTGGCAAACGTCACCGTCGACGTGCCCAGCACGCCGGCCCGCCTCCAGTGGTCACTGGCCAGATAGGCGGCCTTCTGGGGCGCCCCAGGGCACTTCACCGGCGTGCCGGGAGCCGTGAACAACGCCTGTCCGCCCCGGAAGCGACGAGTCAGCTCGGCCGTCTTCGGCGCCAGCTCTGGCGTGTAGTTGCTGGAGGCGAACGGGGTGGCCATGGCCTCGACCAGACCGCTGACGCGATCCCAGGCCAGCTCCAGCCCCGGGCAGAGCACCAGGACGTCGTAGGCGATCCGGCTCCCCGATCGGGTGACGACGCAGCGCTCTTCGGGGTCGAGCTCAGAGACGGCGTCCTGGACCCACCGCACGCCTTGGGGCACCACCGAGCTTTCGGCGCGACGGGTGCGCTCGAGCGCCGACACCCCGGCACCCACCAGCGTCCACAAGGGCTGGTACCAGTGGACACCCGACGGCTCGATCACCGCCACGTCGTCCACGCCCGCCCGGCGGAGGCGAGCCGCCACGGTGATACCGGCCGTACCGCCTCCTACGATCACAACTCGATGGTGCACGACCCGTCTCCTCGCTCATCTCGGCCTGCCGTCACCGGAGTCTAATGTTTACTACCTTAGTAAACAAGTCGAGTTTGGCGCCGGTCGAGGAGCTGCCCAGTGCAACCCGGGCCGAGACCGTTCGTCCGGACCCCTCCCCCGCCGGGCACACGTGTGTCGGTCTGTCTGGCTGTCTGTCTGTCTGTCTGTCTGTCCGGCCATCCGGCCATCCGGCCATCCGGCCATCCGGCCACCGCACCGCCGGTGAGCCGTGGCCGTCTCACCACACGCTCGCTCACGACACGCTCTCGCTGCGGTGCAACCGCATGGACTCGTACCAGTCGGTGCTCTCCGTGGTGACGGTGTGCCAAGCAGCCTCCGCCTGTTGGCGAAGCAGGACGAGCGTGTCGGCCTGGTGAGCCTGGTGCTCCAAGGTGGCCAGATGGTGGGCCATCCGGGCGAACCGCTGTCGGTGCCGGTGGTGCTC
Source organism: Actinomycetes bacterium (assembly GCA_021798955.1). GTDB lineage: Bacteria > Actinomycetota > Acidimicrobiia > Acidimicrobiales > RAAP-2 > JAJZJT01. Next base: position 76,009 of record JAJZBK010000010.1, read on the forward strand.
GCGTTGCGCCGCCACCCCGGTCACGGCCGCCGCGAAACCGGGCAGGGTGATGGCCAAGAACCCCATGGCCACCTCGGCGCCGTGGGCATGGGCGGTGTAGGCCAGCACGGCATGGGCGACGGCGACGGCGAAGGTCACCACGATCATCCCCCGGACGAGGCCGCTCAGACGGCGTTCGCTGCGCAGGTGACGGTCACGGGTTCGTTCGTGATAGCGCCGTTGGTCACCGATCCAGCCCTCGGCCACCACGTCTCTGAGCCAGACGATGTCCTCGGCGCTGATCGAGACATCGGGCCGCTGCTCCCACAGCGTGTCGACCGTCCGCGCGAACCACGGCACCCACCGAGGGCCGCGTCGCCGGAGGGTGAACCTTGGCCGCCCGCCGCTCGACCCGTCAGGTCGGTCCACGAACCAGAGAAAGGCACAGGCACGGAGCTCCTCGGCCAGGGCCCGGTAGTGCACCCACCGGTCGTGCAGTCGCTGACGCACGTCCAACAAGGAGGTGGTGACGAGCACGCCCAGCACGGCGGCCTCGGCCCACAGGAACGCTCGCGCCCAGGGATAGGGAAGCAGCACGCTCGAGAGGGCTCCGAGGGTTACGGCCACAGCTGCCAGGCCGTAGGCACTGGCGTCGGCGGCGAAGTAGCGGCGCTGGAACCGGATCGCCAACCGGTCAGCCCGTTCGAAGGCCAGGTGCAACCATGCATCTACCGATCCAGCAGCCTGGCGGGAACGCGGCAGGTCCGAAACCTGCGCAGCCACGCCGGAGCCCAACCAGCCGAGCACCGTGCTGGAGGTGGCGTCGGGGACCGGGACCCGCCAGCAGTTGTACTCGTCGAGTGCAACGTGGGATGCCACCACGTCCGACTGGATGCAAGCGTTGGCCAGATGGTCGTGGAACCACCGTGCCGTTCGGGCAGCCGGCCAGGCCACCAGGCGGTCCACCGGAAGCACCCCGTCCTCGGCCCTGGCGCCCCAACGGCTCGTGACAGCCGGAGGGTCCATCGACGCGTCGTCGTCCGCCGACTGCCGGCGGGCAGGCACCCAGATCACCGGCACCCGCGCGGTCCGAGCGGCACTCACGACACTGCTGGTTCCGCCCCGACCGCGTGCGTCCTGGCCGTCCCACACGGCGATGAGCACGTCGATCGACTCGACCAGCGCGAGACCCAGCTCCTCGTACCGACGAGGGCGATCGGCATCGTCGCTGAGCGGTGTGCCGTCGACCGTCCACGCCTGACTGGCACGCCCTCGGAGGTCGGTGTACTCGGCAACCGAGGCGGGGCTCGAGCAGTCGGTTCGGACGTAGGTGGCCTCGTCGTACGGCAGGAGCACGAGCAGCTCTCCACCTGCGTCGAGCACCGTTGCGGCCACCGTGCGATCGGCTCCTTCGGCCAGGGCTGACACCACCTGCAGCCGGATCGGTGTGGTCCCACGCCGGGAGTGGAAGCGGCCTCGATCCCCGGCCTGGCAGACCTGCTCGATGGCGGCGAGCGCGGCCGCAACCTGGCGGCCGACCTCGTCGGGATCCGCCAGGTCGCGGTGCCCGGTCACACCGATCCGCAAGCAGTGCGCCAGCCGTCCCTGCCCGTCGACCACCGGTAAGCGGTGTGGCCCGGTGAGTTCGGACGGTCCCTTCGCCACCACGCTGACCTCCGCCAGTTCGAACGGTCCCTGCGCTACCGCCCTGCCCGCGCCGAGGAGTCTGGAAGCCGGTACCCCACTGGTGCCAGCAGGGCGCGGTCGGCACCGACGTCAACAACCAAGGCTACCGGCCCCGGTGCCTCACCCATTGACAGCGCCGTGCGGCGCGCCGACCATCACCACATGTCAGAGGGCGCCCGGCCGGAGATCGGCCAGGCAACGGGGTCCGCGGCGGGCGACGCACGTCGCTGGCGGGTGTTCCTGAGCTCGACCTTCCGCGAGCTGGCCAGTTACCGGCGAACGGTCGATGCACGTGCACGCGCTACCGGGTTGGACGCTCGGGTCGAACTGGTGCTGCTCGAGCGCACCACGGCGCGGGTGCTCGATGCCCCGGCGCTGTGTCGTTCCGAGGTCGAGCGCAGCGACCTGGTGATCGTCCTGCTCGGTGATGAGCTTGGCTCTCGGCTGTCCGACCGAGCCCTGTCCTACACCGAGCTCGAGGTGGAGGCGGCCATCGATGCCCAGGTACCGGTGCTCGGCTTCGTCCTGGCACCAGGGGCACCCCACCACCTGGTCGACCCCGAGGCTGCCGGGTGGGACCGTCTTCCCATCGACGGGCTGGACCTCGCCCCCGACGCTCGCCGCCAGCAGGACCTGCGTGCTCGAGTACAGGCGATCGTCGGCACGGCGACAGGACCGGACCGGGCGCTGGACAGCGAGGACCACGTGGCCGACGCCGTGCTCGAAGCCGTGACCGAGTGGCTCGACACCTCGGCCCGCCCTCGGCGGGTGGTACTGCCCGGCCGGGCATCGGTTCCCTTCGTCGGCTACGACCAGGAGTACCAGGACCTCCGTCGGCGCTGCCTCGCCGGATGGCCGACCGTGGTCACCGGCCCACCTGGAGCAGGCAAGTCCACGTTGGTGCGCGCCCTGCCCGGCGATCCCGACGTCGTACGTGCGCATCCGGCCGGTGCACACCAGCTGGTGATGGCCGTCGACGACTCCGACGACCCCCAGTGGTGGAGCGGGCAAGTCCGGGGGATGCTCGACGCCGCCGGGGCCCTGCCAGGCGCTCCCGCACTGGTCACTGTGGCCGTCACCTGGGTGGTAGCTGTCGGACCGGGGACCGCGGCGGCCGATGTGGAAGCGCTGGTGGAGACCGTCTTCGACCCACTCGTCCCGGCAGAACCGTCGGAACGGCGATGCACGCTGGTGTTCGAAGTGGCCGAGCCGATCTGTGCTGCCGCCGTGTGCCACGCCCTCGACATGGCCGATGACGACAGCAGCCGCGTCACCGTGCGCGGTTGGGACCCGACAACGGCGGTCGCCTACCTCCGGCGTCGCCGCGGTCTCCACCCTGCGCCGTGTGCGCTCTGCGACGAGCTCGGCACCGATCTGGTCCGAGCCCTCGACTGCAATCCCGTGTTGCTCAACGCCTGTGTCCACGATCTGGCGTCGTGGGTGGTAACTCGGGAACTGCACGAGCACCTCCGACGCGTCGAGCAGCTTCCTGTGGCGCGGCGGGCGGTCGCCGCGCTCTGGGAGCGTGTGGACAACCTCGGCGCCGATGCCTGGCTGGTGCTCGACCATGCGGCGGCCTTGCTGCCCAAACCGTTCGTGTTCCCCGAGGCGGCCATCGTGGCCGGTGCCGGAGCGTCCATTGGCGAGGACCAGGCCCGCGTTCTGCTTGACGCCCTGGCCGACCGTGGTTGGCTCGAGGTCGCCGGCGCCGGACCCGGGCTCGACGGCGGCACCGATGGACCGGGCGATCTCGGCCCGAACCGGGATGACGGGGACGACGGGGAGGACGGGTGGGCCGACAGCGTCGACGATGGCTGGTATGCCCCCGACGCCGACGCCGACGCCCTCGACGGATCGCCGAGCGGCGCACCGCAGTCCGACCAACGGTGGTTCGCCATCCATCCCCTCATCGCCGAGGTGTCCCGGCGTCGGCACGCGACGGTGGCGTCGGAGCGGAGGGAGACCACCGCCACACGGCACACCGAGCACCTGTGGTCGTGGTTCGACCAGCAGGTGGACGAGCTCCTCGAGGCCTCGTCGTATCGGACCTGGCAATTGCTCGAGGCGCCAACCGTCCAGGCCTTGCTCTGCCAGTGGTTCCATCTGCTGGTCGAGGTGGCACGGTGCCCCCCGGCAAGCGGGCCGACAACGACCACTGTCGGCCCCCAGGAGGACACGCCGGCCAACGACACTCCGACACCAAGCGGTGCACTGGCTCTGGCCCGGCTGTACGCCAAGGCGATGTGGTGGTGGGGCCTCTACGTGCCCTTTGAGCTGTGCGACACATTGGCAGCGCTCGGAGCCCGGGTAGCCCTTCGCCAACCCGAGGCGAGCCCCGAGTGGACCCGCCTGGTAGCCGTCGCTGCAGCCATCGAACACCTTCACCGAGCCTGGCCGCGAGAGGGTGCGCCCTTCATGGAACAGGCACCGTCGTCACCGGGCTCGTGGCAGCGAGCACGGCGGGCCCTGACGGACCTGACAGGCGCGCTCGCCATCGGCCTGACGCCAGACGCCGAGGAGACGATCGGGGCCGCCAACCGCACCCCAGCCGAAGGGCGAGGCGATGGCCAGGCTGCCGACCGATCGGAGCCGAGACGAGCCGATGCCCACCACGAGGTGACCATGCTGGTCCACGCGCTCCTGGCCCACGCTGAGCGGGGTGGACTGGCGGACCTTGTCCAAGGTCGTACCCGTCGTACCGGCGCTGAGGGAGGCGTGCTGACTCCTGCGGCGATCACCCGGTCCGTCGACCAGCACTACGTCGCCGCCCTGCGCCTGGCCGACACTCGACGAGGTGGACCGGACCGGTGGAACGCGGCCTGGTTCGCCTACGAACGAGCCGACGCCGCCATCGACGCCATGGTCCACCGTCAGCTGGACGACCCTCGCCGTCCGACCGGACCGACGATCTTCGGGCCCGACGAGGTGGCCGAGGCGCTCGGGTGGGTGGAGGAAGCCGCGGCACGGTTGGAGGAGCACCACGCGGCAGGTGACCTCGATCTCGAGCTGTTGGCCAACATCCATCGGCTGGCTGCCGACGTGGCGTGGTGGGCCGGTGACCCACTCCGTTGCTGGCAGTACGCCGTGCGGACCGTGGTCCATGCCTACTGGTTCCTGGTCGACCCGGCGGGCGAGCCCGACCGCTATACGAGCACCTTCTACCGCGAGCATCGCTGGCGGGCAGCCGGGTACCTGGGAGACCTCGACTGGTACCACGGCCAGGCAGCGTCGGTCGACGCTGTCCCTCCTACGGTGCAAGGCGGTGCGATGGCACCGCCGGGAGGTCCTCCCATCGACGGAGTCGACGGAGTCGACACCCTGGTGACCGTTGTCGCGCGGGCATACGGGCGCGACCCCGAGGTGCTGCGCCAGGCGCTAGACGCCTGGAGGCGCCGGCGACCGATCGTCTCGTGGCCGACCCTGCAGTGGGAGCTCGCCGACCTCCTCTTCCCGGTGGGGCTCGCCGAAGCCGACGTCATCGGCCTCGACACCGGGTCGCGGTCCCTGCGGCGACGCTTCGCCGACGAAGTGCGTACGACCGTGGCGGCAGCTCGGGTCGAGCTCCCGGACCTGGGGACGACCTCGGATCTCGAGACCCCGACCGAGGGTGCGCGCCGTTCGGGCAGCACGTCACAACCCGTGCACCGCGAACGGCCAGCCGAGGTCGGTCCGGAGGTCGAGCTGGTGACCATTGACCCGATCGGCGGGAACCAGTACCTGGCCCAGCTCTACGAGCTGATGACGGCGGCGTTCCCGCCCGACGAGCTCGGTGGTCCCTGGAGGAGCCCGCCCGACCCCGGCGACCTGCCCGTCGTGGCCGCCGTCGACCGCGCCGGGGACGTGGTCGGTGGCGCGGTCGGCGAGCACTACCCGGACGCCGGGGTCGTGCTCCTGTCCTACCTGGTGGTCGACGGTGCCCGGCGCGGCGGCGGCATCGGCGGAGCACTGCTCGATCGAGCACGCCGCACCTGGTCGGCGGCCTCCGGTCTGATCCTGGCCGAGATCGAGGATCCCCGCTTCCACCCGCCGACACCGGACCAGGATCCCCGCCGACGCATCGCCTTCTATGCCCGCCACGGCACCCTGGCCATCGACGGGCCCTACTTTCAGCCCCGGTTGCGTTCCACCAGCCACCGGGTACCGCACCTGCTGCTCTGCGTCCTGAAGGCCGACCAGGCGCACCTCGTAGGACCCGACCGCTTGGCCGCCGGACCGGTCCACCGGTTCCTCGTGTCGTACTTCGCGACCACCGAGGGGCCCGGTACCACCGACGCCGACGTTCGGTGCATGCTCGACCACTACCGGCAGGCCACGGTGCCCGTCGTCCCTATCGAACGGTTCGCCACCATCGGCATCTGGCACTGCTCCGCCTGTCGGCATCCCGAAGCCGAGGGGGCCCTCGATGACACGCCTGGCTGAGCCGGTACGCGTGCACCGAGGACGGCCAGTTCTACCCGCCACTGCACGGTGGCCGCAGCGTACAGGGCAGCTGGGCTCTGGTAGTCGAGGCTGCGCCGACGCTGGCCGTTGATGATCGAGGCGGCATGATCGGCTTCTGCCTGGTCGACCGCGCCGAGGTCGGTTCCTCGAGGGAACCACCAGCGCCACTGACGATTGAGGTTCTCCACCTGACCCCGCTGCCACGGGCTGTGGGGATCGCAGAACCAGACGTCGATGCCGTAGCTCTCAGCGATGGTCTCCCAGCAGGCCCACTCAGACCCCTGGTCGAAGGTGATCGAGCGCAAGAGGTGGGCAGGGATCCGGTCGAGGCCGCAGGCGAGCCCGGCGAGCATCGCCTCTCCCGCGTAGCCCTCGAGGTTGTCCCGCTGAAGGTGGAAGTTTGAGGTGGCGGTCCCCCGCCTGATGCCTACCGAGTGGTAGGTCTCGGGCGTCCGATCAAGACATCCGATCAGGAAAGGGACCGCCAACATGAAGAACTAC
>JAJZBK010000030.1 GCA_021798955.1 Actinomycetes bacterium
AAGGTCGTCCCCTACTGCCCGCGCTGCGGCACGGCGTTGTCTTCCCACGAGCTCGGCCAGCCCGACGTCTACCGCGACGTTGTCGATCCCTCGGCGTTCGTCCGCTTCCCCCTCACCGGCGAGGCCGTCCCGGCCAGCCCGGACGATCCCCGGGGGACCTCCCGCACTGCCGCCCTGGCCCGTCGGCTCGGGCGCGCCTCGCTCGAGGGCGTCAACCTGGTGGCGTGGACGACGACCCCGTGGACGCTCCTCTCCAACACCGGGCTCGCTGTCAACCCCGAGCTCGACTACGCCGTCGTCGGTGACGACGTGGTGGCCGCCGACCTTGTCGAGCAGGTCTTCGGCGAGGGCGCTGTCCCTGAGGTGGTGCTTGCCGGTGCCGAGCTCGTCGGGCTCTTCTACGAGCGTCCGTTCGACGACCTCTCGGCCGACGCTGGCTGGGTGGGCTCCGGGTGGCGCGTCGTGCCCGGCACCTTCGTCGAGGCGACCGAGGGCACGGGGATCGTCCATCTGGCCCCTGCCTTCGGCGAGGTCGACCGTGAGGTCGGTGCTGCCGCCGGGCTGCCCACGCTGAACCCGGTCGGTCCCGACGGCGCCTTCACCGACGAGGTCCCCTGGCTCGCCGGCACCCAGGCCCGCCAGGCCAACGAGGCGGTGCTCGGCCGGCTGGAGGCGGCCGCGCTCCTCCTCCGCCGACAGCCCTACGAGCACGCCTACCCGCACTGCTGGCGGTGCGGGACCGCCCTCATCTACTGGGGAAAACCGAGCTGGTACATCAGGACCTCGGCGAAGAAGGACGAGCTGGTGGCGGCCAACGCCGGGATCGGGTGGCACCCCGAGCACATCCGGGACGGCCGGATGGGGGAGTGGTTGGCCAACAACGTCGACTGGGCCCTGTCCCGTGACCGCTTCTGGGGAACGCCCCTGCCGGTGTGGCGCTGCGACCGCGACCGTTCCCACCTCAGGTGCGTGGGCTCGCTCGAGGACCTGTCGACGCTGGCCGGGCGAGACGTGACCACCGTCGATCCCCACCGACCGACCATCGACGCGATCACCTTCCCGTGCCCCGACTGCCCGAGCCGGCCGGTTGCGCCCGAGGCCGTGGGGACCATGCGCCGGGTCGAGCCGGTCATCGACGCCTGGTTCGATTCGGGGTCGATGCCGACCGCCCAGTGGGGCTACCCGGTCGTCCCGGGGTCCGAGCAGCGTTTCGTCTACCCGGCCGACTTCATCTGCGAGGCGATCGACCAGACTCGGGGATGGTTCTACTCGCTGCTCGCCGTGAACACGGTGGTGGGGCGTGAGGCTCCGTTCCGCAACGTGCTGTGCCTCGGGCACATCGTCGACGCCGAGGGCCGCAAGATGTCCAAGAGCGTCGGCAACGTCATCGACCCCTGGGACATCCTCGACACCCGGGGGGCCGACCCGCTGCGGTGGTGGATGTTCTCGCAGGGCTCTCCGTGGACGCCGACCCGGGTGAGCTTCGGGGCCATCGACGCCTCACTGCGCGACACGCTCCTCACCTTCTGGAACACCTTCTCGTTCTTCACCACCTACGCCTCGCTCAACGCTTTCGACCCCGCCGATCCCGAGGTGCCCGAGGCGGCGGCTCGCCCGGCGCTCGACCGGTGGCTCCGCTCGCGCCTTGCTGCCACCGTCGCCGAGGTGACCGAGGCCCTCGACGGCTACGAGCCGACGCCGGCGGCTGCGGCACTCGTCACCTTCGTCGACGACCTGTCCAATTGGTACGTGCGGCGGTCACGTCGGCGCTTCTGGCGGACCGACCCCGACGCACCGCCTGCTGACGCACTGGCTGCCCAGGCGACGCTCCACGAGGCGCTCACCACGCTGGCCACCCTGTTCGCCCCCTTCTGCCCGTTCGTCGCCGACTACGTCTGGCGGGCGCTGGCCGACGCCGACGAGGAGGCGTCGGTCCACCTCGTCGACTGGCCCCGTCCCGACGACTCGGCACAAGATGTCGAGCTCGAGCGCTCCATGGCCCTGGCTCGGCGGCTCGTGTCCCTCGGTCGGGCGGCCCGCTCGGAGGCCGGGGTGAAGGTCCGCCAGCCACTGGCCCGAGCACTCGTCCACCTACCCGGCGGCAGTCCCGCCCTCCCGGTCGGCGTGGTCGAGGACGAGCTCAACGTCGACGTCGTCGACCTGGCCCCGGAGCTCGGAGCGGTCCTCCGCTACGAGGTCGTCCCCAACTTCAAGGTGCTCGGGCCCAAGCTCGGCAAGGCGGTCCAGGGTCTGCGTGCCGCGCTGTCGGCTGTGGACGGTGCTGCCGTCGCCGACGCTCTGGCCGCCGGAGGCACCTATCGGGTCCCGGTCGACGGTGCGCCCGGTGGCGTGGTCGACCTCGGTCCCGACGACGTCGAGCTCCGGGTCAGAGCCCAGCCGGGCTTTGCCGTCTCGCGTGACGGTGGCGAGGTGGTCGCACTCGAGCTCGCTCTCGACGATGACCTCCGCCGCCGAGGGCTCGCCCGTGAGGTGGTCCGTCACGTGCAGGAGCTGCGCAAGCAGCGCGGGCTCGCCGTCTCCGACGTCATCGACCTCACCCTCGGCGGGGTGGACGACCTCGCCCCGCACTTCGACGCCATCGCCCGTGAGGTGCTCGCTCGCACCGTGTCGACGGAGGCCGCCGCTTGCCCCGCCGCCGAAGGGATCGAGATCGAGCTCGACACCGACCTCGGCCCGCGTCCGGCAACCGTCTGGATCGTCCAGAGGGGACCGGCCAGCTGAGCAGGGTTGGCCCGGTGCCCGCCCACGCACCGGCGACACCGGCGGGCAGCAGCGGCACCGGCGGCAGCGAGGTTCAGGTCGACGTCCGGCGCCGGGCCCGGTTCGCCGCGCTGACGACGGCCTGGAGCGACGCGTCGAGGATGCTCGAGTCCATGCCCACTCCCCACCAGGTCGCCCCGTCCGGTCCCTCGGCCTCGACGTACGCGACGGCAGAGGCTTCGCTCCCCGAGGTGAGGGCGTGCTCGCTGTAGTCGCGCACCTCGAAGGTGACCCCGAGCTCGGCCCGGAGCGCAGCGACCAACGCGTCGATCGGCCCGTTCCCTTCGCCGACCGCCGTCCGCGGTGCCCCGTCGACGAGCAACTGGGCGGTGATCGTCGTGCGCTTGCGACCGGTGGTGACCTCGGAGCCGACCAGGCGGACCTCGGCGTCTTCGGGTAGGTAGGTCCGGGCGAAGACGTCCCACATCTCACCGGGGCGGATCACCGTGCCGGTGGCCTCGGTGACCGCCTGGACCTCCTTGGAGAACTCGACTTGCAGTTGGCGGGGGAGGTCGAGGCCGTGCTCGGTGTCCATCAGGTAGGCCACGCCGCCTTTGCCCGACTGGCTGTTGACCTGGATGATCGCTTCGTAGGTCCGGCCGGTGTGCTTGGGGTCGATGGGCAGGTACGGCACTTCCCAGACGTCGTAGTCGTCGCCGATGGCCCGCATGCCCTTGTTGATGGCGTCCTGGTGCGAGCCGGAGAACGCCGTGTAGACGAGGTCGCCGGCGTACGGGTGGCGGGGGTGCACGGGCATGCGGGTGGCGTGCTCGGCCACCCGCCGCACCCGCTCGATGTCGGAGAAGTCGAGGGCGGGGTCGACGCCCTGTGCGAAGAGGTTCATGGCCAGCGTCACCACGTCGACGTTCCCGGTCCGTTCCCCGTTGCCGAACAGCGTCCCCTCGACTCGCTCAGCGCCGGCCAGGACGGCGAGCTCGGCAGCTGCGACCGCCGTGCCCCGGTCGTTGTGGGGGTGCACGCTCAGGACCAGTGCGTCGCGTCGCTTGATCGTTCGCCCGAACCACTCGATGACGTCCGCGTAGACGTTGGGTGAGTACATCTCGACGGTGGCCGGCAGGTTGACGATCATGGGACGCTCGGGCGTGGGCTCGATGACGTCCATCACCGCCTCGCAGATCTCGACGGCGAACTCGGGCTCGGTCCCCGTGAAGCTCTCCGGCGAGTACTCGTAGCGCACCTCGGTGCCGGTCAGGCCCGCCTCGAACTTCTTGCACAGTCGGGCGGCGTTGACGGCGATGTCCACGATCCCTGGCTTGTCGAGGCCGAAGACGACCCGTCGCTGGAGCTCGGACGTCGAGTTGTAGAAGTGCACGATTGCCCGGGGAGCGCCTTGCAGCGACTCGAAGGTGCGCTCGATCAGCTCCTCGCGGCACTGCACGAGGACCTGGATGGTCACGTCGTCGGGGATGCGGCCTTCGTCGATGATGAGCCGCTGGAAGTCGAGGTCGGTCTGCGAGGCCGAGGGGAAGCCGACCTCGATCTCCTTGAACCCGACGGCGACGAGGGCGTCGAACAGTGCCAGCTTGCGTTCAGGGTCCATCGGGTCGACCAGGGCTTGGTTGCCGTCCCGCAGGTCGACACTGGCCCAACGTGGCGCTCGGGTGAAGGTGTGGTCCGGCCACGTCCGGTCGGCCAGCTGGAGCGGCAGGTGGGCCCGGTACTTCGAGAAGGGCATCGGGGACACGTCGCAGGGGTAGGCGACGCGGGGGCGGGCCGTGCGTTCGCCGGTATCGGGGTGTTCGCTGGTCATGCTGGTCGCTCCCTGTCTCGTTGGTCTCGCCTCAGCTCGGCTGGCTCGACGCAGCTCGTCGGTCTCGTCTCGTCCTACCGCCCCCGAGTGGGCCGGTGTCGACCGGGGTCACGGATCCCGGCCAACAAAAAACCCCCTGGCCGATCGGCGCAGGAGGTTGCAGGCGAACGCGATGTGGCGTTCGCCGTCACGTAAGGAGAAGCTCCGAGGTCACATCGATACTGCTGCCAACCTGGTTCACGCCATCAATGCTGGCAGCATCGGAACGCGTCGTCAAGGCACCACTACGCCGCCCGTCGTCGGGGTCGAAACGGTCGTGGCCGCCGGCCGTGCCGTCCGCACTGGCCTTGGCTGCCGGCCGTGCCGTCCGCGCCGTCCCCGGCACGACAGCAGGCGGGGCCGCGTGCGATGCTAAGGCGCAAGGGGTGCCCGAGCCGGCGACGACCGAGGAGCCATGGGCCCGAGACGATCGAGGACGAAGGCGAACGTTGCAGTGCGGCCCGGCCCCGGGCGGCCGACGGGCGCGGACGACGAGCAAGGAGGCGCCGGCAACCCGGGGGCAGCCGGCGAAGCCGACGCCGAAGCCTCCGCCGGGGCAGCCGGCGACCCGGGGGCAGCCGGCGACGCCGAAGCAGCTCGTCCCGCTGAAGCAGCCGCCAGCAGGGTTGGTCGCGGGTTCTCGATGGCCGACCTCGTCGAGCGGACCGGGATCCCCGTCGCCACCATCCACCACTACCGGCACCTTGGCCTCCTGCCCCCGGCGCTCGAGGTCGCCCGCAACCGGTTCGTCTACGACGAGCGCCACCTGTATGTCCTGTTGGTCATTCGACGGCTCCGTGAGCGCCGGTTGTCCCTCGACGCGATTGCCGACGTGCTGCCCGACGTGCTCGACCGTGGCCGGCCGCTCCACCCCGACCAGTGGGACGACGCCACGCGCGAACTGCTTCCGCCACCGCTCGACGACGTGGCGACCAGGCTGCTCGCCGTGGCTACGGAGGCGTTCGCCCACCGGGGCTACGACGCAGTCTCCCTCTCGGACGTCGCAGCAGCGGCAGGGCTCTCCAAGTCGGCGGTCTACCGGCACTTCCCCTCCAAGGAGGAGCTGTTCCTGGCGGCGGTGTCGGCAGCGGTGGCCGAGGTGACCGCCGCCTTCGAGGAGCGGACCGGGTGCTCCGGGCGCGTCTCGCCCGACCGGGCGGCGAGCGAGCTGGGCGAGGCACTCGAGCCCTACGTCCCGATCTTCCTCGACCTGTTCTCCGGTGTCCTGTTCCGGTGGCCGTCCCGCCGTGAGGACGCCCGCCAGGCCCTGGGCTCGCTCACTGTTCGGATCGGTCAGCGGGTCACCGGGCGGGGCAACGACATCGAGCGGGGCGCACGGGTCATCGGCCGCGTGCTCCAGCGGGTGGTCTCCGGGGCGTTCGTCTCGTGACCGTCGCTCGTGCGGTGCCCACAGGCGGGTGGCGATAGCCCTCGGGGCCTGTCGGCGACGGGTGCGGCGGGACGTGTGGTCACCCACGCTCCGTCCACTTGCGTTGACGGGCGATCCCAGCTGCGTGTACAACGGCGTGAACGTCGGACGCACCAATTGTTTGTCTGCCCGCACGCCTGCCCGTGGAGGAGCCCGGTTGTCGCACAGCCAGATGCTGAACGCCGGGCCTCCGCCGGCACCCGGGGACATCCCGGACGTGGGGAGCGTCGACGCCCGTGCCGCGACGGAGAACTTCGTGGTGGCCGCCCGACTGCTGCCCGGTCGGTTCCGCCGCGACCTGGTGGCCCTCTACGGCTACGCCCGCCTGGTGGACGAGCTCGGCGACGCCGTGGACGGCGACCGGAACGCCTGGCTCGACTGGGCCGAGGGCGAGCTCGACGCTGCGGTGGCAGGACGGGCTCGGCACCCGGTCTTCGTTCGGCTCGGCGCCACGCTCGGACGCGGCATCGACCCGCAACCCTGCTACGACCTGCTCGAAGCGAACCGCCTCGACCAGGTGGTGCAGCGCTACGAGACCTTCGACGACCTCCTCGGCTACTGCCGGTTGTCGGCCAATCCGGTCGGCCGTCTGGTGCTCGGAGCCCTCGGGCTCGACGACCCGGGCCGCGTGGCCCGCTCGGATGCCGTGTGCACGGCGCTCCAGCTGGTCGAGCACTGGCAGGACCTGGCCGAGGACGCCCGGGCGGGTCGCCGGTACGTGCCAGCTGAGGACCTCGAGCGCTTCGGTGTCGACGAGGACGAGCTCACCGCTGCCCCGGCGTCGTCGAGGCTGCGGGCCCTCGTCAGCTTCGAGTGCGACCGGGCGCGGCGGCTGTTGGTGGAGGGGGCGCCGTTGGTGGCGACCGTGCCGGGCATGGCTCGCTTGGCGGTGGCCGGGTTCGTCGGCGGCGGTCTGGCGGCGCTACGGGCGGTCGCTGCCGCCGGGTTCGACGTGACCGCCGGCGCCCCGGTCGCCCGACCGGCTGCACGGGCGGTGGCGACGCTTGAGGCCCTGTCGGGGCGCATCCGATGACCGTCTCGATCGAGACCGCCTACGCCCGCTGCGAGGAGATCACCCGTCGCGAGGCCAAGAACTTCTCCTACGGCATCCGGCTGCTCCCGACGCCCAAGCGGCAGGCCATGTCGGCGCTGTACGCGCTGGCCCGGCGCATCGACGACATCGGCGACGGCGACGCTCCCGCCGACGAGAAGCTCGCCGCCCTCGACGACGTGCGCGCTGCCATCGACGGGCCGCCGCCGTCCGACGACCCCGTGCTGGTGGGGGTCGCCGACGCGGCGCGACGGTTCCCGATCCCGCTCGCCGCCTTCGGGGAGCTCATCGACGGCTGCGTGCTCGACGCCCGGGGAACCTCCTACGCCACGTTCGACGAGACCGTGGCGTACTGTCGGTGCGTCGCTGGCTCCATCGGCCGGCTCTCGCTCGGGGTCTTCGGCAGTTCCGACCCCGACGCGCCCCGGCTCGCCGACACGCTCGGCATCGGCCTCCAGCTCACCAACATCCTGCGCGACATCGCCACGGACCGCGACGACCTCGGCCGTGTCTACCTCCCGGCCGAGGACCTCGAACGGTTCGGCTGCGCACGCGACCTGTCGGGCCCGGTCGATGCCATCGCCGCCCTCGTCGCCTTCGAGGCCCAGCGGGCTGAAGCGTACTTTGACACCGGGCTCGGGCTCCTCGGGCTCCTCGACCGGCGCAGCCGGGCCTGCGTGGCCGCCATGGCCGGCATCTACCACCGGCTGCTGCGCCGGATCGAGGCAGCGCCCAGCGCGGTCACGACGACGAGGGTCTCGGTGCCTGTCTGGGAGAAGCTCGCCGTCGCCGGGCGCAGCTTGGCCGTGGGGACGGCGTGAGGGCGAGCCGACGTCGAAGGACGGTCCGCTCGTGACCCGTGTCGCCGTCGTCGGCGGCGGGCTCGCCGGGCTGGCGGCCGCGCTCTCGTGCGCCGACGCCGGAGCCGACGTGGTCCTGCTCGAGTCGCGCCCACGCCTCGGCGGGGCCACCTGGTCGTTCACTCGGCAGGGACGGTCCTACGACAACGGCCAGCACGTCTTCCTCCGCTGCTGCACCGCCTACCGCTCCTTCCTCGACCGGCTGGGCGTGGACGGGCACGTGCACCTGCAGCCGCGTCTCGACATCCCGGTCCTTGCCGGCGGCGGGCGCGAGGGTGGACGTTGCCGGCTCCGACGGACGCCGGGCCTGCCCGCACCGCTGCACCTGGCGCCCTCCCTGGCTCGCTACCGGCACGTTCCCCTTGGGCAACGGGTGCGCATGTTGCCGGCTGTGCTCGCCCTCCGCTCGGTCGACCCCCGTGCCGCGGCTGCCGACGAGGAGACCTTCGGCCACTGGCTGGCGGCCCACGGACAAGGGGAGCGGGCGGTGACCGCCCTGTGGGACCTCATCACCCTGCCCACGGTGAACCTGCCGGCGGCCGAGGCCTCGCTCGCCATGGCGGCCAAGGTGTTCCGCACCGGGCTCCTCGAGCGGTCCGACGCCGCCGACCTCGGCTGGTCGGACGTGCCTCTCGGCGAGCTGCACGGGGACGCTGCCGCCCGCGCCCTGTCCGACCTCGGCGCCGAGGTCCGGCTTCGTCACGCCGTGGCCGCCGTTGCCCCGAAGGCCAACGGCATCACGGTGCACCTTGCTTCCGGCAAAGCCATCGACGCCGACGTCGTCATCCTCGCCGTGCCCCACGACGCGGTGGCCGCCTTGGTGCCCCCGGGGACGGTCGCCCATCAAGACGACCTCGTCGACCTGGGGACCTCGCCGATCGTGAACGTCTCGGTGGTCTTCGACCGGACCGTGACCGACGACGCGGTGTTCGCGGTCATCGACAGCCCGCTGCAGTGGGTCTTCGACCACACCGGCGCGTCGGGCACCGACCGCGGGCAGGTGCTCGTCGTCTCGCTCTCGGCCGCCACGGCCGAGCTCGGCCGCCCGTCGGCCGAGCTCGTCTCCGAGGCCGTCGGGGAGCTGCGCCGGCTGCTCCCGCCGGCCGCCCACGCCGAGGTCGTCGACGCTGTCGTCAGCCGCCAGCGGGCGGCCACGTTGCGTGCCGCGCCGCGAAGCGGCAGGCTTCGCCCCGGCCCGGCAACCAGCCACCCCCGGATCTTTTTGGCCGGGGCGTGGACCGACACCGGCTGGCCAGCGACCATGGAGGGCGCCGTCCGCAGCGGGACCACCGCCGCGGCCGGCGCTCTCGGTGCCGCCGGCGTCTCCGTCCGAGCTCCTGAGGAGGTCTCCGCGTGACGACTGTCACCGCCACCACCGACGCCACCGATCCCGGAGGGGACCGGGTGCCACCGGCGATCGGCCGCGCCCAGGTCCTGGTCCGTCCCGCCCTCGAGGCAGCGGTGGCCCGGTTGAGCACGGGGCTACGTCTCCCCATCGAGTACCACCTCGGCTGGTGTGACCCCACTGGCGCTCCGACCGGCGCCCCAGGCGGCAAGTTCGTCCGGGCCACGCTCGCCCTGCTCTCGGCCGAGGCCGCCGGCGCCCCGGCCGAGGTCGGCGTGCCCGGCGCGGTGGCCGTCGAGCTGCTGCACAACTTCTCGCTGCTCCACGACGACGTGATCGACCACGACGTCGAGCGGCGTCATCGACCGACGGTGTGGGCCGTCTACGGAGTGGGCACGGCGGTCATCGCCGGCGACGCCCTCCTTGCCCTGTCGCACCAGACGCTGCTCGAGCTGCCCGGCCGTGGCGCCCGCCTGGCCTCGCGGGCACTGGCGTTCGCCACCTCCGCCCTGATCGCCGGCGAAGCCGAGGACATGGCCTCCGAGTCGCGGAGCGACATCACCCCTGACGAGTGCACGGCCATCGCCCTCGGCAAGACCGCCGTGCTGCTGGCGTGTGCCTCCTCCATCGGGGTGCCGCTGGCCGACGGCGACCCGGCGCTCGCCGAGGCGCTCGGGGACTTCGGGTTGAACGTCGGTCTGGCCTTCCAGGCGGTCGACGACGTGCTCGGCATCTGGGGCGACCCGCACGTCACGGGCAAGCCGGCCGGCAGCGACTTGCGTGACCGGAAGAAGACCCTTCCCATCGTGGCGGCGCTGCATGCCGGCGGGAGCGCGTCCGACGAGCTCCAACAGCTCCTCGAGCTCGAGGCGCTCGACGAGGCGCAGGTGGCTCGGGCGGCCGCCCTGGTCGAGGCGTGTGGGGGTCGCGACCGTGCCGAGTCGGAGGCGCGGCGGTTCCTCGATGCCGCGCTGGAAGCACTGTCGTCGGCGGACGTCCCCGACCCGGTCGACGCCGAGCTCAGGGCCCTTGCCCGCTTCGTCGTGGACCGGAACGCCTGAGGTGACCGACGTCCGACGGCGGGACGATCCGGTCACGGACCGCGACGGCACGACGACTGCCGCCGAGGCGTGCCTCGACGCCGCCGTGACGCATCTGCGTACGCTCCAGCACCACGAAGGCTGGTGGAAGGGGGAGCTCGAGACCAACGTCACCATGGACGCCGAAGACCTGCTCCTCCGGCAGTTCCTCGGCATCCGCACCGCCGAGGAGACCGACGAGGCGGCCAAGTGGGTGCGTAGCAACCAGCGCGAGGACGGGACGTGGGCCACGTTCTTCGGTGGCCCAGGTGACCTGTCCACCACCACCGAGGCCTACGTCGCCCTCCGTCTGGCCGGGGACGGTCCCGACGAGCCGCACATGCGGCGAGCCGCTGCCTTCGTCCGCCAGCAAGGCGGCCTCGAGCACGCCCGGGTCTTCACGCGTCTGTGGCTCGCCCTGTTCGGGCAGTGGCCGTGGGATGCGCTGCCGGCCCTCCCGCCCGAGGTGGTCCTCCTGCCGTCGTGGGTACCGCTCAACGTCTACGACTTTGCCTGCTGGGCTCGCCAGACCATCGTCGCCCTGACGGTGGTCGCCACCCACCGCCCTATCCGGCCGCTCGGGTTCGACCTCGACGAGCTACGCTCCGACCCCGGCACCACGCCGGTCGCACCCGGGCATGCCCGTCCGTTCTGGACATCGTCGGCGTGGGAGAAGCTCGACCGGGTGCTCCACGCCTACGGTCGAGTCGGCCGGAACCCGCTGCGATCACTGTCACTGGCCCTGGCCGAGCGGTGGATCCTGGCCCGTCAGGAGGCGGACGGCTCCTGGGGGGGCATCCAGCCACCGTGGGTGTACTCGATCCTCGCCCTCCACCTGCAGGGCTATCCCCTCGACCACCCGGCCGTGAAGGCAGGGCTCGACGGCCTCGACCGCTTCGTGGTGCGCGACGAGCGCGGCCGTCGGCTCGAGGCCTGCCAGTCCCCGGTATGGGACACCGCACTCGCCGCGGTGGCGCTCGGGGACGCGGGGGTGGCCTCGGGCGATCCGGCCCTCGAGCGGGCGGCGCGCTGGCTGGTCGACGAGGAGGTGAGGGTGGCCGGCGACTGGGCGGTCCGCCGCCCCCGTACGCCGCCGGGGGGCTGGGCGTTCGAGTTCGAGAACGACAACTACCCCGACGTCGACGACACGGCTGAGGTCGTCCTGGCCCTGCGTCGAGCGGTGCCAGGCGGCGGCGGGGCCCTGGCGGCAGACGTCGAGGCGGCCTGCCGGCGGGCGGTGGCATGGACGGAGGCGATGCAGTGTCGCGACGGGGGCTTTGGCGCCTTCGACGTCGACAACGACCGCGAGGTGTGCCGCAAGCTTCCCTTCTGCGACTTCGGCGAGGTCATCGACGAGGCCAGTGCGGACGTCACGGCCCACGTCGTCGAGATGTTGGCTGCCGAGCCCACGGCCTCGAGCACGGTCCTCGAGCGGGCCGTGGCCTGGCTGTCGGCGCAGCAAGAGGACGACGGCTCGTGGTTCGGACGATGGGGCGCCAACTACGTCTACGGCACCGGGGCTGCTGTCCCGGCCCTGGTCGCCGCCGGCGTCGACCCCGGTGACCAGCGGGTCCGACGGGCCGTGCAGTGGCTCGGCGACCACCAGAACGAGGACGGCGGCTTCGGGGAGGACCTCCGTTCCTACCGCGATGCGGCCTTCCGGGGCCGAGGTACGTCGACGCCCTCGCAGACGGCCTGGGCGCTCCTCGCCCTGGTGGCAGCGGAGGAGCGGGGAGAGGTGGCCGAGCGGGCGGTTGCCTGGCTGGTGGCCAACCAGCGCCCGGACGGCTCGTGGGACGAGCCGTACTTCACCGGCACGGGGTTCCCCGGCGACTTCTACATCAACTACCACCTCTACCGCCTGGTCTTTCCGGTCATGGCGCTCGGCCGGTGGCTCCGGAGGGCGTCCTGAGCGTGACGAGGGCCGATGCAGAGGCGCCCGTCGTCGGCACGGCGGGCCGTGGGTCCGGCCTGCTCGTCCTCACGCCGCTGCGGGTCGAGGCGGCGATGGCGGGCTCGTCCGGGGCCCGGGTCGTCCGTACGGGCGCCGGACCGGAGCGGGCTGCCGCTGCTGCCCAGCGGGCGTCGGGGCAGGAGGCTCAGGCAGTGGCCGTGGTCGGGGTCGGCGGTGCGCTCGTCGCCGACCTCGGTGCGGGTGACCTCGTCGTCGCCGAGGCCGTCGACGGACCAGGGGGGCGCGTCGAGCTCGGCAGTCCGCGACTGCTCGTTGCTGCCCTCCGTCGGGCGGGGCTCGCTGCCACGGCTGGGGTCGTCCGGAGCTCGGGGAGCGTCGTGACCGGCGGACAGCGCGAGCAGGCGGCGGCGACCGGAGCCGTGGTGGCAGACACCGAGTCGTACTGGTTGGCACCGGCCGCGGCAGGACGCCCCTTCGCTGTGGTCCGGGCGGTGGTGGACGGCCCCGGACGGGAGCTGCGGCGCCCCGCCGTGGTGACCGAAGGCATCCGGGCGTTGGCATCGCTACGTCGCGCCATGCCGGTCCTCAGCTCGTGGGCGGAGGCATGCTGTCCCCGCACCGTCCTGCTGGCCGGCCCCCGCTCGTTCTGCGCTGGCGTCGACCGTGCCATCGAGATCGTCGAGCGGGTCCTCGAGCGCTTCGGGGCACCCGTCTACGTCCGCCGCCAGATCGTCCACAATGCCCACGTCGTCCGCCGCCTCGAGGCCGAGGGTGCTGTCTTCGTCGAGGAGCTCGACGAGGTTCCCGACGGGACGACCGTCGTGCTCTCCGCCCACGGCGTGGCCCCAGCTGTCAAGGAAGAGGCCGGTCGCCGGGGGCTCAGGGTCGTCGACGCCACCTGCCCCCTGGTGGCCAAGGTGCACAGCGAAGCTCGCCGGTTCTCCAAGCAGGGTCGTCAGGTGGTGCTGATCGGCCATGACGGCCACGACGAGGTGGAGGGTACGCTCGGAGAGGTGCCTGGCACCATGCTGGTCGGCTCCGTCGACGACGTCGACGCGCTCGACGTCCCGCTCGCCGCGCCCGTCGCCTTGCTCAACCAGACGACCCTCGCCCCGAGCGACGTGGCCGAGGTGGCCCGAGCGGTCCGACGGCGGTTCGCCGACGTGGTCGAGCCACCGGTCAGCGACATCTGCTTTGCCACCGAGAACCGCCAGCAGGCGATCGAGGCCATCGCCGGCGACGTCGACCTGGTGCTGGTGGTGGGCTCGGCGAACTCGTCGAACTCGCAGCGTCTCGTCGAGGTGGCCGAGCGGGCGGGTGCTCAGGCCTACCTCGTCGAGGACCCCGATGCCATCGAGCTCGAGTGGTTGAAGAGCGCCGAGGTCGTCGGTCTTACCGCCGGGGCGTCGGCCCCCGAGCAGCTTGTCCAAGAGGTCGTCGACGCGCTGGGCGGCCTCGGCCCGGTCGACGTCCACGAGCGCGTCGTCGTGGACGAGCGCGTTCGCTTCCAACTCCCCTCGGAGGTCCGCTGATGTCCGTTCCCTGGCGCCAGAACCTGCGTGTCGGCGCATACCTGGCCAAGCAGCGACTTCGTCGCAACACGCGCTTCCCGCTCGTGGTCGAGCTCGAGCCCCTCTTCGCCTGCAACCTGTCGTGCGCCGGGTGCGGGAAGATCCAGTACCCTGCCGACGTCCTGCGCAAGCGCATGTCTGTCGACGACGCAGTGGCGGCGGTCGAGGAGTGCGGGGCTCCGGTGGTGTCCATCGCCGGCGGCGAGCCGCTCATGCACCCCGACATCGAAGGCATCGTCGAGGCCCTGATCGCCCGCAAGCGGTTCGTCTACCTGTGCTCGAACGGCATCTTGATGGAGCGCAAGCTGGACCGGTTCACGCCCTCGCCGTACTTCGCCTGGGCCGTCCACGTCGACGGTATGCGTGAGCGTCACGACGCCTCGGTGTGCCGGGACGGCGTGTTCGACCGCGCCGTCGCCGCCATCCGGCTGGCCAAGGAGCGGGGGTTCCGGGTGACGACGAACACCACGGTGTTCAACACCGACTCGCCCAAGACAGTGCGCGAGGTCCTCGACTTCCTGAACGACGACCTCGAGGTCGACGCCATGATGATCTCGCCCGCCTACGCCTACGAGAAGGCTCCGGACCAGGAGCACTTCCTTGGCGTCGAGGAGACCACCCGGCTCTTCGGCGAGGCGTTCGCCGAGGGTCGTCGTCGGCACTGGCGCCTCAACCACACGCCGCTCTTCCTCGACTTCCTCGAGGGCAAGGTCGACTTCGAGTGCACGGCGTGGGGGATCCCGAGCTACTCGATCTTCGGGTGGCAGAAGCCCTGCTACCTGATGTCCGACGGGTACGTTGCCACCTACCGCGAGCTCGTCGAGCAGACTGACTGGTCGGCCTACGGGCGTGGACGTGATCCCCGGTGCGCCAACTGCATGGCCCACTGCGGGTACGAGCCGAGCGCAGTGGTGGCGACGGCGTCCTCGCTGCGCCAGTCGATCCGGGCGGCGATCGGGAGCTGACGACGGCCCCGTCGGCTCCGACGGCTCGCGTCGAGGCCTCGCCCGGTCGTCGGCCGGGTATCGTCTGGACCATGTCCGCCCGTACCCGCAAGCTGGTGAAGCCGATGGCCGTCCTCGGCGTGCTCTCGACCATGGCGAGCATCTGGTGGTTCGCCTTGAAGCCCCGACGCAAGGGTTCGCGCTCCTGACCCGCTCCGCGCCGCCGGTCCCCGGTGCTCCCTGGGGCCCCACCCGGTGACCCCCGGGGCCCCACCTGCGGCCCCCGGCGCCGCTGCCGTGCCAGTCGAGGTCGTCACCGCCGCCGAGGCCGAGGCGGCATCCCGCCGGGCGGCCGGATGGATGGCCGAGCACGGTCTTGTGGCCGGAGACCGGATCGCCTTCTGCCTGCCGTCGTCGGCGGCGCTGCTGACCGCCGTGCTGGGCGCGCTCCGCACGGGCATCGTGCCCGTGCTCCTGAACGCCACCCTGTTGGACGCCGAGCGCGACGCCCTGCTCGTTGACGCCGAGCCTGCGGCGGTGGTGACCGATACAGCCGGCCTGGCCGAGCTGGCCACGGGCCGGCCCGTCGAGCTGGCCCCCGCCCCCCTCACTCGACCGATGCACTACACGTCGGGGACGACCGGTCGGGCCAAAGGGGTCTGGTCGGGCCTGTGGGACGACCAGACGGCCGCCGCCGCACTCGCTGACGAGGCAGCACTGTGGCACTTCGGACCCGACGACGTCCACCTGGTGTGCTCGCCGATGCACCACTCGGTCTCGGTCCGCTTCGCCGGCGGGACCCTCCTTGCCGGCGGGACCTGTGTCGTGCTCGGTCGGTTCGACGCCGCCACCGCCGTGGCCGCGCTCGCCGGTCGGCTGGGGCCGGTGCCGACCACGACCTTCCTCGCTCCGGCCGCCCTCGCCCGTCTGCTCGCCCCGGAGGTGGGTGCCCCCGATCGCTTCGACGCGCTCCGGCTCTTGGTCCACGCTGGCTCGCCCTGTGCTCCCGACCTGAAGCGACGCGCCCTGGCCCGCGTCGCCCCCGGTGTGCTCTGGGAGTTCTACGGCTCGACCGAAGGCCAGTTCACCGCCTGCAGCCCGGACGAGTGGCTCGAGCGGCCCGGCACGGTGGGCCGGGCTCGACAGGGTCGCACGCTGTCGGTCGACGACACCGGGACCGTCTGGTGCCGACCACCCGACTTCGCCCGCTTCTCCTACTGGGGTGACCCGGACAAGACGGCGTCAGCGTGGCGGGACGACGGGTCCTTCACCGTCGGTGACCTCGGACGGCTCGACGCCGATGGCTACCTCTACCTCGACGGACGACGCGACGACCTGGTCATCAGCGGCGGGGTCAACGTCTACCCGGCCGAAGTGGAGGGGGCGCTCCACGGGGTCCCCGGCGTGGCCGAGGTCGCCGTCTTCGGCCGGGACGACCTCCGCTGGGGGCAACGGGTCTGTGCCGCCGTGGTGCCCGCCTCCGGGGCCGGCGGGGACCCGGTCCGGTTGCTGGCCGCCCTCGAGCACCATGCATCGGCCACGCTCGCTCCTTACAAGCGGCCCAAGGAGTACCACGTCGTCGACGAGCTTCCCCGCACCTCGACGGGAAAGCTCCGCCGTCTGGAGGTCGCCGACTGGTTGGGCCTCGAGCCGGCTCGCTCCGACGCTGGCGGTGAGGGACAATCGGAGCCATGACACCTCCACCTGCTGGTCCGCCGATCGCCTCTGTCAACCCGACGACCGGCGAGCTGCTGGAGGCCTTCGACCCCCTCGACGCCACCGCAGTCGAGGCGCGGCTGTCGTTGGCCGCCGAAGCGGCGTCGACGTGGGCCCACACCAGCCTCGACGACCGGGCCCTCCTGTTGCGGACGGCGGCCGACCTCCTCGACGGGGAGCTGCCCGACGTCGCCCACCTGCTCACCACCGAGATGGGCAAGCCCTTCGCCCAGGCCAAGGGGGAGGTGGCCAAGTGCGCCAATGCCATGCGCTGGTTCGCCGACCACGGTCCTCGTCTGCTCGCCGAGGAGGTCGTGCCCCTGGGCTCTGGTCGGGGTGCCGTGCGCTTCGAGCCGCTCGGACCGGTGCTGGCGATCATGCCGTGGAACTTCCCGCTCTGGCAGGTCATCCGCTTCGCCGCCCCGGCGCTCCTGGCGGGCAACGTCGGCCTGCTCAAGCATGCCCCCAACGTGCCGCGGACAGCGCTGTTCCTCGAAGACCTCTTCCGTCGGTCCGGTGGGCCGACTGGCGTGTTCCAGGCGCTGCTGGTGGGCACCGACCAGGTGCCGGCCGTCATCGCCGACGAGCGCGTGCGGGCCGTCACCCTGACCGGCAGTGTCCGGGCTGGCCGAGCGGTGGCCGCCCAGGCCGGTGCCGTCGGCAAGAAGGTGGTCCTCGAGCTCGGAGGGAGCGACCCGTTCATCGTGTTGCCTTCTGCCGACGTCGAGCGGGCGGTCTCGGTCGGCGTCGAGGCCCGGGTGCAGAACAACGGCCAGTCGTGCATCGCCGCCAAGCGGTTCGTCGTCCACGAGGAGGTCGCTGAGGCCTTCGTGGAGGCGTTCGTCGAACGGATGTCGTCCCTGGTGGTGGGTGACCCGTTCGACCCCGGCACCGAGGTCGGACCGCTCGTCACCGAAGCGGCTCGTGACACCATCGAGGCCCAGGTGGAGGACGCCCGGAGCAGGGGAGCCACGGTCCTCTGCGGTGGCGAACGGGTGGTCGGGCCGGCCGGGGTCGACCACCCCGGGTTCTTCTACCGTCCCTCGGTCGTGACCGGCATTGCGGCCGGCATGCGGGTGGCCACCGAGGAGGTGTTCGGGCCGGTGGCGCTGCTCACCCGGGTAGCCAGCGCCGAGGAGGCGCTGGCCGTCGCCAACGGCACCGAGTACGGGCTCGGGGCGAGCGTCTGGACGGCGGACCCCGACGAGCAGGACCGCTTCGTCGACGGCCTCGAAGCCGGCATGGTCTTCGTGAACGGCATGGTCGCGTCCATGCCCGAGCTTCCCTTCGGGGGGGTGAAGAGCTCGGGGGTCGGGCGCGAGCTCTCGGTCTACGGGCTCCACGAGTTCTGCAACGTGAAGTCCGTCTGGCGTCCGTGACCCACAGGCCGTCGGACCTGGCCCCAGGCTGCGAGGGCGGAGGCTGGCCTCACCGGTCGGCGGGCCTCACTGGTCGGTGGGCCTCACTGGTCGGTGGGGCAGCGCCGGCTGGGCTCAACGCGGGCGGCGGACGCCCACGACGACCGCGCCCTCGGCGATCACCTCGACGGTGTCGACCACGTCGAAGCCGGACTCGGTGAGCATCGCCACCCAGCGCGACATGCTGACGGGTCTCTCTTGCGTGCGCACCACCATGCGCCAGACGCCCTTGGCGATACGCCAGAGACCCCCCGGACCGAGCTTCACGAAGGCCTTCGTCTTGGTGGCGGCGATGGCCCAGTCCCGCGCCTCGGTGCCTCGGCCGAACATCATGTCGCCGATGACCAGGCGGCCACCGGGCTTGAGCCACGTGGCGGCCCGGCGCACGACCTCGGCCTTGTCGCGGTCGCGCAGGTGGTGGAGGACGTAGTTGGTCACCACCAGGTCGACCGAGCCCTGGGGGAGGTCGAGCTGCTCGATGGCGCACACCACGCCCTCGACGTTGTCGTCACCCCGCTCACGGGCGTGACGCTCGAGGATCTCGATCATCTTCGGGCTGACGTCGACGCCCAGCACCCGGGCTGCCCCTGGGGCGAGCGGGAAGGTGACCTGGCCGGTCCCACAGCCGAGGTCGACGATAACCGCGCCGTCGGTAGTGCCGGCCCGGGCGACGAGGGCGTCCACCACCTTGTCGAGCCCTTTGGGGGTGTGCTCGTCCCAGAAGACGGCGCGTTCTGTCCACACCTTGCGTTGGCGGGCGATCTCGCGCTCGTCGGCGCGACTGGCCTCGCCGGTCATCGGGAGCGGGCTTACGGGCTGGTCGGAGGAGGGAACCGGCACCGGGCCAGTGTAGGCACCAGCACTCCCCGGGTCAGGGCAGGCCTGCCGACGCTGTGGCCGGCACCGACCGGGGCCGAGGCCGGGCAGACTGGCAGCGTGCGTGCCTACCTCGACCATGCCGCTACGACGCCCATGGTCCCTGCCGCCGTGACGGCCTGGCTGGAGGTGACAGAGGCCGGGGAGGGCAACCCGACAGGCATGCACGCCGAGGCACGTCGCGCCCGCCGCCGGCTCGACGACGCCCGCGACCTGCTCGGCCTCCACTTGGGCGGTGCGCCGGGCGAGGTGGTCCTCACGTCCGGAGGCACCGAGTCCGACAACCTTGCCGTCTTCGGGGTGCTCGGGGCGTGTGACGGCCCACCCGGGCCGATCGTCTGCGCGGCCTTCGAGCACCACGCCGTCCTCCGGGCGTGCCGAGGTGCCGCCGAGCGCTTCGGGGTCGAGCTGCGTGAGGTCCGGGCGACCGCCGACGGGACGATCGACCTCGACGCGCTGGCTGGTGTGCTCAGCCCGGACGTGTCCCTCGTCTCGGTGATGCTGGTCAACAACGAGGTCGGGACCGTCCAACCCCTGGCCGAGGTGGCAGCGCTGGTCCGGCGCCGGGCGCCGGGCGCCCGGCTCCACACCGACGCCGTCCAGGCTGTGCCTTGGCTGGATGTGGCCGCTGTCGGAGGGGTCGCCGACCTCTTGTCGGTGAGCGCCCACAAGTTCGGCGGCCCGGTCGGGGCCGGTGCCCTGGTGGTCCGTGACGGCGTAGCACTGGCCCCGCTCCTCCACGGAGGTGGCCAGGAGCGTCGCCGACGTAGTGGCACCCAGGCAGTCGCCGCGGCGTGGTCCACCGCGGTTGCTCTCGAGGCGGCCGCCGAGCGCCGCCGGGCGGTCCCGGAGGTGGCCGGTCGCCGTGATCGCCTGGTCGACGGCATCGTCGCCGCCGTTGCCGGCGTCGTCGAGACGGTGCCCCGGGCGACGACGGCAGCCGGCTTCGCCCACCTGGTGGTGGAAGGCGTCGAGAGCGAGGCCCTCCTCGTCGTCCTCGACGAGCTCGGGGTGGCGGCCTCGGCCGGCTCGTCGTGCGCCAGCGGTGCCGCCGAGCCGAGCCACGTGCTGCTTGCCATGGGCCGCCCGGCTTCCGACGCCCGTTCCGCCCTGCGCCTCACGCTCGCCCCGACGACGACCGACGAAGAGGTCGACCTGGCCCTCGTCGCCGTGCCCGAGGCCGTCCGCCGCCTGCGAGACTGACACCGTGCGCATGCTGGTGGCCATGTCCGGGGGTGTCGACTCGTCGGTCGCCGCCGCCCTCGCCGTCCGCCACCACGGCACGTCCGCCGTGGTGGGGGCCACGCTCAAGTTGTGGGGCGGGGAGTCGGACTCGGGGTGCTGCTCGGTGGCGGACGTGGAGGACGCCCGCCGGGTAGCCGACCAGCTCGGCATCGTCCACCACGTCTTCAACTTCTCCGAGGCGTTTGCCTCCCGGGTCGTCGACCCGTTCGTGGATGGGCACGTGGCCGGGCGGACTCCCAATCCCTGCATCGCCTGCAACCGCTCTATCAAGTTCGACCTGCTCCTCGAGCGAGCCCGCCGGCTGGGCTTCGACGTCGTGGCCACCGGCCACCACGCCCGGGTCACGACCGAGGCGGACGGCACCCGGGCGCTCCGCCGGGGAGCTGACGCCGCCAAGGACCAGTCGTACGTGGTCTCGATGCTGACGGCACCGCAGCTGGCTCGGGTCGACTTCCCCATCGGCACGCTCACGAAGGCGGAGGTCCGCTCGGAGGCCACCCGGCTCGGGTTGCGCACGGCGGCCAAGCCGGACAGCCAGGACGTCTGCTTCATCCGCTCCGACGAAGGGCGCGGTGCGTTCCTCGGCGCCCGCGCCGCGCTGCACCCGGGCCGGGTCGTCGACCTGGCGACCGGTGCCACCGTCGGGTCGGTGCCCGC
>JAJZBK010000048.1 GCA_021798955.1 Actinomycetes bacterium
CGCCCACGGGATGCGGAATTTCGAGAACTACCGGCTCCGGCTGTTGCTCCACTCAGGAGTCCAATGGGACACTCGGCCTACTGCTCGAATCAGGGGACGCTCCCCACGCCTGATCGCGTAGAGCCCGATTGACCGGTCAACGGGGGCGGGTCAAGGGGAACCTTCGGCAGCTCCCGTGTTTTCGAGGCGAGCGATGTGGCGCTCGAGTGCGTTGGCCACCCGGGCGTGGCGAGCGGTCTCACCTGTCCAGCCCCGCTCGTCGGCGTCGGCTCGGCGATGGCGGTCTCGCCGGCCTCGGCACCCTGGCGGTCGTGCTTCGTGACCTCGGCGGTGGCGAACCGCAGCGAGGCTCCGCCCTCGTCGGCCACCAGCTCGATGCGGAAGCGCTGCTCGCCCTCGTCGGTGGTCCACGTGCGCTGCTCCAGGTGGCCGGTGACGACCACCCGGGTCCCCTTGGTGAGGCTCAAGGCCACGTTCTCGACGAGGTCCCGCCAGCAGACGACGTCGAAGTAGGAGGTGGTCTCCTGCCACTCGTTGCTGCCCCGGGTGGTGAACCGACGGTTGGTGGCGACCGAGAGGGAGGTGGTGGCCTGACCGTCTCGGGTGTAGCGGATCTCCGGGTCCCGGGTGAGGTTCCCGGCGATCGTCGTGGTGGTGGTCATGGTGGTTCCCCTTTCGTGTGGGTGCTTGCAGGGAACGACAGCGACCAGGTGGAAGCGGAGGGGGCAACGGTTGCCCGGAGGGTCGAGGTGAAAGTTGCGCCGGGACCCACGGTCAGCGAGCGAAGCAAGCGCCGGCGCCAGTTTCTCCTCGCCGTTGCGGCCGAAGCACCTGGGCGCAGGCTCGGACCGGAGGCATCCCGCACCGAGTAGGGGACAGCGTCCCGCCACCCCCGATCGCCGCCGCGCGCTCACCGTGGGCACCTCGACGGACGACCGCTGCGGTGGTCACCATCTGCAGCTGTCGAACGGACCTCCCGTCACCTGTCAAGGGACACGAGGATCTCCCCACAGGCGGCCGGGACGAGACCAAGTTGGTCGCCGGCATGGTATGGCAGGTCGAAACCCCGCGCCAGAGCTGTGCCGATCTACTGGGCGACACGGCAGATCGCCGACTCCGTGCTCGCCGTTGCCGGCGGGGCCAGCCGGGAAGCGCCGATCACCCAGTTCTGCGACGCTCCGCCCGGCCGCCGCGAAGGTGTCGGGACATCGGTTGACGCCGACTGGAGCGAGACCATCGACGGCCCGCAAGGGATCCTGCTACGGACGCTCATCGGCACATACGCTACAAGAACGCTATACTATCGCTATGAGCGTGGTGATACGGCAGTCCGAGTTGCGCAACGACAACGCGACGGTCATGCGTCGGGTGGCCCAGGGCGAGTCTTTCGTGGTGACTGTCAACGGCCGTCCCGTAGCTGACGTGGTGCCTCATCGCCAGGACACGGGCAGGCGTCGGTTCGTGGCGGTCGCCGACTTGGCTGAGGCGTTCGCCACAGAGCCGCCGGTGGACCCGAATGCATGGCGGAACGATCTGGCTGCCGCCCAGGAGACTTTCGGTCCAGATGAGCCCTCCGACCCGTTCGACCCGGAGAGGCATTGACCTCCGGCGCACCACGTCGTGCCCTGCTCGACACCTCGGTGGTGATCGACTTCCGGGCCGGGCAGGTCGGCCAGGTGACCGACGAGGTCGCGGTATCGGCAGTAACGATTGGTGAGCTGCAGTACGGCGTGGCTGTCGCGACCGACCCGCTGGTCCAGATCAGCCGGCGGCGGCGGGTACAGGCGATATTGGACCGGTTCGAGGTGCTGCCGTTCGACACGAGCGTGGCTGAGTATTACGGGGCGCTGGCAGGTCTCGTGCGCCAGCACGGCCGCGACCCACGGCCGCGCCGCATGGACTTGCAGATTGCCGCGACCGC
Source organism: Actinomycetes bacterium (assembly GCA_021798955.1). Lineage (GTDB taxonomy): Bacteria > Actinomycetota > Acidimicrobiia > Acidimicrobiales > RAAP-2 > JAJZJT01. The sequence goes on from JAJZBK010000048.1 coordinate 1,922, forward strand.
AGCGCGTCACGACCTGGCACTGCTGACCCGGAACGGCAGCGACTTCACCGGCCTGGAGTCAGTGCTCGTTGTAGTCAACCTGCCGGACCAGTCGTAAGGGACCGGCGGGCATGAACCCGGTGTCCGATCCCCGATTGACGGCTCTTCGCGTTGAGGCGTGGGGCGGTGCCGTCGACGGCGACAACCACCCTCAGGCAACGGGGTACGCTCGCACTCATCTCGCGGCGGGGCGTCGGTCACGGGTACCGGCGCTCTCGGCCCGATCACGAGGCTGAGACTGGAAGGAGGCAGAAGGTGTCGCCGCGCGGCAGGCGTCGGTGGAACAGTCGGTCAGTTGTGCTCCTGGGGCTGGCAGGGCTCGCGGTGGGCCTGGCGGCATGCGGCGGAGTCAGCACGACCGCTGTCCATGCTTCGGCGTCTCAGATCGGCACGTCAGGCTCTTCTACTACCGCGCCATCGGCGGGGTCGTCGGCCGCTCCTTCCAGCGCCACCAGCGGTTCGGGCGGGTCGGTTGCCGGGTTCGACCTCCGGCAACTGTCCAGCCTGACCAACTACACCTTCACCAGTTCCTTCCTCGACGAGCCCACGCACGTCACGCAGGTGCAGGGAAGCGTCCACGGTTCGACGGACTGGATGGCGACGGTGACCGGCATCCCGGTCAACGGCGTAGTCCTCTACGACATCCACGGGAAGGGCGAGGAAGAGGAAGGTGGCCAGTCGAGCAGCCTGGCCCTGCGCTCCCCGAACGGCACCTCCCACCTGCAGGGCGAGGGCTACTACGCCCGAGTGTTGCTCGACGACGTCGGTCACCTGGGCCTCCGGCTGACGCCCGACCGAGGCTGCGAAGTTGCCGGCCTGAACGGTCAGAACTACGACCTCGGTAACCCCGTCGGGTCGTCGCACGCCCTGCAGGGCAACGTGTGCCTTGCCGACGGGTCCGGAGCGCTGCTCATCTACTTCCTGCGCCAGCCCGCCAACGGCTCGTCGGGGACCAACGGGGTCACCATCAGCTCCTTCACCGTGACCAAGGTCGGCGGGGTCGGGCCCATCAGTCCGCCGGCCTGAGCCTCGGCCAAGCCCGGGCCACGTGCCGGCCAAGGAGGTTGCCGGCGGGCACGACGGTCACCGTGTCGCGTTGGTTGCTGGTCGGCTGACAGCTGCGAGCGCCACCCAGCGAGCGCCGAACCAGGCCCGAACGCGCCTCCGGTGCCCACCCATCAGGAAGACACCGGGTACTTGGATACCGGGGCGTGACCGGCCGCTCATCGGCGTATGCGCCGTGACGACCGTGGGGCACTCAGGAAAAGAGGCTGGCGGCACCGGGGTCTGTCAAGGGACACGAGGATCTCCCCACAGGCGGCCATGACTTCTCCCCAGGGACGGCCACGAGAATTCCCCGCGGACGGCCACCTCGCTCCCCGGGGATGGCCATGACCGTTCCCCGGGGAGCGTG
>JAJZBK010000049.1 GCA_021798955.1 Actinomycetes bacterium
TCGTAGGTGGCGTGCAGCCGCGGGGCGTCCGCTCCTGCGTCGAGGCCCCAGGTCTGGGCGAGGGCGTCGGCGAGCGCCGCCTCCTCGTCGGCCAGCTCAGCCGCCCGGTCGCGGACCCGTCCCGGCTCGACGACTACGACGATCGAGCTGGGCCCGAGCAGGTCGGTGAGCAGCTCCCCGCGCAGACTGCTGGCACCGGCACCGGTGTCGCCAGCCGCAGGGGTCGGGTCGGCGTCGGCGTCGGGCGTGATCGGGTCGACGTCGGGCGTGATCGGGTCGGCGTCGGCGTCGGCGTCGGCGTCGAGGAGCCAAGGCAGCCACGATTCCATGCCGTCGAAGAGGTGGCCGTCGGCCAGGCGCCGCCACTGCTGTGCTCCCCAAGGGGCTTCCTCGACCAGTCGGGTCGCCCGCGCCCGCACCGCCTCGTCGGGGACGAGCTCGCGGCAACCGGTGAGACGGACGACCGAGACGTCCTCGACCGAGCGCTGGTCGGCGACGTCGAACCGGGTCAGACGGTCGACGTCGTCCCCCCACAGGTCGATCCGCACCGGCAGGTCGTCGGTGGGCGGGAAGACGTCGACGATCCCACCGCGGACCGCCAGCTCGCCCCGGTGCTCGACGAGCGGCTCTCGGCGGTACCCGAGCCCGACCAGCCGGGCCACCAGCTCACCCGGGTCGACCCTGGTCCCCTTGGCGACCACCACCGGACGCGCCGCCGACCGCCAGGGGCCGAGCCGCTGCAGAAGGGCCTTGACCGGTGCCACGACCACGTCGACCGGCTCAACGCCGCCGGCCGCCTCCCACCCGCTGGCACCACCGAGCGCGACACCGTCCGGGGCACCGGAGCCGACCAGTGCCGACAGCACGGCGAGCCGCTGCCCCATCGTCGCCACTTCGGGGCTCACCCGCTCGAAGGGGAGGGTCTCCCATGCCGGGAACAGCTCGACCCGTCCGTCGACGAAGAGGGCCAGGTCGTGTGCCAGCTGCTCGGCGGCGACCCCGGTCGGCGCCACCACCAAGACGGGTCGTCGCGACCCGAGACGCATGGCGCCAGCCACGGCGATGGCCTGAGCGGGCGTCGCCACGGCCAGCGTCGCGTTCGACATGCCCACCACCCGGGTCATCACCGGGTCGTCGCGCAGGGCGCCAGGAAGGGCGTGGAGGCTCACCGCTCGCTCACCGGGTCAGGGTACCGGCCGGCCGCGCCAGGCGGGCCTGCCCGCCTGGCGATTGGGCTGGGCTGGGCTGACAGCTCCTGCCCCAGACGGTCGGATCCGAGCCTCACGGCCGCACGTTGTAGCGGTTCATGGCCGCCTCGGTGCCCTGGCGGACGACGACCTCGACGGCATCGGCCGCCTCGGCGACCGCCACGGCCAACAGGTCGCGCTCGGCACGCCCGGGACGCCGGAGCACGTAGTCGGCCCCCGCTTGGCGCCCTGGCGGCTTACCGATCCCGATCCGCACCCTCGTATAGCCGCCGGAACGGAGGTGCTGGTCGACCGAACGAAGACCGTTGTGGCCGGCGTTGCCACCCCCGACCTTGACCTTCAGTCGCCCAGGTGGCAGGTCGAGCTCGTCGTGGACGACCACCAGCCGAGCAGCGAGGTCGGCTGCGTCACGGGTGTCGATGCCGACCCGGCGGGCCAGCGTGGCGACCGCTCGGCCCGAGTCGTTCATGTAGGTCGTCGGCACGGCAAGCACCACCCGGGTGCCATCCACGCGGGCATCGCCGACCAACGAGCTGGAGCGACGGTCGGCCCGGAGTCGTGCCCCGTGGCGCCGAGCGAGCTCGGCGACCGCATCGCCACCGACGTTGTGGCGCGTCCCGTCGAACTCGGCGCCCGGGTTGGCCAGACCGACCACCAGCACGTCGGTCGAGCCAGCGAGGACACGACCGGTGTGCTCGGCACTCCGGTGGGACAGGGTCAGTGCTCCGAGGCCTGCGCCTCAGCGGACCCGGAGGTGGCTTCGCCCTCTGCGGCGGCGCCCTCCTCGCCGGCCGTCTGCACCCTCGGCGGGATCCCGCTCACCACCGGGGTATCCGGGTCGATGTCGACCTCAACTCCTGCCGCCAAGGCGATGTCCGAGACGTGGAGCGAGCTGCCGATGGTAAGCGACGAGATATCGAGGTCGACGGAGCTGGGGATATCGGACGGACGCGCCTTCACCGACAGAGTGAACAGCAGCTGGTCGACGATCCCGTCACCGTGGTTGACCTCGACCGGCTCGCCCACCAGGACGACGGGCACTTCGGCTGTGATCACCTCGTCACGCCGCACGATCTGGAAGTCGATGTGGGCGACCGTGTTCCGCACCGGGTGCCGCTGGATGTCACGGGCCAGGGTCAGGTGGCTCCGTCCCTCGACTTCGAGCGACAACAGGGTGTTCAGTCCCGCCTCTCCTGACATCGCCGTCCGGAACGCACGAGCGTCGACGGCCAGCGGCACGGGGTCGATGCCGTGCCCGTAGAGGACACCGGGGATCTTCCCTTCGGCGCGCAGGCGACGAGTGGCGCTCGAACCGGTGGTGCGGCCGACTTCGGCAGCAAGCGTGATCTCGGGCATGAGGACTCCTCGGGACGAGCGTTCGGGCTGAGCGGAAGCCACCTCCGCAGCGGCGGAGCAGGGTACCGGCCGCAACCGGGCGTACCGCCGACGACCGGACGGAGCTACCTGCCCGATCGCAGCACGTCATGCTAGACGTTCGCGAACACCGGAGCGAACACCGGAGCGAACACCGGAGCGAACACCGGAGCGAACACCGGAGCGAACACCGGAGCGAACACCGGGGCGGCAGCGGAGCCCGCCCGGTAGGCTACCCACGGTGGTCCGGAGCGACCGGCGCACCGGTCCACACGGACGGCAACCGTTGGAGGTTCCCGATGCAAGGCGATGTGCTGTCGGTCGAGCGGGTCATCGCCGCTCCCCCCGAGGCGATCTTCAGCGTGGTCGCTGATGCCTCCCGCCACCCTGAAATCGACGGGTCGGGCACGGTCAAGCAGGTAAAGCCCGGTGCACCCAAACAGCTGGGTCCGGGGGTGACGTTCGGGATGGCCATGCGGATGGGTGTCCCGTACTCGATGGTCAACACCGTTGTCGAGTTCGAAAAAGACCGCCGCATCGCCTGGCAAGCTCGTATGCCCGGCCTACTCGGCGCCCTGGTAGGTGGACGGATCTGGCGCTACGAGCTCGAGCCCCGAGACGGTGGCACCCTCGTGCGCGAGAGCTGGGACCTCTCGCAGGATCGGCAGCGCCAGCTCCTCAAGCTGGGCAAGCTGCCCGAGGTGAC
>JAJZBK010000031.1 GCA_021798955.1 Actinomycetes bacterium
GGCACTTCATCGGCTGGCCCCTCCCACACCACGTCCCCTCCATCGGCCAGGTCGGCCACGCCCTCAACCAGCGGGGCATTCCCGACCAGGCCCTCGTCGACGCCCTGGCGGTGGTCGTGTGGATCACCTGGGCGGTCCTCGTCGCTTCCATCGTCGTCGAGGTTCCCGCCGCCCTCTCGGGGCGCCACGCCCCGCGGCTGCCGCTCGCCGGCATCTTCCAACCGGTCACCGGACGCCTCGTCGCCGCCGTCATCGTCGCAGCCCTCACCCTCGCCCCCCGGCCCGCCCACGGAAGCCCATCGGGATCGCTGAGCGGCAACCCGTCGTCCGCTACCGTGCGCCAGCCGGTCGCCGCCCTGGTCCTCAAGGACCCGGCACTCATTGACCCAGCGCCCATCGACCCAACGTTCAACGACGCGGTGCTCGCCCGGGCCGCCCACACCCTCCCGACCCGGCCGTCATCGCCCGACCCAATCGCCACTCCGTCGGGTGCGACTCCATCGGGCACCCCCCTGGCGACCCAGCCAGCCGACTCGCCGAGCACCTACGTCGTCCAACGCGGCGACACCCTCTGGGGCATCGCGGAGCGCCAGCTCGGCGACCCGCTGGAATGGCAAGCGATCTACCAGCTCAACGAAGGCCGACCCCAGCCTGACGGGGCCACCCTCACCGACCCCCACTGGATCGACCCCGGCTGGACCCTCCTCCTGCCAGCCGCAACCTCAGCGCCGCCGGCCGCGCCAGCGTCACTCCCACCGCTCACCACACCGACGAGTCCCACCACCGAGCCGCCTGCGACCACGGTGCCTCCGACCACGGTGCCTCCGACAACCACACCCGGTCCGGCCATCCGCGCGATCCCGGCGACGCCGACCCCGGCAACCGGTACTGGCCCGGTCCGGGCCAGCCACGGAAACAAGCCGGTCCGGCTGCCGTCGGGTTCGGTGGTCGCCAGCTCGTTCGCCGCCGGGGTCCTCTCTGCCGTGGCGCTCGGGCGGCTGCGGCGCCGCCATGCCTACCGCTACCGGCCACCCGAGCCTGGCCGGAACCTTGGGCCTGATCCGTTGCCGCCCACGCTCCGTCATCTGGCCACGGTCGTCCGGGCACAGGAGAACTCCAGCGATCCGGTCATCGCGGCCGAGGTGCCGGCGATGGCCGACGACGACGTCGAGCACCGGGAGCGTCCCGACGTCATCGACATCGGGACACGCGACGGCGAGCCGGTGAGCATGGCGCTCAGCGAAATGGCCGGGATCACGCTCGGCGGCCCGGACGCCGATGACGTCGTGCGAGCCTGGATCGCCGCGCTGATGGTGCGTGCCGGCCCGATCGCAGCCGAGGTGCTCACGACCCAGGCCGTCCTCGACCGACTGGTTCCCGGCGTCGGGCCGGCCTTCGGGAACAGCACTGATAGCCGGATGGTCGCGGTGCCGGGCCTGCGGACCGTACCCGACGCCGAGACGGTGTTGCGGGCCCTCGAGTCCGAGGTGCTCGCTCGCACCCGGCATCTCGACGCCGACGAGGTCGCCGACATCGTCGCCTACCGCCAAGCCAACCCCTGGGAACCGGTCCCCACCATTGTTGCCGTGCTCGAAGCGATCCCGACCGACAAGGTCGCCCGCTGGGAGCCGACCTTGGCGGTCGGAGCGCGCCTCGGACTTGGCGTGATCGTGCTCGACCCGGACGGCGCCACGGGGGTCCGCCTCGACCTCGACCCGGAGCGTCTGGTCGTCTCGGCTGCCCCGGAGCACCTGGCAAGCCGACTGGTCGGTGTCCGCCTGTTCGCTCTGGCGAGCACCGAGGCCCTCGACGTGCTCACCACCCTCGCCGAGACCGAGCGACGCCCCGACAGCGAGGACGAGGAGGCGGCCTGGGTCGAACAGGTACACGGCCGCCAGGTCTCGGCCGTCGTGGCAGAGGTGGCATCGGCGCCCGAACCGTGGCCGGACAACCCCCCGGTGGCCGACACCGCCGACACCCCGATCACCGTCCGGCTCCTCGGACCTTACGAGATCCACGTCGGCGACCAGCCGGTCGCCACCGGGCTTCGCAGCGCAGCGAAGGAGCTGCTCGCCTGGTACCTGCTGCGCCCCGAAGGCGCCACCATCGAGGCCGCCGTCGACGCCCTGTGGCCCGACACTGATCCCGCCCGGGTCCACAAGCAGTTCTGGACCGGGGCCGCCAACTTGCGTACCCGCCTCGGCACGACGAGCGAGCCCCCGACCAAAGTGCTCATCCAGACCGGCGAGGTCTACCGCCTCGATGCCGATGCCATCGCCTGTGATCTCTGGCAGTTCCAGGCCGCGCTCCGTGACGCGGCGCACTCAGACACTGACACCGGGGCTCGTGACGCGCTGCGCCGGGCCGTCGAGGTCTGTGGGGGTGATCTCGTGCAAGGTGCCGACTACCGCTGGGTCGAACCGGTACGCCAGGACCTGTACCGCCGGGTCCTCGACGCCCACCTCCGCCTGGCCGAGCTCGAGGAGCAGCTGGGCGCGCCCGATGCCGCCGAGGCGGTCCTGGAACGAGCGGTCGAGCTCGATCGCTACGCCGAGGAGCCCTACCGGCGTCTCCTGTCCCTCCACGGGCGGAGGCGACGGCCCGACGCCGTCGAGACGACGTTCCGGCTGCTGCAGCGCCGGCTTGAGGAGATCGACGTCGATCCCGAGCCGGCCACGCTGCGCCTCCACCGTTCGCTCACCGCACCTGACACCATGCCGACGAGCGGTCCCCGACCGAGGCGGCTGTCGTCGTGACCGTGGTCGGTGCCGCGAGCGTCTTCGGCACTCGCCGCCAGCGACTTGGCGCCGGGCTCATCGGCGCCGCGGTCGAGGGAGTCGTGGTGTGGCGGGTCGGGTGGGCCCCGGCCGTCCCGGCGTTCCTCTTCCTGGGGGCGGTCGGCACCGTTGCGTCGCTCATTGACCTGCGCACCCGCCGGATCCCCAACGCGCTGCTCTGGCCGTCCTACCCCCTCGGTGCAGCCCTGCTGGCGCTCGCATCAGCCGCCGGCGACCGCTGGGGGATGCTCGGCCGCGCCGGCATCGCCATGGGCCTTGTTGCCGGCTTCTACCTGGTGCTCGCGCTTGGGGTCCCGGGCCAGCTCGGCATGGCCGACGTCCGCCTCGGCGGGCTCCTCGGCCTGTTCGTCGGCTGGCTGGGCTGGCCGGAGCTCGCCGCCAGCGTGCTCGCCGGTTGGCTCCTGGCTTCCCTCGCCGTTGCCTGGGGGCGCGCCCGGCGGAGGAGCGAGGACGCTCAGCGGTCTCGACCCATCCCCCTCGGGCCGTACCTGTGCCTCGGCGCGCTCGTGGCCATCGGGGTTCGCTGATCGTCAGCCCGCTATCGAGACGGCGCGGAGGCAACGGTGAAGGACCGCTCCCCCGTACGATGCCGACACCATCCGCCACCAAGTGCTTATGGGCAGCGCACCCCTCCACATCGTCTCCACATTGTCGATGTCCAGCCCGTCTTTCACGCGCCGGCCGGACCAGAAGATCTCCCGCCTCCCACCGGTGTCGCCTTGCTCTTTGTGCCGGGCCGAGGTCTCCTCACAGACACCGCTCGAAGGAGAGGAGGAGCGTCATGTGGCGAGTCGCCGTCTACGGCCACGAAGCACCGGGTGGCCGCTGTCGGGCCAGGCTCGACCGCCAGGTGGTGGCAGCTCACCAGCCACGTGGCCCGCCGGTCGGACTGGTGTCACGTCGCCACCTATGCCGACATCTGGCCGAGTGCCCGAAACGACCGGCCAGGCCTCCTTCGACTGGTGGGCGACGCCGGGCCGGTCTTCGACCTCGTGGTGATCGATGGCTACCAGCGCCTCGCACTCCGTCGGCGCGACCAGCGACAGATCACCCAGTATTTGGCTGCGGCACGGGCAGCGCTGATGGTCCCGAGCTCGCCGGTCGGTCGTCGTCTCGCCGCCACCCTTTTGAACGTGGCGCTGGCCGACCTCGTGTGCGAGTCCGCCCGCTGAGGCCACGACGAGCAAGGAGCGACGTCGTCAGATCACGTCGTTCGTGGAGGTGAGCAGAAATCGGATTTCCCAGGACCGCACACCGATCGCACACCGATGGTCGTTGGAAGTGAACCTGCTCGGACGCAGAAGGCTGTGGTTACCCGCCGATGGGGAGTCGGCGGATTCGTATGCCGCGGTCATCGATGACGGCGATGGCCCCGGCGTTGAGGTCTCCTTCCAAAGCGGCCAGGTTGGCGAGGAGCACCATCACCTGCTCGTGCGGACGACGCCGAGTGCGTCGTCGGTACAAGACCACCGAGGGCAGCGTGGCATCCCGGGCGGCAAGAAGGCCGCCGAAGTCGGTGTCGGCCGAGAGTAGCACCCGGTCCTCGTGGACAGCCCGGGCGAGGATCTCGTCGTCGCTGGCCCGAGACAGGCTGTATGCGGCCACGTGCACCGCGTCGTGTCCAGATGCAGCGAGGCCCTCGACCAGCTCGGCAGACAGGCATTGGTCGATGAGGAACCTCAAGCGGGATCGAGCAGTGGGACCAGACGCTCCTGCAAGATTGCGGCCGCGTAGTGCAGGGCCTCGGCCACGTCGGCCGGCCCGAGTTCGGGGAGGGCGGCCACCACCTCGTCGGTGCTCATCCCGTCAGCGACCATCGCCACCACGGTCGCAACGGGGATGCGCAAGCCGCGGATGCACGGCTGGCCACCCATTTGCCCTGGTCGTACCGTGATCCGTTCGAAGCTCATGGTGCGGGCCTCCTCATCGGACAGCGTACCTCGCCGCCGACAACGCCAGGCGATGAACAGATCGGAAGGGCATCCCGTCACGGCTGACGGATGAGCGTTGCACCAGGTGCAATACCCGCGCAGTTCCGCGGGCCGCGAGTAGCGACGCACAGGGGAAAGCCCTTGCGCGACACTCGGTGCACGGGAGCTCGGACAGACCGGGCTGAGAGGGTGCCTGACGGGCACCGACCGCAGAACCTGCTCCGGGTAATGCCGGCGAAGGGAGGAGGCACGATGGACACCGGCCTGAAAGGGGCGTTCGTTTCGCCCAACCGGCGCAAGGTCTACGTCGAGGGTGACCCGCCGGGGATCCGTGTACCGTTCACCGAGATCGCGCTCAGCGACTCCCCGGGACGGTGGGGGCCGGTGCCCAATGAGTCGGTGCGTCTGTATGACACCTCGGGTCCCGGCAGTGATCCCGAGGTAGGCCTCCCGCTGCTTCGGAGAGACTGGGTCTTTGGGCGCGAAGATGTCGAGGAGTACGACGGCCGCGCGGTGACCCCCCGCGACGACGGACGAGCCGCCGCTCGCCGCCTCGGTCGTCCATCGGAGGACGGGACATCGGGTAATGGGACCGACGAGGCGCGGCCCGCGATGATGTCGGGGATCGATCGGCGGCCGTTGCGGGCTGCCCGTTCGATGGGGGCCGCGCGGCCGGCTGTCACCCAGCTGCACTACGCGCGCCGGGGCGAGATCACCGCCGAGATGCGGTTCGCCGCCCTGCGCGAGGGTGTCGCACCCGAGCTCGTACGCGACGAGATCGCGTCGGGCCGGGCTATCTTGCCGGCCAATGTGAACCACCCCGAGTCCGAACCAATGGTCATCGGGCAACGGTTCTTGGTGAAGGTCAACGCCAACATCGGGAATTCCGCCGTGACCTCGTCCGTCGCTGAGGAGGTGGACAAGTTGCAGTGGGCGACCCGATGGGGGGCCGACACTGTCATGGACCTCTCGACGGGTCCGGACATTCACACCACGCGGGAGTGGATCATCCGGAACTCACCGGTACCCATCGGTACGGTGCCGATCTACCAGGCGCTCGAGAAGACCGACGGACGCCCCGAAGAGCTGACCTGGGAGCTGTACCGCGAGACGCTCATCGAGCAAGCAGAACAGGGGGTCGACTACTTCACCGTCCACGCCGGTGTGTTGTTGCGATACGTGCCGCTGACCGTTGCCAGGGTGACGGGCATCGTGAGCCGGGGCGGCTCGATCATGGCGGCCTGGTGCTTGGCCCACCACAAAGAGAACTTCCTCTACACCCACTTTGCGGAGATGTGCGAGATCATGGCTTCCTACGACATCGCCTTCTCCTTGGGGGACGGGCTCCGTCCGGGCTCGGTCGCGGACGCCAACGACGAGGCCCAACTGGCAGAGCTCCGGACCCTCGGCGAGGTGACCCAGGTGGCATGGCGCCACGACGTCCAAGTGATGATCGAGGGACCGGGCCACGTGCCGTTGCATAAGGTCGCCGAGAACGTGACCCTCCAACAAGAGCTCTGCCACCAGGCGCCCTTCTACACCCTCGGACCACTGACGACCGACGTGGCCCCCGGCTACGACCACATCACCTCGGCGATCGGGGCAGCAGTCATCGGCATGCACGGCACGGCCATGCTCTGCTACGTCACCCCCAAAGAGCACTTGGGGCTCCCAAATCGCGACGACGTACGCCAAGGCATGATCGCCTACAAGATCGCCGCCCACGCCGCCGACCTGGCCAAGGGGCACTCCGGTGCCCAGGCGTGGGACGACGCCCTGTCCAAAGCCCGCTTCGAGTTCCGTTGGGAGGACCAGTTCAACCTGTCCATGGACCCCGACACCGCACAGGGGTTCCACGACGAGACGTTGCCGGCGGCGCCAGCCAAGACGGCCCACTTCTGCTCGATGTGTGGACCAAAATTCTGCTCGATGCGGATCAGCCAGGACGTCCGCGACTATGCCCAGTCCAAGGGTCTCGCCACCGACACCGCCATCTCCCAGGGTATGGTCGAGAAGGCCTCGGAGTTCCGCCAATCCGGCACCGAGGCCTACCTCCGCCCCGATGGGCTCACCGGCACATGAACCTCCGAATCTGGCTGCCGCCGAACGCCCGCTCCCCAACCGTCAGCGCTGCGTATTGCACCTGGGTGCGCCACCCCGGAGTTCGAGGTGAAGGCCTGCCGATGCGGGCCACTCGCTGTCGTACGGGCGACCGAGAGGTCGGCGACGAGCCGAAGCTGTCTCGGGCGAGCAAACCTCGGGCATTGCTAGCAGAGGGAGGTGGACGTCATGGCCGCGGTGAGTATCAGGAACTTGGACGATGGCGTCAAGGAGCGGTTGCGCATTCGGGCTGCCGCCCACGGTCGATCGATGGAGGCAGAGGTCCGCGAGATCCTGGTGGAGGCAGTCAGCGAGCCGGACGAGGCGAACGGCCTGTTCATCACCCTCCTGGACCGCTTCGGTGGCGTCGGCGGCGTCGAACTTGACCCGCCGGCGCGCACCACGCCGGTTCGATCGGCAGATCTGTCTGCATGATCGTCGTCGACACCAACGTGGTCTCCTAGCTGATGAAGCCGTCGCCGTCTGCCGCGGTGAAGGACTGGGTGCTGGCCCGATCCGCCCGCGAGCTGTTCACCACGTCGATCACGCTCGCTTAGATCCTCTGCGGCATCGAACGGCTTCCGAGCGGGAGACGCAAGGAACTTCTGCGCAGCACGGCACAAGACGTGTTCGACGCGTTCGGCGACCAGGTGCTCCCCTTCGATCGAAGAGCCGCCGTGCACTACTCGTCGGTCGTCGACACCCGGGATCGTCTCGGCCTTCCGATCGATGGTTTCGACGCACAGATCGCTTCCATTTGTCGAACCCACGATGCTGGGTTGGCGACGCGCAACGCCAAAGACTTCGGGCACACCGGTGTCGACGTTGTCGGTCCGTGGCAAACGTAACCTCTTCGGGGCGATTGGGCAGCCCGAGCGAGGGCCTCCAGGAGCGTTGGAGGGGAGTCCCACAGGTGGGCGTCCCGTTCCCGCTGATGGATGAGGGTTGCGTCAGCTGCCAACACCGCGTTCAGTTGCCTGGCCGGGTGGCGCCGACGTAGACGTCCCCTCCACCCCATTGGGCACCGACGGTGGTCGGCAACGGCTCGACCCGGACGTTGGCGCCGGTGTGGGGGGCGTCGACCATCATCGCCTGAGCGCCCTCGGTGCCGACGTAGATCCCGACGTGGCCGACCGTCGAGCTCGATCCTCCGAAGAAGACGAGGTCGCCCGGTTCGAGGGGCGTACCGGGTGGGAGTTGTGGACCAGCGTCGAACTGGTCCTGGGCGACCCGGGGCAGGGTGATGCCGGCGACCTTGTAGGCGGCTTGCACCAGGCCGGAGCAGTCGAAGCCGACCCCGGGTGTCTCGCCGCCCCAGATGTAGGGGGTGCCGACCTGGGCGAGCGCCCAGTCGACGGCGATCCCACCGGCCGTGCCGGCGGCCACGGTCTGAGCTTGGGTCTGGCCGTAGGACTGGGCGAGGGCGAGGACCTCGTTGACATACCAGGACGCGTGGTTGTAATCGAAAATGGCCTGGTCGAGGTTGGCCCCGTTCTGGGCGCCGTTGGCGCAGAGCAAGCGGGCGGCGGCGTAGACGGCGTCGGTCGGGTCGTAGATGTCGGGCGGGGATACCCCGCCGGGCGGCACGGGTTGGTCGTACTCGGCGAACGTGGCCGGCTCGAACTGGAGGGGGCCTTCCGTTATCTCTAGGTCGGAGGCAAAGGTGCTGGTAGGCCGTTGGTGGGGTCGGTGTTCTGTCTAGGCACGTGAGGCACGTGTTGGGCTGCCGACGGGAGGTGGTCATGTTGGGGTGTTTGGGTGGCTGCGGGTCGGGTGGCTCCGATGTAGTCGGTCCAGTTGTATGATTCGACTCGGACGACGTCGCCGGGGTGGGGGCGTCGATCATGTCGCCGTTGCCCATGACGATGCCGACTTATGCGTCAAGCGCGGATGCGGGGTGTTGCGCGGATGCGTGGTCAGGATCACTATGTGTTCGACGAGGGAACGCTGGTGGTCCAGCGGGCTTCGACGTTGCCCCACCGCCAGTAGGCGAGGGCGGCAGTCCACACGGCAACGAACAGGGCGGCGATGCAGAAGCCGGCGATGTTGATGTTGAAGTTGGCCATGGTGTCCCAGAACGCGCCGTGGAGGTGGGCTTCGGTGGTCAAGATGCCGAGGATCTCGATGGTGCCGATGATGAACGCGGCGCCGATGGACAGACCGGTGACGACCAGGTTGTAGTACACCTTGCGGACCGGGCGGGCGAACGCCCACCCGTAGGCGAAGTTCATGAAGCAGCCGTCGAGGGTGTCGAAGAGCATCAACCCGCCGCAGAACAGGGCTGGCAGGGCGAGCACGGCGTAGTAGGGAAGCCCTTGGATGGCGGCATACGCGGTGGCGGCGAGGAGGACGACCTCGGTGGCGGTGTCGAAGCCGATCCCGAAGACGAGGCCGACGAAGTACAGCTGCCAGGTGTGGTTGATCGATCGCATGAACCGCCCGAAGAATCGGTACATGAGCCCGCGGGCCTGAAGTTGGGCTTCGAGCTGGGCCTCGTCGTAGGCGCCGCGGCGCATGTCCCGGAACACTTTGAAGATGCCGGCCAGGACGATCAGGTTGAGGGCGGCGATCAGGTAGAGGAACGAGGCGGAGATGATGGTGCCGGCCGCTCCGCCGGCGGTCTCGTAGGTGGAGTGGGGGTTGACGACCGCCCCGAAGACGGCTTTGGCTGCGATGGTGATGCCGACGCCGACGGCGACGATGACGGTCGAGTGGCCGAGGGAGAAGAAGAACCCCGACCCGAGCGGGCGTTGGCCGTCGGCCATGAGCTTGCGGGTGGTGTTGTCGATGGCCGAGATGTGGTCGGCGTCGAAGGCGTGGCGGAACCCCAAGAACCAGGCGGTGACCGCCACTCCCAGCCCGACGCCGAGCCCCCGGCTGGCGCCGACGCCCTTGTAGTCGAAGTGGTGTGGCATGACGACGAGGAGGTAGATCAGCCACCCCGAGGCGTTGACGGCCAGGACGACCGCGAACATGGCGGCGAGCCGGCCCCATTCTTTGCCGCTCAGGGCGCTGCGGATGCTCTGGAGCCGTGCCGTAGCCGCTCCCATCCGGCCGGGACGTTGCATGGATGTCATCCTCCTGGTGGTTCGAAAGAGGATGAAGAGCCCTTGCGAGCACGGTGCCCGGTCTCGCACGAACCGCCCTTCCTCCGAGGACTGGTGTCGTAGGACAGACAAACCCAGGCGACCGGACTCGCCCCCGAGGGGGACCACCGTTGCGGGACAGCGCCGGGATCACACCGGACTTCGCTGGGGAACCTGTCACCTCGGACCGCGCGACCCGAGGCAGGGACGACGGTAGGGCAAGGCATGCGGACCAGTCAAGTCTGATCGGATGATCAGGTAAGCGCCTTGCTGGTGTGGAACACTGGGCTCGTGCACCTGCTGCCCGCCCAACGCGCAGATCAGCGCATCGTCGACGGCGAGCGGGTCTGCCAGGCGATCGCCGCCCTGGACCATCCCGAGGCGATCAGGGACCGGGCCCGACGGTTCGCCCTACTCGGCGACCCGACCCGGCTGACGCTGCTTACCTGCATCCACGTGGCGGGCCCGATCAGCGTGTCGGACCTGGCCGCAGCGACGGGGATCGCCGACACGACCGTGTCGCAGACCTTGCGTCACCTGCGAGCCAGCCAGACCGTGATCGCCGAACGCGACGGAAGGGTGATGCGCTATCGGCTGGCCGACGCCTCCATCGCTGAGCTGGTGAGGACTCCAGGTAGTGAGGGGGCCCGCAGCGGGAGCGCGACGAGGAGGCCAGGTCGAAGTTGATGATGGCCCTCGATGCCGCTGGCTTGGCCGCTTCGAGGTGAGGACGGGTCCAGCGCCCCGCAACGGTCCCGGTGTGAAGCGACGAGGACCCAGCTCTTGGCGCAGGTCGCATATGGCGATAGCATCGCTGTATGGCGATGCTAATTGAGACGGTCGATTTCGATATTGATGCTGAGCGCCGGGAGCTGGCTCCGGCGGCGGCGTTGTTCCGCTCCTTGGGCGACCCGGGACGCCTCGCCATCCTGCGCCGCCTGGTCCTGGGCCCGGCACGGGTGGTGGACTTGGTGGCAGCCGTGGGGCTGGCGCAATCCACGATCTCCAAGCACTTGGCGTGCCTGCGCGACTGTGGTCTGGTCGCGTCTGAGCCGGTGGGGCGGGCGTCGCTGTTCCGGCTGGCCCAACCGGCGTTGATTGACCTGTTCGGCGCAGCCGAGACCGTGCTCGCGGCGACGGACAATGCCGTCGAGGTGTGCCCGACGTGTGGTGTCGGCGTATGCGGGGAGGATCCTTCGTGACGTCCGACCGTACCGGCCAGGGCGTCGTCCTCCAAGACGGCTGCTGCTCGACGGCCGGCCTGTCGGCGATCCCGGTACCGCTGTCGGCTCGTCGCGACGCCGACTGGTTGCGTGCGGCGCGGTGGGCTCGCTGGTTGGCGTGGATCAGCCTGGTGTGGATGGTCACCGAGGGCGCCGTCGGGCTGTGGCAGGGTCTGATCACCGGTTCGATCGCCCTGGTGGGGTGGGCCCTTGGCAGCGCGGTGGAGGGGCTGGCCAGTGTGATCGTGGTCTGGCGGTTCAGCGGATCCCGCATGTTGTCTGAGACCGCGGAGCATCGCGCCCAGCGGGGCGTCGCGGTGTCGTTCTGGCTGCTGGCCCCTTACATCGCCGCCGAATCGATTCGGGACCTCGTGGTCGGCTACCACGCCGAGTCGACGGTCATCGCCCTCGTGCTGACGGCCGTAGCGCTGCTGGAGATGCCGCTTTTGGGTCGCACCAAGCACAAGCTTGCCGCCCGGCTGGGCTCGGCGGCCACCGCCGGGGAGGGCACGCAGAACTACCTATGTGCCGCGCAGGCCGCGGCCGTGCTGCTCAGTTTGGCGGTGACCCGGGTTTGGACCGGGGGCTGGTGGATCGACCCGGTGATCGGTTTGGGCATCGCCGGCGTGTCGGTGTGGGAGGGCATCGAATCGTGGCGAGGCGAGGACTGCTGCTGACCTCCTCGCGGCTGGACGCCTCGCGATCTCTGCCTCCGTCGAGCGCCCACAAGGCGAGCTGACTGTGAAGGTTGCACACCTCTCGACAATGTCTGGCCTCGGGCTGGGGCCACGGGTCATGGGTGGACGGCCTGCTCGTGTTCCCGGTGGCTGGCCGGTTCCAGCTGGAAGGTGCAGTGCTCGATGTCGAAGTGCCCGGCCAGGCACTCGGCCAGGTGGTCAAGCACCCGGGCGCCGCCTCCGTCAGCGAGGACGGCGTCGGCGATGACCACGTGGGCCGACAGGACGGGGATGCCGCTGGTGATCGTCCAGGCGTGCAGGTCGTGGACGTCGAGGACGCCGGGTGTGTCACAGATGTGGCCGCGGACCTCGGCGAGGTTGACGTTCTTCGGGGTGGCTTCGAGCAGCACGTCGACGGCGTCGCGCAAAAGTTTGACGGTGCGCGGCAGGATCAGCACGCCGATGAATATCGACGCCAAGGCGTCGGCCCGCTGGTAGCCGGTAGCGGCGATAACTGCCGCGGCGACGAGGACCGCCGCGGCGCCGAGCAGGTCCGAGAACACCTCGAGGAACGCCCCGCGGACGTTCAGGCTCTCGCCTTGGCCGCGTCGCAACAGCGCCAGGCTGGCGCCGTTGCCGGCCAGGGCGATCACCCCGAAGACGACCATCAGCCCCGGCGTGGCGGTCTCGGGGTGGGCCAGACGACGGGCCGCCTCCACG
This sequence comes from Actinomycetes bacterium, assembly GCA_021798955.1. Taxonomy (GTDB): domain Bacteria; phylum Actinomycetota; class Acidimicrobiia; order Acidimicrobiales; family RAAP-2; genus JAJZJT01. Next base: position 12,536 of record JAJZBK010000031.1, read on the forward strand.
AGGATGAAGGCGCCGACCCCGAACAGCAGGACCGCGTTGATCACCGCAGCGAGGATCTCGGCCCGCTGGTAGCCGAACGTGCGGGCCTCGCTGACCGGCCGGGCCGCAAACCACACCGCCAACAGCGACATGCCGATCCCTGCTGCATCGGTGGCCATGTGCCCGGCGTCGGCGATGAGCACCAAGGAATGGGCGAGCACCCCACCCACGACCTCCACCACCAGGATCGTGACAGTGATCCCGAGCACCAGGGTCAGCCGTCCCCGCTGCTCGCTGGCGGCGGTTCGCGTTCCGTGGTCATGGTCGTGTCCCATCAGCGGGACTTCCCCGACGAGTGAACGTGCTCGTTCACGCAGGGTTGGTCGGCGTCGACCGCCAGAACCACATCGGCGAGATCGCCGAGGGCGTGCGCCAGGTGCGCGTCGGCGAGCTGATAGCGCACCTGGCGGCCCTCGGGCTCAGCCACCACCAGCCCACAACCCCGCAGGCAGGCCAAGTGATTGCTGGTGTTCGCCCGGGTCAGACCCAATCGGGCGGCTAACTCGCTCGGGTAGGTCGGCCCATCGAGCAGGGCGAGCAACAGTCGGCAGCGCGCCGGATCGGCGAGCGCACGCCCGATCCGGGCCAACGCGTCCAGGCGGGTTTCAGCGACAGTGAGCATGCCACTACGATACAGCGACCAATGTATCGTTTTCGCCGGTCATCGAGCGCCGCCGAGCGGACACTCGGTCCAGCCGGTTCAGGCGCTCGGCCGGGTGGCGCCGACGTAGACGTCCCCTCCACCCCATTGGGCACCGACGGTGGTCGGGAACGGCTCGACCCGGACGTTGGCGCCGGTGTGGGGGGCGTCGACCATCATCGCCTGAGCGCCCTCGGTGCCGACGTAGATCCCGACGTGGCCGACCGTCGAGCCCGATCCTCCGAAGAAGACGAGGTCGCCCGGTTCGAGCGGCGTACCGGGCCGGAGTTGTGGACCCGCGTCGAACTGGTCCTGGGCCACCCGGGGCAGGGTGATGCCCGCGACCTTGTAGGCGGCCTGCACCAGACCGGAGCAGTCGAAGCCGACCCCGGGACTTTCCCCACCCCAGATGTAGGGGGTGCCGACCTGGGCGAGCGCCCAGTCGACGGCGATCCCGCCGGCCGTGCCGGCGGCCACGGTCTGGGCTTGGGCCTGCCCGTAGGACTGGGCGAGGGAGAGGACCTGGGCGACGTAGGAGTCGGAGTGGTTGAAGGCGAACACGGCAGCCGGGAGGTCGGCGCCGCCCTCCGCCCCGTTGGCGCACAGGTCCCGGGCGGCCGCGTAGACGGCGTCGGTCGGGTCGTAGATGTCGGGCGGGGACACCCCGCCGGGCGGCACCGGCTCGTCGTATTGAGCGAACGTGGCCGGCTCGAACTGGAGGGGCCCGGCGGCGAGCCCGGCAAAATTGACGCCGGATCTCACGCCGGGGGCGGTGCTCTGGCCGTTGTTCGATTCGATCGTGCCGATGGCAGCGAGGACCGTCCAGGGCAGGCCGGGGCAGGTGGTGGCGGCCTGTTGGTAGAGGGCGAGCATGGCGGGCGGGATGGCGCTGGTGGCGGTCGGGCTCGGTGCGCTGGCTCCGCCACCGAGGAGCGAGGCGATCCCCGCCCCGGCGGCGCCGGCCATGAGCACGACGAGGGTGACCAGGCCGGCACCGACGGCCGCGAGCTTGCCACCGAGGCCCGTGCGGTCGGCCGCCCCTGCCCCGATGCTCACGACGCCGGTCGGTGCCGGCCTGCCGGCGGGCCGAGGACCCGGCTGGGGTGTCCGAGATCGACCAGGCGGCGTCGGGGGCCGGGGTCGCCGATCGCCAGCCATCGAGCGTCGTCGGCGGCCTGTCCGGAGGCGACGACGGCAGTGGCGACCGGGACTGCGGGGTGGGCGAGGACACGACGGGCTGAGGTCTCTCGGCCGGCCGAGGGGAGGCGGAACAGCACCCAGGTGGGGTGACCGACGGCCCGGGCCAGCTGGGCGTAGCCGTCGAGCTTGGCGGCGAGGCGAGCCACCCGTTCGGAGCCGGTGTCGTACTCCAAGAGGAACGGCAGCCGGGTGCCGTCCTCGACCCAGACGCCGTAGGCGTCGGGGCGCACCGCGTCGCCCCAGGCCGCGGCGCAGCGCCGCTCGGGCCACCACTCGGCCACTTCGGCGTCACCGCGCCCTCGGGCGGCCCGCACGAGGGCGGTGAAGAAGCCGTTGATCCCGACGAGGTGGGCGAGCTGCCCGCTGGTGGCGAGCGCGGCGCCGATGTCGCGATGCCAGCCCAGGGCGGAGGGAGCGACCTGGCGTTCGGCGGCGACGACCGCGGCACCGGCCGGACCGAGGATGAAGTGGAAGGGGCCACTGCCTGACCACGACCGGGGTCGGAAGCGGTCGACCACCTCCAGGTGGAACAGGACCGACAGGCGCTCTTGGGCTTTGCGGACCGAGGCGAAGCCGAGGTCGGCCACCTGGGACGTGGTGAGGACCCGGTGGTCGTAGAGCACCCGGCAGATCGTCCGGTCCCGTTCGGTGATCCGACCCGCCAGATCGAGCAGCCGCACCTCCCGACCACCGCGACCCGAGCGCCCGCCGTCGCGGCCATTGGCCGCATTCACCACGATCGATCACCCCCATTCCCTACCAAGTCCGCCCGGGGCGACGACCCCTCGATTCCGCCCTGACCGGCGGCTTCGAGCCGCCTTGGGGGGTCGTATGAGAGCGCGAACCCACAGACGACCCGACAGACGCCGCCTCGCCCGCCGCCCGGCAGCGCATAGCGATCGAACCAGCGGCCGGCACCGCGCGCCATCAGGTACGCCTCGTGAGCCGCATCGTTGCCGGTCACCGGTCGTCTCGGTTGCTCGGATGCATCTCTTCGGGGGCGGTGCGCACGGTGAGGGTGGTGCCGGCCTTCTCGAGCGGCTGGCCGTAGGTGGCACGGGCAGCGGCCCGCACGGCGTCGAGCCGAGCGGCCGAGCCGGCAGGGGCGGGCCGGGTGCGCAGCGTGAAGGCGGGGGTCTCACAGCCACCGACGACCAGGCGGCCGGCGGCCTGGAAGGCGCCGAGGTGGGAGAGGTCGTGCTCGGACAGCTCGGGGGCGACGTGGCGGGAGAGCGCGTGGGCGTCCTCGGGGCTCATCGAGAACCAGACCTTGGTCCTGGCGTTGGCCGATACCGCGTCGCGCAGGTCTTTTCCGAGCTGGGCCAGGTGCTGGTGGGCGAGGACCATGGACAGGCCGTAGCCGCGGGCTTCGGCGAGCATCTCGTCGAAGCTGCGGGGCAGGTTCAAGAAGTTCTGGCACTCGTCGACGATGAGGGACGCATCGACCCGGGCGGCCTGGCCCAACCGGGCCCGATGGGTCGCGGCCTGCCACACCTTGGCCACCACGAAGGAGCCCAAGAGCCGGGCGGTCTCCTCGCCGAGGATGCCTTTGGGGACCCGGACGAGGCAGATGCCCCCGTCGAGGATGTCGGCCATGTCGAAGCTCGAGTCCGCACGCCCGACGACGGAGCGGACGAAGTCGCGCAGCAAGAAGGCCCGGAGCTTGTTCATGACCGGGCCGATGACCTGGGCGCGGCTGGCCTCGCTCATGGCGTCGTACCACTTCCAGAACCCACCGAGCCCGACCGCATCGTTCATCACGTGGGCGACACGCGGGGCCCGGAAGGCGTCGTCAGCCAGGAGGCGAGGGACGTCGGCCAGGCTCACCGGGGATCCCTCGGTGGCGGTCCGCAACAGGGTGAGACAGGCGGCCCGCAGCACGTCGTCGGTGCGCGGCCCCCAGAAGGCCGCGAAGATGGAGCGGAAGATCCCGACCAGGTTGTCGACGACGAGGTCGGGGTCCGGGCCGGCCAGCACGTTCAACACCGGCGGAGCCCGGTGCTCCTCGGGGTCGATGAGCACGGTGCGGGCCTCGGCGCCAGCCGGGAGGCGCCCGCAGATGTCGGTGACCAGGTCGCCCTTGGGGTCGATGACCACCACCCCGCGGCCCGCTTCGATGTCGGCGAGCGCCAGGTTGGTGAGCAGCGTCGACTTGCCCGACCCGGTCGCCCCCATGACGTGGAGGTGGTGGCGGGCGTCGGCGACGGCCAGGGCGACCGCTCGGCGTCCGCCGGCTTCGGCGTCACCCAGCACCTTGTAGCTGGAAACCCTGGAACGGCTCGGCACCACGTCACTGGGCACCACGTCACTGGGCAGCGTGGCGTGATCGGGGTCGACCAGGAGGGTGACCTCGGGTGGCGGGGCGACCGCCTTGGCCCCCGCCCGAGCCAACCCCGGCACGCTCGCGTCGGTCGGCAGGTGGGCGAGGGCGGCGAGCTCGGCCACCGACACCAGGTTCCCCCGGCCCATTCGCCGAGCGGCCAGCACCCGGGCGGGGTGCGGGAGGCGGTGGCGGTCGAAGCGGTTCCGTCCGGCGAAGACGGCGAACGCCGAGGCGACGGCGTGCGCCCGTCCTCGCAGCGCCGCCCGCGGGTTGGTGCCGGTGTCGCCGGAAGACAGCGCGTAGCGGACACAGATGGCCCAGCAGGGCTGGGCGGCCTTGTCCAAGATGGCCGACACGTCGGAGCTGCGGGAGGGGTCGACGGTGCCGGTTCGGGTGGCGGTTCTCGGTCCGGGGGTGACGAGGTCGAGGAGGCGAGCGGCCCTGGCGGTGGGTCGACCGTTGCGGCGATGGACAGCGGCTCGGTGCAGGGCAGCCAGGCGCCGCCCGGTGACCGGTCGGGCGAGGATCTGCACGCAGGCGCGGTCCCCCTCACCGGCGCCGGAGAGGGCGCCGAGGAGCGGGCGGAGCGGGTCGACCCGATGATCGGTCTTGAGCGGGTAGTGCTCGGGCATCGCCAGGCGCAGCTCGCCGCCGGTGGCGACCCCCGGGCCCGACAGCGGCGCGGTGGCCTCGATGGTCTCGGTGCGCGCCCCCGGCCAGGCCGCCTCGACCGCCCGCTCCACCAGTCCCTTTGGGACCGAGCCGGGCACCCAGAGCCCGATGCGAAGGCCGTGGGGTCCCGAGGTGATCTCGAACCCGAGGTGGGGTTGGCCGCCGAGGAGTCGCCGCCAGGCTGGACGGAGCAGGGCCACGAGGTTCGACCACAACGTGATCGCCCCTTCGGGATCGACCTCGGGTGGGGCGAGGATGCGCACCAGGCGTGCCCCCTCCGCCATGCGGGCGGCCTGGCGGCGTCGCAGCACCGCAAGGGCCACGGCGACGGTGAGGGCCGCGCCGAAGACCGGTGGTCCGAGGTGGGCGCCGGCCATTGCCAGCACATGGGCGATGTGGTGGAGCAGCCGGGCGGTCTCGGCCCCGGGGTGGAGGAGGTAGTGGGCGAGCGGACCCTTCGGGGTGGGAACACCCGGCGTGGTCGTCGGCGCTTGGGTAGTGAGTGGGGGCATCAGGCTCCTGTCGTCGGGGGTGGGCTCGTCGTTGGGAGGGGACGAGGCGGTCCTGCGGCGTCGGCGGCGGTGGAGGAATCCACAGGTTGATCCACAGGTCGGTTCACAGGTCGGGTTCGCTCCCGGCCAGCTCGGCGGGGTCCGAGGTGCACCAGTCGTGCTCGCTCGAGCTGGAGAGCGCGGCGAACGCCACGCGGTCAGGGCCGCAGGAAAGCAGCCCTTCGCCGCGTTGCGCGCCGAGGAGGTAGGCCCGCTCGCCTTCGGAGAGCCGGAACGCCTCGGCCAGGGCGTCGATGGTCTGGGGGGCTTGGCGGAGCAGGATCTGGGTGGCGGCGTTGGCCACGACCGCTTGGCCGAGGGGGCTGCCCAACAGGTCGGCGGCGTCCTGGGTGACCACGGTGAGCCCGCACCAGTGCTTGCGGGCCGACTTGGCCATCCGGAAGAGGAACCGCGCGCCTTCGGGGTCGCGCATCAACAGCCACGCCTCGTCGACGATGACCAGCCGGCGGCGTCGCGCCGCGGGGTTGGCGACGCGGCGCCAGATGTTGTTGAGGGTGAGCAGCGTGCCCGCCGCTTTGAGCTCGTCGGGCAGGTCCCGGAGAGAGAACACCACCAGGTGCCCGTCGGGGCGTTGGGTGGTCGGCCCGTCGAAGAGCCCCCGATGGGTGCCGGTGACGAACGGGGCCAGGCGGGCGGCCAACATCTGGGCCTCGTCATCGGGTGCGGCATCGAGCGCGGCGGTGAGGTTGGCGAGGAGGGGAGCCGGTCGGGCGTGGGTGCGGGGGTCGTTGGTGATCCCGACCTGCTCGTAGGCAGCGAGGATGGCCCGGTCCAGCGCCGGCTTGGCGGCAGGGCCGACCGGCTCGCCGAGCAGCACGGCGACAAGGGTGTGGACGAACAGGGCCTGGCGGACGAGCGGCTCGGGCCCGGCCCCGTCGTTGGGTGATGGGAGGTCAAAGGGGTTGACCCGCACGCCGGGGGCGCCCAGATGGACGTAGGCGCCGCCCACCTCTTTGGCCAGGCGGGAGTACTCGTCTTCGGGGTCGACGACCGCCACCTCGATCCCCCGGTAGAGGGACCGCAGCGCCTCGAGCTTGGCCAGGTACGACTTGCCGGCCCCGCTACGGGCCAGGATGACCGAGTTGTAGTTGTCTTGCGCGAAGCGGTCCCAGCACACGAGGCCTGCCCCTTTGGCCGCGGTGCCGTAGAGGACACCGGTGGTGGTCGACAGCTCGCCGGAGGCGAAGGGGTAGGCGGCCGACAGTGCCGCGGTGTCGAAGCTGCGCCGGACCGAGAGCGCGTCGACACCGAGCGGCAGGGTGGTAGCCCACCCCTGAAGGCTGCGCCAGGTGGCCGGCTGGGTGTCGAGCAGGAGCGACGAGCACAGGGCGCGTACCGCTTTGCACTCGGCGTCGAGTGCCTGCTCGCTCGGTGCGTGGACGGTGACGGCGAGGGCGACCCGGAAGAGCTTCTGTTCGCCGCGGGC
>JAJZBK010000011.1:0-8594 GCA_021798955.1 Actinomycetes bacterium
TGGTGTGGGCGGCGGCCCCTGATCCCGACGAACGGTTCGACGCCGCTGCCTTTGGCGTGCGGCTGCAGGCGCTGGCCGTGGCGCTGCCACCGGCGGCACCACTGCCGCTCGCCGGCACGACGACCGGTGACCTCGGACCGGCGGCCCGAGGCCTCGTCACCGCGTGGGCACCGACGGCGTTGGCCGGCCTGGCCGACGCCACCGAGCTCGGGGCCCCGCCACCACCCCTTGCTGGTCCCCACCGCCGCAACCCGGCCGCTCCCGTGCGCCGTGACGTCGGCGCACCTCCGCCGCTACCCGGTCGCCCGAGCCCACCCGACCGACCCGATGCCAGCCCCAGCCCCAGCCGGCCCGTCACCCGCCGACGGCGGTGGCCCCGGGTGGCGGCTGTCCTCCTGCTGGTTGCCGCGGTGGTGGCCGGTGGTGCCGTCTACGCCGTCAGGGCCCAGCTCTTCGTGCCGAGCCACCCGATCCCCGACCTGGTGGGCCGCACGGTCGCCGACGCCCGCCAGGTGACGGCGAGCGACCACTTCCGGGTCGTGCAGCGGTCGTCGGCCTACAGCATCGCCGTGCCTGCTGGCGCCATCGTCTCCCAACGCCCCGGGGCATCGACGGCCAAGCACCGGGTGACGGCCAAACAGGGCGCCACGATCGCCGTGGTGGTGTCGAAGGGGAAGCCCCCGGTGGCCATCCCTGACGTGGTCACCTACTCGTCGTGCAAGGGTGCCGTGCAGGCCTTGGCTGCAGTCCATCTGGTGGGCACCTGTCCGGCATCCGCGGCCCAGTACAGCTCGTCGGTGCCGGCCGGGGGCATCCTCGGGACGAGCCCGACCGGCCACGCTCCCTACGGGTCGACCGTCGTCATCGTCACCTCGAAGGGCCATGCCCCCGTCGTGGTGCCGGCGGTGGCCACCGGCGCGGGCTCGACCTACGCAGCGGCCAAGGCGGCGCTCGTGGCGGCGGGGTTCGTGGTGGCCGAGCACCAGGTGTACTCGAGCACCGTGCCGGTCAACGCCGTGGTCGGCACCACACCCGACGCCGCCGCCGGTCCCCAGCCGTTCGGCTCGACCGTGACGGTGGACGTCTCGCTCGGTCCACAACCCGTACCGGTGCCCGACGTGGTCGGCGACACGGTGCGCCAGGCCACCGCCGCCCTGCAGGCGGTGGGCCTTGTCGTCGGCAACGTGTACGGGCCTGCCGGCGGGCACGTCTTCCTGACCGACCCCGGCCAGGGCACCACCGAGCTTCCGGGCGCGGCGGTCACCCTCTACACGATCTGACCGTCCGCCAGGGACCGTGGACACTTCCGACGGAGACGAGCGCCCCGGGACGCGCTCGGCGGTGCCCTCCGGCCCCGGTCGGCGCGTCGAGGGCTGTGACCTGTGCGAGGCGTCCCATCTCACCAGGTGGTATGTCGAGGACGAGGTGTGCTGGGTGGCCGATTGCGAGGCGTGCGACGTGCCCATGGTCGTCTGGCGGAACCACGGCACCGATCCGCCCGAGGCCGACCTCGGTCACATGCTGACCGTGCTGGCTACGGTGGCCGACGAGCGTTTCGGCTCCGACACGTGGACGCTCGACCAGGTCATGCGCCAAGTGCCCGACCACTTCCACGCCCATGCTCGCGACCGCGCCTGGTGGTCCCGCCGGATGGGCGCTCGCCGGTGATCAAGTACCTGGGCTCCAAGCGCCGCCTGGTGCCGGCGCTCTCCGTGCTCGCCGCCGCCTCGGGGGCGCGACGGGCGCTCGACCTGTTCACCGGCACGACTCGGGTGGCTCAGGCCTTCAAGCGCCTCGGCATGGAGGTGGTCGCCGTCGACCGGGCGCGCGCCGCCCACGTGCTCGCTCGTTGCTACGTCGCTACCGACCCCGTCGCCACCCCCGAGGTCGTCGACGAGGCCCGCTCCGCCCTCGACGCCCTGGACGCCCTGACTGGCCACCCTGGCTACGTCACCGAGACCTTCTGCGTGCGGTCGCGGTTCTTCCATCCCGACAACGGGGCCCGTATCGACGCCATCCGTGACGCCATCGAGCGCGACTACGCCGGTACACCCCTATGGCCGGTGCTCCTCACCAGCTTGCTCGAGGCGGCCGACCGGGTCGACTCGACGACCGGAGTGCAGATGGCCTACCTGAAGCAGTGGGCGCCGCGGGCGCTCCGCCCCCTCGAGCTCCGCCTGCCGGTGCTCGTCGGCGGGCCCGGCCGCGCCATCCGTGGGGACGCCGTCGACCTGGTGGGAGGAGCCGAGCTCGGCCCTGTCGACCTGGCGTACGTGGACCCCCCGTACAACCAGCACCGTTACGAGGCCAACTACCACGTGTGGGAGACCCTGGTGGCGTGGGACGCGCCGGCCCACTTCGGGGTGGCGTGCAAGCGAGAGGACCTGCGCGACCCGGCGAACCGGAGCGCCTTCAACTCCAAGCGCACCATGCCCGATGCCCTGGCCCGGGTGGTGGCAGGGCTCGAGGCGGACGTCGTGGTCGTCTCCTGTAGCGACGAGGCCTGGCTCGACGTGGCGACCCTGGTCGAGCTGTGCTCGGTACGGGGTCACGTCGCCGTGGTGGGCTTCGACTCGGCGCGCTACGTGGGTGCTCAGATCGGCATCCACGGGCCCACCGGGCGCCGAGTCGGCCAGGTGACCCGCCTCCGCAACGTCGAGTACCTGGTGATCGGCGGTGATCGCCGCACGGTCCGACGGATGGTCGACGCCGTCGAGGCCGCCGACCTCGGTGGCCGGGTCGTACCGGCGTCTCGTGCCCCTGGCCGCCCCGCGTGCCCCACCCCAACCGTCGGCGCTGGTTTGACCCGACCGCCCCGAGACTGACAACGTTGGCCCAGGGGGGGTCGCCAGCCAGTGCGGCCGCTCGGCCACGACGGCGTGGCAGCCGCCCGGCGAGGACGGCGTGGCAGAGCCGACACAGACAGGAGACGGCCACCGTGGGCGCACTCGACGGACGCATCGCCATCATCACCGGCGCAGGGCGGGGCATCGGACGCGAGCACGCGCTCCTCTTCGCTGCCGAGGGAGCGAAGGTCGTGGTGAACGACCTGGGCGGTGCCCTCGACGGCTCGGGCGACGACCGGACACCGGCCCAGCAGGTGGTGGACGAGATCGTTGCTGCCGGCGGCGAGGCGGTCGCGAGCACGGACGACATCACCGACTGGGAGGGCGGCAAGCGGCTCGTCGACACCGCCATCGAGGCCTTCGGCGACGTCAACGTGCTGGTCAACAACGCCGGCATCCTCCGCGACCGGGTGCTCGTCAACATGTCCGAGGCAGAGTGGGACGCTGTCATCCAGGTCCACCTGAAGGGGCACTTCGTGCCCACTCGGCACGCCGCCGCCTACTGGCGAGAGCAGGCCAAGGCTGGCAAGGAGGTCCACGCCGCCGTCGTCAACACGTCATCGACCTCAGGTCTGCTCGGGAACCCCGGCCAGGCCAACTACGGCGCCGCGAAGGCCGGCATCGCTGCGCTCACGGTGATCGCCGCCGAGGAGCTCTCCCGCTATGGCGTGCGGGTGAACGCGATTGCCCCGGCTGCCCGCACTCGGATGACCGAGCAGACCCCTGGGCTGTCGGAGATCGTCCAGGCGCCGAGCGATCCGTCGGTCTTCGATGAGTGGGACCCTGCCAACGTGTCGCCGCTGGTCGCCTACCTGGCCACCGAGGCGTGCCCGGTCACCGGCAAGGTGTTCTTCGTCCAGGGTGGTCAGGTCCGCTTGTTCCAGCCGTGGACGATGACCGAGACCATCGAGAAGCACGACCGATGGACGGTGGCCGAGCTCGCAGTCGAGGTGCCGCGGCTGCTCGGTTGACCGGCGGGCAGCCGGTCGGGTAGCGGGTGGCGGACCTCCCGTCCGGCGACGGGCGGTTGGCGTCCCACCCGGTGGTCGCCGCTACTCGGTGATGCCCTTGATGCGCCCGGCGATCTCGGCGGCGAGCGGGTCGGGCGCCCCTCCCTGCATGGCCATCAACTTGGCGATGTCGCCGTCGACCTTGATGCGTCCGCTCATGAACGCCTGCATGCCGGCCTGGGGGTTCCCCTCGACGAGGATCGCCTTTGCCACGTCGTACTCGAGCGTCACGGTGAGGTCGACCGGATCGATGTGGCCCGTCTCGAGCTCGAGCTCACCACCGGTCGTGTCCAGGTGAGCGGACACGCTGCCTTCGCCGAAGGGAACCGCGGTGATGACCAGGTTCATGCGGACTTCGTGAGGCACCGAAGCACCCTTGCCGTCGTACTCGGCTCGGATGGCCCGGGCCGCCTCGAGCCACTCGTCGCTCAGGAAGGGATAGGTCGCCATGGATGGTTCGCTCCTCGTCGTCGAGGCGTTCTCGTCGCCCCCGCGGACGGCGATCACCCTATCGCCCGCCTGACGTCCTCATGGTCGGGGCTGGGTCCTCCGGTGCCCGGGGCTGGGTCCTCCGGTGCCCGGGGCTGGGTCCTCCGGTGCCCGGGGCTGGGTCCTCCGGTGCCCGGGGCTGGGTCCTCCGGTGCCCGGGGCTGGGCCGGTGGTCCCCACCTGCCCACACCCGGCCGGTAGGCTCCACTGCCGTGACTGCTCCCATCATGACCGGCGCCGAGCCGTACTCGGCCGAAGGCGGACCCACTGGCGTCCTCGTGCTCCACGGGTTCACCGGCAACCCCCAGTCGATGCGCCCGCTGGCCGAACGACTGGCTGCCGCCGGCCATACCGTCGACCTTCCACTCCTGCCCGGCCACGGGACGACTGTCGAGGACATGGCCCTCACGCGATGGGACGACTGGTCGGGAGCAGTCGAAGCCGCCTACCAGTCGCTCGCCGCCCGCTGCCGGAGCGTGGCGGTCACCGGGCTGTCGATGGGCGGAGCCCTGACCTGCTGGCTGGCCGCCGACCACCCGGAGATCGCCGGGATCGCCCTGGTGAACCCCATCGTCGTCGCTCCCGGCGAGGAGCTCCGAGGCCCGATCCGCGACCTGCTCGCTGCCGGCGAGACCTACGTCGACGGCGTCGGTTCGGACCTCGCCATGGAGGGGGCGGTCGAGTCCTCCTACGACCGGACGCCCCTCGCCTGTGTGCTCTCTCTCTTCGAGGGCGTCGATGCCCTCGGCAAGCGGCTGGGCGACATTCGCTGCCCCGTGCTGCTCCTCACCAGTCGTCAGGACCACGTGGTCTCGGCCGACTCCGGTGAGCTGTTGGAGCGAGCTGTCGGTGGGCCCATCGAGCGGGTGTGGCTCGAGCGGAGCTACCACGTCGCCACGCTCGACTGGGATGCCCCAGTGGTCGAGGAGCGTGTCGTCGCCTTCGTCGGCGACGTGCTCGGTACCGCTGCCGCCCAATGAACGCCGTGGAGGGCGAGCCAGCCGGCCGGATCACTCGGGCCGAGGTCGCCCACGTGGCCATGTTGGCCCGGCTCCACCTCGAGGACGACGAGCTCGAACGGTTCACCGAACAGCTTGCCGTCATCCTCGACCATGCCGCGGACGTGGCTGCCCTCGATCTCAGCGGCGTCCCGCCGATGGCCCACGCGCTCTCGATAGCCAACGTGCTGCGGGCCGACGACCCCCGGCCGGGCCTCGACCGCGACGAGGTCCTCGCCCAGGCCCCTGACGTCGAGGACCACCGCTTCCGGGTCCCCCGCATCCTGGGGGAGGCTCCGTGAGCCCGGTTCCCGGTGCTACGCCGGCCCGATCCGCTGCGGCGCTCGCCGAGGCCGTCCGCACTGGGGCGACCTCGGCTGTCGACGTCGTCGACGAGGCACTTGCCGCGATTGCTGGCGACAACCAGGAGGTCCACGCCTTCGTCACGGTGCTGGCCGAGGACGCCCGGCAGCGAGCCGCTGAGGTCGACCGGCAGGTAGCAGCCGGCCGCGACCCGGGTCCACTCGCCGGGGTCCCCGTCGCCGTCAAGGACAACCTCTGCACGCGGGGTGTGCCGACCACGTGTGGCTCGCGGATCCTCGAGGGATGGTGCCCACCCTACGACGCCACGGTGGTGGACCGCCTGGCTCGGGCCGGCGCCGTGGTAGTCGGCAAGGCGAACATGGACGAGTTCGCCATGGGCTCCTCCACCGAGACGTCGGCCTTCGGGCCGACCCGCAACCCGTGGGACACCACTCGGGTCCCCGGCGGCTCGTCGGGTGGCTCGGCGGCAGCCGTGGCCGCGGGGTTCGTCCCGCTGGCGCTCGGCTCCGACACCGGTGGCTCGATCCGCCAGCCGGCTGCCCTGTGCGGCGTGGTCGGGCTCAAGCCGACCTACGGGTCGGTCTCCCGGTACGGGCTCATCGCCTTTGCCAGCTCGCTCGACCAGGTCGGGCCGTTCGCCGCCTCGGTGGCCGACGCCGCCCTGCTCTTCGACGTCATCGGAGGGCACGACCCCCTCGACTCGACGTCGCTCGACCGCCTGACGCCGCGGCTGGCCTCGGTGCTCGGAGACGGGATCGACGGCCTCACCGTCGGTGTGCTCACCGAGCACCTCGATGGCGTGGCTCCCGACGTCGCCCGCCGTGTGCACGAAGCCGCCGAGGCGTGCGCCGCTGCCGGGGCCACGGTTGAGGAGGTGTCGATCCCCGAAGTCCGCTTCGGGCTCTCCGCCTACTACCTCATCGCTCCGGCCGAGGCGTCGTCGAACCTTGCCCGGTACGACGGCGTCCGCTTCGGCTTGCGGGTGGGTGCCGACGACGTGGTGGCCATGAACACGGCGACGCGGACGGCCGGCTTCGGCGCCGAGGTGAAGCGGCGCATCATGCTCGGGACGTACGCGCTCTCGGCCGGGTACGTGGACGCGTACTACAACCAGGCGCTCCGGGTCCGGACGCTCATCGCCGACGCCTTTGCCGCCGCTTATCGCCGGGTCGACCTCCTGCTCGGCCCGACGTCACCGACGACCGCCTTCGCCCTCGGGTCGAAGCTCGAGGACCCGCTCGCAATGTACCTGTCGGACGTCTGCACGATCCCGTCCAATCTGGCCGGCCATCCGGCCATCAGCGTGCCGTTCGGTACCGGTGCCGACGGCTTGCCGGTCGGTGTCCAGTTGATGGCGCCGGCGCTCGGGGAGAACACCCTGCTCCGGGCGGCGGCGGTCCTCGAGGCAGCAGCGCCGGCTGGGGCGCCGGCAGGGGCACCGGCGGCGGGTTCTCCGGGTTCGACGCCCGGCGGGGACGGCGTCGAGCCGACAGCGGGGCTCCCATGAGTGGTGTGCCCGGCCGCGACGGGTGGGAGCTGGTCGTCGGGCTCGAGGTCCACTGCGAGCTCAAGACGGCCACCAAGTTGTTCTGTGGCTGCCCGAACAGTTTCGGCGACGAGCCGAACACCAACGTGTGCCCGGTGTGCCTCGGCCTGCCCGGCTCGTTGCCCGTCCTCAACCAGCGGGCCGTCGAGCTCGCCATGGCCATCGGCACGGCCCTGCACTGCGACGTGCGTCCGTCGACGTTCCACCGGAAGAACTACTTCTACCCGGACATGCCCAAGGACTACCAGATCAGCCAGTACGACGAGCCGATCAACGCCGACGGCTACCTCGAGCTGCCCGACGGCACCCGGATCGGCATCGTGCGGGCCCACCTCGAGGAGGACACGGGCAAGACCACCCATGCCGGGACGTCGGGACGGATCCACGGCGCCGACTACTCACTGGTCGACTACAACCGCTCGGGCGTGCCGCTCGTCGAGATCGTAAGCGCTCCCGACCTGCGCTCCCCGGCCCAGGCTCGCGCCTACGCGGCCGAGCTGCGGGCCGTCCTGGTGGCCACCGGTGCGTCCGACGGCAAGATGGAGGAAGGCTCGATGCGGGTCGACGCCAACGTGTCGGTCCGGAGAGCCGGGTCGTCTGTGCTCGGTACCCGGTGCGAGATCAAGAACCTCAACTCCCTGCGCTCGGTCGCCCGCGCCGTCGAGCACGAGGCGCAGCGCCAGGTCGACGTCCTCGAGTCCGGCGGCGCGGTGCGTCAGGAGACTCGCCACTGGGATGAGGACCGGGGCGCGACCGTCACGTTGCGGTCGAAGGAGGAGGCCGAGGACTACCGGTACTTCCTCGAGCCCGACCTGGTCCCTGTCGTGCCCGACGACGAGTGGCGCTCGTCGGTGGCGGCCGCGCTGCCACCGATGCCCGCTGAGCGGCGCCGGCAGCTGGCAGCGTTCTTCGGCGACGAGGTGCTCGAGTCGGGTGGCGCCCGTGCCGACCAGGTGGCGACCGTCGTCGACTTGGGCCTCGATGGCCTCGTGCAGGCCGCCGTGGCCGAGGGCGTTCCCGCTGCGCTGGCGCTCGCCCGCACGGCCAACGAGGCGGCGACGGACGCCGAGGCGGCGCGGCAGCTTCCCGCAGCCTCCTACGTGGCGCTCCTCCGTATGGAGGCAGCCGGCGAGCTGACTGCCACCCAGGTGAAGACGGTCCTTGCCGACCTGCTGCGTGACGGTGGGGGCGACCCCGCCGAGCTCGCCCGCCGGCGGGGCTTCGAGGCCTTGTCGACCGAGGCGGTGGCGTCCATGGTGGACGAGGCCATCGCCGCCCACCCCGAGGAGTGGGGGCGGTACCGGTCCGGCGAGGACAAGCTCGCCGGCTTCTTTACCGGGGCTGTCATGAAGGCCAGCCGCGGCCAGGCCGACGGCAAGGC
>JAJZBK010000011.1:8694-78400 GCA_021798955.1 Actinomycetes bacterium
GCCGTGCACCCGTGCCTGGCCCCGAGGAGCTGGGGCGGCTTCGGCCGTCTGGTTACTCGGGGCTTCGGCGCGTCCGGGGCCGGATCGACGCCGGCGCAGCCTCGGGCACAGCGGGGGCAGCCTCAGGAGTGGTGGGAGTGCAGCTCCCCCGTCGCCTTGAGCAGCCCGCCTGCGTGGTCGTCGTGCTCGTTCCCCGGCTCCCCGCCGACGAGGCGCAGGTCGCCGGTCGGCAGCGGTTCCATGGTGCAGGGATCGGCAGGACCGGCCACGCACCGCTCGCACTCGAGCTCGAGGGTGGCATGGGCGATCGAGAAGGGAACGCCGACGGCAGCCTTGACGGCTTCTCCCACCGCGTTGGCCTCTTCGAGCGACGGGTGCCCGACGAGCACCAGGTGGGCAGAGAGCGCCCGGACCTCGCTGGAGAGGCTCCAGGCGTGCAAGTCGTGGACCTCGCCCACCCCGGGGACGGCGGCCATCGCCGCCGAGACGGCGGCGAGGTCGAGGTCGGCCGGGGTCGACTCGAGGAGCACGGCGACGCTCTGGCGGAGCACGGCGACTGACTGGGTGGTGATGACGGCGGCCACTGCCAGGGCCGAAGCCGGGTCGAGCCACTCCGGTGCCCCTCCCACGGCGATGGCCAGTGCAGCGACGACCACGGTCAGCGACGCCAGGGCGTCGCCGGCCATGTGGAGGAACGAAGCCCGCATGTTGAGGTCGTGCGACCCGTCCGCGAGCAGCCGGGCAGCGACCACGTTGACGACAAGGGCGACGGCAGCGACCGAGGCCATCGCCGTGGCGTGGACGTTCCCGGGGGCGCCGAGCCGCCGGACCGCCTCGACCACCACGAGGACCGTCACCGCCGAGACGATCGCCGAGTTCGCCAGGGCGGCGAGGATGGTGGCCCGGTGGTTCCCGAACGTCCGCGCCGCATTGGGCGGTCTGAGGGCCCACCGCACGGCAACCAGCGACAGGGCGAGCGCGCCCACGTCGGTCAGGTTGTGCCCGGCATCGGCGATCAGGCCCATCGAATGGGCAGCCAGCCCGCCGACCGCCTCGACGGCCACCACGAGCGCGTTCACCGCGAGGCTGATGGTCAGTCGACGGGTCCGGGTCATCATGTACGCGCTCGCTCCGGCTCCCAGGCTAGTGCCGAGGCGGGCCACCACGAGCGGACCGGGCCAGCGGCCGGGGGCTTACCGCCGCACCAGCGCCGCTTGCAGTCAGGTGGTCGGAAGCGGCTCCCAGGGCCACTCGGGCCGTTCTCCGGTTGCCACCTGACGGGCCAACAGGTCGCGGACGACGGGCAGGTCATCGGCGTGGGTGACCCCGATGCACGCACCGCCGGCTCGCAGCACGCGCACCGGCAGCCCCTCGCCGTCGGCGACCATCCGGCCGACGACCTCGGGAAGGAGCACCTCGCCCGTGGGCACGCCCCTCCCCGCGGCAACCATGGCCAGCGCCTCCTCCTCGTCGAGGCCCGAGGCGTCCATCGCCGCAGTGAAGACGGACCAGATGTCGGCTTGGAAGCCCCACAGGTTGACCGACACGGGGGCATCCGGCGTGAGGTCGACCGGCGAGGTGCCGTCGTCGGCGCGGAAAGCGACCTCGGCACCGTTGTCCTGGTGACGGGCGACGTGGCGTCGTTCGGCGATGGAAGAGAGGGTGCCGTCCGGCCCGACCGTGCAGACCCCCCGCGTCACCGGTGCGTCGGAGACGACCGTGGCGGCGAGGGAGAACGCGACGAGGGCATGCGCTTGGCGCTCGGTCTGCAGGTGCCGGGCGAGCACGGAGAGGGCGTCTTCGCCGTAGACGTCGTCGGCGTTGGCCACGGCGAAGGGTCCATCCCCGATCGCCTCGCGGGCGGCGAGCACGGCATGGGTCGTCCCGAGCGGCACGCGCTGGACGGCGAAGGTGACCGGTACCGACTCTGGCCAGCACCGTTCGACGTGGTAGCGGACGGCGGGGCCGGTGTCGGGGTGGAGCACGAGCACGATCCGACCGAACCCGGCAGCTCGCGCGTCCGAGGCCACGAGGTCGATCACTGCCTCGCCGTGCGGGCCGACCGGGGCCAGCGGCTTCAGTCCGCCGTAGCGGCGGGCGAGCCCGGCTGCCAGGACGACGAGAGTCGGCGTGTCCGCTGCCGTCGTCACCCGCCCCACCGAAGCACGGCGCTGGCCCAGGTCATCCCGCCACCGAACCCGCTCAACAGCAGGTGGTCGCCGGGCGAGATCCGCCCGGCGTCGAGCGCGTCGACGAGGGCGAGGGGAATGGAAGCCGACGACGTGTTGCCGTAGCGGTCGATGACGACGACGGCCTGCTCCTCGGGGATGCCCAGCCGTTCGCAGGCCGCCGTGATGATGCGGAGGTTGGCCTGGTGGGGGACGAAGAGGTCGACGTCGGCAGCGGTCAGTCCGACTTCGGCCAGGGCAGCCTCGGAGGACTCGACGACCACCCGCACGGCCTTGCGGAAGACCTCCTTGCCTGCCATCGACAGGTAGCCCCCGTGGTCGCACTCGAGGAGGTGGCGCAGTGACCCGTCGGCACCGAGCTGCCAGCTGAGCAGCTGGCCGGGTCCTTCGACCGCCTCGATGACCACGGCCCCGGCCCCATCTCCGACGAGCACGGCGATCGACCGGTCCTCCCAGTCGGTGATCTTCGACAGTGTCTCGGCGCCGATCAAGAGGATCCGCTCGGCACCGGTGGCGATCAGGCCGTGGGCCACGGTGAGGCCGTAGACGAAGCCGGAGCAGGCGGCGTTGACGTCGAAGGCGCCGCCGGTGACGCCCAGGCCGTTCTGGACGCTGGCCGAGGTGCCTGGCACGATCTGGTCGGGGGTGGTGGTGGCGAGGACCACGGCGTCGATCTCGTCGGGCCGCCGACCGGCCCGGTCGAGGGCGGCCCGTCCCGCTTCGATGGCGAGCCCGGAGGTGGTGCCGCCGATGTGCCGCTGGCGGATGCCAGTGCGCTCGACGATCCAGGCGTCGTTGGTGTCCATCTGGGCGGCCAGGTCGTCGTTGGTCACGACCTTGTCTGGCACGGCGATCCCCCAACCGGTGATCACACCACCTCGTGCCGTTGTCGGTGCATGGGCCATGTCAGTCTGCCTCGAGGACGTGGATGCCGATGAAGGCTGCGTCGGTCCCGATGATGCCACCGGTGTTGGCAGCAACGGCGAGCCGGGGGCTGTCGACCTGTCGGGCGCCGGCTCGTCCGGTCAACTGATGGGTGAGCTCGACGACCTGGGCGATGCCCGTCGCCCCGAGGGGGTGGCCTCGCCCGACCAGGCCGCCCGAGGTGTTGACGGTGACGCCACGACCCCCGATCGAGGTGTCACCGGCCAGGGTGGCCGGACCGGCGTCGCCTGGCTTGTAGAAGCCAAGCGACTCGAGCGCGTAGAGCTCCTCGGGGCTCGTGGCGTCGTGCAGCTCGACGACGTCGACGTCGGCCGGGTCGACTCCGGCGTCCTCCCACGCCGCCGCCGCCGCCTCGGCCAACCGGTCGTGGTAGTCGATGTCCCCGTTGCCGGATCGAATGGTGCTCGTCCGGATGCGGGGCGCGCCGGCCGCTCGTCGAGGCGTCACCACGACGGCTGCTGCTCCGTCGGTGAACGACGAGCACATCAACCGAGTGAGCGGCGGCACGATCGAAGGGGACGCCAGGACCTCCTCGGCGGTCACCTCGCTCTGGAACTGTGCGTTCGGGTTGAGGGCCCCGTGCCGCCGGGCCTTGACGGTGGCGGCGGCGAACTGCTCGAGGGTGGCGCCCCGTTCGTCCATCTGACGGCGGCACCAGGTGGCGTTGAGCGCCATGAGGACCGACCCGGAGGGGTTCTCCATCTCGGCGTGCATGCGAACCCGCTCGACGAGCGGGACCCCGTCCTCGATGCCGGCGAGGGTGGCCGAGCGGTCCCCAGTCCACATCTTCTCGGCGCCGACCGCCAGGACGGTCTTGGTGCCAGCCATCGCCGCCAGGGTGGCGACGTGGAGGGCCGAGGAGCCTCCGCCGCACGAGTTGTCGACGTTGACGATGCCGGCGTTGCGGAGACCGGCCTGACGAAGGAACGACTGGCCCCGGATGCAACCCTGGTCGACCAGCCTGCCGGCGGTGGCGTTCCCGAAGACGACCAGGTCGACGGTGGCCGGGTCGATGTCGGCGTCGGCCACGGCCTCGGCGACGACCTGGTGGGCCATCTCCTCGACGGTGCGATCGCGCCGGTTCATCGGCACGATCGCCGTGCCCGTGATGTAGGCGGTGCGTTCCATGGTGTCCTCTGGGTCTCTGCCTGGAGCCGGGGACGGCTCCCGGGTGCGGGATGGGTGTGGGTCGAGCTGCGGTGGAGGGTGGTGGCTGCGGTGGTGGCGTAGTGGACGGAGGCGGCTCGGGCGGGGCTCGATGGGCTCAGGCGGTGGAGCCGAGCGCGGCGAGCAGTGCGTAGAACTGAGGCAGGGGACGATCGTCGGTCACGTACACGGCCACGTGCTCGGCACCGGCCTGCCGATAGGCGTCGATGCGGGCAGCGACCGCCGACGCCGACCCGGCAGCGAGATGGTGGGCGAATGCCTTGGGGGGGAGCCCGTAGAGGGAGGACATCCACGCGAGGCCCCGTCGGCTGGCCTCGTCGGCGTCGTCGTCCACCGACACGAACAGGACCACCGATGTGGTGACCGCGCTGGCGGGACGTCCGGCCCGGTCGATCTCCTTGTCGAGGCGTTCGAGGGCTGCTGCGTAGGTATCGACGTCGAGGAAGAGCGGCATCCACCCGTCCGCCCTGGCGGCGGCGCGTCGCAGCGCCGCTTCTGACGAGCCGCCCACCCACACCGGAACGGGTGGGGGGGCGGGGAGCTGGAGATAGCGAGCGGCGCTGTCGCCGGCGACGTCCCCGGCGGTGGCGCCATCGCCGCTCTGCCACGAACGGCGCAGGGCTTCGATGCCTTCGTCGAGCTGACGACCGCGCCGCTGATAGTCGGCTCCGGCCTGCTCGTACTCGCCTGGGTGGCTCCCGACGCCGACGCCGAGGACGACGCGTCCCCCGGTGGCCGACTGCAACGAGGCTGCTTGCTTGGCCACCACGGTGGGGTTGCGGAGGGGCAGCTGGACAACCGACGTGCCCACGACCGCCCTTCGGGTCGCCATGGCGGCCACGGTGAGGGCGGTCATGCACTCGAGGACCGGTCGGTGCCAGAAGACGTGGTCGCACACCCACAGTGCCGAGGCGCCTGCGTCCTCGGCGGCCTTGGCGGTCGCCGTCAGGTCGGCGAACGGCGCGGCGTTGGCGTCAGGACCGATGGTGGGATCGATGGTGGGATCAGCGAAATTCTCACCAACGGTGGCACTGGTGGGTGCCGCACCTTCCCAGCTGGCGGTTCCGTCCTGGGTGATGGTCGGGAGGATGAGCCCGACCGCCCCCAGTGGGGCAACTGGTCGCACCATGGGTACCGCACATGCTAGCCGGGGTGGCGGTGCGCTGCGAGGCACCCGCGTCGGGCTGGTCCACTGCGGGCTGGACCGGGGCTGGACCGGGGCTGGACCGGGGCTGGACCGGGGCTGGACCGGGGCTGGGGCCAAGGGCGACACGTGTCGCGAACGGGCTCGGGACGGGGCCGGTACGCTCGGCTGCGAAGGACGGCCACAAACAGGTGGCCGGCGAGCGCGAGCGAGGAAGAGGCGAGTGGCCGACGAGCGCGATGCCTCCGGGCCAGCAACTGAGGGAGCTGAGGGAATCGGGGGAGCCGAGGGGCTCTCCGACGACGAGCGTGCCTCCCGACTGGCCGACCTTACGGCTCTCATCGAGCTCATGCGTCCGGCCGTCCAGGCGGACGGCGGAGACCTCGTGCTGCTCGGTGCCGATGTCGAGTCCGGAGTGGTCGACGTGCAGCTCCAAGGGGCTTGCAGCTCGTGCGCGATCAGCGCGTCGACGCTCCAAGGTGGCGTAGAGCGCATCCTGACCGGTCGGCTCGACTGGGTCACCGAGGTGCGAGGCGGTGTCGACGAGTCGATGGACCCCTTCGCTGCCGATGCTCTCGGTCGCGGAGGCTACGTCCCGGGCTTCTGAGCCGGGGCCGCTCGGGCTCAGGCCGGCTTCGGCTCCTTGGGAAGTCCGAGGACCCGTTCGCCCACGATGTTGCGCTGGATCTCCGCCGTTCCGCCCCAGATCGTCTCGGACCTCGAGAAGAAGAACGACGCCTGCAGGTCACTGACCGGGTAGTCGGTGCGCCCCCGCTGGATCCGCGAGTCGCCCTCGTCGGTGATCTCGCCAGTGAGGACCTGGCCGTCGAGGCCGAGGATGTCGATGGCCAGCTCCATGGTCTCGCGGTGGTGCTCGGACCAGAACATCTTGTTGCAGGCGCCGAGCGCCGCCATGTGGTGCGTTCCGTTCAGGGCGTCGGTGAGCGATCGGTAGCCGTTGATCTCCATGATCTTCACCTTGGTCCAGGCCCGGGCGAGCCGCTGGCGGACGAGTGGGTCCTGTGCCTTCCCGTTGGCGCGGGCCGTGGCGATGATCTCCTCGAGCTCGCGTAGGAAGCGCCGGTGGCCAGTCGTCGTCGATGAGCCCCGCTCGAAGCCGAGCGTGGTCATGGCCACTTTCCAGCCGTTGTTCACGCCGCCGACGACGTTGGCCGCCGGGCACCGGGCATTGGTGAAGAAGACCTCGTTGAAATCTGCGCTGCCGTCGACCTGGGCGATCGGCCGGACTTCGATGCCCGGCTGCTTCATGGGCACGAGCAGGTAGGAGATCCCGGCGTGCTTGGGAGCATCGGGGTCGGTGCGGGCCAGAAGGAAGATGTAGTCGGCGAACTGGGCCTGGGTCGTCCAGACTTTCTGGCCGTTGATGACCCACTCGTCGCCGTCGAGCTCGGCACGCGTCTTGAGCGAGGCGAGGTCGCTGCCGGCCTCCGGCTCGGAGAAGCCCTGGCACCAGGCGATGGTCCCGTTGAGGATCCCGGGGATGAACTGCTGCTTTTGTTCCTCGGTACCCCACTGGAGGATCGTCGGGCCGACCAGGGTGTCTCCGAAGAAGTCGGCCCGGAGCGGCGCCTCGGCTCGGGCGAACTCCTCGTTCAGGACGACGGACTCCATGAGCGAGAGGCCCTTGCCGCCGTACTCCTTGGGCCACGAGGCACAGATCCAGCCGCCCTCGAAGAGCTTCTTCGTCCACTCGTGGTTGAAGGCCCGACGCTCCTCACTGGTCATCGAGAAGCCGGGCGTGCCCCACCCCTTGGGCAGGTTTGCCTCGAGCCAGCTGCGGATCTCGGAGCGGAACGCCTCGGCTTCCGGCGGGTAGGTGAGGTCCATGGCGGTGACATTACCGACCGCTGACCACTGCTGGCGAGCCGACGGCGGCGTCGGGGCGGCTCGGGGTGCTGCCCGCGGTCAGCCTCCGCCGAGCCGGACGGCCTTGACGACGAGGAGGACGATCGACAGGACGAGATAGGCCCGCAACGCCAGGATCCCGGCCCGGAGGCCCGGCGACCACGCCACCGGCTTGAGGAGGGTGAGAGGGGGCATGCGCCAGGTCAGCTTGTCGGTCCGACTGAGGGGAGCGGGCACCGGTGGGCGCGGCCGACCGCCTCGTCGGGCCATGACCTCGAGCATGGCGAAGACTGCCAGTCCGCCGATGCCGAGGGCGCCGGCCAGCCAGAGGGTGACCGCGGTCACGTCGATCGACGGGAAGAGGGTGGTGATCATGAGCGTGCCCGACAGGACCAGCAGCACCCCCACGATGAGGACGGCGACCACGTTGAGCCACCGCTGGTTGACCCAGGGGCCGAGCACCTCCCGGTCGTTGCACAGCAGCAGGAGGAAGACGCTGGCCGACGGGAGCAGGATGCCGGCGAGTGCCTGGACGCTGGTGGTGATGAGCCCGAGCGGGGCATGGGGGATGAGGACGATGCCGGCGGCGACGACGACCATGGTCAGGTAGGAGAGGTAGAAGGGCCGGGCTTCGCGGAACCCACGGTGGAGGGAGTGCCGGATGCCGAAGACGTCGCCGAAGGCATAGCTCGTCGACAGGGTGACTGCCGCGGCACCGAGCACGCTCGCGTCGAAGAGGACGATGGCGAAGATGGCGCCGAGCCCGCCGCTCCGCTGGGCCAGCAGGTGGGCGACCGCTCCGGCGTTGGTGAAGTGGCCGAAGGCGTGTGTGCTCCGAGCCGCGTAGTCGGCCGCCACCATGATGGCGGCAGCGCCGGCCACCACCACGAAGGAGCCGAGGACCGTGTCGGCTCGTTCGTAGCTGATGAAGCGGGGGGTGATGCGCTTGTCGACGATGTTCGACTGCTGGAAGAAGAGCTGCCACGGAGCGACCGTCGTGCCCACGATGGCGATGATGAGCAGGACCGCCGACGAGCTGACCCCGCCGTGGATGGACGGGATGACGAAGTTGCGGCCGATGGTCCCCCAGCGGGGATGGGAGAGGAAGAACAGCGGGACCTGGAGGGCGCCGACGGCGATGAAGATGAACATGGCCCGCTCCCACCGCCGGAAGCTTCCCGACGCGGTGATCGCCACCAGGGCGACGGCGGCCACGGGAACGGCGACGAAGGGCGTGATGCCGGCGAACGAAGCGGCCAGGGAGATGCCGATGAACTCGGTGACGATGGTGAGGAAGTTGAGGAGGAAGAGGTCGCCCACGCTGAACCAGCCCCACCCGCGGCCGAACCGTTCGTTGATGAGGCGCGCGTGACCGACGCCGGTCACTGCTCCCAGCCGGACCACCATCTCTTGGTTGACGATGAGGACGGGGATGAGCAGCAGGAGCGTCCACAACAGGCTCGTGTGGAAGTCCTGCCCGGCCTGGGCGTAGGTCGAGACGCCCCCGGCATCGTTGTCGCCCACCATGACGATGATCCCGGGGCCCACGATGGCGGCCAGGGTGACGAGCCGCTGCCGCCAGGTGTGGCGCTCGCCGATGTCGCCGACGGCGATGCGCCCGAGGGCACCCTCGATGTCGCCGAGATGGGCTTCGTCGAGGACGGCGGACGGCCGCCCGCCGTCCTCGGGCGGAGGTGCCCCGGTCCGCCCGCCCATGGCGCCACCGGTGGCGTCGGGTGTGGGCGCGGCCTCGTCGGGACGCCGATCGACAGGAGGCGCCACCGCCCGTTAGCTCGCCGACGTCGATCCGGCGGCCCGCGCGTCGCCTCCCTCAGGGCTGTCGGGATGTGGAGGCGGCTCCCGGCGGCGCCAGTCGTCCGGGATGGTCGCCTCGAGGATGTCGTCGACCGTGATGACCCCGATCAGACGGTTGTCGTCGTCGACGACCGGCACGGTCATCAGGTTGTAGTCGGCCATCAGCAACGCCACGTCGACGACGTCGGTATCGGGCGTCACCCGTACCGGGTCGGCGTCGGCCACCTCGGCAAGCGTGCAGTCTCCCGTCGCCTGGAGGAGCCCGATCACGGTCACCGTCCCCATCAGCCTGCGGACCTCGTCGACGACGTGCATGGTCAACAGCGCCTCGGGTTGGACCCGCTCGGCGTCGCGGATGCGCTGTACGGCGACCTCGACCGTCTCGTCGGGAGGCCCGGTGAGGAACTCGATGCCCATGATCCCCCCGGCGCTCGTGGCGTTGAAGCCGAGCAGGGTCAGGATGCGGGCGCGGGCGGCGAGGGGCAGGGCATCGAGCACTGCCTGGCGCCGGTTCTGGGGAAGGTCGGTGAGCGCGTCGGCAGCGTCGTCGGCGCGCATGTGGGCGAGCACCTCGGCCACTTCGCCGTCGCTCTTGTCGCCGAAGAGCCGTGCTGCCAGGTCGGGGTTGAGCTCTTCGAAGACGTCGGCCTCGAGCTCGGGGTCTGCGTGGACCACGTCGAGGATCTCCTCGCCCTCCTGACGGGAGGCGTCCTCGATGAGATTGGCGATCTGCGCCGGCTTCAGGCGCCGCACCCGACCGAAGGGGGCACGCACCAGCGCGCTCGGGGTGTGGCCGACGAGGGGCTCGAACGCCTTCCAGTCGCGGCAGGGGTGCCCGCCCGGGGTGCGCACGAGCCCGAAGAGCCGGGCCGGCCGGCGGGTATCGAGGCACGAGACGACCCAGCCTTCCTCGCTGGGCCGGAGCTCGATGTCCCAGGCGCGCACCAGCTCGGCGTCGGCGACGTCGATCAGTCGGTGGCCGAGGATGTCTTCGCGCAGGAGGACCTCGCCGTCGCGACGCTCGAAGCTCCTGAGGTCGACCCGGGCGCGAGGCAGCAGCATGTTGCCGGTCCGCAGCTCGGCGATCTCGCTGACGGGAATGAAGACGCGGCGCTTGCCGACCCGGGCCACCAGCCCGGTGACCAGCGGGTAGTCGCCGCCTCGGAGCCGCACGATCAGGTCGTCGACCTTGCCGACGGCCTCACCGGTGGAGGACAGCAACGGGCATCCGAGCAGCCCGGCCAGGTGCATGCGCGTACCCTACAACGGGCAGGACGCCACGAGCGGGTGAACGGAACCTGACTACTCGGTGACCGACGACGAGCGAACGGCGGTGTCGTGGTGGACGTCGCTTGGCAGGGGGAGCGGGACGGTTTGCGCGGGCGGGCCTCGGCGGGGGAGGCTTGCACTCTTATGCGCGCGTCGTCACGGGGTAGCGATGCTTGAGCGGCTGTGGTCGCGAGGCGAGGCTCACCGCCCAGCGCTCCAAGGGCTCCCCGAACGGGTAGCGCCGAGGCCGCCTGAGCCCGGAGGGCTCCGCGTGGCGTTCCTCGTCTATCGAGGGAACC
Organism: Actinomycetes bacterium; assembly: GCA_021798955.1. Lineage (GTDB taxonomy): Bacteria > Actinomycetota > Acidimicrobiia > Acidimicrobiales > RAAP-2 > JAJZJT01. The sequence goes on from JAJZBK010000011.1 coordinate 19,389, forward strand.
CTCGTTGCGGCGGACAGGGTGTCTATACCCGGCACCTGACCCGCGAGCTGGTCGGCCTGGGCCACTCCGTCGAGGTCTTCGCCGGACCCCCCTGGCCGGAGCTCGACGATGGCGTCGGGTTCACGCCGGTGCCCAGCCTCGACCTCTACCGCGACCCGGACCCGTTCCGGGTCCCGTCGCTCGCCGACTTCAGGAGCGCCCCATGGCCGGCCATTGCGGCCCTCGAGTTCGGTGTGATGTGCACGGCGGGCTTCCCCGAGCCGCTCACCTTCAGCCTCCGCGCCCGTTCCGTGTTGGCACGGCGGCGGGGCGACTTCGACGTCGTCCACGACAACCAGTGCCTGGGGAACGGCATCCTCGGCATGATCGAGGACGGATGGCCGGTGCTCACCACGCTCCACCACCCCATCACCGTGGACCGGCAGTTGGCCTTGGCGCACACCACCAATCCGTGGCAGGCCTTCACTACCCGGCGCTGGTTCGGTTTCCTGCGCATGCAGGTGCGTGTAGCCCGGTCGCTGCCCCGGGTCGTCACCGTCTCCGAGTCGTCGCGTTCCGACATCACGGCCCAGATGCAGGTGGCACCTGATCGCATGACCGTCGTCCCAGTCGGTGTGGACCACACCATCTTCCGTCCGCACCCCGACGTCCGTCCTGTGCCAGGGCGGATCATGGTGACGTCCTCGTCGGACGTCCCCATGAAGGGGCTCGTCCCCCTCCTCGAGGCGGTGGCCAAGCTCCGGACCGAACGGGACGTCCAGCTGATGGTGGTCGGCAACCCGCGACCGGACGGACGCGTTGCCCGGGCCATCGACCGGCTCGGGCTGGCGCCGGTGGTGCACTGCGTCACCGGCATCTCCGACCGCGAGCTGGCCCGCTACTACGCCGAGGCCGAGGTCGCAGTCGTCCCCTCGCTCTACGAGGGCTTCTCGCTGCCGGCCATCGAGGCGATGGCCTGTGGCGTCGCCCTGGTGGCCACCACCGGCGGTGCCCTGCCCGAAGTCGTGGGGACCGACGGTGAGACCGGCCTCCTCGTGCCGCCCGACGACCCCGGCGCCCTGGCCGCCGGCATCGCACGGCTGCTCGACGACCCGGCACTGCGGGCGCGGCTCGGTAGCGCTGGCCGGGAGCGGGTCCTCGGCCGCTTCACCTGGCAGGTGACGGCGACGGGGACGGCTGCCGAGTACCGGGCCCTGCTGGCCGAGAGGGCCGACGGGGCCCTGCTGGCCGAGGGGGCTGCCGGGGCCGACGGGGCCGCTCCCGATCTGCCCACGGTGGCGGTCTCCGATGAGGACCGCGGCGCGCTGGCGACGACGGAGGCCCGCTCTTGCTGACCGTCGACTACCGGCGGCTCGGTGTCGAGGCGGGCGATCGGCTCCTCGACCTCGGTTGCGGCTTCGGTCGGCACGCCTTCGAAGCGGCGCGTCTCGGTGCCGGGGTCGTCGCCCTCGACGCGGGACGTGAGGAGGTACGGGGCGTCCTTGCGACGTTCGCCGCGATGGTCGAGGCCGGAGAGCTCGATCTGGCCCGAGACCGCGTCGGTGTCGCACAGGGCGATGCACTGGCCCTGCCGTTCGCTGACGGCAGCTTCGACCGGATCATCGCCTCGGAGGTGCTCGAGCACATCCCCGACGACGAGCAGGCGATGACCGAGCTCGCCCGGGTCCTCCGCCCTGGGGGGACCATGGCGGTCACGGTGCCGCGAGCCGGTCCTGAGCTGGTCAATTGGGCCCTGTCGGACGAGTACCACGACGTCCCCGGTGGGCACGTCCGCATCTACCGGCGCGGTCAGCTCGTCCGTCGGCTCGAACGGGCCGGCCTCGAGGTGACCGGTTACCACCACGCCCACGGCCTGCATGCCCCCTACTGGTGGCTGCGTTGCCTGGTCGGTCCGAGCAACGACCGGCACCCGCTGGTGGCTGCCTACCACCGTCTGCTCGTGTGGGACATCACCTCGGCTCCCCGGATCACCCGCGGGGCCGATCTCCTGCTCAACCCGCTGGTCGGCAAGAGCCTCGTCGTCTACACCACCAAGCCGAGCACCGCCCCCCGCCCCAAGGCGGCGACCGGGCCCGGGTCGGACGGACGTGACCTGGCCGGGGTGGGAGGGCGAGCGTGACCGACCTTCCCGACCTCCCCGGCGTGCTCCGGTCGAGCGAGGTGCTGGCGACCGCCCGGTCCATCGCCGCCGTCCAGCGACCCGACGGGATGATCCCGTGGTTCCCCGGGGGGCACTGCGACCCCTGGAACCACGTCGAGGCGGCCATGGCGCTCACGGTGTGCGGGCTGACCGAAGCGGCCGACCGGGCCTACCAGTGGCTCGTCGACACCCAGCTTCCCGACGGCAGCTGGTTCAACTACTACCTGGCCTCGGGCGTGAAGGACCAGCGGCTCGACACCAACGTGTGCGCCTACCCGGCCGCAGGTGCCTGGCACCGCTACCTGTCGACCGGCGACCTCGACGGTCTCCGGTGGCTGTGGCCGACCGTGTCGGCGGGCGTGGACTTCGTCCTCCGCTGGCAGCGGGCGGATGGCTCGATTGCCTGGTCGCTCGACTCGACTGGCAACGTCGAGCCGAGCGCGCTGCTCACCGGCTCGTCGTCGATCTACCACAGCCTGCGTTGCGCCATCGCCTGCGCCGAGCAGCTTGGGCTCGAGCGTCCCGACTGGGAGCTGGCAGCGGGACGCCTGGCACACGTGATCGCCCATCAGCGGGACCACTTCGCCTGCAAGGACGAGTTCGCCATGGACTGGTACTACCCGGTGCTGTCGGGAGCCTTGTCGGGTCGTGCCGCCGTGGAACGCCTGGAAGCGGGCTGGTCGACCTTCGTGCTCGACGGGCGTGGCGTCCGGTGTGTCTCCACCGGCGACTGGGTGACCGCCGCCGAGACGGCCGAGTGTGCGCTGGCTCTCGACGCCGTCGGGCAGGCCGATCGAGCGCGTGAGCTCCTCGATGCCGTCCAGGCGCTCCGTCGACCGGACGGGACGTACTGGACCGGCATGGTCTACCCCGACGAGGCGACGTTCCCCCCGCTCGAACGCTCCACGTACACGGCGGGAGCGATCGTTTTGGCTGCTGACGCACTGAGTGGCGCGTCGGGGGCGTCGGGACTATTCCGAGGCGAAGGGCTCCCGACCGCCCTCGACCTCACCGAACCGCCTCCGCCGGGGCCTCGCCAGCCGGTGGCCCCGTCGGGGCCTGCGCCGACCACGCCCTGACCAGGCACGGGAGTGGGCCGGTGCCACCCCCGCTGCCCGCTGCCCGCTGCGAGTTGGTTCAATAGGGGACGTGGCCTCGTCGCGACGACCCCGGAGCTCCATCGACCAGTACAGCCGCGCCATGGAGCGGCTGGCGATGTTGTCGAGCGACCGCCCCGAGGGAACAACCGCCAAGCGGCCGTCAGGTCGCCGGACCGACGGACAGGCAGGCGGGCCGCCAGATCGACGGCCTGCGGGGCCGACGGACCGAGCGCCGAACGCCACCGGTTCCGAGGGTGGCGCCCCTCCGCCGTGGGCCACGGCGCCGCCGTGGGATGACCACCCCGAGCCGCCAGCGTGGGCGGACCGGTCACTCCGTCGAGACCCAGCCCGTCGAGACCCAGCCCGTCGAGACCCAGCCCGTCGAGACCCAGCCCGTCGAGACCCAGCCCGTCGAGACCCAGGCAGAGCTCCGGCGAGGCAGCCGGACCCACTCCGACCACCGGGGCCCGGGCAGCAGCCGTCCTCGTACGCGGCGCGGGCGAGGTCGGCCTCGCCTGTCGCGGACGGGTCTGTTCGTTCCCCGGCCCCCCCGGCGGCCCGCGTGCGGTCCGCCGCACGTTCGGCTGGCGGATCGACCGCGGTCGGCGCGCCGCCCTCGACCCGTGTGCCGCCCTCGACCCGCGTGCCGGCGGGGAACGTCCCTGAACCGCCCGCCCTCAGCCGGCGGGTGTCATCGGCCGCAGGGACCTCGGGGTACCCGGCGACGCGATCGGATCTCCGCAAGCTGTCGAGGCAGGCCGGTCCAGCGGCCGGTGGGTCGGTCCTGGTGGAGGAGGCGGCCAAGATCATCGGTGCGTTCGAGCGCCGGGACGACCACGACCCCGGCGTCGAAGCGAACGCCCGTCTCACCGGGACGACCGGCCTCGTGCTCGCCGTGCTCTTCGTCCTCGAGGGCCTGACCATCCCGTTCATCTTCCGGGTCCTCTCGTGGCACATCGCCCTCGGCCTGCTCATCATCCCGCCGTTGCTCGTCAAGATGGGCTCGACGTTGTGGCGGTTCTCCCGCTACTACCTCGGTGACCCCCGCTACCGGCGAGCCGGTCCACCCCATCCGCTGCTCCGGGCGTTGGGTCCGGTGCTGCTCCTCTCGACGGTCGCCCTGATGGCATCAGGGGTCGCCCTGTGGCTCAACGGACCGACCAACGACCTGCTGCTGCTCCACCTCCACCAGGCGGCGTTCGTGGTGTGGTTCGCCTGTGTGGCCGTCCACTTCGTCTCCCACTTCTACCGGGCCGTCCGGCTTGCCGCCGGCGACTCGCGGGACGCTCAGACAGCGCGCCCAGTGGTGCGAGGGGCCCGTCTGCGGCGGCGGACCGTGGCGTTCGCGTTCGTGGCCGGCGTGGCGCTGGCCGCGTTCGGCCATACGGTCACCACCGGCTGGAGCCACCTCGTGTTCGCTCCGGTGCCGTCCCATGCCGCGTCACCAGGGACGGCCCCTGCTGCCACGTCTCATCCGTAGTCCGACCCGGTTTGCCGACCGGAGCCGTTGCAGCCGAGCGAGCAACCCCAGGCCATAGGCCCCGGCAGGGCGGTCGGTGGTGGGGGCTCCACGGTGCGGCGTGGGTCCCCAGCGGCCACGGCGAGGTGTGAGGACGTGCCCGATGGCAACCCGGCGTGGAGCGTCAGGGTGCCAGGCGGCGAGGTCATGCGTCGGGCGCCCCAACGCGCCGGAGCACCCGGAGCGACCCACAGGCTCCGTCTTCGACGAACGCCCCCGAGCCAAGTGCCTCACACCACAGCTCGTAGGGCGGGCGCCCGCCGTCGGCTGGATCGGGGAAGACGTCGTGGATGGCCAGCCACCCTCCCGCAGCGACGTGCGGTGTCCATCCTCGGTAGTCGGCCCACGCCGGCTCCTCCCCGTGTCCGCCGTCGATGAAGCAGAAGGCGAGCGGTGTGGACCAATGCCGGGCGATGGTCGCTGAATCGCCCACCAAGCCGACCACCGACGCTTCGAGCCCGGCACCGACGATGGTGGCGCGCCAGCGCGGCAGGGTGTCGATCCGGCCCGTTGTCGGGTCGACGAGGGAGGGGTCGTGGTGCTCCCAGCCCGCCTGGTTCTCCTCGGAACCGTGGTGGTGGTCGACACTGAAGAGCACGGCCCCCGTGGCCTCTGCCGCCGCCCCGAGGTACACCGCGGACTTCCCGCACCAGGCGCCGACCTCGACGAAGGTGGCGTGTGGGACCGATCGGCCCGCCCGCTCGGCCGCTGCCAGCAGCGCTTCCCCTTCGTCATCAGGCATGAAGCCGATCGCCGCCCGGGCCCGGTCGATGAGCTCGGCGCGTCGGGCCCGGGCGTGGCGGGTGGGCTCGTCCTGGCGGGTGGGCTCGTCCTGGCGGGTGGGCTCGTCCTGGCGGGTGGCAGGGGTCTTTTCCGGCACCGGGCCAGCCTGCCACCGATCGGCGGCGTCCTCCGACGGAGCTGGAGCTCAGACGCCGGCGAGCTGGAGCACCGAGTAGAGCGCGAACCCGGCGAGGACGACGCCACCTCCTTTGCGGACGGCCCCGAGGGGCACGTAGCGGACGAGCCACCGACCTCCGAACGCGCCGAGGGCAGCGGCTGCCGCGAGCGCGGCGAACGCTCCGAGGAAGACCGACAACGGTGCGTGGAGGCGGGCGGCCAGGTTGGCCGTGAGGAGCTGGGTCAGGTCGCCCAGCTCGCTCACCAAGATGACCAGGAACGCACCGGCCGCCGTCCGGAGCCCCGAGCGCGCCCGGCGGGCCTCCTCCTCGCCTCGTCGCCGTTCTTCTCGCTCGGGCACGACGAGCAGGTAGACGGCCCCCGCAGCGAACAGCGCGGCCGTCACTCCTTCGACCCACCGGTGGGGGAGGAGCTCGAGCGCTTGTCCCGCGGCGACGGCGACGGCAGCGTGGACGGCGAAGGCGGCAACAGCGCCGGCCCAGACGGCGACGGGTCGCGACCGGCTTCCCAGGACGAGCACGGCGACCATCGTCTTGTCGGGAAGCTCGGCCACGAGCACGAGGGCGAAGACGCCCAGGACGACGCCGAGGTCCACGGTCCGACCTACGGACAGCCGGCTGCGTCTGCCCTTGCCGGCGCCGATCGGGCGCCCCGGGCTGGGGTGTGTCCGCGCCCGGTGGAGCGCGGAGGTCGTGTCCGGGTGCCGGTCATCTGGGGAAGGCCGTGCCGAGGGTTGGTCAGGCCGTGCCGAGGTCGAACGCCGCGGCGAGGTCGGTTGCCAGGGTCGAGCCGTGCCGCACGCCGAAGGCCACCGAGACGGCCAACCGTTCAAGGATCTGCTCGACCGTCTTGCCGCCGCTCGGCAGCGGGTGGTCCTCGATGAACGCGGTGACCTCGGCGGCGAGCGTCGGTGAGCCGCACAGGGCGCGCACCCCGTCGAGCATGCGGGGGAGGATGTTGGCCGGGAAACGGTCCACCAGCTCGTCCCAGTGCCCCGTCACGCGTTCCCAGATGGCCGGTCCGGTGGCTCGGTTGGCGATCAGCAGCTGGAGGACGAAGGGCGCGTTCTGGGTGCGGACTTCGGAGAGCGCCAGGTCGAAGGTGCTGCGGGCCAGCTCCTCGTCGTCGAAGGACGTCAGGGCGTAGAGGTAGCGGTTCTCCTGCTGGGGATTGGCCGGTGCCCGGTAGCGGGCGAGGAAGGCGTCGAACTCCGCCCGACCGCCAGTGGCGGCCACGACGTCCAGCACGGCCGACTCGGTGTCCGGGTGGAGCGGGCCGGCGGCGAACCGGCGGGCCGCCTCGGCGCGCACGGCTGCGTCCTCGCCGATGGTCCCGAGCGTGCGGAGCACCGAAGCGCGCAGCGCAGGCGTGCGTTCGTCGTCGTCGGGGGAGGGGTCCCACCCGAGGCGCCGGGCCACCGGGCCGAAGAGCGCGCGGGTGGCGGCGGCCAGCGCGGCCCGGTCGGCATCGGGCACGACCCGGTCGAACAGACCGAAGGCGCCGAGGACGACGGACCAGACGCTCGGGTCGCCCTCGCCCGAGTCGCCGAGCGCCCGGGCGACCCCCAGGAAGCCGGCGAGGCTGCCTCGCCCCGCCAGAGCGACGGCCCAGGCATCTGACACCAGGTTGTAGCGCTCGAGAGGGGTGAGCGAGCCGAGCTGACGGCACAGGGCCTCGACGGTGGCGTCAGGGTAGGCAGTCCGATAGAAGCCCGACCCGCCGGCGTTGACGAGCCACGGCCCGTCGTCGGCGTCCGAGCCAGCCACGGCCGCTGCGGGGCCGTCGAGCAGGGTGGCAACCGCGCCGCCGGTCGAGTGGCCGAGCCTGCGTGCCAGCACGGGGACCTGCCAGATGGCGCCGATGGCTCCGCCCGGCTCGGCCTGGTAGGAGAAGGGTGACTGGGCGAGACTGCCGTCTTCGCCGGCGCTGACGAGCGGGTAGCCACCCTGGTCGATCCAGGTCGACATGATGGCGCGGACCGGTTGGCCGCTGGCCTCCTCGAGGGCGTCCCACAGGTCGGACGTCTCGGTGTTGCCGTGGGCATGGACCGAGAGGTAGCGCCGGATGCCGTCGCGGAAGGCCTCGGGGCCGATGAACTGCTCGAGCATGCGCAGGACGCTGCCGCCCTTCTGGTAGGTGAGCACGTCGAACATGCCCTGGGCCTCCTCGGGGCGACCGACCGGGTACTCGACCGGTCGGGTGGCATGGAGCCCGTCGACGGCCAACGCCGCCTCCCGCTCCACGCCGAAGCTGACCCAACGCTGCCACTCCGGTCGGAAGGCGTCGACGGCCAAGACTTCCATGAACGTGGCAAACGCCTCGTTGAGCCAGATGCCGTTCCACCACTTCATGGTCACGAGGTCGCCGAACCACATGTGGGCGATCTCATGGCAGACCACGTCGGCCACCCGTTCGAGCTCGGTGCGGGCCGCGTCGGCCGGGTCGACGAGGAGGACCGACTCGCGGAAGGTGACGCAGCCAAGGTTCTCCATCGCCCCGAAGGCGAAGTCGGGGATGGCCACGAGGTCGAGCTTGTCGGCGGGGTACGGGATGCCGAAGTACTCGGTGAAGAACCGCAGGGCGTGGGCGCCGACCTCGAGGGCGAAGGCGGTGAGGTGCCCCTTTCCGGTCGGGTGCACGACGCGCAGGGGGACGCCGTCGACGTCGACGGGGGAGGTGGCCTCGAGCGGTCCGACCACGAAGGCCACCAGGTACGTCGACATCGGCATGGTGGGGGCGAAGCGGACCCGGACCTTGCCGGGCGAACCGGGCTCGGGCGCCCGGTCGACCTCGGGGCTGTTCGAGTAGGCGGCAAGCTGTTCGTCGACCACGAGGGTGATCTCGAAGGTGGCCTTGCGGTCAGGTTCATCGAAGCAGGGGAAGGCGCGCCGGGCATCGGTGGCCTCCATCTGGGTGGTGGCGATGACCTGTTCGTTGCCGTCGGCGTCGGTGAAGGTCGACCGGTAGAAGCCGTGGAGCTTGTCGTTCAGCACGCCCGTGAACGACAGGTGGAGAGTCGCCGTCCCCGCCGGAAGGACGTCGTCGAAGCGGAGCCGTAGCTGCTCCTCGTCGGCGTCGAGCTGGGCGGACGCGGCAGTGACGACCCGGGCCCGTCGACTGCCGCCGGTCGACGCCTCGGCCCGGTCGACGGCCAGCTCGGCAGCGTTCAGGACGACGGTGTCCGTCGGCTCCACGACCGTCACGTCGATCTCCACCTCGCCGGCGAAGGTGGCCGCGGCGAGGTCAGGCTTGAGGACGAGCCGGTAGGCGTCGGGGGCGACGTCGCGGGGGAGCCGGTAGGCGTCAGAGGACGTCGGGTCGGGCGTGCGCGTCGGGGTCATGGAGGCAGGCTACCGTCGGGAGGTGACCCCGGACATCGAGACCCCAGCTCCCGCTTCCTCGGCTGTAGCGGCCACGGGCCCGTCCGGGCCGGCCACGCGCTCGGGGGGAGCTGGCGATGCCGGAGCGACCTTCGACGTCGTCGCCGTGGGCAACGCCCTCGTGGACGTCCTGGCCTCGAGCACGGACGAGCAGGTGGCCGCCCTCGGGCTCACCAAGGGGACGATGACGCTGGCGGACAGCGAGCGTTCCGCCGCCGTCTACGAGGCCCTGGGCGACACCGTGGAGGCGTCGGGAGGTTCGGCGGCCAACACCGTCGCCGGCGTGGCCGCCCTCGGCGGCAGGTGTGCGTTCATCGGACGGGTCGCCGACGACCTGCTCGGCCGGTCGTTCCTCCACGACATCCGAGCCCTCGGCGTCGCCTTCGACCCGCCGGCAGTGGCCAAGGCGGAGGACGCGGTGACCGGGCACTGTCTCGTGCTCGTCACCGACGACGCCCAGCGCACCATGGTCACCCACCTGGGCGTGGCCTCCGAGCTCGGTCCGGCAGACCTGAACGACGGCCACCTGGCTGCTGCCCAGGTGCTCTACCTCGAAGGCTACCTGTGGGAACAGCCGCCGGCGAAGGCGGCGATGCGGGCCGCCATGGAGCGGGCGCACCAGACGGACGGGGCGGTTGCCCTCTCGTTGTCGGACCCGTTCTGCGTCGAGCGCCACCGCGAAGAGTTCCTCGACCTCCTCGACGGCCACGTCGACCTGCTGTTCGCCAACGAAGAGGAGATCGTCACCCTCTTCGGGGTCCGTGCCATCGACGCCGCCGTCGACGCCGTGGCCGACACCGGGGTGCTTGCCGTGCTGACCCGGGGGAGCGCAGGGTGCGTGGTCGTCACCCCCCGGGGGCCCGTCGCCGTCCCGGCAGCGGCGGTCGAGCGCGTCGTCGACACCACCGGCGCCGGCGACTTGTTCGCCGCCGGGTTCCTCTACGGCATCACCCACGGACAGGGGCCAGAGGACAGTGCCCGCCTCGGCGCCCTGTGTGCCGCCGAGGCGATCTCGCACGTCGGGGCCCGGCCGCTGGCCGACCTCCGCAAGCTGGCCGTGGCCGCGGGGCTCCTCGAGGCCTGATCGCCGTCCCCCTGGCGTCGACCGCCCCGACCGGTCTCAGGGCTCGTCGGGAGCGGCGGGACGGAAGGTGAAGGGCAGGTCGCCGACGCGGACGAGCAGCGAGGCCACGGTCCGTCCCAGGGCGGCGAAGGGCTCGTCGAGGCGCTCGGGCTCCTCGAGCGTCGCCTCGTCGAGGGGACAGGATCCCTCGTAGGAGACCTCTACGGCGTGCTCGGGCCCTCGCGCGTCGTCGCCCAGTACCTGTTCGAGGGTGGGGAAGGCGCGGGCGAGCGGTTCGTCGCCCACGACGGCGAACTGATCGGGCAGCACGTCGAGGAGGGGGGCGATGTCGGGGGCGGCATCGAGTCCCTGCACCCGGATGGCGATCTCGACGACCACCTCGGGCAGCTCGTCGGGCTCCTCGCCGATGCCCCAGCTGCGGTAGGCGGTCTGGCTCCAGGTCGGCCAGTCGAGGCTGACGTCGACACGGATCCGGGCCGGCCGTTGCTCGCCGGGGAGGCTGTAGGAGGTCTCGAAGCTCACGTCGCCCAGGAAGACGTCCACCTGGAACCGCTCTTCGGGTGCTTGGCGCTCGAGGAGTGCCTGGTCGAACCCTCGACGGAGCGAAGTGACCAGGTGGGCGAAGATGTGGTCCAGCATGGCGGGGCAGAGGCTACCGTTCTCGCGTGGCCCGTGATCGAACCGTCGAGGGCGGGGTGTGGCTCGAACGGCGCGTCCTGGCCTACGCCCACCAGGGCGGGGCGTGGGAAGGGCCGTCGTCGACGCTGTACGCCATCCGCCACGCGGTGGCCGTCGGTGCCACCGGGATCGAGCTCGACGTGCACGCCACGGCCGACGGGCACCTGGTGGTCTCCCACGACCCGACGGTGGACCGGACGACGAACGGCACCGGCGACATCGCCTTGCTCACGCTCGAGGAGCTCCAGCGGCTCGACAACGCCTACTGGTGGGTCGCCGGGGCGGACGTGACCCCCGGTCTGCCCGAGGACGCCTACCCCTTCCGGGGACGGGCACCAGAGGACCGAGCATTCGGGGTCGCAACCCTCGAAGAGGTGCTCGACGAGTTCCGGGGCGTGGTCCTCAACCTCGACATCAAGCGCACGGCGCCGGCAGTCGAGCCCTACGAACGCGCTCTCGCCGATCTGCTCCACCGGTTCGGCCGCCGGGACGACGTCATCGTGGCGTCGTTCCTCGACAGTGCCACCGATGCCTTCTCCGTCTACGCTCCCGACATCCCGACGTCGGCGGGCACGGTGGCCGTCGCCGAGCTCGTCCGGGCGGTCCGAGTCGGAGAGGAGCTCCCCACCCTCCGGCACGTCGCCCTGCAGGTGCCCGCCACCTACGGCGACGTCGTCATCGTGGACGAGCAGCTCGTCGACGCCGCCCACCGCTCCGGGCTCGCCGTCCACGTCTGGACGATCGAGGAAGAAGAGGACATGGAGCGCCTGTGCGGCCTCGGCGTCGACGGCATCATCACCGACCGACCCTCTGTCTTGGTCGACGTGCTCACTCGCCGCGGACAACGATGGGTTCCGCCGTCACGGTGACCGGGCGTCCGAGCCCCGTTCGCCGGCGGAGCTCAGCCCCGTCCGCAGTTCGGCTTCTTGCCGTGGTTGGCCTTCTTTTTGGCGCGCAGCTTGCGCTTGTTGGTTCGCTTGGACACGAGGGAGAGAGGTTAGTCGTCCGGCCGAGGCACCGGCTAACCAGCCCAGCCAGCCCAGCCAGCCCGGAGACCCACCTCCGGTCAGCCGCACTCGGCAGTGGGGTGTTCGGGTGAGCTGGCTGCTTCGCGACGGCGACGTGCTGGCGGCGGCCGACGTGGCGAGGACGGCACGGGCACGGGCCAAGGGGCTGCTCGGGACGCGGTCCTTCTCGGGGGCCTTGGTGCTGCCGAGGACGAGGTCGGTGCACACCTTCGGGATGCACTACGCCATCGACGTCGCCTTCTGCGACCGCGACCTGGTCGTCCTCGACGTCGTCACCTTGCGGCGCTGGCGGATCAGCGCACCTCGGTGGCGGGCACGGACGGTCATCGAGGCCCAGGCGGGGGCGTTCGAACGGTGGGGCCTGCGGCGCGGCGACCACCTGGAGCTCCGGGAGTGACGACGAGCGGCGGCCCGGGGGCTCTCGTGCTCGTGGGCACGCCGATCGGCAACCTCGGGGACCTGTCGCCCCGTGCCGTCGAGGCCCTGGCCGGAGCCGCCGTCATCTACTGCGAGGACACCCGGCGCACCCGAGGCCTGTTGGCCCACGCGGGGGTCACCGGTGTCCCCCTGCGCTCGCTCCATCAGCACAACGAAGCCGTCCGGATGACGGAGGTGCTGACCGCCGTGTCGTCGGGCGAGCGGGTGGCGGTGGTCAGTGACGCCGGCATGCCCGGGATCTCGGACCCGGGTGGCCAGCTGGTCGCCGCCGCCGCCGCCGCCGGGCTCGCGGTGACCGTCGTCCCGGGTCCCTCCGCCGTGCTCGGCGCCCTGGTGGTCAGTGGGCTTGCCATGGACCGGTTCTGCTTCGACGGCTTCCTTCCCCGGTCGGGGTCTGCTCGTCGGCGCCGACTGGCAGCGCTCTCGGCCGAGGAGCGCACGGTGGTCCTGTTCGAGTCGCCGCTGCGCGTCGCCAAGACCCTCGACGACCTTTCGGCCGCCTGTGGCCCGGCGCGTCGGGTGGCCGTCGTCCGCGAGCTCACTAAGCTCCACGAGGAGGTGTGGCGGGGCGACCTGGCCGCTGCGGCCGGCTGGGCCGAGGACCACCCGCCCAGGGGCGAGGTGGTGGTCGTCCTCGAGGGAGCCGAGCCTGCTGCGGCCACCTCGATGGGGGCCACGGGCCCAAGCCGCCCGGTGGCCGACGTCGACGACGACACCTTGGCCGCGGCCGTGGCCGAGCGGGTGGATGGCGGGGAGCGGACGAGGACGGCGGTGGCGGCGGTGGCGGCTCACTTCGGCGTGCCGCGACGGCGGGTGTACCAGCTCGCCCACGCCCACCCCGGTGCCCCCGCCCAGCCCGGTGCTCCCGATGACCTGAGTGCTCCCGATGACCTGAGTGCTCCCGATGACCTGAGTGCCCCCGATGACCTGAGTGCCCCCGATGACCTGAGTGCCCCGAGTGCCGGAACAACCGGTGGTCCACCGACGTTGTGAACAAGCAGTCCGGACGTGCCCCCGGTGGGCTGCGCCTGGATGCCTGCACCCGGATCGCTCAGCGAGGAGGACCTGCACTGTTGCGGCGAAGCCCATCCCGCCCGTTCGACACCCCCCTTGACACCACGCGCGCCGCGCCGGTCGAGCCTGGAGCCGTCCCCGACGGCCTGGCCCGAGCCTCGTTCGCCGCCGGCTGCTTCTGGGGGGTCGAGGACTTCTTTCGGGCGGTCGACGGGGTGGTGGACGTGATGGTCGGTTACGAGGGCGGCGAAACGTTGGCACCGACCTACGAGCAGGTCTGCTCGGGCCACACTGGCCATGCCGAGACGGTGCTGGTCACCTACGACCCCCGACGCGTCGAGTACGCCACCTTGCTCGAGGCGTTCTTCCGGCACCACGACCCGACGACGCCGAACCGACAGGGGCCGGACATCGGCACGCAGTACCGGTCGGTCGTCTTCGCCCACGACGACGAACAGCTGCGTCAGGCGACCGAGGCGCTCGACGCCTACCAGGCACGCTTCCGTCGCCCCATCGTGACCGAGGTCGTGCGGGCGGCGACGTTCTGGCCGGCCGAGGCGTACCACCAGGGGTTCACCGCCCGTACGGGCCGGGGGAGCTGCCACGTCGCCAACTGGTGACCCGCCAGCCCATCGACCGCCCGCCGCCGTCCCCGGGCGACAGCCGCCGTTCCCGGGTGACTGCCGCCGTCCTCCCCGCTACCACGACAGTGGCCCACCTGCACGCTCGGTACGCTGGCAGACGGTGCCCCACTTCTACATCACGACGCCCATCTACTACGTCAACGACGCGCCCCATGTCGGGCACGCCTACTGCACGGTCAACGCCGACGCGCTGGCGCGCTGGCACCGGCTTCGTGGGGACGACGTCTTCTTCCTGACGGGCACCGACGAGCACGGGCAGAAGGTGGCTCGCACGGCCGAGGAGCACGGCGTCTCACCCGAGGCGTGGACCGACCAGCTCGCGCCCCGTTTCGCCGAGGCCTGGCGTGCCCTTGAGGTGAGCAACGACGACTTCATCCGCACCACAGAGCCGCGTCACCATCGGGCTGTCCAGGCGTTCCTGTCTCGCATCTACGACAACGGGTACATCGTCAAGGGGACCTATCGCGGGCAGTACTGCGTGGCCTGCGAGCAGTACTACGGCGAGGACGAGCTGGTGGAGGGAAACCTGTGCCCGGTCCACCGGCGCCCCGTCGAGCTGCTCGAGGAGGAGAACTACTTCTTTCGGCTCAGCGCCTTCCAGCAGCGGCTCATCGAGTGGTACGAGGAGCATCCCGATGCGGTGGCACCGGAGCCCAAGCGCAACGAGGCGCTGAGCTTTATCAAGGGCGGTCTCCACGACATCTCGATCACCCGGACGTCGATCGACTGGGGGGTGCCCGTCCCCTGGGACGAGGGTCACGTCTTCTACGTCTGGTACGACGCGCTCGTCAACTACCTCACGGCGATCGGGTTCGGCGAGGACGAGGAGCGCTTCGAGACGTGGTGGCCGGCGGTCCACCATCTCATCGGCAAGGAGATCATCCGCTTCCACTGCGTGTGGTGGCCGGCGATGTGCATGGCTGCCGGTATCGACCCACCTGCCCACGTGCAGGTGCACGGGTGGCTGCTGGTGGCCGGCGAGAAGATGTCGAAGTCGAGCCTGAACCAGATCGCACCGGCCGACCTGATCGCCGACTACGGAGTCGATGCCGTCCGCTACCACTTGCTACGCGACGTCCCCCTCGGCTCCGACGGCGACTTCTCGGCCGAAGGGATCACTGCCCGCTACAACGCGGACCTGGCCAACAACCTGGGCAACCTGCTCTCGAGGGTCACCACCGTGGTCGGCTCCAAGTGCGGCGGCATCGGGCCGGCCCCGGCCGCGTCGGGGCGTTTGGCCGACGAGGCAGGTGAGGCGGTGTCCGCAGCGGTGGCGGCGTGGGACGCCGGGCAGCCCCACCTCGCCCTCGAGGCCACGTGGCGGCTGGTGCGCGCCGCCAACGCCGCGCTCGAGGCCGCCGAGCCGTGGAAGGCCGAACCGGGGCCAGCGGTCGAGCGAGCGCTCGGCGACGCACTGGAGGCCCTGCGCATCGTGGCGCTCCTGGCCGCTCCGGCCATGCCGGAGGCGACGACGTCCATCTGGCACCGGATCGGTCTGAGCGGGTCTCCGGCGGACCAACGCCTGCCGGACAGTACGTCGTGGGGTGGCTATCCCGGCGGGGTCGCGGTCAGCAAGGGTGCTCCGCTGTTCCCACGGCGCAAGGGCTGACCGGTGGCGGTTGGGCCGGACACTCCGGCACCGCGCCGGGAGGCGGAACTTGGGCCCGGACTGACCGAGCACTCGGAGCAGCGCGGCTCCGGGGACGCCGTCGTGGAATGGTTCGACTCCCACTGCCATCTGCAGGACACCTACTTACCCGGTGCCACCAGCGAGCGAACCGGTCCGGCCACCGGGGACAAGACGGCGAGCCAGGGTCGGACTGCCGCTGACCCCGTTGACGGCACCGGTGACGGCTCCGCCGACGACGGGAGAGTGGCCGCCGTGCTGGCTCGGGCGGCGGAGGCGGGAGTGACGCGGCTCGTCTGCGTGGGGACGGACGCGTCGACGTCGCGTCAGGCTGTCGACCTCGTCCGCTCTCTGAGGGCCCCCGGGTCATCGGCCCGAGCCGAGGGGGTCGAGGTCTGGGCCACCGTCGGGCTCCATCCCCACGACGCCGTCTGTGGCCTCGAGGAGACCGTCGCGGTGCTCGAGGAGGCCCTGGCCGCCACCGACCGAGGTGTCGTGGTGGGGATCGGCGAGTGCGGCCTCGACTACCACTACGACCACTCGCCCCGCTCGGTCCAGCGGGAGGTGTTCGCCGCGCAGGTGGCGCTGGCACAGCGTGTGGGGCTCGCCCTCGTCGTGCACACCCGCCAGGCGTGGGACGACACGCTCGACGTGCTGCGCGGCGAAGGAGTGCCTGAGCGCACGGTCATCCACTGCTTCACCGGGGGTCCCGAGGAAGCGCGGCGTTGCCTCGACCTCGGGGCGGTCCTGTCGTTCAGCGGTGTGGTGACCTTCAAGAACGCGGCCGACGTGCGTGAGGCGGCGGCGCTGTGCCCCGTCGACCGGATGCTCGTCGAGACGGATGCTCCCTTCCTCGCCCCGGTACCGCATCGCGGATCAGTCAACGAGCCCTCGAGGGTGCCCCTTGTCGGGGCGGTAGTCGCCGACTGTCAAGGTCGCGACCGCGAGGAGCTGGCTGCCGTCACGACGGCCAACGCCAGAGCCTTCTTCCGGGTCTGATGACGGGGGGCTTCCGGGTCTGATGACGGGGGGCTTCCGGGTCTGAAGCCTTTGGGCGGCCCTCGCCCGTTGGCCATGGGCGCGGGACGTGCCGGGTTGCCTGGGTGCCCGTGGGTGGCACACTGGCGGGGTGACCCTGGGCCGATCCGACGTACAGCGCCTGCTCGCCGAGCACGGGCTTGCCCCTCGGCGGTCGCTTGGCCAGAACTTCGTGGCCGACGCCAACACGGTGCGTCGGATCGTGCGACTGGCGGACGTACGTGCCGGCTCGCCGGTCGTCGAGATCGGTGCCGGGCTCGGTTCCTTGACGCTGGCGCTGGTGGAGGTCGGAGCGTCGGTGACCGCGGTCGAGGTCGATCCGGCGCTGTGCCGGGTGCTGCGCGAGCAGCCCGCGCTGGCCGGGGTGCGTGTCGTCGAGGCCGACGCCACCAGGCTCGACTGGGACGTGCTGCTTGCCGGAGCCCCGGGAGGCCTACCACCGACCGGAACCACCGGAGGTCGGTCGGGGGTCGTGGCGGAGGACGGCTCGCTGTCCGATGCCGGCTCGCTGTCCGATGCCGGCTCGCTGTCCGAGGCCGACGCCGTTCGGTGGGAGCCGGACCGGACGCCAGGACAAGCCCGAGCATCCTCCGCGTGGACCCTGGTGGCCAACTTGCCCTACAACGTGGCCACCCCGCTGGTGGTCGACGTGCTCGAACGAGCACCGGCGGTGCGCTCTCTGCTCGTCATGGTCCAGCGCGAGGTGGGGGAGCGCTTCGCCGCGTCGCCCGGCAGTGGCGCTTACGGGGCCGTCTCGGTGAAGATTGCCTACTGGGCATCCGCGTCGGTGGTCGGGCGAGTGCCGGCTTCGGTCTTCGTCCCGCGTCCTCGGGTCGAGTCCGTGCTGGTCCGCCTCGAGCGTCACCCGGTGCCCGTCGAGCCGTCCTGGCGCGCCGACGGCGTCTCGTACCAACGTCTCTTCGCCGTGGTGCGGGCCGGGTTCGCGCACCGTCGCAAGATGTTGCGTCGTGCTCTCGACGGCGTCGTCCCTCCCGCTGCCTTCGGCGCTACCGGCATCCCCGATACCGCCCGTGCCGAAGAGCTGGCCCTCGACCAGTGGGCAGCCCTGGCCTCGTGGGAGCTGCCGGCCCGGCCCGGCTACGAGCATCCGGTGGTGGCATGACCGGCATCGGAGGACCGGCGGGTGGGCAGGGCAAGCGCAGGTCGCACGTGGCGCAAGCCGATGGCGACAGCTCCGCTTCGACCGAGCCCATTGGTGCGGGCGCTCCTGCGGCGGTGCTTCTCGCCCCAGCCAAGCTCACCATCTCGCTTGCGTTGACTGGCACCCGTGCCGATGGGTACCACCTGCTCGACGCCGAGATGGTCACGCTCGACTTCGCCGACACGCTGGTCCTCACTGACGGTGACGGGCTCGAGGTGTCGCTGGAGCACCTTCGGCCTCGGGGAGACGGCACCGCTGCCGCCGGGTCGGGGCTCGCCTCAGCCGGATCGGCGCCTCTCGCCCCTCGGGTCCCCGGCGGCGACGACAACCTCGTCCGGCGTGCCCTTAGGGCCGTAGGCCGGCGTGCCCACGTGGTGCTGGTCAAGCGGATCCCGCCGGGTGCCGGCCTCGGCGGCGGGTCGGCTGACGCGGCGGCCGTGCTCCGGTGGGCCGGCTGTCATGACCTCGAGGTGGCGGCACGCCTGGGTGCAGACGTCCCCTTTTGCTTGGTAGGCGGTCGGGCCCGGGTCACCGGTATCGGGGAGGTGGTCGAGCCCCTGCCGTCAGTCGAGCGCCACTTCGTCCTGGTGCTCCCACCCTTCGGTGTGGACACCGCCTCGGTCTACCGTGCCGCCGACGCCCTCGTGTCCGCCCGTGGTGGGAGGTGGGAGCACAAGCACGATGGCCCGACCAGGGGCGCAGGGACGTGGGTCGGCAACGACCTCGAGGAGGCGGCGCTCGTGGTCGAGCCACGTCTTGCCATCTGGCGCGACGCGCTCGCTGCCGCTACGGGCGCAACGCCTCGCCTGGCTGGCAGCGGCTCGACGTGGTTCGTCGAAGGACGCGCCGCGGACCTCGGGGTCGCCGGCCTCGACGTGCTCACCGTCGGCAACGAGACCGGTCGCCTCGTTGCCACCCGGACGCTCCCACCCGCCGACGACGGGGCAGCGCCCGGCTGACGAGGACCTGCCGGCTGACGAGGGCTCATGCCACGACCGGCACGGAGCCAGTCGCCGGCTACTTCCCCGCTCGCCGCTGCCAGCGGGTCGCCTTCAACATCTTCTTGTGCTTCTTCTTGCGCATGCGCTTGCGGCGCTTCTTGATAAGAGATCCCATGTCGTGCGGCACCCTAGTCGGCGGTGGGCCCGTCGCGCCATGTGCGGTCGTTCGGCCTCACCGACCTCCGCTGCCGGCGGGGTGACGGCCGGAGCCGCCGGAAGGGGTGCCGGCGGTCGTGGTGGGGAACCGCAGCCGGAAGAGCGCACCACCACCCTCCGCGTTCTCGGCGGTCACCGTGCCGCCCTCCTCGCTGGCCACCTGGGCCACGATGGCCAGGCCCAGGCCCGAGCCCGGCTTGCCGCGGGCGTCCGCTGCCCGGTAGAAGCGGGCGAAGATGTAGGGCAGGTCGGCCTCGGCGATGCCCGGGCCGTGGTCGCGTACGGCGACCTCGCCGTCGGCGCAGGTGACCTCGACAGTGGCGCCCTCGGGGCTCCACTTGAGCGTGTTGTCGAGCAGGTTGCCGACGGCACGCTCGATGCGGCTGCGAGTGCCGGACACCCAGCACGGCGAGGCCTCGAGGGCGAAGGTGATGTTGCGGCGCCGGCCGTGCGTTGTCGCCACCGACACGGCGTCCTCGACGAGACGGTCGAGCCGGAAGGCTTGGGCGGCTCGGCCTGGCTGGTCGCCGCGGGCTAGTTCGGCAAGGTCGCCCACCAGGGTGGTGAGCTCGTCGAGCTGGGTGAGCACGTCGCCGATCAGCACGTCGCGCTCGCCAGGGTCGAGCTCGTCGAGGCGTCGAGCTACCTCGAGGTTGGTGCGCAGACTGGTGAGGGGCGTCCGGAGCTCGTGGGAGGCGTCGAGGACGAGCTGACGCTGCGCTTCGCGCGAGAGGTCGAGGGCGGAGAGGAGGCGGTTGAAGGCGCGACGCAGGCGCCCGAGCTCGTCGCGGCCTCCGGGGTCGAGGCGGTGGGACACGTCGGTGTGCTCGGCCAGCTCCTCGACGTTGTCGGTGAGCTGGTTGAGCGGTCCGAGCACGGCGCGACCGACGCCGTAGCCCAAGATGACCGCCAGGGCGACACCCCCGCCGGCCACCACCAGTAGCACGAAGAAGAGGTGGCGGAGCTCTTGGTCGACGCCAGCCAGGGGCGCGGTGAGCTGGAGGGCGCCACCAGCGGGTAGCCGGTAGACGCCCGACTGCGATCGGTAGAGGAATTGGGGCGGGAGCGCGATGGTCACTTCGCGCAGCCGGCTGCCGTTGGTCACCGTGGTGAAGTACGCCGAGGGGGCGTTGCCCTGGCTCAGCGCCACCGCGCGCACGCTGGGCGGGACGGGAAGGACCTGCGGGTCGCCGGGGTTGACGGCTCCGTTGCCGGCGACCACCTGGAAGCACTGTCCCGAGCTCACGCACTCGTTTGGGATGGCCGGCACACCCGGGCCGGAGATGAGGCTCTGGGCCTGCTGGCCGATGGTCACGTCGATGGAGTCGACGAGCGAACGTTCCGAGGCCACGTAGGCGGCACCGCTGGCCAGGACGACCGCCACCACCACGGCAGCAGTGGCCGCCAGTACCAGCCGGGCACGGAACGTGACGTTGTGGCGCGTCAGCGACAGGTGGTAGTGCAACCGCTCGCCGAGGGTACGGGGTGCCCGTGACGGGCCGACGGGTGACCACCGGGGCGGCGGTGCACCGGCTCGGGTGGCGCCGGGGGGAGGCCAGCTGTCCGGCGGGACGTCGTTGTCGGGTGGCTCCGGTGGCGGCTCGGGGGGCGGCTCCGATGGCTGTGGCGGCTCCGGCCCCCCGGGTGGCTCCGGTAGCGGCTCTCGCAGCTCTGGTGGTGGCCCTGGCGGCGGTTCCCCGGGTGGTCCGGGCAGCGGCCCGGGCGTGGCAGAGGGGGTCGGCGGGAGGGTGCTCACGGCTCGCGCAACACGTAGCCGACGCCGCGGGCCGTGTGGATGAGACGGCCCTCACCTTCGGCTTCGGTCTTGCGCCGCAGGTAGCCGACGTAGACGGCGAGGGAGTTCGTCCCCGAGTCGAAGTTGTAGCCCCACACCCGGTCGAGGATGACTTCGCGGGTCAGTACTTGGCGCGGGTGGAGCATGAGCAGCTCGAGCAGGTCGTACTCGATCCGGGTCAGGGTGAAGGGCCGGTCTCCTCGTCGGGCCTCGCGGCTCGCTCGGTCGAGGGCGAGGTCGGCGAAGCGGAGCACCTCGGCGCTGTCGTCCTCGTTGCGGCGGCGCAGCAGGGCACGCAGCCGGGCCAACAGCTCGGCCAGGGCGAACGGCTTGACCAGGTAGTCGTCGGCGCCGGCGTCGAGCCCCTGCACCCGGTCGTCGATGGCGTCGCGGGCGGTCAGCATGAGCACCGGCGTGTCGTCGCCCGCCGACCGCATGCGGCGGCACACCTCGAGGCCGTCGAGGGTGGGGAGCCCGATGTCGAGCACCACGGCGTCGGGCGGACGGATGGCGAGCTCGGCCAGCGCATCAGGGCCGTCGGGGGCCACGGCCACGTCGTAGCCCTCGAGCCGCAGGGCCCGGTTGAGTGCCCCGCGCACCGCCGGGTCGTCGTCGACCACCAGGATCTTCATCGTGCGCGGAGCCTACCGGGACGCCTGGTCCCCACCGTGGCAGGAGGCGACCCGTCCCCACTGTGGCACCAAGCGACCGTTGCCGGGTGGAGGCCCGGTCTGGGCAGCGGCGGGGGCGGCCACCCCCGAGGCGGACGGTAGCGTAGGTGCCCGGCGGGCGTCAGCGTGCCCGGTCCGGGGTAGTTCAATCGGCAGAACGCCGGCCTTTGGAGCCGGATGTTGGAGGTTCGAGCCCTCCCCCCGGAGCGAGTCTGTGGCCGGCCTCGGCCTCAGGCAGAGTCGCGCCGAGCCCGGCTCCGCAGTCGGCCCCGGGTCGCCTGGTCGAGCACCACCTTGCGCAGTCGAACGGCGTTCGGCGTGACCTCGACGCACTCGTCCTCGGCGATGAACTCGAGGGCCTGCTCGAGGGAGAACACGGTCGGCGGGGTGAGGCGTTCGAGCTCGTCGGCGGTCGAAGAGCGCACGTTGGTGAGCTTCTTCTCCTTGGTGGGGTTGACGTCCATCTCGTCCGCCCGGGCGTTCTCGCCCACGATCATCCCCTCGTAGACGTCGACGCCGGGCCCGACGATGAGCATGCCCCGCTCTTGGAGGCTCATGAGGGAGTAGGTGGTGGTCACTCCTCGCCGGTCGGCCACCATCGAGCCATTGCGTCGGGTCTTCAGCTCACCGTGCCAGGGCTCAAAGCCGTCGAAGACGTGGTGGAGCATGCCGGTGCCACGCGTCTCGGTCATGAACTCGGTCCGAAAGCCGACCAGGCCCCGGGCAGGCACTCGGTACTCCATGCGTACCCACCCCGAGCCGTGGTTGACCATCTCCTCCAGCGAGCCCTTGCGGAGCGCCATGAGCTGGGTCACCACGCCGAGGTACTCGTCGGGGACGTCGATGGCCACCCGCTCCATGGGCTCGTGGCGGACGCCATCGATCTCGCGTACGACGACTTGGGGCTTGCCTACGGTGAGCTCGAAGCCCTCGCGGCGCATGGTCTCGACGAGGACGGCGAGCTGGAGCTCGCCCCGCCCCTGGACTTCCCAGGCGTCGGGCCGCTCGGTCGGGTGCACCCGCAGCGACACGTTTCCCACCAGCTCCGCCTCGAGCCGGCCGAGGACCTGGCGGGCGGTCAGCTTGGAGCCGTCCTGGCCCGCCAGTGGTGACGTGTTGATGCCGATGGTCATCGACAAGCTCGGCTCGTCGACCGTGATGACCGGCAGGGGACGGGGGTCGTCGGGGTCGGCCAGCGTCTCGCCGATGGTCACCTCGGACAGGCCGGCCACCGCGGCGATCTCGCCGGGGCCCGCCTCGTCGGCGTCCACCCGGTCGAGCGCGTCGGTGACGTAGAGCTCGGTGACCTTGGCCCGCTCGACGGTCCCGTCCAGGCGGCACCAGGCCACCGTCGAGCCCTTGCGCAGCGTGCCGTGGCGGACCCGGCAGATGGCGAGGCGCCCCACGTACGGCGAGGCGTCGAGGTTGGAGACGATGGCTTGTAGGGGGGCGTCAGGGTCGTAGACGGGGGCGGGGATGTGGCGGAGGATGGCGGCGAAGAGTGGCTCGAGGTCGACGCCCTCGACCCCGGGCTCGGTTGCCGCCCACCCGGCCCTGGCGTTGGCGTAGAGGATGGGGAAGTCGATCTGGTCCTCGTCGGCGTCGAGGTCGAGAAAGAGCTCCTCGACCTCGTGGACGACCTCGGCGATCCGGGCGTCGGGACGGTCGACCTTGTTGACCACCAGGACGACGGGGAGGCGGGCCCGCAGTGCCTTGCGGAGCACGAAGCGGGTCTGGGGGAGGGGGCCTTCGGAGGCGTCCACCAGCAGTAGGACACCGTCGACCATGGTCAGCCCGCGCTCGACCTCGCCGCCGAAGTCGGCGTGGCCGGGAGTGTCGACGATGTTGAGCTTGACTCCGCCGTGGACCACCGCGGTGTTCTTGGCCAGGATGGTGATGCCCTTCTCGCGCTCCAGGTCGCCCGAGTCCATCACCCGCTCGGCGACGGTCTCGTTGGCCCGGAAGGCACCGGACTGCCAGAGCATGGCGTCGACCAGGGTGGTCTTGCCGTGGTCGACGTGGGCCACGATGGCCACGTTGCGGATGTCGTCGCGAGTCACCGGGGGCATGGAGAGGTCAGGCTACCGGGTGGCGGGCAGCGACCGTGCCGATCGAGCGGCGTCCCTCAGGTCGTCAGCTGGCCGGGAGGGGTGTGACACATGTCGAGGAGCACGAGGCCTTGTCGGCGAACGCGTTGATCGTCCACGATGGCGTGCCCGGCGACAGGTAGTAAGGAGGGGCAATGAAGTCGAGCCGACTGTCCCAGTTGTACTGCACGTAGTTATAGCCGCAGCCCGTGTTGGAGCCGCAGTTGCCCCCGGGGGAGCTCCCCTCGATGTCGACGTAGTACTCGGCGATCACGCCGTTCACGTTGATCACGCCGAGCTGCTGTCCGACGTCGAAGTTGTTGACGGTAAAGGAATGCTGCAGCGCCAGGATGACGGCGTCGAACCGTGGGCTCGGCAAGTCACAGGGAGTATCGCTGACACCGGACGAGGTGACGTCGAAGGCTCCAGTAGTACCACACAACGGCTCGTTCTTGCCGCTTCCACCCGTTCCCTGCTTGATGGGGTGGTTTACCTCGACGAAGTTGGTGGCGATCAAACCGAGGATGTCGTTGACGGCACCAGGGCTGGTGTTGATGGCGCACACCTGGCTGGCCGTGGTCGGGGTGGGGTCGGCGCTGTTGGGGTTGCCGTTGTTGGGGTTGCCCGGGGGCGTGGCGCCACAGTCCTGGTAGGTGATGTCGTTCATGGCGACGATGTCGTTGTCTGCGCCGATCGTGAGGGCTCCGGAGAGCCCGACGTTGTTCTGCCAGTTGCTCGGGTCATAGACCTTGTTGCCGACGAGTGCATCACCCTCGCAGTTCGACGAGTTCGTGCTCCCGAAATAGCCGTGCTGTAGGGGGTTCTTCTTAGTGGAGCAGTTCGAGGAAGTGGTCTGGACGAAGACCACGCCGTTTGCCGGAAGAGGGATCGGCGCGCTCGGGTCGCCCGAGGGAGGCAGGCACGTGCTGGTGTCCCCGGCATCGTTGTTGGCGTCGATCGGGTTACCGCTGGCAGAGGTGCCACTCGTCGGTGTGTCGGGGCTCGAGACGATGATCCCGCTCTTCCCATCGAAGACGATCTGGGTGGGACCCGAGTAGAGGCAGCCGTTCGCCTTGGCCACCTTGGTGAGCGCAGTCTTTCCAACTACGTCTGAGGGCGGTTTCACGATCGGGTGCACGATGGACGTGCTGTAGGAGGGTGGCGTAGTTGCGACACCGTAGTTGGCCTGATTGTTGCATCCGTAGGACGTCCACGGGCCCTCTTGGATGGAATTGCCGACGACGGTACCGGGACGGCTATACGGGTCAGCGGTGTTGATGGGCTCACCCGGGTTGCCGACGTAGGTTTTCCCCGATTGGGTGCCGAACTGACAGACGAACAGAGGATCGTCCGAGAACATTGGGCCGTTGAACCACGTACCTGGTGGGTTGTATGCGACGTTGTTGTTCAGGCACCCCGAGCTGTAGGGTACAGCGCCGTTCGTCGTCTGCTGCCCGGCGGCGTTGGTCGTCACCGAACCCCAGGCCAGGCTGAGGTACTGGACCCCGTTCACGGTTGTCGTATCGGGCTTGCAAGTACGGGTGTCGCCCTGGATGGCGGGGTCGTAGATCCCATGCACCGACCACCAGGCGTTGGTCAGGAAGTCGTTGGCTTGTTGGAAGTCGATGGTGGCCGAGTTGAACTGGTAGCGACCACCGTTCTCGACGGTACCGTCGATGGTCACGCTGACGAGGTTGTGGGCGGTGTCGAACGACGGATTGTGGATGGCGAACCACTCGGCGGGCGTGCTCCCTGTCCCCGAGCCCGGAACCTGGTTCCAGGCGTCGAACTTCATGTTGAAGCCAGTCTGGCTGTCACACGCCGGGGTCGAGCCGGCGTTGGTGCTGTTGCAGATCACTCGTACGGGATCGGTGTTGATGAGGTAGAGGTACTCGTTCAGCCCGGCTTGAACGGCCCGATAGGCGTCGTGCTGGGCGATGTTGTCGGCGACGACAGGAAGGACGTCGTTGGTGCTGGCGACGAACACCGTGGCACCGAGGACCATGATGAGGACGAGGCCCATCACGAGGAGCATGGCCGCTTGGCCTCGATCGGAGCGCTCGCGGCGATGAGCGGTGTAGATGCGGCCGCCCACGGCGGCGCGAGCGGCATGGTGGGTCAAGTGCATGAGGTTCCTCCCCGGAGCGCCGTCGGGTTGCGCGTCGTCAACCCACGACCTCCGAGTAGCTGATCGCGATGGGCGTGACCGACGTGGCGTACCCGGATTGGAGGCCGTGAAGCTTCTGGACGGTGAGGTTGATGTCGACGCGGGTGATCTGGTCGGCCGGGCACGTGGTGATGCTGGTGCAACTGTTGGCGCCGAAGTCCGTCTGCCAGGGGGACCCGGCGGCGGTCGAGTACGGCGTGGGGCTGGTGTTGGCGCCCCAGGTGTACTGCAGGATCGGGTTTGCCGTGCCAGCAGCCGAGCCCGGTCCGTTGACCACGTCGTCGAGGGAGACGACCGTCTTCGGGTTGGCCGTGTCCCACTGGCAGTAGGTGGGGTTGGCGCTGTCGGGTTGGAACGGGCAGGTCCCCGCCACGGCCCTGGCCTCGGTCATGGTGAAGGTAAAGGTGCCCGGCCCGACACCGGACGGGTACGGGGCGGTGTTGGGAGTAGTGGTGATGGTGAAGAGCGCCGGACCGTTCGGGTCGCCGACGTTGGCGGTGAAGGTGGCCGAGAACGGACCAAGCGCGAACGGTCCCGAAGAGGAACTGCCGGGGGCCGGTTGGAAGGGAGGCACCGGGACGAGGACGGCATCGACCACTGCTTGTGGGGCTGGTTCGACCATCGACCGGAAGAAGGCCTGGAGGGTGGTGGTGGTCGGGATGACCTCGGTGAAGCCGCTGGAGCTCCGACTGATGGAGTTCTGCTGGCTGTAGAAGAACGTGATGACGGTGGCGCTCACCGCCATCACCACGGTCAGGATGCTCATGGCGACCAGCACCTCGACCAGGGTCATCCCGTCGTCGGTGGCCCGGCGCAGCCGGCGGGGCTGGGCGACGCGCCACCCGTTCGCCGCCGGCGCCGGGTGGGCGACGCCCCGGCTGGCGTGGCGCACCTTTGGCACGGGCCGGCTCACGGCACGCTCGCCAGGGTGATCGGCACCGCTGCCGGGAACGGGTAGGTGACGTTGTTGGCACCGTCGGTCACCCCGGTGGTGCCCACGGAGATCGTCTCGGTCGCCGTGGCGCCGGCTGCCGCGTCGGTGGCCGTCAGGGTGAAGGTGAGGCCGTTCCCCACGGGGACGCCCGCCTCGCTCGTCCCGTCGGCACCGGTGGTGGGAAGGTCGAAGGTGTCGTTCGCACACCCGTTCGAGGTGACTGTCAGCGACAGGGCGACGCCGCTCAGAGGAGCGCCCGAGTTGCTGAGCACGGTCGTCCGGAGGAAGCCGAGCGGAACGGTCGAGGACGTCGTCCCTCCGGGTGGCACCTGGACCGTGGGGAGGGTGAAGGTGGGCACCTCGGCCTGACAGCTCGCGTCACCGGCCCAGAGGTTGTAGAAGTAGTTGAAAGGGAAGAGGTTGCCAACCTGGGGCGGGTCCGGGGTGGACGCCGACGTGTAGGGCGCGGCCTGGTAGGTGGGTGCGCCGGAGGCCGTGTAGGTCCCGGTGGCTGACAGCCCGCTGGCCGACACCGTGATGGGGAGCCCGGTCGCGGTGGCGCCGTCCCAGGCGACCGACGACGTGAGCCCGGGGTCCTGGCTCCAGCTGCCCCCGCCGTCGCTACTGGCGAAGACCACCGGTCCCTGGTTGGACTCCCCGACGGCGTCGCAGGCGGTCGAGGTGGAGCAGCCCACTCCGGAGAGGAACTCGACGGAGGCGTTGAGGGAGGGGAACGCCCACGACCACGCGCCCCCGGCCAGCGTGCCGGTGGCCTCCACGCCGCCACCAGGCCCGGAACCGGACAGGAGGCAACTGGTCGACGACGAACAGGTGAGGGAGGTGACCGTGGCGAACGAGGACGCCAGGGTGGCCACCGACGACCACGACTGGCCACCGTCGGAGGTGGCAGCCACGGTGCTCGATTCGGTTCCCGAGCTCACCGTGGAGACGACCATCAGGCAGTCGCTGGCGTCGACGCAGGCCACCGGACCCGTGGCGGCGATCCCGGAGGGGAACGAGGTCGCTGCCGTCCAGGTCGTCCCCTGGTTGGTGGTCCAGAGCGCGGTGAGGGAGCCACCGACTGAGGCCGAGGCGACGCACAGCGGTGGGCTCGATCCGTTGACCGCGTCACAGGCCACGTCGGCCACGTCGGTGGTCGTCGGGGGAACGGCCTCGGTGGCCCACGAACCGGAGCCCGAGGTCGTGTCGAGGATGATCCCTGTCGCCGACGTACTAGTCGTGCCGGTCGCCGACGTGCTGGTCGTGGTGCCGCTGCCGGATGCGAAGCACAGGTTGGCCGAGGAGCAGGTGACGGACGTGAGCGAGGCGACCTTGGTGGTGAGCGAGGCGGGGAGCTCGCTCGTCGCCGAGGATCCCGCCACGTCGAGCAGGACGGGCGCGTTGGGACCGTCCGTGCCGATGGCGTAGCAGTTGGACCCGTTCGAGCAGGCGACGCCGGTGAGGTCGGTCGACGGCACGGGGGTCGAGATGGTGGTGAGCGAGCCGTCGTGGTAGGAGAGGACGACGCCTCCGCCACTGCCGGAACCAACCAGCACACAGGTGCCGTTCGGTAGGCACGACACCCCGTTGATGGCCTGGATGCCGTTGGGCACCGGCACCATGGCGGCCTTCCCGTCCTGCACAGCCACCAGATCGGCACCGCCGCGCTCACGTCCCCAGGCGAAGCAGGGCCCACTGGTCGGGCAGGCGAACCCGTCGGCCAGGTCGGTCTGCGAGGCGTAGGCGAGGTTGATGGCGCCGCCGTGGTCGTAGAGGAACTCGTAGGAGGTCGTCGTGCCCGGCGAGACGACGAGCGGCGTGGTCGACGACGGTGTCGGGTTCTGGGCGGTGTTGTCGACGTAGGTGTTGGGACTTGGCCAGCCGGACGACGAGAGCACCACCGAGTACGTGCCTTGGGGCGCCGGCAGGAAGAGGCACCCTCCTTGGGGAACGGTCACCTGGGTATGGCCGTCCGGGAACGGGCTCGGGGAGAAGGTGGCGATGACGGCTCCCTGGTTGCTGTCGTAGGTGAGGCCGTTGCCGAGCGCGTTGTCGACTTGGATGGCCAGGTAGCCATCGGTGGTCGACAGTGCGCCGTAGGGCGGGTTGAGGACGGAGGTCGTCGAGATCGAATTGGCGTACGAGTGTGTCGTCGGGTTCGTCTCCTTCCCCCAGCTCACGGTGGCCACGGCCGAGATCACCTGGGGGGTGGCGCCGGGTGTGCACAGGTTCCCGCTCAGCCCCGCCTCGGCCCACGCCAGGTTGACGGAGGTGTGGTAGACGGTGCCTGCCACCGTCACGTCAGGCGCGAGGTAGGTGCCGGGGACGCTCGGGTAGCTGTCGAGCGCCAGCGTGTTCAGGTGGCTGATCCACTGGTCGGCGACCCCGGTGGCGGCCACACGCTCGCGGGTCTGGCTCGCTACCTGGGTGACGCTGTCGATGAGGTAGCCCATGGGGACCAGGGCGATCAGGAGGACCATCAAGGCGACGATGACCTCCAGCAGGGAGAAGCCGGGGTCTCCTCGGTCGGCGCCGGTGGCCCGCCGCGTGGCGAGCGCACGGCTGAGGGGGCTCACGGCACGCTCCGAGGGGAAGAGGTGCCCGACCTGACCGCCGGCACGTGCCTGCTGGTGGAGGGGGGCTGCATGGCCCGTGGCTCAGTGCCCGTGTCTCGTGGTGGTGTGGACATGTCGCTCCACGCCAGCGTACGAGAATCACGGAGCGTGACAAATAAGTGATTCTACGTAGTGATTGGGAGCTGACTGGGCGGCTGGGTGTGGGCGCGTCCCGCGGGTAGCCGGCTCGGCAGGGACCGTGTGCGCCGTCTCGCCGAGCGGCAGTCGGATCGTTGGCGGAGGTATGGCTGTCAGCCGGAGCAGGGCAGGTAGCTGTCGTTGGCCGTCGGTCGGCGTTGGCTCTCAGCCGTAGTTGGGCAGCCCACCGTTCGCCGCGCCGCAGTACGACGAGGTCGGGTTCCCGCCGCTCTTGTACGGAGCAGGCAGGCTCGGGCACGATCCCGAGGTCGGGGAGACGACTGTTCCTGAGGAGGAGGCCAACTGCCACGACGGCATGGTCGGCACCAGGTAGCTCGGCGGGGAGACGAAGTCGAGGAGTGGGTCCCATGTGTAGTACTTGCTGTAGCCACTCACGTAGCTGCTCCCGCTGAAGGTGCCGACCGGGCCGCGGGCGAACTGCTGGATCGACCCGTAGACGATCAGCTTCCCTTCCGGAGAGCCGACCGTGTAGTTGTTCACGACGAAGGACTGGCTGAGGGCGAGGACAGCGGCATCAATGGTCACGTTCCCGCTGCTGGCGGCCGGGTTGCACAAGGGGCCGGGCGCGCCCACCGGGCAGGCGGGGAGCAGGTGCCCACTCGAGGGCGACACGGGTTGGTTGACCTCGACGTACTTCTCGGCGATCAATCCCAGCGTGTCGTTGGTCCCGCCGGGGTTGAAGGGGCAGTAGCTCTCCGATGGTGTCCCCGACCCGGGGGCCGCGCCGGAGGCGCTCTCCCACGAGCAGTCGTCGTAGGTGATGTTGCCGTCGATGACGATGTTGTTGGCCGAGCCGATGGTCAGCTCCCCGGACAGGTTGCCGTGGACGAAGGCGTCCCCCTCGCTATCGGGTGTCGGTGTCTCCCCGTAGTAGCAACTGCCGCACCCACCCGCCGACACCTGGGAGTCAGGCCCGTACGTCGTCGACGGCTGGAGCGAGCGGTGATGACCGAGCGACCCCGACGACGCCGTCGTCGTCGCGTTGCCCGAGTACCTCGCGGTGAACCCGCCAGTGCCGTTGGATGCCTCGGTGGTCGTGCACGTGGCCGTCGATTCGTAGGTCGCCGGCGTGGTCGCCGGAACGACCGCTACCGGGGCCGACAGCGGCTGGGCCGAGCAGCCCGCGATGACCGAGGTCTGATTCCGGCGTCGACACCCCCACCAGTGGCACACCCGCCGGGAGGTGGTCTGGCGGAACGTGACGGTCGCACCGGTGTCGAGGTCGCTGCTCGCCGAGGTGACCGTCGCCGTCAAGGTGACCGACGCGGACCGCCTGGGTGGGGACGGGCTCGCCGTCAGGTCGGTCACCGAGTTCGACACCGCGTCGTCGAACGGGTTGGCCCCGGCGACCGTCTGGCCCGCTGTGGCCTTCTGGACGAAGACGACACCGTTGGGCGGGATCGGTGCTGTCCCGTTGTTGGGGCAGTCGTTCAGGTTCGCGCTCAGGTTGTTGGTGTCCCACTGGTGGCTGACGCCGTTGACGACCACCGTCTGCTCGTGGGTGTCGGGGCTCGAGACCGTCATGGTTCCGTGGTCGAGGGTGATCTGGGTCGGCCCCGAGTAGAGGCAGCCGTTCTGGGCGGCGATCGTCCCGAGCTGGGTGTCGTCCTGGGGCGGGACCTCGAGGGGGTGGCCGTTGGCGCTGGTTGTCGTGTCGTAGACGCTCACCGAGGTGTCGGCCTTGCTGCAGTTGACGGAGCCCCCGCTCATGCCGTAGCTCTGGTTGACGAAGAGGCAGTTCGGGTCGGCAGTCTCGACGGTGCTCGGGTTGGAGGCGGTGCCGAAGGACGGGCCGCCGGAGACGAACAGCGAGTCGTTGGAGTAGATCGGACCGTTCAGGTAGTCCCCGGGGCCGAAGTAGACCGGTGAGCATCCGAGCGTGCCCCCCAGGATGTCGTAGTTGCCGAGGGGGCCACCGGTCGGGTTGTCGTGCTTCGTCGCCCAGTTGTAGTTGCACGTCGAGTAGTTCCCCGACGCGTTGTACGACTCGTAGTTCGTCCACCACACGTTGTCGAGGAAGCCGTTGGACGGGGTCACGGTGAGCGTTGACGTCTCGAAGACGTAGTGGTTCGCCGCCGTCGGGTCGTAGGCAGCCCCGACCACCTGGACGGTGAGCGTGGTGAGCGAGCCGCTGGGGCCGATCGTCGGTTGTGGGTTGCCGAAGGCGTAGTACTCGGTGTCCGCTCCATTGACCCCGGAGCCCGACACCTCGTTCCAGACCTCGTACTTCAGCCCGCTGCACGTCCCGCTCCCGTTGGTGGTGCTGTTGCACTGGGCCAGACTGGGGTTGGTGTTGATGGCGGTGAGGTAGCTGTTGACGGCGGCTTCGAGGGCCCGGTTGGCATACACCTGGCCGGCCTGCCGCTGCTGGACGGAGCCGGACTGGACGGTCTCCTGCAACAGGAACGCCCCGGTGGCGGCGAGCCCGACGGTCAGGGCGATGACGGCGACGATGGCGGTCTGACCAAGGTCATCACGGGTGCGCCGGCGGGCTGGTCGCCATGCCCTGCGAGCCTGCTCAAGTCGGGTGCGGACGTTCATGGTTCACCCCACGTTCTTCGAGTACTGGAACGGAAGGTCCGGGGCGACCGAGTTCCCCTGGTCGCGGTAGGTGATGACTTGGGTCTCCGTGCTCCCGTTCGTACCCGATCCCTTCTGGTCGACGATCAGGTCGATCGTCACGCTCTGGATGGCGTCAGCCGGGCAGCTGGCCGCCACGTCGAGGTAGGTCCCGTTTGGTTTCGTGCACGTCGTGAGCGACAGCGTCGACGTCCCCGAGAGGTCCTTCGCGAAGGGCGTACCCGTCACCGAGACCGACCCGCTGGTTACGTCGGCGGGGGTCAGGGCCAAGGTGGCGTCGATCTTCGGGTCGAAGAGGTCGTAGCTGAAGAGCTGCTGGCCCGACTGGGACGGGTCGTTCACCACGCCGGAGACGTTGTCGATGAGTCGGTAGGACGACCCGTACTGGCACACCGCGGTGCTCTTCGACGAGAACGGGCAGGTGCTCACCCCGGGGGTCGACTGGATAGGGAGGTACTCCTTCACCTGGAAGTTGCACGGGTCGGCCGTCGAGCAGGTCGCCGTCGCCGCGCCGCCGGGCGTCGTCTCCTCGGCGACGATCTTGGCTGGGCCACAGACGGTCGACGAGCCGGTCGGGCAAGCGTTGGCGCCGCCGATGGTCCCGACGTTGGCGTAGAAGGTGAGGGTGAAGTTCCCGATGCCCGAGATGTTCCCCGAGGTCTTCGAGAGGTTGTCGACCCCGAAGCCGGGGACCGGTCCACCGCCGGCGTTGTTCGGGTTGTCCGAGGGGCCGGGCTCGACCTCGGCGCGCAGCAGGGGCTGGACGACGTTGATAGCAGGGCTGACCTGGTCGAACTCGCTGTTCTGAGCGAAGACCTCGGTGCCGATGTTGAGGAACGTCGTGTAGGTGACGAGCACGATGGTGAGGAGGACGACGAGCAGGCCCGAGGCGATGAGGAGCTCCACGAGCGTCATCCCCGAGTCGTCCATGGACCGGTCGTTTCGCTCGGTGTTGCGCCGAACCCGACGGCGCAACACCGAGGCGAGGAGCGCCTGCCGCCGCTGGGGCACACCACCCGCGAGCGCCTGCCATTGGGGTATGCCGGTCACGAGGAAACCACCAGGGGAGTGCTGCCGTACGCGGTGACCGTCGGGCCCGTAGTGGGCGTGAACGACTCGTAGCCGGCACCCACGGCGACGGTTCCGACCTGCGTCGAGCCGACGCCGAGCTGGTAGGTGCCGAACGGCACGGCGATGGCGCTGGTGCCCATGGGCGACGTGGCCGGGAGCGTGTAGGTGTCGGACCCGCACGCCGTGAGCGTCAAGCCGGCATCGGGGAGTGCCGCGCCAGTGGACTTCGTGATCTCGAGCGACAGGAGGCCGAGCGGCAGGGTGGCGGTCGCCGGGTCGCTGGCAGGGGTGGTCGGCGTGGCGCCCGGGATCGTCGTCAGGGCGGCGGTGGGCCCCGACGGCGTGGACGTGTCGCAGCCGACCGCAGCGACCTCGTACCCGTCGGGTTGTGGGTAGAGCAGGTTGGGCAGAGTCGTGACGTTCGAGGACGCGTCGGACTGGTAGGGGCTCTGGGTCACCCAGCTACCCGAGCCGGCCGCGTCGGTCCGGACGGCGACGCCGTCGACGGTGTCGCCGAAGAGACCCGCAGGCGTTTGGACGGACCAGGTCGAAGCGCCGGGTCCGGCGTCGGTGGTGAGGACGACAGGCCCCGAGGTGGACGAGCCGACGGCGGCGCAGGTCCCCCCGTTGGCCACGGGCTCGCAGGCGACGCCGTAGAGGGCGTCCACGGCACCCGCAGCCGGTGGCAGTGCCACGTCGGCCCACGTCCACGCGCCGGCGTCGAGCGATCCGTCCTCGAGGTAACCGGTCCCCGTGCTCCCAGCCTGCACCACGGCGGTGACCGCACAGTCGGCGGTGTCGCTCCCGCTGGGCTCGCCGCAGGAGACACCGGTCAGACCGGACGTCCAACCCGACGCGGACGAGCTTCCCGAGATGGCACCCGGGAGCGCCTGCTGCGTCCAGGCATCGGGCAAACCGGTCCAGAAGGCGGGTGCACCCGTGGTGAGGGTGCCGATGACGGCGCACGTCGCCTGCGTGCAGGAGAGCTGAGCGAACGACCCGACGCCCGTCGGAGACGTCGGATCGTCGGCCCAGCCGGTGGCGGGCGCGGCGGACCCGCTGGCTGGGGCGTTGGTCTCAATGATGACCGGGTCGGTGGCGCTGGTCGAGTCGCCGGTGGCCAGCGCCACGCACAAGGTGGGCGACGGGCAGACGAGCTGCCCGACGGTGGTGAGGCCGGTCGGCATGGAGTCGGCGGACACCGTGGGCATCCAGCTCGGCGTGTTGGCGAGGGCCGACGGATCGCCGCTCAGGCGCACGACGCCCGGGGTCGGGGCGGCACCGCTCACGCTTCCCTCGCCGCTCACCAAGCAGAGGGAGCTTGTGGGGCAGGCGATCGAGCTCAGTGTCGTATAGGTCGTATTGGCGAGCGGCGGCAGGGTGACCCAGGTGTCCGGGTGCCCGGGCCCCTCGCCGACGTCCCCGGCCAGGATCACCGGCCCAGTCGCTGTCAGTCCGATGGCATAGCAGCCGTTGGCGGACGGGCAGGCGACCTGGGTGACGTCTTCGACCCCCGAGGGGACGGTGTCGCCCGTGGCAGTGGACAGGGTGGTCTGGGTGGTGTCGATCACGCCCGTCGACGTGCCGGCGGTCGTGTGCTGGCCACCGGCGACGCAGGTAGAGGATGCCGACGGCGTACATGCCACTGCGTTGAGCGTCGACATGCCCGGAGCGGCTCCAGCCGACCACTGGCTCGATGCTCCTCCCCAGGCAGCGTCGGCGAGTGACGCGCCCGGGGTCGCTGACGCCCCTCCTGCGACCACGCAGGTCAGCGTCGAGGTGCCCGGGCAGGCGACGACGCCGTCAACCGGTGTGGCCGAGCCGTAGGTGACCCCGGCGGTGACCCCCTCGTCGAATTCGACTGCGGGCAGGCCGAAGAGGACGGACACGGTCTCGGTATCGCTGACCGTGACCGTCTGGGTGAGGTTGCTGGTAGCGCCGTACTGGTCGACGAACGACGGGGTGCCGAGGTTGGGCTGGCCAAGCGTGACCGAGTAGGTGCCGGGAGGGAGCTGGGCGAAGATACAGCCGTTGCTGTCGGGTTTGAGCGTCAGCGTCAACGGGGGCGTGGCACCGGTGCTGGCGACGGTCACAGGGATCGCTTCGAGCCGGGTGGTCGATGAGTTGCCGTTGACGTCGCTCAGGGGCGAGTTGTGGATACTGACCTCGAGAAAGCCGTCGGTCTGCACGCCGGGCTGTGGGTACTCGAGCATCGTGGCGTCGGACAGGCGCTGGAGGCCGTGGTCCCACGAGACGGTGACGTGGAGCACGATCACGCCAGGGTGGTTGGGGCTCGGTGGCTCGTCCTGCCCGCACAGGTCGCTCTGGCCGACCCCCGAGCTCACGGCCTGCTCGGTGTACTCGGCGCTGACCGTAAAGGTCGTGCCGGCCAGTGTCGTCTTGGGCTGCTGGACTCCTGACGGGAGCGCAGGTGGCGAGAAGACGACGTTCGTCTCGACCGCTCCGTTCTGCACGGGTGGTGTCGAGTTGGAGAGGATCTCGACCCACGACTCGGCGAGGCCGAGGGCCGCCTCACGCTGGCGGGTCGACGTCGAGCTCGCCAGCTCGGCGTCGAGCGTGTAGGCCATCGGGACGATCGTGATGAGCAGGATGACGAAGGCGACCAGCACCTCGACGAGCGAGACACCTTCGTCTCCCCGGGCCCGGCGGGCCTCGCGCCGGCACGCGAGGCACCACCGCCGAGCACGATGACAGTGCCCATCGATGGTAGCAATGTGTGGCAGTACGCCCGCGCTCCGTGCTGTCCTGATCATAGTGTTTGATGGCAGGCTACAAGGAGCACAAATAGTGAGCAATACATGATTGCACGTAGTGGAACGGGGAGAGGTTGGCGGGGAGTGGGCACGCGGGCTCGGGGTCTTGGGGGACGTGCCGAGGTCGCGGGCAGCCCGGCGTGGGGCTCAGGTTGACGTGCCGGCGCCGCGGCCGTGGGCAGCCCGAGCTGGGCGTCAGTAGGACTTGCCGAGGCCGAGGGAGTGTTGGGCGACGAAGTTGAGGACCATCTCGCGGCTTACCGGGGCGATGCGGAACAGCCGGCACATGCCCCACAAGTCGGCCAGGCCGTACTCGGAGGAGAGGCCGTTGCCCCCGAGGGTCTGGATGGCCTGGTCGAGGGCGGCAAGGGCCGCTTCTGCGGCCGCGTACTTGGCCATGTTGGCCGCTTCGCCTGCCGCGGCGACCCCAGCGTGGTCAGTGGCCCGGTCAGTGGCCCGGTCAGTGGCATGGTGAGTGGCATGGTCGTGGAGCCAGGCCGCCTTGGCGGTCATCAGCCGCGCCAGCTCGACTTCGACCTTGGCCTTGGCCAGCGGGTGGCTGAGTCCCTGGTGCTGGGCGATGGGCACGCCCCACACCGAGCGTTCCCGTGCATAGGCGGCGGCCGTGTCGAGGGCGTAGCGGGCCATGCCGCAGGCGATGGCCGCCGACATGATGCGCTCGGGGTTGAGCCCGAGGAACACGTGGCGTAGGCCGTCTCCCTCCGTACCGACGAGCCGGTCGGCGCCGACCTCGACATCGTCGAAGAAGAGGGTGAACTGCTTCTCGGGGGCGGCGATCTCGACGGGCAGCACCTCAGCGGTGAGCCCCGGCGCGTCGGTGTCGACGACGAAGAGGGAGAGCCGGCCGCGTCCGGTGTCGGGGTCGACGCCGGTCCGGGTCACCACCAGCATCGACTCGGCTTCGTCGACCCCCGAGATGTAGTACTTCGTCCCGTTCAGCCGGTAGACGTCGCCGTCGCGGGTGGCGGTGAGGGCGAGGTTGTGGGAGTTCGACCCGGCGTCGGGCTCGGTGATGGCGAACGCCATGCGCAGCTCACCGGTGGCGAACCCGGGCAACCACCGCGCTCGCTGGTCCTCGGAGCCATAGGCG
Organism: Actinomycetes bacterium; assembly: GCA_021798955.1. Lineage (GTDB taxonomy): Bacteria > Actinomycetota > Acidimicrobiia > Acidimicrobiales > RAAP-2 > JAJZJT01. The sequence goes on from JAJZBK010000011.1 coordinate 56,283, forward strand.
GCGATGATGGTGGCGCAGATGGCCGGGGAGACGAGCATGAGGAGGAGGGGACACCCCTGGGCGGCGACCTCCTCGGCCACCAGGGCGAGCTCGGTGATCCCGCCGCCGCCGCCGCCGTAGGCAGCGGGAACGTGGACGCCGAGATAGCCGGAGGCACCGACGGCGTCCCACAGCTCGGTGGAGCGTCCCCCGGCCTTGGCCTGCGCCGCGTAGTAGGGGTGGCCGAACCGGCTGGCGATCGCTGCCACCGCCTCGCGTAGCAGGCGGTGCTCTTCGGGCTCGGTGAAGTCCATGGCTGGTTGCTCGCTCGCTTCCTGTGCGTGGGCTGGTCGGCGTCCGGCGGCGGCTCGTCGTTGGCCGCCGGTGCAGACCGAGCCGGGTGGTGACCGCGGACGCCTCGGTCAGTGGGGAAGGCCGGATTCCGACCCGGCCGGTGGATCGGGGACCCGGGCCGTCTCCGGGGCACGCCGGTCCGCCGGGACGAGGGCGAGCGGGACGTCCACCAGCCGACTGCGCAGGTACTCACCCAGTCCCTTGGCTTGGGGGTCGGGGCGGGTCGACGCGGCGACGCCCTCGCCGAGCAACCCGACTACCACGAAGTTGAGGGCCCGCAGGTTGGGCAGCTCGTAGCGGTCGACCCGGAGGTCGTCGGCTTCGGGGAGGAGGGCACGGAAGGCGGTGGTGGTGAGGGTCGACCGCAGCCAGGCCCAGCCGGCCTCGTCTCGTGCCCAAAGGCCGACGTTGGCATTGCCTCCCTTGTCCCCCGAGCGAGCACCGATGATGGTCCCGAGGGGGAGGCGTCTGGCGGGCACGTGCGGTACTGCCCCATGGGAGGCTTGGGAGGCTTGGGAGGCTTGAGAGGCTTGAGAGGCTTGGGAGGCTTGGGAGGCTTGGGAGGCTTGGGGCGCGATGTCGGCGGGCCGAGGGACGGGCTGCGGTTGGCCTGCTTCGGCGTGCTCGAAGGCCGAGTGGGGCACGGGCACCCGTCGGCCGTCGGGGTGGACGACTTCGGGGGTGACGAGCGACGCCGGGACCAGTGCCGGCCAGTAGATGCCGTAGCTCGTCCCTGCCGTCGGGGGCGCGGTGAGATGCAGCCCCGGGTAGCCGGCCAGGGCAAGTTCGGTGGCGGCGTCCGAGAAGGCGCGGCCTACCCGTTTGCCGTCCCGGTCCTTCACCGTGATGCGCAGCTGGGCGGTCGCCTCGGCGTTGGTCGGGGCGTCGGGGTGGTCGGACCGGATGAGCGTGACGTCGAAGGCGTCGAACTGGTCGCGACCGCCGAGCGCCTGCTCGAGGGCGGCAAGGGTGAGCGCGGCCTTGGCCTCGATGTCGAGGCCGGTCAGCACGAAGGTCATCGTGTTCCGCCACCCGCCCAGCAGGTTGACGCACACCTTGACGTGGTCGGGCGCGGGCTCGCCCCGGGTCCCCGACAGACGTACCCGGTCGGGGCCGTCGTCGGTGAGGGAGATGGTGTCGAACCGGGCCACCACGTCCGTGTTGGGGTACTCGGGCCCGGCGATCTCGTAGAGCAACTGCGCGGTGACCGTCCCCAGGGAGACCTCGCCGCCGGTACCAGGGTGCTTGGTGATGACCGACGAGCCGTCCTCGGCGACCTCGGCGATCGGGAACCCGGGGTGCTCAAGTCCGGACACCTCGGTGAAGAACGCATAGTTGCCCCCCGTTGCCTGAGGCCCGCACTCGATGACGTGGCCGGCGGCCACTGCTCCGGCCAGGCGGTCCCAGTCGGTGGGTGACCAACGGTGGTGCCAGGCCGCGGGACCGACGACGAGGGAGGCGTCGGTGATGCGGGGGCACACCACGACGTCCGCACCGCCGTCGAGGGCTTCCACGATGGGCCAGGCTCCGAGGTAGGCGTTGGCGGTGACCACCTCGGCGCCCCGCTCGGCCAGGTGCTGCCCGGTGTCGAGGTTGTCGAGGCGGTGGCCGGCAGCGGCGAGCTCGTCGAGGCGGGGCAGGAGATCGTCACCCTCGACGTGGGCGACGGCCACGTCGAGGCCCAGCCGCTCGGCGACATGACGGACCTCGTCGGCCAGGCCGGCCGGGTTGAGACCGCCGGCGTTGGTGACGACCTTGATGCCCCGGTCGACACAGGTGCCGAGGACCTGCTCCATCTGGGTGAGGAAGGTCCGGGCGTACCCCTTGGTCGGGTCTGCCTGTCGCGACTTCCACAGGATGAGCATGGTCAGCTCGGCCAGCCAGTCGCCGGTCAGCACGTCGATGGGACCACCCTCGACCATCTCCCGGGCGGCGCTCAGCCGGTCGCCGTAGAACCCGGAGCAGTTGGCGATGCGGATCGGGTCGCTCATCGGGCCTCCTTCTGCGGGCCTGCGGCCGGCCCCGCTGGGTCGTCTCCGGTCGGGTCGTCTCCGGTCGGGTCGTCTCCGGTCGGGTCGTCTCCGGTCGGGTCGTCTCCGGTCGGGTCGTCTCCGGTCGGGTCGTCTCCGGGGCTGACCACGACCAGCACCTGACCGGTCTCGACCTGGTCTCCGGCGGCGACCTGCACGGCTGTCACCGTCCCGCCCGTGGCGGCGGCCACGGTGTGCTCCATCTTCATCGCTTCGAGGACGACGAGCACATCGCCGTGCTCGACCCGGTCGCCGACGGCGACGGCGACGCGAGTGACGCCGCCGGGCATGGGGGAGACCGACGACCCGGCGGCGAGCTGGGCGCTGGGCGGGGCGAACCGCTCGACCTCGACCAAGCGGGACGATCCGTCGGGGCCGTCGACGTAGGTCACCACCGGCCCGGTTCGTTCGGCGCCCGGCGGGGGGTCGAGCGGTACTCGGTGGACCCGATAGGGCCGGGAGACGCCCGAGGCGTCGACGACGACGACGTGGTCGGTGCTGAGGCTGGTGACATCGAGGCGGTCGGCGCCGTCTGCTTGCTCGCCGCCAGCCCCGGGCTGGTCGTCGGCCAGTTGGGCCACCCGGGCTCCATCGAGATCGACCTCGAGGGCGGCGAGCCGGGCACCGGTCCGGTCGAAGCGGTAGCGGACCTCGACGCGGCGCTGGCGTTCACCACTTCCCGTCGTGAGCGAAGCCCACTGGAGCCCGTTAGGGCTGTTGCGCCACCCAGTGGGCAAGCTCGCCTGCACGGTGGCACCCGCCCGGCGCGCCACCTGGGCGGCCAAGGCGGCGGCCACGGCGTGGCGGACGAGCGCGTGGTCGTCGGCCAGGGGCGAGGCGAGCGTGTCGAGCCCGACACGGTCGATCAGCCCGGTGTCGGTCCGGCCCGCTACGACGTCGTCGTGGCGGAGGATCCGCACCAGCAAGTCGCGGTTGGTGGTGGGCCCGTGCAGCTCGGCCCGTTCGAGCACGCCTGCCAGGGCCGAGAGCGCCTCGGCGCGGCTTCGAGCGTGGATGATCACCTTGGCCAGCATGGAGTCGTAGTGGGGGCTCACCACGCTTCCTGTCTCGACGCCGCTGTCCACTCGTAGCGTCGCCGTGCCGGCCTCGGACGAGGGGGCGGGGCGGAAGTGGCGAGCGGGCCGGGCGGGCCGGGCGGGCCGGGCGGGCCGGGCGGGCCAGGCGGGCCAGGCGGGCCAGGCGGGCCAGGCGGGCCAGGCGGGCCAGGCGGGGTGGAGGTCGCGTGGTGGCTCACTGCTAACGGTGCGGGCCCGGACAGTTGGCAGGGCCTCGCCGACGGGGTTCGCCGTAGGCGTCCGGTCGCCCCCCGTCGGCCGGTCGAGTGGGCTGACGGCGAACCGGTGGATGGGGCCGGTCGAGGGGAGCCAGCCGGCTGCCGGGTCCTCGGCGTAGAGCCGAGCTTCGACCGCGTGGCCGATCGGACCGGCTGCGATCGCCTGGTGGACCTCTTCGGGAAGCGGGAGGCCCTGGGCGACAAGCAGCTGGAGGCGCACCAGGTCGAGACCGGAGACGGCCTCGGTGACCGGGTGCTCGACCTGCAGCCGGGTGTTCATCTCGAGGAACGACAGCTCGCCGGTCGAGGGCTCGAGGACGAACTCGACCGTTCCCGCGTTGACGTAGCCGACGGCCCGGGCGGCGGCGACGGCCGCGTCCCCGAGGTGCCGGCGCAGCTCGGCGTCGACGACAGGGGAGGGCGACTCCTCGACGATCTTCTGGTGCCGTCGCTGGATCGAGCACTCCCGCTCGAAGAGGGCGACCGTCGTCCCCTGCGTGTCGGCCAGCACCTGTACCTCAATGTGCCGGGGGTCGGTGACGAAGCGCTCGAGGAACACGGTGCCGTCACCGAACGCAGATGCCGCCTCGCGCCGGGCGGCGCTCACCGCGGCGGCGAGGTCGTCCGGATCGGTCACAAGTCGCATACCTCGGCCACCACCGCCGGCGGAGGCCTTGACCAGCAACGGCCACCCCAACGCCGCCAGCTCGTCCTCGTCGGGAGTCGAGTCACCGTGGATGGTGAACGAGGGGAGCGTCGGAACCCCGGCGGCCCGCATGAGGTCCTTGGCGGTCACTTTGGACCCCATGGCCTCGATCGCTGTCGGTGGGGGTCCGACCCAGGTCACCCCGGCGTCGAGGACCGCTCGGGCGAAGTCAGCCGACTCGGAGAGGAACCCGTAGCCGGGGTGGACGGCGTCGGCCCCGCTGGCCAGGCATGCCTCGACGAGCAGGTCGGTGCAGAGGTAGGTGTCGGCGGGAGACGTCCCTGGAAGCCGCACCGAGAGGTCGGCCTCGAGGACGTGGGGGCTTTCGGCATCGGCATCGCTGTGGACGGCGACGCAGGTGATGCCCATGGCGCGGGCCGTGGCGAAGATGCGCCGGGCGATCTCGCCGCGGTTGGCGACGAGCAGCGTCCGGATAGTCGTGGGAGGCGCTCCCTTCATCGGTCGCCTCTCGGCAGCGCGCCGGTCTCCGGACTTCCGTCGGTCGGTCGTGCGTCCACGGTGCCGGTCACATCCGGAAGACGCCGTAGCCGCGAGTCCCGGCGATGGGTTGGGTGTCGATGACGGACAGGCAGAGCCCGAGGATCGTCCGAGTGTCACGGGGGTCGATGACGCCGTCGTCATAGAGCCGACCGCTCAGGAAGAGGGGGAGCGACTCGGCTTCGATCTGGGCCTCGACGGCAGCGCGCATGGCGGCGTCGGCCTCCTCGTCGAAGGGCAGGCCACGTGAGGCGGCCGACTGACGCCCGACGATCGAGAGGACGCCGGCGAGCTGGGTGGGGCCCATGACGGCCGAGCGGGCGTTCGGCCAACTGAAGAGAAACCGGGGTTCGTAGGCACGGCCGCACATGCCGTAGTTGCCCGCCCCGTAGGAAGCGCCGATGTTGACGGTCAGGTGGGGCACAGACGAGTTGGTCACCGCGTTGATCATCTGGGCGCCGTGCTTGATGATCCCGCCCTGCTCGTACTCCTTGCCCACCATGTAGCCGGTGGTGTTCTGGAGGAAGAGGAGGGGGACGTCGATCTGGTTGGCCAACTGGATGAACTGGGTGGCCTTGTGGGCTTCCTCGGAGAACAGCACGCCGCGATGGTTGGCAAGGACGCCGATCGGGTACCCGTGGATGGTCGCCCAGCCGGTCACCAGGCTCGAGCCGTAGAGCGGCTTGAACTCGTCGAAACGGGAGCCGTCGACGACGCGGGCGAGCACGTCGCGGGGGTCGAAGGGGACCTTCGGGTCGGCCGAGGCGATGCCCAGAAGCTCGTCGGGGTCGTAGCGCGGTGGTTCTGGCGATTGGGCGGGGCCCGGACCGCGCTTGCGCCAGTGGAGGCGGCGCACGATCTGGCGGCCCAGTCGGATGGCGTCGTGCTCGTCGACGGCCAGGGCATCGGCCAGCCCGGAGACCCTGGCGTGCATGGAGGCGCCGCCCAGCTCCTCGTCGTTGGACTCCTCTCCGGTCGCCATCTTGACGAGGGGCGGTCCACCCAGGAAGACCTTGGAGCGCTGCTCGATCATGACGATGTAGTCGCTCATCCCCGGCACGTAGGCGCCACCTGCCGTCGAATTGCCGAAGACGAGGGCGATGGTGGGGAGGGCGGCCGCCGAGTGACGGGTGAGGTCCCGAAAGGCGCGCCCCCCGGGGATGAACAGCTCGGCCTGGGAGGGGAGGTCGGCGCCGCCCGACTCGACGAGGTTGATGATGGGCAGGCCGTTCTGCAGAGCGATGTCCGATATGCGGGCGCTCTTGCGGAACGTGTAGGGGTTCATGGCCCCCCCGCGCACGGTGGGGTCGTTGGCGCTGATGACGCACTCGACGCCTTCGACGACGCCGATGCCGGCGACCACCGAGGCACCGACGGTGAAGTCCGAACCCCACCCGGCCAGTGGGCAGAGCTCGAGGAACGGCGAGTCGCGGTCGAGGAGGAGCTCGACCCGCTCGCGGGCGAGGAGCTTGCCGCGCTGGCGGTGTCGCTCGCGGTAGCGGGGGCCGCCGCCATCCCGGGCCAGGGCGAGCTGCGCCTCGACCTCAGCGAGGGCGGCGAGGAGCGCGTCCCGGTTGGAGCGGTACTCGGGCGAGCCGATATCGAGCGTAGAGGCGAGGACGGGCACGGGGTTGGCGGTACTCCTCTGACGAGCACGGGTGTGCGCGACGTGGGAAGAATAGGCCCCATGACGGAACGAGCGCCTGTTCGGACCTGCGGCGGGGGCGGAACGCCGGACGCACTTGCGGAGTCGGGCCGGTGAGCACTGCCGGAGTCGGGCCGGTGAGCACTGCCGGACGCCGAGGGGCTCGGCCCCGACCGCTGTGGGCGGTCGTGCTGGCAGCCGGCGAGGGGACGCGGATGCGCTCGGAACGCCCAAAGCCCCTCCATCGCCTGTGCGGGCGGCCCATGGTGCTCCATGTGCTCGACGCCCTCGCCGGGATCAACGTGGACCGCGTCGTGGTCGTCGTCGGTCACCGGGCCGAGTGGGTGACCAAGACGCTCGTGGAGCACACGCCGCCGGGCATGGCCATCGAGTTCGTCGAGCAGGCGCGCCAGCAGGGGACAGGGGACGCCATGGCGGTGGCGCTGACTGGGCTGCCGACCGAGATGGACGACGACGACGGTGACGTCGTCGTCCTGCCCGGCGATACCCCGTTGTTGCGACCGGCGACGCTCGCGTCGCTCGTCCACCACCACCGGAGGACGGAGGCCGCAGCAACGTTGCTGACGGCGGTGCTGCCCGACCCGACCGGGTACGGGCGGGTCGTGCGGGGGCGGGACGACGCGATCGCCCGGATCGTCGAGCATGGTGACGCCACTGCCGAGGAGCGAGAGGTCGACGAGGTGAACACGTCGATCTACTGCTTCCGAAGGAGCGTCCTCGCCCCGGCGCTGCGCCGGCTCAGTCCGGCCAACGCCCAAGGGGAGTACTACTTAACCGACGTGGTCGAGGTCCTCTACGAGGCCGGGCATCGTGTCGAAGCGGTGGCGGTGGAGGACACCATGGAGGTGGCCGGTGTCAACGACCGGGCCCAGCTGGCCGTCGCCGAGGCCGAGCTGCGCGACCGGATCAACGAGCGGTGGATGCGCCGGGGCGTGACCATGTGGGATCCGGAGCACACCTACATCGACGCCGAGACGGTGCTCGGGACCGACGTGGTGCTACTGCCCGGCGTCATCCTGCAGGGGGCGTGCCGGATCGACGACCACGCCGAGATCGGGCCGAACACCCATCTGGTGGACACCGAGGTCGGTGAGGGGGCGGTCGTGACCTCGAGCGTGTGCCGTCGCTGCGCCATCGGGACGGACGCCAGAGTCGGACCCTTTGCCGTGCTCGACGAGGGGAGCAAGGTCCCTCCGGGCGGAACGGTCCCTCCGGGCGGAAGCGCGCAGGCCTGACGAACCGGAGGCGTGTCGAAGGCCGGTCCGTTTCGGGGTCGACCCCGGCCCGTACCGGCCCCGTCGTGGCTTCCTGCGCTCGAACGGTACCGGTGCCGGTACCCGCTTGTTCCGACACCGGTCAGCGTGGGGGGGAGCACGTGAGGGGGGGGAGCGAGCCGGTGTGCCCCGACGTGACGACGTCGGCCCATCGATGAGCCCGTCGTGCCTGCGGTAGCCTCCGCTCATGGAGTTCACGCCCCGTCGTCGGCTCGAGCTCGTCTCGGGGAGGTCTCACCCGGAGCTGGCCCAGGACATCGCTGCCGAGCTCGGCGTGCAGCTCGGCGAGGCCAACCTCCGCGAGTTCGCCAACGGCGAGATCCACTGCCGGTACGACAACTCGATCCGGGGTAGTGACGTCTTCATCGTCCAGACGCACTGCAACCCGGTCAACGACACGCTGATGGAGCACCTGATCATGATCGACGCGGCCAAGCGGGCCTCGGCGAAGCGGATCACAGCGGTGTGCCCCTACTACGGCTACTCCCGGCAGGACCGAAAGGCGACCGGTCGTGAGCCGATCACCGCGAAGCTGGTCGCCGACATGCTGTCGGTCGCCGGCGCTGACCGAGTCGTGAGCGTGGACCTCCACTCGGGGCAGATCCAGGGTTTCTTCGACGTGCCGTTCGACCACTTGACGGCTGCACCGGTGCTGGAGGAGTACCTGCGTGGCCAGGGGACCAACGACCTCGTCGTCGTGGCCCCGGATGCCGGCCGGGTCAAGGTGGCCGAGCGGTTCAGCCAACACCTGGGGGCTGACCTCGCGGTCGTCCACAAGCGTCGTCCCCGTGGGTCCGCCAACAAGGTCGAGGCACTGCACGTCGTCGGCGAAGTGCAAGGTCGGCGCTGCGTCCTCATCGACGACATGATCGACACAGCCGGCACCATTGTGGCGGCAGCCGATCTGTTGGCCGAACGGGGTGCCACTGAGGTGTGGTGCATGGCCACGCACGCCGTGCTCTCCGATCCCGCAGTGGACCGCCTGAAGAACTCGGCCCTGACCAAGGTCGTCGTCACCAACACCTTGCCGATCCCGGCAGACCGACGGTTCGACAAGCTCGAGGTCCTCTCGGTGGCCAAGATCATCTCGGATGCCATCGATGCTGTCTTCGAGGACTCGTCCGTCTCCGAGATCTTCGGCGGCGAGAACCTCGCCTGAGCAGGCGCCGGACGCCGGACGCCGGACGCCGGACGCCGGACGCCGGACGCCGGACGCCGGACGCCGGACGCCGGACGCCGGACGCCGGACGCCGGACGCCGGACGCCGGACGCCGGGGGTGGCGCCGATCGACGCCATCGGCCAAGGTTGGCTGGAGCGGAGAAGCCCGTCACCGCTCGCTGGGTCCATCACGGGCAGCTGAGCACGTCGCTCCTCGTCAGCCGTCGCCATCGTCGACGACGATCGGGTCGTCAGGTGGGTGCCACACCCACCTCCCAGGACCTCCGCTCAGGCGGAAGCCGCGGAAGGTCTTGAGGAAGTGATGGTGGTGGCAGAGCCTGGCGAGGTTGGCCAGCGAGGTCGGGCCACCTTCCGCGAACGGAACGCGCCAGTGGTCGATCTCGAGCCCGAGGTCCGAGCCGCACCCCGGAACGACACAGGTTCGGTCACGTTCGATCAACGCCGTTCGCACCGGGGCCGGGATGGTACGGCCGGCGTGGCACACGGTGGCCACGTCGACGCCGTCGACGATCACGAGCTTGAGCCAGGCATCACCGAGCAGGGAGCGAGCTGACTCGACGGGGACCGGACCGACCCCGGCGATCTCGCAGACCTCTCCGTCGCCGGCCCAACCTCGCCGGAGAGCAGCGACATCGACTCGGACGTGGACGACGGCGGGTGGAGTCGGCCCGGTCGAGCCCTCTCTGGCACCGCCGGCTCCGTCGGTCGTCGCGGTGAAGCCGTCCCGGCACATTGACACCAAGGCGTCAGCAGCGAGACGTTCGTAGCGCTCTGGTGCACCGCGGCGCCGGGCTTCGTCAGCGAGCAGTTTCGTCCGGGTTTCGAGAGCGGAGCGGATGACGGCACCTGCGTCCGGAGTGAACCGAGCCTCGAGGCGGACGGCACCATCGTCGTCCGACCACGTTCGGCAGTACCGCGATGACCGGACGAGCTCGTAGTTGCGGACGGCCTCATCGTGGGTGAGCGAGCGCGCCCGTGTCGCCCGGCAGCGCTCGCGCAGAGACCGATGGTCGTCGCGAACTGCAGCGCCGACGAGCGTCAGCTCTTCATCCGGGTTTGCCAGTGCAGCGTCCGAGACGGCCTGCACGCGGCTCCGAGACAACCGGCCGGACCGGAGGGCCTTGTCGAGTGCCTGCTGGTGGGGCAGACGTCGGCCGAGCTCGAGTGTCCGGACTGCATCGCCGACCGATTCGCCAGTCACCTCGGCGAGCCAGTGCGCCGCTGACCGTTGGCCCGATGCCGTCTGGGGCGCTGCGAGCGCAGCCCGCGCCGCGGCAAGCGTCTTGCCGGCATGGCCGAGGTGTTCGCAGCGGGTGAAGGACGCCACGAGGCGCATGGCCTGGCGACCGTCCACGCGCTGGGCGTCGAGGCAAGCGACGATCGATGCGATGGTGTCGATCGCCCGATCGAGCTGGTCGAGCTGGTCGAGCTGGTCGAGCTGGTCGAGCTGGTCGAGCTGGTCGAGCTGGTCGAGCTGGTCGAGCTGGTCGAGCTGGTCGAGCTGGTCGAGCTGGTCGAGCTGGTCGAGCTGGTCGAGAGGTCGGGGTCCGCTGCCGGGGGTCGGCTGGGACGCAGCCGACCGTGCGGATTGATTTGCACCTCCAGCGCGTACGGCCATGGTCCTATGCAAGCATGAGGGTGTCTCACAATCCGGCATCGGCTGCATCATCGTTTTTTTGTTGATAGACACATCACATGGGGCGAGATGGACACCACAAAAGGTGGTGATGGGCGGCTGACACGCTGCGTCGACAGATGACCACATTGCGAGACGAGGCCAGTGATCGACTCGGGGTCCCACATGGGGACACGAACGCATCGGGCGCGATGCGCAGGGCACGTCTGAGGTGCGCCGGCGGCATCGTTCCGGCACCAGAGGGGCTGAACAGGGGTTCTGTCTGCATCGACGTCAATTTGACCGGCCAGGCGGGGGCTGACGGTCCGTGCCAGGAGGAAGGCTGAACCCAGAGACCAGTCGGCAAGGTGGTGGGCAGTTGCGGTGCAAGGTGGCGTGGAGAACCTGGGGACGGGTGGGGCAGTTGCGGCAGAGGGATCGGAGCAGGTCCAAGTCAGGGAGACAAGTGGGACGATCGGAATTGCATCCATGCTGAAGAAGAAAAAGCACTTGCGAGATCGCCGAAGGACTCCTATGGTGCGCTCTCGGCGTGGAAGGTGTGTGCGAGGCGGAGCACGATGCGAGTGAGCAACGGCGGGATGATGGGTCGGTGGCTCGACCCCGAGGGGGATGGTCGGGAGCCGGTGGCGGTGGCGGTAGCGCGTTGTCGGGTCGCCTCGGTCGCACGGGGCGGGGACGGCGACCGGGGCAGGGCAGGGAGCGCGTGTCGTCGGAGGGATAACGAGGCGGGTCCGCCGTGCCGGCCGTCTTCCGGTCCTTCGGCAGCGAGGCGGCAAGCGGCATGACTGCCGTCGAGGGCAGCGAAGAGCTGAGGGTTGGGCCGGCGGACCGACTGAGCTGGGTTGGCTCGCAATGGTCGCGGCGGGTCCCGCGTGGGGGCGTGGCGACGACGCAGTGGCGCAGGCGACCGATCATGCTGGCGTTGTCGCTTCTCGTCGTCGTGACGAGTGCCGCCGTCTTCAGTGACTCCTACGCACATGCCCGGCAGTTGACCCCGGTGCTGGAGGTCGCGGCGCCCGTCCGTCAGGGTCAGGTGATCGTTGCCTCGGACCTCTCGGAAGCCGATGTCGAGGTTGGTCGGTCGGTGTCGGTGGTGGCGGCAGGCCAGGCCGGCACGGTCGTCGGGGCGAGGGCGGCCGTCCCTCTCACCCCGGGTGAGCTACTGAGCTCGGCGGAGCTGACGCGCTCGACACCGCTCGCCGCAGGCGACGCCGAGGTGGGGGTGGTGGCGGGCGATGGTCAGCTTCCGTCCGCCGGACTCACACCTGGCGAGACGGTCATGGTCGTGGAGACCAGCCCGCCGGGCGCGCCCGCTGCTTCCGGAAGCACGGCGCCCGGTCTGGCAGCCGGAACCGCCGCGGTCGGGACACCAGCGGCGTCCGGTGTGGGGGGATCGGAGTCGGTCGTCCTCGTGCCGGCGGCACAGGTCGTCGACGTGAGGGAGGGAGCGTCAGGCTCGGGTTCCACTGCGGCCACCTTGGTCTCGCTGGTCGTACCCGCAGCCGCTGCGCCTTCGGTGGCGGTCGCCGCTGCGGCGGACGAGGTCGCCCTGGTCTTGCTCCCGAGCCCCGGTTCGAGCTCGGCGGGCCAGGGCGGGAGCGGAGGTGCGTGATGCTCGTCACGGTGCTGTCGGTGTCCGGTGCCCCCGGGGTGACCACCTTGTGCCTCGCGCTCGGATCCACCTGGCCCACGGGGGTTTCTGGTGGGCCGGCACCGCGCCGGTTGCCGCCCGGTGCGTCTGCAGCCGGTTCGTGGTCGGAGGAGCCAGCCGGTTCGTGGTCGGAGGAGCCAGCCGGTTCGTGGTCGGAGGAGCCAGCCGGTTCGTGGTCGGAGGAGGGATCGCCGTCCTCGGACCAGCCGGTTCCCGTTCTGCCCGCGCTGGTGGCCGAGTGCGATCCGCACGGCGGTGTGGTCGCCGCCCGGTTCGGGCTGGAGGACCGGCGAGGCTGGGGAGGCCTGTGCGCGACCGTGCGTCGGCAGGGATCTGCCGGAGTCGATGCGTTCGTCGACGTCCTGCCGGGGGGCGTCCACGTGCTCGTAGGCTGCCGGCCCGGAGAACGCGGTGCGTTGCGGGGACCGGTTCGCACCCGTGCCTGTGACGAGCTGGTAGCCGAGGCCGGTCGTCGCGACGTGATCGTCGACCTCGGGAGGTTTGACCCGGAGCTCGAGGCCGGCGACGGTCTGCTGGCGCGGTCGGACCGGGTGGTCGTGCTCGTCCGCCCGGACGTGGGCTCACTGGTTCGGCTCTGCGACCACGCCGGCAGGTTGCGATCGTCGGGGCCTGACGCCATCGGGGTGGTCTTGCGAGGCCGGAGCCCGTACACCAGCGGCGCTGTCGCCCGGGGCACGGGGCTCGTGGTGCTGGGCACGGTGCCGGATGCCCCGGCTGGCGCCGGTGTCGTGGCGGGTGAGCTGCCACCGAGGAGGCATTCGTTCCGCTCTCGGTACCTGCGTGCGGTCAGGTCGCTGGCCGAGTCGCTTGTTGGTGGTCCGCGTCGTGGGGGTGGAACGGGACCCGGTCGTGACCATCAGCTGACCCACCGATCGGGCGGCTGGCCCGGCGGCGATGGTCAGGCGGTGTCCAGGGCTGGGGGTGGGAGGGGCGCATGAGGACCCGGGCTGAGATCGCCGCCCATCTGCGAGAACGGGTCGCCGACGACCTGGCCGCCACTCCCTCGAGCCTCGGTGTCGAGCACCGTCGCGAGCTTGCTCGCCAGCGCATCTTCCACCACCTCGACGAGCTGGGGCGAACGGCAGTCGAGGACGCGGTGGTGGCGTTGACGCCCGAGGACGAGCAGCGGCTGGCCCAGGACGTCCTCGATGCGCTCTTCGGTATGGGGCGCCTACAGCCATTGATCGACGACGACGAGATCGAGAACATCGACGTCAACGGGTGCGACTGCGTCTGGGTCACGAGAGCAGACGGACGCAAGCACCGGGTGGGACCGGTTGCCGACAGCGACGACGAGCTGGTCGGGTTGGTCCGGGCCGCTGCGGTTCGTTTCGGGCTCTCCGAGCGTCGGTTCGACGCTTCGTGCCCCGAGCTCGACCTTCGTCTGCCGGATGGAAGCCGGCTGTCGGCGCTCATGGCGGTGACGGATCGCCCCGTGCTGTCGATCCGGCGCCACCGGCACGACGACTTGTCGATCGCCGACCTGGTGGCGTTGGGCACGATGGACGAAGACCTGGCATCGTTCCTCGCCGCGGCCGTCCGGGCCCGCAAGAACATCGTCGTCGCCGGGGCGATGAACTCGGGGAAGACGACGCTGTTGCGGGCCCTGGCATCGTCCATCCCCGCACGCGAGCGGATCGTGACCATCGAGCAGTCCTTCGAACTATCGCTCGACAAGCACCCGTCCCGGCACCCAGACGTGGTGGCGCTCGAGGCTCGACCTCCCAACCTCGAGGGAATGGGCGAGATCACGGTCGCCCAGCTCGTGCGCCGGGCCCTGCGAATGAACGCCGACCGGGTCATCGTTGGCGAGGTCCTCGGCGACGAAGTGCTGCCCATGTTGAACGCCATGAGCCAAGGGCGCTCGGGGTCGATGTGCACCATCCACGCCGACTCGTCAGCTGGGGTGTTCCGTCGGATCGCCTCGTACGCCGTCCAGGCGCCCGAGCGCCTCGCAGTAGAGGCAGCGAACCTGCTGATCGCCGGGTCCGTCGACCTGGTCGTCTACCTCGACGCCGACGTGACCGACGACGGGGAGGGGCGGAACGGCGTCACGGTCGGCGACCCCGAGCAGTTCGCCCCAGCCGGTCACCGCGACGTCGACGGCGGGACGGCTCGGCCCGTGCTCGGCGGGAACGGTGAGGCGGTCGACGTCCTCGAGAGAGTGGAGGCGAGCGCTTCCGGAACGGGTCCGACAGCGTTCGCCGCTCCCAGCCGACGCCGCCGCGTCGTGTCGTCGATCAGGGAAGTCGTGGACGCCGACGGCCTGCAGGTCGTCTCCAACGAGGTGTACCGACCGGGACGGGGTCGTCGGGCCGTTCCCTGTGCCCCCGTCCGCTCGCAGACGCTGGCAGAACTGACGGCCGCCGGCTACCGATCGAGGTCCGTCCTGGTGGCGAGCGCTGGAGGTGTCCCGTGGGAGTGACGGCGGGATCGACGACAGCAGGACTGTGCGGGGCGTGCTTCGGTGCGGGGCTGATCGCCCTGTACGTCGGCGCCAGGGGCCCCGGGCTGGGTCGACTGCGGTCTGGACGGGCGCCGGGTGGCGTACTCGGGACCGGTCACCACCTCCTTCGCCTCGTCGGTGCCGCCGCCGCCGGGGCAGTGGTCGTGGCCGTCACCTCGTGGCCGGTCGCCGGGCTCACCGCCGCCGCCGCAGTGCTCGTCGGTCCGTGGTTGCTGGGCTCGCTTGGGGCCCAGACGGCGGTCGAGCGAGTCGAGGCCGTCGCCACGTGGACCGAGATGCTGCAAGGAACGTTGGCCGCCTCTGCGGGTATCGGCGAGGCCATCGGAGCGACCGCGGCAGTCGCTCCCCTGGCCATCCGCCCGGCAGTGGTCTCGCTGGCAGGGCGGCTGCGGTCCGGCGTGCCGACAGCCCAGGCGCTGACCCGCTTCGCCGCCGACGTGGACGACCCGTGTGCCGACCGCGTGGTCTGCTCCCTGCTCCTCGCCACGTCGGCGCCCGCACAACGCCTTGGCGAGCTTCTCGCCACGCTTGCTGAAGCGACGCGGGACGAGGTTGCCGTCCGGGTCCGCGTGGAGACCAGCCGTTCGACGGTGCACAGCAGTGTCCGGCTGGTGATCGGCTGCTCGTTGCTGTTCGGCGCCGGACTGGTCGTGCTCGCTCGGCCCTACCTCGCTCCGTTCTCGTCGGTCGAGGGCCAGATCGTCCTTGCCGTGGTCGTGGCGTTGTACGGAGCCGGTGTGGCCCTCATGGCGGCGATGTCCCGGATCGATGGCTCCGAGCGGCTGCTCGCCGGAGGGGGGCCGAGCTCGTGAGCGTGGGGGTCGGCTCGATGGTGGCGATGGCAGTGGGCATCGTGGGTGTGGCGTGGTCGTCGGTCCGGCGGCCAGTGCCGCTCGGGCGAGTCATGGAGGTACGCCAAGGCGGGGGAGCCAACGCGACGGTCGGGGGTGACGGCCGGTGGTTCGAACGATGGCGATCGGCGCTGGGATCGCGTCTGGCACGCGGGGTGACCGAGCTCGCCGAGGTGCGAGGAGCTACCAGCTCGCCGGTGTGGCAGTGGTTGACCACGACGACGACGCTCTGTGGGCGGTCGGTCGAGGACGTCTCGGTTCGCTCGCTCGCTCTGGGCGTCACTGGTGCTGTGGTGCCCCTGGTCGGCTGGGTTGTGCTCGGTGGGTTGGTCGGGGTCTCGGCGGTCATGGCGCTCGGCTTGTCGGTGGTGTGCGGAGCGGCTGGCGTGGTTGCGCCCGTGGCGGCCCTGCACCGCCAGGGCGTCGCCGCTCGGCGTCACGCCCGGACGGCCGTCGGATGTTTCGTCGACCTGGTGGTCCTGGCACTGGCCGGCGGCGCCGGCATCGAAGGATCGTTGCTCGAGGCGGCCCGGGTTGCCGACGACTGGGTGTTCCAGCGGATCGAGCGGACGCTCGTGCGGGCTCGGGAGGCGGGCGTGCCTCCATGGGTGGCGCTCGGCGACCTGGGGCGAGCGACGGGTGTGCCGGACCTCGTCGAACTGGCGGCGACCGTCGGGCTCGCGGGTACCGAAGGTGCCCGCGTGCAACGGGCGCTGGCGGCTCGTGCGGTCTCGCTTCGTCGTCGTGAGCTCGCCGACGCCGAACGCCAGGCCAACGCCGTGACGGAACGACTGTTCCTGCCGAGCATCTTGCTGGTCGCCGGGTTCCTCGTCTTCGTCGGCTATCCCGCCTGGACGCGGATCCTCGGGGGGCTCTCGTGAACGTTCCCGTCCGTCGGGGAGCCGTTCGGTGCCCGAAGACCACCGGGAGAGGTCCTGGGCATCGTCGGAGGCTCCTGACTGCACGGGCGGACGCCTGGCAGCCGGTGGTCGTCAGCGATCTCCCAGGTTCTGACGCCGAACGGTCCCGCAGCCGAGGCGGCGCGACGGACCGCGACCATCCGATCACCACCGTGCCACCTGTCACCACCGTGCCGAGCGGCACGACCGACGACCAAAAGGAGCGACATCATGGTTCCAACCACCGTGCTCACCATCTGGCAGTACGTCCGTGGCTGCATCCACGCCCGTTTCGGCCCCGGCGGGCGCAACGACTACGGGTCGGTGGTCGAGGTGGTGATCTTGACGGCCGTCTTTGCCGCGCTGGCCATCGCCGTGGGGATCATCATCACCACCAAGGTCACCCAGAAGGCGAACTCGATCAACCTGAACTGACCGCCGAACGGCACGTGGGCGGTTTCCCTGAGAGGGGTTCGACGGTGGTCGAGGTCGTGATCCTCGTTCCCCTGGTCATGCTCCTCGTGCTCGCGGCTGTCCAGTTCGCGCTGTGGGGACACGCCGAGCAGGTGGTCCAGCTCGCTGCCGCCGAGGCGAACGGAGCAGCCAGCGTCTACGGCGGCACGACTGCTACCGGTGTGAGGGCGGCCGAGGGAGTCCTGTCGGCTGCCGGCTCCTCGGTGACCGGGCCCGGCATCGTCGTCCGGCGAGACCCGTCGGGAACAATTGCCGTCCTCGTGACAGGGACCGCACCCGCCGTGCTGCCTGGCATCGACCCAGCAGTCTCGGCCTCCGCGACAGGGCTCCGACAGCGCTTCGTCGTTGGCCTGAGCGGCGCGGGATCGGGGGTGTCCGGTGGCTGACCGTTCACGGCTCCGCCTGGCGCGCTCAGTTCTCCGGGCGACAGTTGAGGCACCGGGGGGGAGGCGAGCACCGGGGCAGGGCTGGGTGGCAGAACGGAGGCGAGCACTGGGGCGGACGCTGCGCTGGCCAGCGGGTCGCGTGGAGGTGCGACGGGCGGAGGTCCCCCCTCGCGTCGTGGCTCGACCTGGGCCAGGCAGAGGCGCGATGGTCGGGTGGCGGGCGGACCACGGCAGTGCGACGGTCGAGCTCGCTGTCGTCACGCCGCTCCTGGTGCTGTTCTGGCTGCTTGCCGCCACGTTCTCCTCGGTCACGACCGCGCACCAGCGCGTCGAAGAGGCGGCACAGGTCGGGGCGCAGGCGGCCTCGGTTGCCCCCAACGGCGGGACAGCAGCGGCCTCCGCCTCCCTCCTGGCTCGCCGAGAGCTGGGCGGCGGCCCTCTCTGTGCGCGTGTTGCCGTAAAGGCTGACGTCGGTGCCTTCGGCCCCGGGGGGTCCGTGACCGTCACCGTCACGTGTCAGTTCGACCTCGGGGGCCTGGCAGTTCCCGGCCTCCCTTCCGTGGCGTCGGTGTCGGCGACGGCGACGGAACCCGTCGATCGCTACCGGGTGTTCGCATGAAGCCGACGATCCGGAGCGGCTGCGGCAGGGTCGAGCACGGCCGTCGCCGGGAAGCAGGAGAGCGCGGCGTCATTGCTGCCTACGTCACCCTCCTCGTGGTCCCACTGCTGGCGCTGGTGGGCCTGGTGTGTGACGGCGGTCGGGCGATGGCGGCGCGGCAGGCAGCGGCGACGGAGGCAGCCGACGCAGCACGGGCCGGGGCCGCGCAGGTGTCGGTGGCGGCTCTGCGATCGGGTTCCCTCGCCGTCGACCCGTCGATGGCGAGGAGGGCTGCCTTCGCCGCGACGGTAGCGGCCGGTCACCCTGGCCAGGTCGTGGTCTCCGGTGGTCAGGTGTCCGTCAGGGTGTCGTACCGCGTGCCCACACTGCTACTGGGCCTCGTCGGGGTCACGTCGATCGACGTCTCGGCGTCTGCCACCGCAGTGGACGTGGCCGGTGTGACCAAGGTCACGGAGCGCAGCTGAGTGGACCGGCGCACTCCGAGGTACTCGGCACCGCTGGCGCGGCGGCTGCTCGCCGGATGCGCCATCGTCGTCGTGACGGCAGGCGTTCCCACGGTGCTCGTCTCGGTGGGTGGAGACCCGTTGTCGGGCCGCCTCGCCGGGACCATCGTGCGGTTGCCGGAACTGGTGGTCCAGCGGGCTCCGCTGCGCTCCGCAGTGGTCGCGGCATGGGTCGTCGCCGTGTGCATCGCCGTTGCCTGGCTGGTGTGGGCCTGGATGTGCACCTGCCTGGTGGTCGAGGCGCGTGCCCGACGACGGGGCCTCCCTGCGACGCGGGTGCCTGCAGGGCGGACGCTCCAGCCCATCGCCGCGCTCCTCGTCGGGAGCGTCCTTGCCCTCGGCACCCTCAGCCGTCCGAGCCAGCTGGAGGCCGGACCGGCTGGTTTGGCGCGGAGCGGACGACCGCCGTCCGGCGCGCTCGTGATCCCCCTCGGCAGAGCGGGTCGGGGCGACTCGCAACGGCGGACGGTGGCGGGTGTGGTGGCGGTCAACCGGGCGCAGGCGCGCGCCGAGCGACGCGACGGGCAGAGCGCACCGCCCGTGCCGGTCGTCGAGGACTTCGCCCTCTGGTGGTCGGGGCAGGCCGAGGTCCACTCGCCTGCTGATGAGCCTGCTCCTGGTGGTGCTGCCACCTCCACCACTACCCCCGCTGGCGCCGAGTGCCTTATGGCCCAGCCGGAGGTGGTGGACCGGATCGTGGGAGGAGACGAGGTCGGTGCCGCTCCGCCAGGGGCCCGTGCCGACCATCCGGCAGGCCATGCCCGCCGGGCAGGGCGGGGTGCAGAACGCGTGCATGTCGTCGGACGGCACGAGACCCTGTGGTCGATTGCCGAGCACTCGCTCGGCTCCGCCCTGCGGTGGCCGGAGATCGCGTCCCTCAACTATGGCATCGTGCAGCCGGATGGCGGTGCGCTCGGCACCGACCATTGGGTGCGCGCTGGATGGCGGCTGCGCCTACCCGAAGCGCGGAGCGTCCGGCTGGTAGCGTTCAACGGCGACGTCAGCGCCACGGGCCCGGGTGATGCCGGTCGGGATCGAGGGCCGGGCGGCACTGCGCTGGCGGCGCCGACCGAGGGCAGTGCTGCCAGCAGCGCCTTGGGTGGTGACAGCACGAACGACCTCGCCTCCATCCTCGAGCTCGGTGTGGCGGTGGGACTTGGTGCAGGTCTGTCGGTGCTCGTCGAACGACTGCGACGGGCCCAACGGCGCCGACGACCGAGCGGTCGGCTTCCACGAGTGCCGAGCGCCACTGCCGTCGCGCTCGAGCGGGCACTGGGGTCGAGCCGGCATGGCGACGACGTCGCTGACGTAGTCCGAGCGGTCGAGCTCGCCCGAGCCGGCTCCGCCACTGACGAGCGGAGAGGTGCTCAGGTCGGTGACCTCGAGGTGGTCGCAGTACGGGTCACCCCGGACGAGGTGGCGGTGTTGCCCAGTGGCGGCGTCGCCTGCGATGGGCGAGGACGGGTGGGCGGGTCGCGTGGAGGGGTGACGTTGCCCGAGCCGTTCCGGCCGCTCGCCGAGCCTGGTTGGTGGGCCGTTCCCCGCATGGCGCTCACGAGCACCGTTGGTCGTGACCGGGCCACCGTCCGACCGACCGTCCCGCCGGTCGCTCTGGTCACCGTCTCCGTCAGTGCGGCGTCGGCGGCACTGGTGGACCTGCTCGCCCTGGGTCCGATCTACGTCGGCGGCGCTCCAGCGCTGGTCGAGGCCCAGCTCTGCTCCTTTGTCGTCGAGCTGGCTGCAGCTCCGTGGGGCCCACCTCTGCGCGTCGTGGCGGCTGGGCTCGGCTCGCTCCCTGCCGGGCTTCCCGGCGTCGACGTCGTTGCTGACGCGAACGCCGTGCTCGGCGAGATCGAGGTGGCCTCACGCGCTGGCCAGGAGCGAGGGGAGGGACGACCAGCGGGCGGGGCTCGGGACCGTCCGGACCCGATCACGCCGGCACCGTTGGTCGTGGTGTGTGGACTGGGGTGCCCGGAACGCGACGTGGAGCAGATCGTCCGCTTCTCCCTCATGGTCGGTGGCGGGACCACCGCGGTCGTGGCGGCGGAGCCGCGGCCAGGCCGGGCAGGGCCCGTGCTCGTCCCCGGCGAGCCTGCGTGCTCCGGGGACGAGCACGGCGTCCGCCACGTGCTGGTCGGCGACGCTGCTTCGTTCGTCTCACCCTGGCCCTTTCCGGCGGCGAGCCGTGTTGACGTGGCGGACGAAGGGGTATCTGTTGCCGTGCACGGCCAGGGATGCAGGTCCCCTTTCGAGCGGCCGGCAGGGCTCGCACCGAAGGACGCCGAGGCCCTCGGCGAGCTGGTGCGGGTGGCGAACGGCGACGCAGTGGCGGCTGAGGCCATGCCCTATCGGGCGCTGACGATGCCACTGCCCCGGTGGTACGCCGCCACGACCGGTGTGAGGACGGACGGGGCTGGGGATGTCGGGACCACGGCCCACGCCGCACCGGCGGCCTCTTCGGAGGCCGTCGTGGCGGCCCCGCCACCCTCTGGACCGGCGACGGCCCCGCTGGCCCCAGTGGCCGAAGCCCCGTCGTGCCCGGTAGCGCCGTCAGCCCCGTCGTACCCGGCACCGCCGTCCCCGCTGCCCGCCCGGCTGCAGCCGAAGCCGCGCGAGGACGATGCGGAGATCGAGGTACTGGTGCTCGGTCCGGTCGAGATCCGCGGTGCTGCCCGTCCGTTTGCCCGTGCCTGGGCGCGGGAACTGGTCGTCTACCTGGCCATGCACGAGCGTGGCGCGACGACAGACGTCTGGACGACAGCGCTCTGGCCGGAGCGAGCACCGGCCCCGTCGAGCCTCCACTCGACGGCATCGGTCGCCCGTCGGGCTCTCGGCGTCGCCCGAGATGGGCTGGACCATCTTCCGAAGTCCCAGGGGCGTCTTCGCTTGCGTCCGACGGTCGGGACCGACTGGGCGCGTTTCGTCCGTCTCGGCGAGGACGAGGACCCCGACGCATGGGTTGCCGCCCTCGATCTGGTGCGGGGTCGGCCGTTCGACGGCCTACGGGCCAGCGATTGGACGATCCTCGAGGGAATCGCCCCGGCTATCGAGGCATCCGTCGTCGACGTGGCGGGCCGATGCTCGGCGGCAGCCCTCGAGCGCGGGGACGCCCGGCGGTCGAGCTGGGCAGCACGGCAGGGCCTCAAGGTCAGTCCGTACGACGAGCGCCTCTACCGCATGCTCATGCGGGCGGCGGACCTGGCCGGCAACGTGGCCGGTGTCGAGGCGGTCATGGCTGAGCTGCTCACCCTGGTCGCCGACGACGTCGAGCCGTGCGACTCGGTGCATCCGGCGACGGTGGCGCTCTACCGGCAGCTCACTCGCCGGTCGCAGCTGCCCCGTGCTGCAGCAGGAGCCTGATAGCCCGCGTGGTCACCGAGGCGGAAGGCCGAGCGAAGAGGCTGTGCGAACGAGCCATGCAGAGACGGTCGGACCCGCAGGCTCAGCGCTCGCCGGCAACGAGGCGGTCGAGCCGCTCGAGGGTGCGTTCCATGTTCCGCCGGGTCACCTCGGGCAGCTTGCCCAGCTTGAGGAGCTGGCGCTGCCGATCCTGCGAGAGGTCCCAGCTCTCGCGCACGAGGGTGCCACCGTCTCGGGGCTCGAGCTCGTAGCGCCAGATCCGTCCACCTA
>JAJZBK010000032.1 GCA_021798955.1 Actinomycetes bacterium
CGGGAGCCCCGTTCGGTGCGACCCCGACGCCGGGAGCCCCGTTCGGTGCGACCCCGACGGTGGTGGCACGGCTCGGTGTCACGTCGGGGAGGTGGGCAGCGCGTACGTCGACGCCACCGGGCGTAGGGGGCGCATCAGCCACGACGGCCGTCGGGTGCCGTCAGGGGAGTAGGACCCGGCCGGCCGGGTACGGGCCATCCACTCGCGGTAGACCGCCCGGGCTCGTTCGGTGTCGACGGCGATGTCGCCGTGGGCGTCACCGGGCTCAGCGGGGCGGACGCGAACGGCCTGGTGCCAGCAGTGCATCCCCGAGATGGGGTCGGGGTGGACGGGGAAGGTCAGGTTCTGGTGCACGCCGGTGTCCGACCACCAGATGCGCCGGCTGTCCGGGTCGGAAGAGTCATGCGGCCCGACTCGCTCGGTGGTGTGCATCGCCCACCCTTCCCCCTCGCGCCGCAGCGCGACGGTCGCCATCATGCCGCCGGGGCCGACCTGGTCGTGGCCGGTGAGCTTCCACCGACCCATGTGGTGCGAGCAGGCGACGACCCCGGGGCGGATCCCCTCGGTGATCCACGCCTTGGCGACGAAGTAGCCGATGTCGGTCTCGACCCGCACGAGGTCGCCGGTGGCGTCGATGCCGAGCCGGGCGGCGTCGCTCGGGTGGACCCACACCGGGTTCGTGTGCGAGAGCTCGTCGAGCCACTTGGCGTTGGCCGAGCGGGTGTGGATCTGGGTGGGCAGCCGGAACGTCGAGAGCAGCACCAGCTGGTCCGGGGCCAGGTTGTCCGGGTGGACATGGCTCCGGATGTAGCCGGGGAGTGCGTGCTCGGGCCACCCCCACGCCGCCAGCGTCGACGAGTAGAACTCGAGCCGCCCCGAGGGGGTGGGGAAGCCGCGCCGCACCACGCCGTCGACCTCGACCCCGACTGGCCTGCGACCGGCGTCGTCGGAGGGTGGGGCGCCCACGGGGACGATGTTCGGGTCGTCGGGCCTGGGCGCTGCCGTGTAGACACGACCGATCGGGCTCGTCGCCGTGTCGGCGAGCTCCTCCTCGGCGACCGGCTCGTCGAAGACGGCGCCCCGGCCTCGGGCGATCTCGAAGGCGCCGTAGCGGCGCATGTACTCGAGCGGGGTGAGCCCTTCGGCGGCAGCCGCCTCGGGGAGCCCGGGGACCGAGTGGTCGAACATCCAGCCGTAGTACTCGTCGACGGTGAGCTTCTCGCCGGGATGGGCGCGCGACTCGTGGTACTGCCGGATGCCCAGGCTGCCGTCGGGATCGATGCGCCACGACAGCTCGATGTAGAACTCGTTCTCCTCCCACACCTCGCCGGGGTTGACCTCGCGGGTGTCGGTGACGACCTCGCCCAGGCGCTGGCGGGCCGCTCGCAGCACCGGCTGGCGGAAGCCCACCCACTGCCCGTCGTACTGCTCGTAGGAGTGGGTGTCGTGGCGCTCGGAGGCGTGCCCCATCGGCAGCACCCAGTCGGCGAAGTAGGCCGACTCGTTCCAGGTGGGGGTGAGGGCGACGTAGCAGCCGATCTTCTCCTCGTCGGTCAGCACCTCCATCCAGCTGAGGCCGTCGGGGTTGGTCCACACCGGGTTGTAGACGCGCGAGAAGTAGGTGTCGAGCCGTCCCCGGCCGTCCTTCAAAAAGTGCGGGAGGAGGAAGCTGAGCTCGTTCTGGGCGAGCGGGTACTCGACCGGCCAGGAGAGCTCCTGCCACACCCCGGGGTGCGGCGGGGTGTAGATGGGCTTGGGAACGAACTTGGTGTAGGCGTTGGGGAAGGTTCCCCCCTCGGTGGCCACCGCTCCGAGCAGGGCGGCGAGGAAGAAGAGCGTGCGGCTGACCTGCCAGCCACCCAGGTTGCCGGCAGCGGCCGAGCGCCAGCTGTGGCAGGAGAAGCGGTGGCCGGCTCGGGCGACCAGCTCGGCCACTTCGGCGAGGGTGTCAGCCGAGATGCCCGACTCGGCGGCGGCCAGCTCGAAGGTGTAGTCGCCGTACTCCTCGGCGAGCGCGCGCCGGAAGGTCTCGAACGTCTGTGGCTCGTCGGGCCGGCGGGCCGCCAGGTACTCCTGCCAGTTCCACCACCGCCGGATGAACTCCCAGTCGACCTGGTCGGTCGTGATGAGGTGGCGAGCGATGGCCAGGTTGATGGCGGCCTCGGAGCCGGGGTGAGGGGACAGCCAGTAGTCGGCGTGGGTGGCGGTGTTCGACAGCCGGGTGTCGAGGACGACGAGCTTCGCCCCCTTGGCCCGGGCCTCGGTGATCCGCTGGGCGTGGGGATTGAAGTAGTGGCCCGTCTCGAGGTGGGCGCTGATCAGGAAGATGACCTCGGCGTTGGCGTAGTCGGGGCTGGGACGGTCGATGCCCGTCCAGAACTGGAAGCCGGTCCGGCCACCACTCGAGCACACGTTGGTGTGGGAGTTGTGCCCGTCCACGCCCCACGAGGCGAGCACCCGCTCGGTGAAGCCGTCCTCGCCGGGGCGGCCGAGGTGGATCATCACCTCGTTCTGACGACCCTCGACGATCGCCGTGCGGATGCGGCCGGCGATGGCGTCGAGCGCCTCGTCCCAGGTGGCCCGCTCCCACTTCCCCTCGCCCCGGGCACCGGCTCGGCGCAGGGGGTAGAGGATGCGGTCGGGGTCGGTGACCTGGTTGATGGTCGCCGGCCCTTTGGCGCAGTTTCGCCCCCGCGACCCGGGGTGGGCGGGGTTGCCCTCGAACTTGCGGACCTGGAGGGTGTCGCGGTCGACGTAGGCGAGCAGGCCACAGGCGGACTCGCAGTTGAAGCACGTGGTGGGGACGAGCATCGAGTGGTGCTCGACCCGTTCGGGCCAGGCCCGCGAGTCGAGCTCGACCCAGTCGTCCCACCGCTCCTTGGGCGGGAAGGCAGCGAGGTGGATGCCGCTCGCCCCTGCATAGAAGGTCTCTCCTCGGCGTTCGGCTTCGGCTCGGGCCGCTGACACCCGTGCCCCGAGGGCGTCGAGGGAGCTGCGCCAGTCAGCGCGGGCTTCTTCTCGGACGGCAGCACGGCTGTCGGTTGCAGCGTCGGTCGAGCCAGAGACGTCGGGCACGGGTCCTCCTCAGGCGAGCGGGACGGACTGGCCGGCCTGCACGTAGGCGTGCTCGTGGGCCAACAGCCCGACGAGGGCGAGCGGTGCGGCGGCGACGCCGATCCACGGGGCGGCCACGGCGGCAGCGACGAGCACGACCCCGACCCAGAAGAAGGCGGCGAAGCGCCCAAGGGTCATCTCGTCGACGGCCAGCTCGCCGTGGGCAGTGGCGTGGTGAGGGAGCGTCTCGCCCACCAGCATGGCCAGGTGGGCACCGGCCGCCGTGCCCAGGGCGAGCGTCAGGTTGTGCAGGACGTGGTGGGTCCCGAGCGCCTCGGCGGCGAGGATGAGGGTAGCGCTGCCGACCAGCACCGCCTGGACGACGAGGTGGGGGGCGAGCATGGGGTTCTGCCAGAGGTCGCGGGCCTTGGCCTGGGCGAAGAGGAAGGCGGTGTAGGCGGCGGTCAGCACGCCGAGGGGTAGTCCGAAGCCGGCAAGGACCTTGCTCGCCTCGACCGAGCCGAGGGCCCCGGCGACCAGTTGGGCGGTGAGCACGGCACCGTAGGCAGCGATGACGACGCCACCCCGTACCAGCCAGCTTCGCCACTGCGGGCGGAGGAAGAGCATCCAGAAGCGCATGGGGTGCTTCAGGTCCCACACCAGCAGCGCACCGGTGACGGCGAGGAAGGCGAGGGACACCGTGGGTGCGACGAAGCGGAACAGCGTGCTCGACCATGAGATCGTCCTGGCCAGCACCAGCATCAGGGCCACGAGGTAGGCCCCCGCGGCAAGGCCCTTCGTCCAGGTGTAGAGGCTCACCCGCCAGCCCCACGGAGCCTGGTGGGGGACGTCGTAGGAGAGGAGCGTGGCGGCGCTCGAGTTCGGGTGACGCGGGTGGCCCGAGGTCACGTGCTGACTGAGCGCCGGACGGCCCGAGCCGCCCTGGGTCGCCCAGGCGAAGAGGCCCCCGGTGGGTCGCCGGGCAGCGAGGGGGTCGAGGGTGGCCTGGTGGGCGCCCTTGTAGAAGAGACCGGGGCGGGTCTCCTTCTCGGGCCGGCGCACGGCAACCGCTTCCCGCTGGACGATCTTGGCCACCTTCGACGTGGGGTCGTGCAAGTCCCCGACCAGGATGGCTTCGGTCGGGCAGACGGTCACACAGGCCGGCTCGAGCCCCACGTCGAGACGGTGGGCGCAGAAGTTGCACTTTTCGGCCGAGTGGTCCTCGGGGTTGATGAAGATGGCGTCGTAGGGGCAGGCGGCGATGCAGGCCTTGCACCCGATGCAGATGCGCTTGTCGAAGTCGACGATGCCGTCGGGGCGCCGGTGCATGGCACCTGTCGGGCAGGCGGCCACACAAGGGGCATCGGTGCACTGGTTGCACCGGGTGACCTGAAAGGCTCGTCGGACCTGGGGGAACGTGCCGATCTCGACGGACTTGACGTAGGTACGAGTGACGCCGACGGGCACCTGGTTCTCGGACTTGCACGCCGTCGTGCAGGCGTGGCACCCGATGCAGCGGGTCTGGTCGAGGACCTTGACCCAACGGGGGGCGGCTGTGGGTGCTGCGGGCTCCTCGGCGACCGTCACCTCGTGACCATACGGGCGCATGCTCGTGGCGAGAACCCCTCTGATGCTTATGGACTTCAAAGTACTGCTTATGGGCGTCGGCCGGTTGCCGGCCGGCGGAACCGGCTGACACCGGCGGAGGCAGGCTCACCGGGACCAAACGATTGGCCCTACCGCACCACGGCGGGTGTCCCTATGGTGGTGGTGGCGGTGGGCGTCGAGCTGTGCCCCACAGGGGTGCGCCCCGACGTCCCCTTCGAGTCGAGGTCGGCCAGCTCCAGCAGCCGGGGCCGGTGGCCCGACCGGGAGAGGAGGACGCATGGGACTGCTGGACAAGGTCAAGGCCCAGGCCACCCAGGTGGCCGGCAGAGCCCAGGAGGCCGGCCGGGCCGGTCAGGCGAAGCTCGAGGAGGTGCAGGCCAAACGGCGCATCGACGCCCTCTTGCGGGAGCTCGGCGAGGCTGTCTACGCGGAGCAGACCGGCGGCGGGAGCGCGGGGAGCGGCGCCGTGGCACGCCTCGTCGACGAGATCCGCGCGGCCAAGGCCGACCAGGACGCGGCCTACGCTCGCGAGGTGGCCCAAGGCGAGGGAGGCGGTCCCGACGAAGCGGGGGATGGCGGCCAGGACGCAGCCACCGACGACGCTGGCGAGAGCTGACGGTTCTGCCTGGTACCAGCCCGTGGTCGGGGCCGGCTGGCTCGCGGTCGTCCATGCGGCAAGAGAACGATCGGGCCTCGACGCGATCACGTGAGCGGACCGATCGTCGAGTCGCGCGCGGCCGGGTAGCCGGGATGCGAAACTCGTCTCATGGCAGACAGCGTGGAGGAGCTCGAGGAAGGCACGGCGCTGCATCTCGACTTCGGGAAGCTCGACCGGGTGCGTGGCGTGGTGCCGTGCGCCGTCCAGAACGTCGACACCGGCGAGGTCATCCTGGTGGCCTACGTCAACGAGCAGGCGCTCCGGCACACTGCCGAGCACCGCCTCGCCACCTTCTGGAGCACGTCACGGGGCGAGCTGTGGGAGAAGGGCGCGACTTCGGGCGAGACGTTCGACGTACTCGAGGTGCTGGTCAACTGCGAGCAGAACTCCCTCGTCTACAAGGTCCGCCCTCGACATGGTGGGATCTGCCACACGAAGAACGCCGAGGGCGAACCCCGTAACTGCTTCTACCGCCGGGTGGACCTCGACACCATGGAGCTCGAGCTCCTCGACCCGTAGGGGTGGGCGCGGCGGGGGGGGACGCGACGCTCCCCGGCCCCGGCAACCCAGCCGGTCATCCGGCAGCCGTGACGGTGACCGCCAGCACCACACCCTGGCCGGGCAGCGACATCTGCTCCACCAGCACCTGGTAGGAGGCATCCGAGAGCGTCGTGATGCTTCCCGCCGCCGTGTTCGACGTGCTCGCCACGGTGAAGCCGTGCCCCTGCAGGGCCGTCACGTACTGCGGCTCGGCAGTGGTGCCCGTCTCGGTGAGCTGCACGTACCACTTGGTCGGGCTCAGTGCGGCACTGGAGAAGACCTTCCCGGGCGGGGCGGGGACCTGGGCGGGGAACCCCGCTGGCAGGCTCGACGGACCGCCGATGGCAGGGGGTGCGGTGGTGGTCGTGGTGGCGGCCGACGACGTGGTGGGAGCAGTGATCGGTCCGATCCCGCCCACGGCGTCCACCGCAAAGGAGGTGGTGGCACCGGTGATGTGCGCGGCGTTGGCAGCGGAGCCGCCGGGGACGCCTGACGAGTAGGACAACAGCGCACCCGAGCCGTCGGCGACACAGGCGCTTGCCGTCTCGACCAGCAAGGACGAGTCGGCGCTCGGTGACTTCACCTGGTAGGTGGTACCCGCAACCCCTGCAGCGCTGCAGGTGCCCCCGGTCGTGATCCGGATCCCCGTCACGTGGGTGTAGCCGACGAGCGCCTGGGCGTAGGTCTTCTCTCCGTTCAAGTGGGTCAACCCGTCGGGGGTCTTGAACGTGGCCGAAGCGACCTGTCCGAGGGCAACGGTGTAGCCGTGGCCGTCGACGTCGTAGGTCGTGACGGCGGGACTGGTGGAGTGGGTCTCCCAGTCGGTGGAGTCGTGCACCTCACCGGTGACCGTGAAGGTGTAGCCCCCGTTCCCGGCAGCCGCGGTGAAGGAATAGTTGGTCAGGCTGCCGAGGCGGGACAGGCTCAAGCCCCCTTCCCCTGCGGAGGCCGCCGAGCTCGATCCGCTCGCTGGCCCTGCGGCCGCGGCCGTGGTCGACGAGCTACTGGTCGAGCCGCACGCGGCGGCCACCATCGCCACGGAGGCGACCATCGTGCCCGCCACCATCCGCCGCAGCGTTCCCGTCACCCTTGTCTCCGTTCGTCCTCGCCCAACGGTGATCGCCGCGGCGCTGTGCCTGCGCCACGTGCACGCTGCACCAGTAGCTCTGGCCGGCGAGCGTAGCCGAAGAGGCCCAGAGGCGGCCGGTGGCCGCCTGACCGACGACCGAGCCGGCGGCCGGGGGCAGCTCTGAGGGCAGTGTGCCTCCAGAGGTCCCACGCTCGGCGAGGAGGGCGCCGAGCGACCATGGGTCGGGTGGCGCCGACGAGCATCGTAAGTGGGGCCGCGCCCCGCTCCTCTACTCCCGCGTCGTCGGCGAGGTCCAGCACGTTCGCGATGCAGGGGTCGCGGAGCTGGCCCATCGTCAGAAGGAACGGGATCGCCACCCGGTGATCCACTGACGTCACCTGGCCGTGCAGCAACCGCCTTTGCCCACTGGCCCGGACCTCGGGCCGTCGTGGCCGACACCGTCGACGGCTGGTCTGTCACTCGGCGGCTTCAGCTACATCGTTCACCTGGACATCGCAGCCCGGCCGGCTACGGGGAAGCCATCGTCCGCAAGGCCGACCATCGCCTGGATCAACGAACCGGTTCCCGACGAGGACGTCGCACAGAAGGCGCCATAGGAACGTGTCTCAAGATGCTTGACGGGTTCCGCCACGGCGTCCAGGGACGGGTTGATCCTGCCGCTCTCGTAACGGCTGATCTGGCGGGCGTCGCCGCCGACGTGTTCGGCGAGCTCGCCCTGGGACCAGCCGTGTTCCTTGCGGAACCCCGGTCTATTGGCAACGCCGATTGTGGACGCCTTCGTCGTGTCAGTCGTGGACCCCGGGTGGTCCGGGATCCCTTGGAATCACTGACCTAGGCACCTGCCTCGAACCGGCGCCGCAGCTCGGCCTTGGCCACCTTGCCAGCCGGGGTGAGCGGTACCTCTGGCGCCACGGTGACGTAACGGGGCACCTTGTAGTCGGCGAGCCGCGCCGCGCACCAGGAGCGCAGCTCGTCGGGGTCCACCGCGGCGCCGGGACGTGGCACCACGACGTAGGCGCCGACTTCGCCGTAGACCGGGTCGGGAACGCCGAAGCCGGCCGCCAGTGCCACCGCTGGGTGGGTGCCGAGCACCGCCTCGACCTCGGCGGGGTACACGTTGAAGCCTCCCTGGATGTAGAGCTCCTTCTTCCGGCCCCGCACGGCCAGGTGGCCGTCGGCCTCGGCCTCGACCATGTCCCCGGTCGCCAGCCATCCACCGGGCAGGAACGTCTCGGCCGTCTCCTCGGGCATCTCCCAGTAGCCGGCGGCGACGCACGCTCCGCGCAGCTGCAGCTCCCCGACGATCCCCGGCGCTACCGGGTTGCCCGATTCGTCGACGACGCGCCCCTCGAAGTCGCCGATGACGACCCCGATGCTGCGGGTGACCATGTCGAGGTCGTCGCCCGGGGCCGACAGCACCGAGGCCCCCGAGCTTTCGGAGAGCCCGTACAGGTTGACTAGCTGGGCATCGGGCCACGCCGCGGCGACCTGCTCAGCGAGCGACGGGTCGAGGATCGAGCCACCCACGATGACCTGACGCAGCGAGTCGACGTCGACCGGGTTGGCGGCGAGGGCCTGCAGCAGCATGACGAACATCGTCGGCACCCCCGACAGCACCGTGGTGCGGTGTTCGGCGGTAGCAGCCAGCACGGCGGAGGGGGAGAAGGCGGGCAGCAGCACGACGGTGCCCCCGGCCACCAGTAGCGACAGGATGCCGCAGGTCAGCCCGCCGACGTGGTTGAGGGGCAGGGAGCCGACGGTCGAGGTGTGCTCGTCCCAGCCGAGGTGGGCGACCTGGGCCCGGGCGGAGGCGAGCAGGCTGGCGTGGGTGAGGACCGCCCCCCGGGGTTTCCCGGTGGTCCCGGAGGTGTAGAGGATGACGGCCGGGTCGCTGGGTGCGGGCCCTCCGTCGGCTCCTGTCGGACGACCCGTGACCGCTCCTTCTCCCTCGGCCGATGTCGGTTCCCCCACCTCGGTGGCGTCCCCGGCTGTGAGCAGCTCATCGAAGGTGGTAGCCCCCTCGAAGCGGCCTTCCTCGGTAGGCGGGTCGAGGAAGACATACCGTTCGACGGTCGGAACTTCGGTGCGGAAGACGGCGAAGAAGGCGGCGAAGTCGAGCTCGGGGGTCGACGCCGGGCACAGCAGCAGCCGGGCGCTCGACTGGTTCAGCATGTAGCGGAGCTCCTGCTCGCGATAGCGGGGATTGAGCGTGACGAGCGCCGCCCCCAGTCTGGTCGCGCCGAAGAACAGTCCCAGCCACGGCAGGCCGTTGGGCGCGGCGACGGCCACCCGGTCCCCGGGGCGGATCCCCCACGATCTGAGACCCGCGGCCACCTGGGTGGCCAGGCGGTCGAGCTCGCCGAAGGTGATCGACCGGTCGTCGACGACGAGGAAGACCCTCTCGGCGTCGTGGTCGGCTCGCCAGGTGAGCAGCTCGGTGATGGTGGCGGGCGGCCCCACGGCCGGGCCATCGGGGCTCGCTGGGTCGTCTCGTTCCGGCATGGTCCGATGGTGCTCGTGGAGCGTGCACGGCGCAAGAGCGGTATCCGTGGTCGTCCCACTGGGAGCATCACCGTCCGCGGCCCGAGGTGGTCCGGCCGGTGATGTCGCGACAGGGTGACAAGCTGGAGCACCGGCGTCGCCGGTGTCGAGCTGACCGAGCCGACGAGACGAACGGGGGGACCCATGGTCGAGCAGCAGCGTCCGGAACAGGCACTCGAGCTGCGGTCGTTGGTGACCAGCGAGGCGACAGTGGAGCTGTCACTGGTCGACGTCGATGTGCCCGAGCTGTCGCCAGACCAGGTGCTGGTGCGCGTGGAGGCCGCTCCCATCAATCCCTCGGACCTCGGCCTGCTCCTCGCTGGCGCCGACGTGAGCAGGGCTCGGGTAGCCGGAACGGCAGAGCGCCCTGTCCTCACCCTTCCGCTCGACGACGCGGCAGCCCGAGTCGCCGCGGCCCGCGTCGGCGAGTCGATGCCGGTGGGCAACGAAGGAGCTGGACGGGTCGTCGACGCCGGCTCCAGCCCGGCCGCCCAGGCCCTGCTGGGCAAGCTGGTGGCCGTGGCCGGCGGTGCCATGTACGCGCAGATCCGTCACGTCGAGGCTGCCGCCTGCCTGGTGCTGCCGGACGGGACCACCGCAGCCGAAGGGGCGGCCGCCTTCGTCAACCCGATGACGGCGCTCGCCATGGTCGAGACGATGCGCGACGAGGGTCACACTGCCCTCGTGCACACGGCGGCGGCGTCCAACCTTGGCCAGATGCTCAACCGGCTCTGCCTCGAGGATGGCGTGCCACTCGTCAACATCGTGCGGTCGCCGGACCAGGTCGCCTTATTGCGGACTGCCGGTGCCACCTACGTGTGCGACTCGAGTAGCCAGCACTTCATGGACGACCTCATCAAGGCACTGCGGGCGACGTCCGCCACGCTGGCCTTCGACGCAGTCGGTGGGGGAACACTGGCCAGCCGAATCCTCACTGCCATGGAGGCAGCACTGACCGCCGATGCCAGCTTCAGCCGGTACGGGTCGACCGTGCACAAGCAGGTCTACCTCTACGGCTCGCTCGACCGCAGCCCCACGGAGCTGCGACGCAGCTACGGCATGGCCTGGGGCGTGGGCGGGTGGCTCCTCACCCCGTTCCTCGTCCGAGCGGGGCACGAGCGGGTCGAGGCGATGCGGCAGCGGGTCGCCGCCGGCTTGACGACGACGTTTGCCAGCCACTTCTCCGACACGGTCACGCTCGTCGGTGCCCTGAGCCCTGATGCAGTGTCTGCCTACAGCCGGATGGGGACCGGTCGGAAGTACCTGGTCGTTCCCAACGGGTGAGCGCCGTCGGCACTGGCTGCACCAGCGGTCATGCGACGAGCACCGACTGTCGCGATCCCACCGGGCTCGAGGTCGCTCGCCACCGAACGCTCGGATCGAACAGGGACGGGTCGGCGTTGTCGCGGTGCCGACGAGCGATGGCGAGCAGCGAGTCGAACAGGGTGTCTGAGAGCAGATGCGGTTCGAGCCCGAGCTCGACCAACCCTGAGTGCTCGGCGTGGTAGTAGTGCTCGTCAGCCTCGACCCTCGGATTGTCGACCATGGCGATCGCAACGTCGTCGCCCGCCGCCTCCCTGACCAGCGCGGCAATGCCGCGGACCGAGAACTCCTCGGTGAACTGGTTGAACACCCGGAACTCACCGGGCCGCGCCGGGTGCTCGCAGGCGATGCGCACGCACTCGACAGTGTCGCGGATGTCGAGCATGCCGCGGGTCTGGCCTCCGGAGCCGTACACGGTGAGCGGGTGGCCGCAGACCGCCTGCACCACCATGCGGTTGAGCACGGTGCCGAACACGGCGTCGTAGTCGAACCGGGTGGCGAGGTCCGGGCGACGGCGGGTCTCTTCGGTCTCCTGCCCGTAGACGATGCCTTGGTTGAGATCGGTAGCCGCCAAGCCCCAGGCGCGGCAAGCGAACTCGATGTTATGGCTGTCGTGCACCTTGGAGAGGTGGTAAAAGGATCCGGGGCGCTTCGGGTACAACACCCGGTCCGTCCGACCGTTGTGAGTGATCTCTAGCCATCCCTCTTCAATATCGATGTTGGGAGTTCCATACTCGCCCATGGAGCCGAGCTTGACGAGATGGATCGATGGATCGACGTCGGCGATCGCGTAGAGGACATTCAGCGTCCCGACGACGTTGTTCATCTGCGTGTAGACCGCATGTGCCTGGTCGATCATCGAGTAGGGAGCCGACCGCTGTTCGGCGAAATGGACGATCGCATCGGGGCGGAAGGCCTCGACGGTCCGGTGGGTGAAGACGGGGTCGGTGAGGTCGCCGATGTAGGTGGCAAGACGAGTCCCCGATGCCTGTCTCCAGGCTTCGACCCGCTCTTCGAGGGAGACGATCGGCACGAGAGAGGTGGCACCGAGCTCGGTGTCGTAGCCCCTGCGGGCAAAGCTGTCCACCAGGCCAACCTCGTGACCGCTGGCCGACAGGTGCAGGGCAGTGGGCCATCCGAGGTAGCCGTCACCACCAAGAACGAGAATGCGCATCGTGCCTCCCAGGTTTCGTTGCGACGTTGGGTCGCTTGGTGCCAGTGTCGGGAAAACGCACACGCTGTGACAGGGACCAAAGTCCCGGAGCACACGGCCCACGGGTAGTTCTTACGATCTGCTTACGGGTCGCTCAGCGTTCTCCAAGGAACCAAAACGTTCTCCAAGGAACCAAAACGTTCTCCAAGGAACCAAAACGTTCTCCAAGGAACCAAAACGTTCTCCAAGGAACCGCGCTACTCGTGATGTCTCGAGGTAGATAGGTGAGCACTTCCCGTCCACCTTCGGTCCACGAGGTCCGTTCCGCCCCGGGTAGCGACGCGGAGGTGCCGGCGTCCGTCACGAGCGGCCCGAGCCGGGAGCTGCCGACCTCTGCGGCTGACCGGAGGCCCTCCGCGAACGGGGCTGACGTAGTTCGGCCGGGGTGTCGGCGTCCGCCTCCTACCTTGAGTGCGGTGCCACCAGCGGAGCCAGGGTGCCGCTTCAGAACGAGGTGCCCCCGGAGACGCGACCTGACCGAGTAGCCTTTCAATTCCGTGTCGGGTCCTGCGTCGATGTCGGCGAGTGCAGGGTATGTGGAGCGTCGCGGCGGCGCGCTGGTCGGTACCCGTCGAGCGGTGCAGGGCCGCGGGGCCTTCGGTCGCCGGCGAGGGCGTCGTGGCGGGCACAGCTGGTCTCCGACCCGTCGGATGGCCATGCTCGGCGTCATCCTGGCTGTCGTGGTCGCCATCGTCGCTCCGGCATCGGCCGAGGCAGCACCGATCGGTGCGGAGAAGGCGCAGGTTGGTGCCGACCAGGCTCAGGCGAACCAGCTGCAGCAGCAGATCGTCCACGACGGAGCCGCCCTTCAAGGTCTGGTCGAACGCTACGACCAAGCACTGGCCAACGCCGCCGCCATCCAGGCCCGCATTGTCGCCGCGGAGGACCGGGTGGCTGCCGATCGTCAGGCCAGCGCGACGGCGGACGCTCACCTCCGGCTGCTCGCCCTCGCCTCCTATATGGGCGGTACGGCCGGCGGAACGCTACCGGCCTGGTTCGCCACCACCAACCTGACGTCGTTGGCGGTCGACCACGAGTACACGGACCTCGCTGCTAGCAGTCTCACCGCCGCTGTAGCAGTCGTCGAGGCGGACCAACAGCGGACCCAGGCCGCTGAGGCCGGGCTTCGCAACGAGGAGGCGGCAGCCCGCTCGGCCGCCCAGTTGCTCGTCGCCCAACGTCAGGCGGCCCAGTCCGCCCTCACTCAAGACAACGGCCGTCTGGCCCAGCTCCACGGCAACGTCCAGGCATTGCTGGCGTCCATCGCCACGCAGCAACAGGCTCAGGAGGCCGCAGCCGAGCAGGCGCTGGCGGCCAGGCAGGCCGCCGCCCAGGCCGCCCAAGCTGTCGCCGCCCAGGCCGCCCAGGCCGCCCAAGCTGCCGCCGCCCAAGCGGCTGCCCAGGCCGCCGCCCAAGCGGGGCAGCGCGCGTCGGGCGCTGGAGCGTCGACAGATCCCGGGCCGATCACCCCGGTGACCGTCGTCCATCCGGCGCCGGGCAGCTACACGAACCCGCTGGCGTCGGTGCGGGCTCTCAACCCCGAACGGATCGACCAGGGCGTCGACTACAGCGGGTACGGCCCGGTGGTGGCACTGGGCGACGGCACGGTGCTCAGCACGACCAACAGCGGGTGGCCAGGCGGGACGTTCATCGCCTATCGGCTGTCGGACGGACCGGCAGCCGGGCTCGTCGTCTACGTCGCCGAAGACATCCTCCCCGCGGTGTCGGTGGGTGAGCACGTGACCGCCGGCACTCCGCTTGGCACGTTGTACGAAGGTCCTGACGGCATGGAGACCGGATGGGCCGATCCTTCGGGAGACGGGGTGACGATGGCCCGTGACGCCGGGCAGTTCTCGGGAGCCAACTCGACTGCCTACGGTGCCAACTTCTCCCAGTTGCTCGCCTCGCTGGGCGCTCCGCCGGGGATCCTGCAGAACAACCCGCCCACGGGACAGTTGGCACCCGGCTGGCCGACCTTCTGAGCGTCGCGGAGGACCGGACGTGCCGTGGAGCACGGTCGGAGCGCGCCCGGTGCCGGCCGCACGGAGTCGGCTACGTTCGCGACCGGCGTCGGGGGAGCCACGCCCCCGTCGACGATCATCGGAGGCCGGCTATGACCACGACGACCCGCACCGTTTCAGACCCGAGGGGCATGATCTTCATCGACCCCGTCGCCTACAGCGACCAAGAGGCGTGGCACGCCGTGGCGGAGGACCTTCGCGAGAACGCCCCGGTGCTCCGGGTAGAGGCCGAGGGCTACACGCCGTTCTGGGCGGTCACCCGCTACGAGGACGTCTTCGACGTCTCGCGTCACAACGAGCAGTTCCTCAACACGCGCAACTCCGTGCTCGGGCCGGACATCCAGCTCGAGATGTTGAACGGTATGGGGATCGACCCGAAGACCCTCATCCACATGGACGGAGAGGAGCACCGCCAGCACCGGGGACTGGCCAACGCCTGGTTCCGCCCCCGGGCCGTCTCACAGCGCCAGGCCGCTATCGACGCCATCGCTGATCAGTTCGTGGCCAAGTTTCGCGACCTGGACGGGCGCTGCGACTTCGCCCAGGACATCGCCGTGCCCTACACGCTGCGGGTCATCATGAGCATCTTCGGGGTGCCCGAGGAGGACGAGGCCACCATGCTCCGCCTCACCCAGGGCATCTTCGGGGCGGCAGACCCCGAGTACCTCGGCGACCTGAGCGACCCCTTCGCCCTCTTGACTGGCACCATCGCCGAGTTCGAGGAGTACTTCAACGAGCTCGCTGCCGACCGCCGCGCCCACCCGGCCGACGACCTGGCCACCGTCATCGCCAACGGCACCGTCGGCGGGTGTCCCATGGACCGCGACGCCACCTTGTGGTACTTCACCATCGTGGCGACCGCCGGCCACGACACCACGTCGTTCGCCCTCTCGGGCGGGCTCGAGGCGCTGCTGCATCACCCCGAGCAGTTTCGCCTCCTCCAGCAGGACCCGTCGCTGGTCACCAACGCCACCGAGGAGATGATCCGCTGGACGTCGCCGGTGCGCCACTTCCTGCGGTACCTGACCGAGCCGGCCGTCCTCTCCGGGGTGGAGGTGCCTGCCGGCGACCGCCTGCTGCTGTCGTACCCGTCGGCGAACCGCGACCACCGGACGTTCGACGACCCTATGACCTTCGACGTGACGAGGGCCAACGCCAATCGCACGTTGGCCTTCGGCGGAGGCGAGCACTTCTGCCTCGGCTCCACGTTCGCCCGACGCGAGATCCGTACCATCGTCCCCAAGCTGTTGGCCGCCGTCGACGAGATCGTTCTCGACGGGGAGCCCGAGTACGCCCAGGCCAACTTCGTCGGTGGCGTCAAGCACCTTCCGGTGACGGCGACGTTCCGATAGGGAGGGGGTGGCCGATCGGGCGGCGTGGCCGGATGCCGGAGCGTGGCACAGCCGGGCCGTATGCTCACGGCGTGCCAGCGTGGAGCCCCAACGGTGGGGGGATGTGGTGACGGTGCCGGGTTCGACCGCAGCGGCGCCACCGTGGGTCCTCGCCCTGACCGACGACGTGCTGCGAAGCGCGTTCGGGCGCCCAACCTATGAACGCGGTGCCGACTACGCCCGGCGCGGGCTGGCGTACCAGGTCGACGCCGCCGAGGACGGCAGCGAGCTGACCGGGCTCGTCGATGGTACGGCTCGCACGCCCTACTTCACCGTCGTCGGGCGCCCGAGCCCGTCTCGCCGCGTGCCGGTCGGTAGCTCCGAGTGCTCGTGCCCGATCGGCGGCTCCTGCAAGCACGTGGTGGCGCTGCTCCTCACCGCCCGAGACGCCGCCCGAGACGCCGCCCGAGACGCCGCCCGACAGTCGACCGGGAGCGCAGGCCCCGGCAGGCCTCTGGCCGTCAGGTCCCGTCGGTCGTGGGAGGACGTCCTGTCCACCCTCGTCGCCGACCCGGCTGTCGCAGACCCTGGCCACACGCCACTGGGGCTCCTCCTCGAGCCGGTGGTCACGTCGACGTCGTCGGCGCCGCGCGTCCGGATCAGCCCGGTCGTCCCCGGGCGCGACGCCTGGGTGAAGACCGGCGTGTCATGGCGGTCCATCGAGACACCGACGTGGCGGACGAACCACGACGATGACCAGCGTGGAGCCGTGCTCGAGCTGCTCGCCGCCTACCGTGCCCGCAGCGGCACGGGCCGTTACGCGTACTCGTCCTACTCGGTGACCAGTGTCCACCTGGACGAGCTCGGACCTACCGTCTGGCACCTGTTGGCCTCGGCCGAGGACTGCGGTGTCGTGCTGACCGGGCCGAGGAACGGGCCGGTCGTCGAGCTCGAACGGACCCCGTGGCGGGTGCAGGTAGACGTGCGCCGAACTGCCGCCGGCGACCTCGAGCTGTCCGGCGACGTCCGTACCGCCGAGGGGAGCGCGCTCCCCGAAGGGGTCGGCTTCCTGGTGGGTAAGCCGGCACACGGGGTCGTCGTCGTCTCGCCCGGGCGCCTCTCGCTCGCTCCGCTGGCCGGAGTGCTCGACGGCGCCGTGCAGCAACTGGTGGAACGTGGTCCCGTCACCGTGCCGACGGCGGACACCACGCGCTTCTTCACGTCGTACTACCCGGCCGTCCGCCGCAGGGTGGACCTGGTCTCGTCCGACGGGAGCGTCGTGCTCCCCCTGATCTCGCCGCCGCGAGTGGTCGTCGAGGTGGTCTTCGACCCGGGTCATCGGGCCCGGGTGACGTCTTCGATCCGGTACGACGTCGGCGGTGACGACGTCTCCTTCGACCCGGGTGACCCGACGCCGGCGCCGGTGCGGGACCGTGACGCGGAAGAGCGTCTGCTCGCGCCGCTCCTCGACCTGTTCCGTCGGGTCGACCACACCGTCCACGCAGGGGGAGCGTTCGACCTGTCGGGGATGGCCATCGCCCGCTTCGTGCGCGATGCCCTGCCTGTGCTGGCGGCGAGCGACATGGTCGAGCTGCACGTCGTGGGTGAGCCGGCGCGGTACCAGGAGGCCGCCGAGGCACCGCTCGTCACGGCGTCGGCGTCAGACAGCGCCGACCCGGACTGGTTCGACCTGCGAGTCACGGTGTCGGTCGACGGCGAAGACGTGCCCTTCGCCGCGTTGTTCACGGCACTCTCTCGGGGTGACGACGCCATGCTCCTCGAGTCCGGCACCTGGTTCCGTCTCGACCGGCCCGAGCTCGAGCGCCTGCGAGCGCTCATCGACGAGGCCCGGCTGCTCGAGGATCGACCGGTCGACCGCCTGCGGCTCACTCCCGTGCAGGCAGGCTGGTGGGACGAACTGGTCTCGCTGGGCGTCGTCGCCTCCCAGTGCGAGCGGTGGCAGCGAAGCGCCGGTGCCTTGCGGTCGTTCACCGAGCTACCCCGGCCGGAGCCTCCCGTCGGGTTCCGCTGCACGTTGCGCCCGTACCAGCTCGAGGGGTACCACTGGTTGAGCTTGTTGTGGGACCTGCGTCTCGGCGGCATCCTCGCCGACGACATGGGGCTCGGCAAGACCGTGCAGACCCTTGCCATGATCGTTCGTGCCCGCGAGCAGGGGGAGCTGGGTGGCGAGGCGGGGCCCCTCCTCATCGTGGCACCTGCCAGCGTGGTCACGACGTGGACCTCTCAGGCGGAGACGTTCTGTCCCGAGCTGACCGTCGTCGCCGTGCGTGAGACCGAGGGGAGGAGCGGGGTCCCTGTCGCCCTCGTTGCGCAGGGAGCGGACGTGGTCGTCACCTCCTACGCGCTGCTCCGTCTGGACGCCGAAGCCTACGCAGCAGTGCCGTGGGCGGGCATGGTGGTCGACGAGGCCCAGTTCGTGAAGAACTACCAGGCGAAGACCTACCAGGCCGCTCGGACGATTCCCGCCCCGTTCAAGCTGGCCATAACTGGCACGCCGCTCGAGAACTCTCTGATGGACCTGTGGGCGATGTTGTCGATCACCTCGCCAGGTCTCTTCCCCAGCCCGCAGCGGTTCGCCGATACCTTCAGGCGGCCGATCGAGAGCGGGAGCGATCCCGGTCGTCTGGAGACCCTGCGCCGCCGGGTCCGACCGCTGCTGCTCCGACGGACCAAGGAGCAGGTGGCTACCGATCTTCCTCCGAAGACCGAGCACGTGCTCCCGGTCGAGTTGAACCCCGCGCACCGGCGTGTCTACGACCGGCACCTGGCTCGTGAGCGACAGCGGGTGCTCCGGCTGGTCGACGACCTGCGACGCAACCGCATCGCCATCCTGGCGTCGCTCACGTTGCTTCGTCAGCTCAGCCTCGACCCGACGCTTGTCGATGATGCTCACGCCGGCAAGATCCGGGCTTCCAAAGTGGACGTGCTGGTCGAGCAGCTCCACGAGGTGGTGGCCGAAGGACACCGTGCGCTCGTCTTCAGCCAGTTCACCAGGTTTCTCTCCGGGGTGCGACGCCGGCTGGAGGCGGAAGGCATCTCCACCTGCTACCTCGACGGCAGGACGCGCGACCGCTCCCGGCGCATCGCCGAGTTCACCGACGGGGACGCTTCGGTGTTCTGCATCAGCCTGAAGGCGGGCGGGGTCGGGCTGAACCTGACCGCAGCCGACTACGTCTACCTCCTCGACCCGTGGTGGAACCCGGCGGTGGAGGAGCAGGCGGTCGATCGGGTGCACCGGATCGGCCAAGACAAACCAGTCGTGATCTACCGGCTGGTGGCAACTGGCACGATCGAGGAGAAGGTCGTCGCCCTGCAGGAGCGCAAGCGCCAGCTGTTCGCCCGTGTCGTCGACGGTGGTGGCGCGGGCGGCGGGATGCTGACTGCGGAGGACATCCGGGGGCTCTTCGAGGCCTGAGCGGAACCTGGCGGTGGCGGTCTGCTCGTTCACCAACAGTTCACCGTCGGATCTCCGAAGGGATACCTGCTCGTCAAGGTCGGAACACCCTTCACTGTCATCCTCACCGAGTCGGACCAGCCAGACCTGGCGAGGACCGACCGAGTGACGCGGGTAGCTGTCGGAACGACAGGACGAGGAGGAGACCAGCTGTGAGCGATCAGACGGCGTCGGTGACCGAGCTCTACCGATCGTTGGACGAGGCCGAGGTGGGGCGCAAGCACTGGCTGACGGTGTTCACCGCCGGCATGGGGTTCTTCACCGACGCCTACGACCTGTTCATCATCGGGACGGTCACGGTGCTGCTCACCCCGATCTTCCACCTGAGCACCAACCAGATCTCGCTGCTCAACTCGGCGTCCCTGCTGGCCTCGGTGGCCGGGGCGCTCACCT
>JAJZBK010000050.1 GCA_021798955.1 Actinomycetes bacterium
GCAGGTCTCCTCGAAGCGAAGAAGCAGTTCCGCCGAGTGAACGGCCACATGCACCTGCACGCCCTTCGGAACGCACTCGACGAGCACGTCCGGATCACCATCACACCCCCCAACTACAGTGCCGACCAGGAGCCGGCCGCATAGCTCAGCTACTCGGGACCGTCACACAAATTCCACGCCGAGTGGGACATCCTCCATGGTCACGGTTCTACGTGCTCCCGTCTCGCCCTGGTGGGATGGTGGGCTACAGCAGGTGTCTCACGTCAGCCTGACAGACAGGGGCCGGGGAGTCGAGGTGTGGGAAGTGGCCAACGTGATCGTGTTCCTGGCCAGCGAGTACTCGACCTACCTGACCGGCGAGGTCGTCTCCGTGTCGAGCCAGCACCCCTGAGACTCGCCGAACTTGGCCCGTCGATCAGCGGGTCGGGGCGGCCGACGACCTCCGTGCCGGGACTCCGCCGGCACCCCGCCGGCACCGACGCAGCGCACGTCCGGCTGGCGGGATCGACAGGCCCACGACGAAGGTCCGTTGCCGGCGGTGGTGGGAGAGGTCAGAAACCCGGCGCAGGCCGGGCGGTCACCTGGCGGACGTCGAGGGGCTCGGCACATTCGCTGCAGACGACGACGGCGTGCATGTCGTTGCCGCAGGTCCGGTGGTGGAGAAGCACGGGGGTGCCTCCGGCGCCGGCGAGCCAGCGCCTGCCCCATGCGTCCATCGCCGCCAACACCGTATAGGCGTCGCGCCCCTTGCCGGTCAGCCGGTACTCGTCGCGCGCAGGGTGCGTCTGGTACTGGACTCGCTCGAGGATCCCCTCGTCGACCAGGCCGTTGAGGCGGATCGCAAGCATGTTGCGACCGATCCCGAGCGTCCGCTGGAAGTCGTCGTAGCGGCGGACGCCGAGGCAAGCCTGGCGAATCAGGAGGATGTTCCAGTGGTCGCCGAGGACGTGCGCGCTGCGGGCGATGTTGCATGGCCAGGCGGAGGTGTCGGTGCGTCTCATGCATTCACCTCGGCGTCGGCGTCGACGTCCCGTACGAGGTCGAGGAGATGCGCGAGGTCATCGAGCTGGCGGTGGGGATCGTCGGCAGCGAACTGTGCCCGGAACGCGGTGACGCCTGCATCTTGGTAGAGGCGGAGGCGCTGGCGGATCATGTCGTCGGTGCCGACGAGATTGGTCCCCAATCCGATCTCGATCGGAACGCGCCTGCGGGCGGCGTCCTTGTCGCCGGCCAGCCACAGCTGTTGCACCGCCCACACGTCGTCCTCGAACCCTTGCCGGGCGAACGCGTCGTTGTAGTAGTTCGTGGTGGCCGAGCCCATGGCGCCGAAGGTGAAGGCGTAGCCCGCGGCGTGACGCCGTCCCGCTTCGTCGACGTCGTCGGTGAATTCGACGCTGACGGCGACGGTGAGGTCGAGATCGGCGATGTCCCGCCCGGCAGCGGCCGCCCCGGCGCGGATGGGATCGAAGAACACGTCGGCCGTCTCCGGGAAGAAGGAGTTGCCGATCCAGCCGTCCGCCAGCTCGCCGGTGAGACGCAGATTGGCAGGTCCGAGCGCGGCGACGTAGATCGGCAGGTGGGTCGGCGGCAGCAACGAGCGGATGCTCCTGCCCTCACCTCCGGGCAGGGGAAGGGTGTACACCTCGCCCTGGTAGGTGAGCCGCTGTCCCGTGCTGATCATGCGGAGGATCTCGATGGTCTCGCGGGTCCGCCGTACCGGGCGGTCGTAGTGGACGCCATGCCAGCCCTCCATCACCTGCGGGCCGCTCGTACCGATCCCGAGCACGAACCGGCCGGATGACAGGCCCTGCATCGACATGGCCGACATGGCTAGCATCGCCGGCGTACGGGCTCCCAGCTGCACGATCCCGGTGGCCAAGCGGATGGTCGACGTTGCTGCGGCCAGGTAGGCGAGCGGGGTGAACGCGTCGCCGGCCCAGAACTCCGGTACCCACACGGCATCGGCGCCGAGGCGCTCCGCCGACGTCACGAACTGCACGCCGTCGGCACCGGCGACGCTGGCGTGCACGCCGACGCGCATTACGGCCGTCCCTCCGCCAGCGCCTTGATGCCCGCGATCGTCGCCTGCATGCCCCGGGTCCACTCCTGAAGGCGGCGGGCAACGATCCGCTCCTCCTTGTCGGGCATCGCGGCGATGGCGATGCTCAGCCCCGACGGTGCGGGTCCCATCCGGCCACCCTGCTGCAGGCGAACCCGGCCGGGGAGCTCCTCGAGCGTGAACCACCAGGTCGCCGACGGGTTCTCAGGATCGGAGACCGCCCAACCGAACGCCCGGTACGGCTCGTAGCGCGTCACCCACGAGGTCGTCTCCCACGAGCCCAGGGCCGGATGCTCGTTGCGACCCACGAACCGTGCGCCAAGAGCCGGGCCGGCGTGGATCCACCTCGCACCCGTGAACTCCTCCGAGAAGCGGCTCGGGAGGTTCACGTCGGAAACGAGCTGCCATACGCGCTCGACGGGAGCTTCGACCAGCACCTCCACCTCGGAGGTCG
This sequence comes from Actinomycetes bacterium, assembly GCA_021798955.1. Taxonomy (GTDB): domain Bacteria; phylum Actinomycetota; class Acidimicrobiia; order Acidimicrobiales; family RAAP-2; genus JAJZJT01. The sequence goes on from JAJZBK010000050.1 coordinate 2,514, forward strand.
GTCCGTCCGCGTACCTCATCGCTGGTGCCGACGCGGGTCTCGGGCGACGGTGGCACCGTGGGCACCGGGTCCAGTCCATTCCATCATGGAACGCACGGTAGCACGTCGCCTCGGTCCCGACTCTCGGTCTGGACCCGGCGTCTTCGGCGGCCACCGGCTCCTGCAGCCGGGTCGAGGTCGTCCCGCCAGCACGCCGGCGTCGGGAGTACCGCTCGAGCAGGTTGCTGACGTGGCCGGCCACGCCACCACCGCCATGACGGAAGGTGTCTACCGCCACGCCGTCGGGCCGTCGGTCGGAGCCCACGTCGCCGCCATGGACGCCCTGTTTGGGTCCGCATCGGCGTAGCTCCCAGCGACCTGGTAGCTCCCGGTTTAGCTCCCTGCCGCTTCGAGCGACGATCACTCGGCGGCACATCTAGGAGCGTGGGTCACTAACCCGCTCGATTCGCGATCTGGAATCACTGCTGTGAGAATTGGCGCATGGCCGATGATCACGGTGAGGAGCGGCTGTTCGAGGTCGATCCGGTCGTCGTCGAGCGCAT
>JAJZBK010000033.1 GCA_021798955.1 Actinomycetes bacterium
ACGCCCCCGAGTGGGGACGCAGGCGGCCACGCGTGGGGAGAAGTCATGGCCACGCGTGGGGAATTCCGATGGCCATCCGCGGGGACGTTCAGTGGCCGCCTATGGGGAGGATGGCATGGCCGTCGTCGCAGGCGCAGGGCCGTGGCCTGCGATCTCGCCGAGCGGATCGAGCAGCTGGCCGAAGGTGCCCACCCCATGACGCCAACCGCCGGCTGGTCAAGCACGTGTCGAACGAGGCCGACGCCCTCATCACCTTCCTTACAGACCCCGACGTCGACCACCTTGCGACCCGAAGCCACGAGCCCGAGCAACCGCTAGCGGAGCTCTGCGGAGTATCGCCTTCTTGTCATGCTGACCTCCCTATCGGGACGGCGGCATCAACGTCCAGTAATCCGACTCCACGGAAGCCGGTGCACACCCGTGCATCGTCGCCGCGGCACCGCTCACGCACACCTGATCGGCCGCTGACACGTTGCTCATCTTTGCGCCGCATGCTCGTTCCATGGGCAGTGCACGGAGATCACGCAGGATCGGGCTGCTGGCGGCGGTACTTGTCGGTGTCGTGCTCCTGGCCGGGTGCGAGGGAGCCTCGGGCTCGGCGGGGACGGCGCCGAGTGGCAGGACGACGCAGAAGACCGGCCCCCCATCCACGGCCCCCGTAGGGAGCACGGGGCAGAAGGCGCCCCTCGACGGCCTCCTCGACATGGGGACCCAGACCGCCTACCAGACCGGACAGCCGTTCCCGGTAACCGACCCGAGCTCCCTCGATGCCTACGCGGGGGACTTCAGCGGGATCGTGGTCAACGAGTCGTGGTCGCAGCTAGAGCCGACCCCGGGCGTCGAGGACTGGGCGCCCCTTGACCAGTCCTTGGCCGCAATCTCTGCCTGGAATGCCGCCCATCCCGCTACCCCGCTCGGCGTCAAGCTGAGGATCTTCGCCGGTTTCAGCGCACCGTCGTGGGTGGTCGCGCAGTCTGGCCCGACGGTGACCATTGCCACCAGAGGGGGTGCCAAGACGGTCGGGGAGTGGTGGACCACCCCGTTGCGACAGGCGTGGAGCGCATTTCAGCACGCCCTGGCCGCGCGCTACGACCCCAATCCCCTCGTTCGGGCGGTGTCGGTGTCGTCCTGCTCGAGCAGCACGGGTGAGCCCTTCGTCGTGAGCGGGGCGATCTCCTCGCAGCGTGCGCTCGCCGCAGCCGGCTGGACGCCGCAGCTCCAGGAAGCCTGCCTAGAAAGCGCGCTGTCCGACTACTCCGGATGGACGCACACCCAGATCACCTTCGCCTTCAACCCGCTCCCGACGCCCTCGGGCCCGGACGTGGCCTTTATGAGCCAGATCATGCAGGCGTGCGCCGGCTCGCACGCGGCGGGTGCTCCGGAGTGCGTCCTCGGCAACAACGACCTCTCCGCCTCCGCCCCGTTGGGGAAGGCCGGACCTGCCTACAGCGAGATCGCGACGCTCGCTCCTACTCGCGCCACGGGGTCCGGCGTGTACTTCCAGACCGCCGGTCCTTCGGTCGACTGCGCCACCATGTCGGTGGCGACGGCCTATCACGCCACGTCGGTCGAGCTTTGGCCCCCGAACCACGGCTATTTGGGATACTCGGCGGTGCCGTCGGCCACCCTGGCGAGCTGGAACCGGACCCTCGTCTCGGGCGGGGCGGTCACCTGCTGATCGGCCACTTGCCGATCGCCCTACCCGGGGAGCAACGCCCGGCAGCGCCGCGCCCGTCCGGTCAACCAAGGACCTGACGCCGTCGCTCGACCGGCACGCCCAACCGCGCAGAACTTCGGGAGGGAGGCCGGGTGAGACGGGGACGCGAATGGTTGACGGTCGACCGTCCAGCGCCAGCCCGGTGCTCGCCAGGTGAGCGTTGGTCGGTCCAGCACTAGCCGGGCAGCGTGTAGGTGTTCTCGAGCTCGTCCTGGACGACCGTCGCCGGGTGGTCACGGGTGTCGACCACCAGCTCCTTGTCGAGGAGGCGTGCCCGGAACGACCAGCCCGATGGAAGCGACAGGCGGCGCGCCAGCCCGGGGAGGTCCGCCTCGGTGAGCGCCGGGTCGACGCCGACGCAGTACGCCTGCATGACGAACGCGGTGCCGTCGGGGTCGACGAGCTCGTAGACGGGCTTGCCAGCGTCAAAGAAGAACACGGCGCCGCGCTCGACGGTGCGGAGCTGGTAGGGCGCGCTGGCCGGGTGGTCACCCAGCCGTACGACGGCGATCCGCCGCATCTCGAACCCGGAGAAGGTGCGCACCACCGGCTCGACGACCGCCACCTTGGCACCCAGCCCGTCAAGCGCCCAGTAGCGCGGCCCGTTCAACTTGACGAAGATGGCGCCGAGCTCGGCGGCGATGGCCTCGGGGTCGAGGGCATCCCAGCGGTCCTGCGGGCAGTCGTTGAGCAGCTGGGTGCCGTACACCTCGGCATTGAGCCCGCCGTCTTCCGCCTGACGGACGGCGAGCACCTCGCCGTAGCGGACACCCCGCATGTCGGACAGCAGCCGGACGGCCTGATCTGTCACCATCCCGGGACCTCCTCGAACTGCCCACGTACAGGCATCTGGTGACATAGATGCTGTCACAACACTCCACCGAGCGCTGGGCACACTCCGGTGGCCGTCCACGCCGGCGCGGCAGAGCTGGCTCACCGGCTGGCCCAGGCCAGACCAGGCCCGCGCCGCGGCAGGTGTCGGTCTGGTGACATGACGACGGTTGGATGAGAGAACTCTCACGACGGGCTTAGCTCCGGCTCACCTGGGCTGCCGACACTGCCCTTGCACGAAGGCAAGCGGGGTTGGGAGGTAGCGATGGTCCAGCGGCACGGGTGGCTGATCGGGGCGGCAGCAGCGGGCGCGGCGCTCGCCGGGATCGGGGCGACGGGCCACGCAATGACTCAGCAGAACACGGCGTCCGTCACCGCGGCGAGTGCGCCGCCGACCACAGTCGCCCCGTCCCCGTCCCCGTCCCCGACGACGACCAACCCCGCAGCGGCGCTCGACCAGCAGGCGCAGAAGCTCGAGTCGGAGATCGCCGCGACGCAACAGCAGCTCGCCGCGGCCAAGACGCGCCAGGCCGCCCAGGCCGCCCAGGCCGCCCAGGCCGAGGCGGCTGCCGAGGCAGCTGCCCAGGCGGCCGCCCAGGCCACGACCACCACCGCTCCACCGACGACTGTGCCGGCTCCCACGGTGCATGCCACGACCGGAGCGAGCGGGACGACGTCCGGGGACGACGGCAGCGGCGACCACACCGACAAGACGGACCAGGGCAGCTCGAATGGCGGCGATGACTGAGCCGACGAGCTGGCGACGCCGCACAGTACCGGCCGTGGTGGTCGCAGCCGCCACCGCCGGAGCCACGGGGTTGAGCCTGGCCTGGGCCGTACCCGGGCCGACGATCGCCTCCACTGCCGGCAAGGTTGCGGCCTCGGTGCCAGTCGTCCCTGCCCCGACGACAACGACGACGGTGCCGGCCCAGGTGACCCGGGCCGAGGCGCAGGTGTCGCAGCTCGAGACCGAGCTGGCCGGCCTCGAGGGCCAGCTCTCCGCCCTGACCTCCGGCAGTGCGGTCTCCCCTGCCCCCGTGGCGACGCCGACAGCTACCCCGGCGCCTGCCCGGGTCGTCTCCCCCGCCCCGACGCCCCGTCCAGCCCCGCCTGTTGTGCACGCCACCACGGGCGCCTCGGGCGTACCGTGAGGTCGGCCGTGCTCGCCCCCGTTCCCGGCAACCAGGCACTGCCCGTCACACCGCCCGCCCCGCCACTGCCCCGTACGAGGTCCGGCAGCGTCCCTTCGGGGGCGACCAATCGGCAGGTGCCGCCCCCCGACGGTGGATCGCGCGTGGTGGAGGTCGACGGCGGCATGGTCGTCGGGCGCGTCCGGGCCATGGCCTCCATGATCACGGTCCAGGCGCTCGGGCGCCCGGGCATGCCAGTCCCTCGAAGCGCCGGGTGGCATCGCGCCGGCTCGTCCCCTGGCCAGGCCCTCGACCGAGCTGCTGCCACGACCGACGGCAACACCGCGGCCAGAACCGCCGACGGCACCGTGGTCGAGGCGGTCGAGCGCGCCCTCGACATCTTCGAGACGGTGGCGGCGACGTGCACGCGCTTTGACCCGACAAGCCCATTGATGGTGGCGAACGCCGATCCCGGTCGCTGGCACGGCCTGCCGGAGGTGTGCGCGTCGGCGATCGCCGAGGCGTACGCCGCCTACCTCCGCACCGACGGCCGCTTCGATCCCCGTGTCCTCGAGGACCTGGTCGGGCTGGGGTACACGGCGTCCCTCTCGTTCGCCGCCGGTGCCGCCTCCGCCCCTGGCGCCAGGGCCCGTCGGCGCCTGGTCCCGCCGCCCTGGCAGCCGCGCTTCCGGGGTCGGGGCCAAGTCCACTTGGGCGGCCGACCCGTCGACCTCGGGGGCATCGGCAAAGGCCTCGCCGTGAGGTGGGCCGCCGAGGCGCTCCGTGCCGTGTCCGACGACCACCTGGTCGAGGCCGGCGGCGACTGCACCTGCGGCGGGCACGCGCCCGACGGCGGGCCCTGGCGGGTCGGCGTCGAGGACCCTTCCGGCGGCGGTGACCCCATTGCTGTGCTCGGGCTCACCGACACGTCCTGTGCGACGTCGTCAGTGCGGCTGCGCCGGTGGCGGGCCGGCGACCGAGTCGTCCACCATCTCATTGACCCCCGCACGGGCCTTCCCGGAGGCCCCGGCATGGCGGCGGTGACCGTGGTGGCCACCGACCCCGCCGAGGCCGAGGTGTGGAGCAAGGTCCTCTTCCTTGCCGGCCGTTCGGCCATTGCCGCAGAGGCAGCTCGGCGGAGGATCGCCGCCCTGTGGGTGGCGACCGATGGCACGCTCGGCTGCTCCGAGCCGATGGAGCGACACCTCGTCTGGCGGGCGTGATGATCGACCGGCTTCCCCGTCTCCGCACCGGCGGCCCGGCACCAGGCCCGCCCGCCCCCCCGTCGTCGAGCGGCCCCTGGCTGGCCGCCGGCGCAGCAGCGGTCGTGGTTGGATCGCTTGTCGTGGCCCACCTGGTCGACGCGACGGCCGGACGTGTCCTCCACGACCGAATGCTGCCGTGGATCGTCGGCCGCGGGCTCGGCGTTGCCGCCTACCTCGCGCTCACCGCCCTCGCCGGCCTCGGGCTGTGGTTCCGGCATCCCTGGCGTCGGGGCAGCCGGGCGTTGCTCAGGCCTGCCTCCGTGCTACGCGCCCATGCCGCGCTGGCCGCCGCCACCGCGGTGCTGGTCGCCGGGCACGTGGTCGCCCTCGCCCTCGATGCCTACGCTCACGTGGGGTGGGCGGGCGCGTTCGTCCCCGGGCTGTCCCGCTACCGGCCCGCCGCTGTCGCCCTCGGCACCGTCGCACTCGAGCTCGGCCTGCTGGTGGGGGCTAGCGCCGCGCTGGCCGGTCGTCTCGTCGGGCGCCACTGGCTGGCCGTGCACCGCCTCGCCGTCGTGGCGTTCGCCTGCGCGTGGCTCCACGGGATCGAAGCGGGCAGCGACGTGGCCAGCCTACGGTGGCTCTACCTGTCCTCCGGGGTGCTCGTTACGACGCTCGCCGTGAGCCGGGCGACCGCCCGGCGCGCCGAGCGCCGGTTGGAGAACGCCTCGTGACCCTCGCCCTCCGGCCGACGGAGATCGCCGTCGATGACGGGGCCTCCCCGTTCGGCATCGGCGAGCAGGGCGCGCGCCTGCTGGCCGGGCCGATCGCGTCGGCGGGTGCCGAGCCGTTGGGCGCCCACCTCGCCCGGCTCGGGGCCCTGCCACAGGTCGAGGTCCGGCAGTTCCTCGACGAGGTGGCGGCGAGCGGGCTCGCCGGCCGGGGCGGCGGCGGCTTCCCAGCGGCCCGGAAGGTGGCCACGGCCCGGGCAGCGGCGGCCGGGAAGACGGTCACCGTGGTGGTCAATGCCAGCGAGAGCGAGCCGGCCAGCCGGAAGGACCGGACGCTGTGCGCCTTGCGTCCCCACCTTGTCCTCGACGGCGCCGCCGTGGCCGCGGCCCTCGCCGGGGCGTCCTCCGTCGTCATCTACGCACACCGCGGTGCTGACGCCGTTGCTGAGGCCTTCCGCCGGGCGGTGGCCGAGCGCCGGAGCTCCGGCCTGACCGACCCCGTCTTCCACCTCGGCATGGGACCGGCCCGCTACGTGGCTGGCGAGGCGAGCGCAGCGGCGTCATGGCTGGCCGGTGGCGAGGCGAAGCCCCGGGCTCTCACCGCGCCGCTCGCCGCCGCCGGCCTGTCGGGGCAGCCCACCGTCGTGCACAACGCCGAGACCCTTGCCCACCTCGCCCTGCTCGCCCGGTTCGGCGCGTCGTGGTGGGCAGCGGCAGGCACGCCGTCCTCTCCGGGCTCACGACTGGTCACCGTGCACGGCGGCGACCACGGTGCCACCGTCCTCGAGGTGGTCGAGCCGGTGACCGTCGGCAGCCTCCTCGAGCACGCGGCGGCGGCAACGGCAACGGCCGCGGATGGCTGGGGCCGGCCCGGTGGGCCAGGATCCCGGGGAGCCGGGGAGCCTCCGGTGCGTGCCGTGCTCGTCGGCGGGTACGCCGGCAGGTTCGTCGACGGAGCGGGCGTGGCCACGCTGCCATGCACGACCGAAGGGCTTGCCCTGGTCGGGGCGGCGCCGGGATGCGGGCTCCTCGCCCCCCTGTCGGCAGACGCCTGCGGCGTGGCGACGGCCGCCCGGCTCGCCCGGTGGCTGGCGGGAGAGAGCGCCGGGCAGTGCGGCCCGTGCCTCTACGGGCTCGCCGACGTCGCCGAGGCGCTCGAGGCGCTCGTGGCGGGCACGTCGTCACGGCGCGCCGTCCGCACACTGCGCCGGCTCCTCGGCGAGGTCCGCGGCAAGGGCGCCTGCCACCATCCTGACGGCGCCGTGGCCATGGTGGAGAGTTTCCTCGACGTCTTCGCCGCCGAGGTCGACGCCCACGCTCGCCGGCGGCGGTGCCCAGTGGGTTGCGCCGTGCCCGCCTGGCCCTTGCCCCAGCCCGAGGAGGCCTGGCGGTGACGGGCCGGCTTCGGGTCGACCGGACGCGCTGTGCCGGGCACGGCATCTGCGCCTTCATCGCGCCGGGCGCCCTCGACCTCGACGCCTGGGGCTTCCCCGAGGTCGTCGCCACCGAGCTCAGCGGCGACGACCTGCGCCGGGCGAGGCGCGCGGCTGCCGCGTGCCCCCGTGGCGCGCTCACCGTCTCGGACGTGGTCTCGACGGTGCAGCCGCTTCGGGCACCATGGGAGCCATGACGCCTTCCGCCCGGCCATCCGGGCGCCCGGTTCACGCTGCGTGGTGGCTCCTCCCGGTCGTGGTCGCCGCACTCGTCGGCCTGGGCGTCGTGGTGACGTCGACGATCACGTCGGAGACCTCAGTTGTCGTGCCCGCTCCTGCCGACGTCGCCCCCGGGCACGGGACGACGACCACGACGACGCCGACGACGACGACCACCACCACCACCACGACCGTCGCCCCCCCGACGGCCGTCACGTCGCCCCCCGCGACAAGTCCGGCCGTCACGTCGCCCCCGGCGACCAGTCCACCGGCGACCGCGCCGCCAGCGACCGTTGTGGCGCCCGCGCTGCCGGTCATCGAGCACGACGATGGGGGGTCGTCGTCGACCACGACCACGTCGGGGTCGAAGGACAAGAGGAGCGGCGACAATTGAGCGCGGCGAACGAGGAGGCCGCCTCTCTGTCCCCGCTCCTCGGGTCTGCCAGTGCCGAGCCGGCCGGTCCGGGGCTGGCGGTGCCCGAACTGGCCGCCACCGGGGCACGCCGGCGCCCGCGGTGGCGGCCGGGACCGCTCCCGGGGTGGCGGTGGCGGCGGCCGGGCACGGCGGGCCGCCTTGTCACGTTCCAGGTGGTCCTGCTCGTCGTCGTCCTCGGGGTCATCACCTTCGAGACCGAGCAAGTCTTCACTTCGCACGCCCTGGCCACCACGCAGAGCTCGCTCGCCGCCGAGGCGACCGACTTCACCAGCGCCGCTGCAGCTCGGCCGACGACCGAGGGCCTCGCCACCTTCACGACCTCCTACTTGCGCACCCGCGTGTTGGCGGCCGACGAGCACGTCGTCGTGCTCTTCGCCGACCGCCACCAGGTCGGCAGCGCCGGGTCGGAGGCCCTCCTCGCCTCGCCGGAGCTCGCTACCCTCGCCTCGGCCCCCCCGGGCGGGTCGTCGTTCCTCCGGTGGGACGTCGGCGGGATCCCGACCGAGGCGCTGGTGGTCCCCTTGCGGGACGGTTCGCGGCCCGCCGGGACGCTGGTGGTCACCGGTGGGCTTGCCCGGCTTGTCTCCGACCAGTCGCGCGTGCTGTGGCTGGCTGCCGGCGAGGCCCTCGTCGCCATCGCCTTCGCCTCGGCCGGTGCCTACCTGCTGCTCCGCCGGCTCCTCGGCACGGTGGGGTCCATGACCGGACGCGCCGCCGCCATCGGCGGGGGCGACCTCGACCAGCGCCTCGACGACCCCGGCACCGACGACGAGGTCGGCCTCCTCGCCCGGACGCTCAACTGGATGCTCGACCGGCTGTCCCTCGCCCTCGGCGCCCAGCGGCGCCTGCTGTCGGACGTCTCCCATCAGCTTCGCACGCCCCTCACCGTCGCCCGGGGGCACTTGGAGGTGCTGGCGCGCACCGGCGCCGGCGACCCCGACGAAGTACGCGCCACGGTGGCCGTCGTTGTCGCCGAGCTCGACCACATGCGCTCCCTCGTCGAGCGGCTCCTGTTGCTCGGGCGCTCGCTCGAGCCCGACTTCCTCGACGTCAGCCCCGTCGACCTCCGCTCCCTAGTGGCCGAGCTTGCCCAGTCCGCCCGGGTGCTCGCCGAGCGCCGGTGGTCGACGGGGGTGCCTCCCGACGTCGTCATCGAGGTCGACGAGGCGAAGGTGCGGGGAGCGCTCCTCAACCTCGTCGACAACGCGGTGCGGGCGACCCAGCCCGGTGACGCCGTCGAGGTGACCGCCGAGCGGCGTGCCGATGGCTGGTTGGTCCTCGCCGTCGACGACAGCGGGCCGGGGATCCCCGAGGTGCAGCGCGGGGCCGCCCTGGCCCGCTTCGGTCGTCCGGCGGGGTCGTCGGGCGAGGGGACGGGCCTGGGGCTCGCCATCGCCTCGGCGGTTGCCGAGGCGCACGGCGGCACCTTCGAGCTCGGCCGGTCGTATCTCGGCGGGTGCCGCGCGGCGCTCGTCTTCCCGCCCGGCCGGGTGCTGGCGTCTGAGCAGGTGGTCGAGCGGCTGTGAGGATCCTCGTGGTCGAGGACGACCCCGGCATCGCCGCCTTCGTGGCCAAGGGGCTGCGCGCCGAGGGCTACGTGGTCGGCGTCGCCGGGACGGTGGACGATGCCGAGCGCGAGCTGATAGGCGACGACGTCGACCTCGTGCTGCTCGACCTCGGGCTGCCCGGGGTCGACGGTGAGGAGCTGCTCCTACGGGTTCGGGGTGCGGGGTCGACCGTGCCGGTGATCGTGCTGACGGCGCGGGCCGAGGTCGCCGACAAGGTGCGCGGGCTCGACGCCGGCGCCAACGACTACGTCACCAAACCGTTTGCCTTCGACGAGCTGGTGGCCCGGGTCCGGGCCGCCTTGCGCAACGCCGAGCAGACGGGCTCGTCCACCCTCGAGGTGGCCGACCTCACTCTCGACCTGCTTGCCAAGGTGGCGTGGCGAGCCGGGCGTCGCATCGATCTCGCCCAGCGCGAGTGGGCGCTCCTCGAACTGTTCATGCGCCACCCGAACCAGGTGCTGTCGCGATCGCAGATCCTGAGCCGGGTGTGGGACTACACGTTCGACCCTGGCAGCAACGTGGTCGACGTCTACGTGGGCTACCTGCGGCGCAAGCTCAACGCGCCCGGGCTCGAGCCGCTCATCCAGACCGTCCGCGGTGCCGGCTATCGGCTCGTGCCGGTCACGTGACCTGTCACCTGTCACCTGTCACCTGTCACCGGGCGGCCTGCGCACTCGTCCCGCCACGCGTGAACGCCGGCCCCGGGGGGCCGGCGTTCACGACGGGACGGGCCCGGGGTCAGCTCACTTGGGCTGCATCTTGATGCCGCCATCGACCCGGACGGTCTGGGCGTTGACGTAGCTGTTGGTCACCAGCTCGAGGACCATGGAAGCCAGCTCTTCGGGTTGTCCGAGCCGCTTGGGGAAGAGGACGCCCTTCTCGAGGTTGGCCTTGAAGGCCTCGGAGGCCTCGCCCTCGCCGTAGATGGGGGTGTCGATGAGGCCGGGAGCGACGGTGTTGACCCGGATGCCGACGACCGAGAGGTCGCGGGCGATGGGCAGCGTCATGCCGACGACCCCGCCCTTCGAGGCAGAGTAGGCGTCTTGGCCGATCTGCCCCTCGAAGGCGGCGACCGAAGCCATGTTGACGATGGCGCCGCGCTCGCCGTCGGCCAGCGGCTCGGTGGTGCTCATGGCTGTTGCCGCGATCCGGATGCAGTTGAACGTGCCAACCAGGTTGATCTCGATCACCTTGCGGAACACGTCGAGGTCGTGGGCCGATTCGTAGCGACCGTCCTTGCCGATGACCCGGGTGGCCCAGCCGATACCGGCCGAGTTCACGAGGACCCGGAGCGGGCCAAGCTCCTTGGCCAGCTCGACAGCGCCGATGACGTCATCGGTGTTGGTCACGTCGACGTGGGCGAACGCTCCGCCGATCTCGTCGGCGAGCGACTTCCCCTTGTCGTCCTGAAGGTCGGCGACGACCACTCGGGCACCTCGGGCGGCGAGCAGACGAGCCGAGGCTTCCCCGATACCCGAGGCGCCGCCGGTGACGATGGCAGAAACTCCGTTGATGTCCATGCGCGCATCCTACGGTTGCACGGCGCGACGGTGCATCTCCGGGCGGGCCGGCCGGCCCCGACACCTCTTCTTCCGCTGGATGCCCGCCGGGGCGGCCTCGTTGGCGCGGCAGGAGCTCGGAGGCGACGTCGGCTGACCACGTCGACCTGAACCACGCCAAAGGGCCGTTCGTCCCTGTCGCCTCGGCCGTCCCGTGGGCACAGTGGGTTGAGAGCGGCCGTCGTCGGGCGTGCCGCGGTGGTGACGAAGGTGGTGACGCCATGCGGCAGTCCCGTGCTCGACGGAGCGGGCGACCGGGCTGGACGCACGACGGCCGGCTCCGGTCCGGTGACAGGCCCGGTGACAGGCCCGGAGGCACCAGTGGCCACCCACTGTCGATGAGAGGAGGCGCGCCATGACGGCGGTCCCACAGCTCTACCCCCCAGCAGAGGCGCCCCCCTTCGACCGGCTGGTCTGTGCCGTCGATGGGACGCCAGCCTCGCTCGAAGCGGCCCGTCAGGCGTGCCGGCTCGCTCCGGGACGTCCGCTCGCCCTGGTGTGCGCCCTCGACACGCTCGAAGAGCTCGACCGGCCTGGTGAGATCCCGGCCCGGAGCCACCACCTGCGTCGGGTGGCAGAAGACATCGTCGAGCAGGCGCGTGCCGACCTGCGCCGCTCGGGAGCCGTCGGCGTCGTCGAGGTGGCCGTCGAGGAAGGACTGCTGGTCGACGTGCTGGCGTTCGTGACCGGGGGAGACGTCCGGACCCTGCTCGCCCTCGGCTCCCCACGGGGCAGCGTTCCTACGCCGGCCCACATGGCGGGGGTGCCTGACGAGCAGGTCCTCGCCCAGCACGAGCGTCTGGGCACCGTCGTGCGCCAGGCGCCGTGCTCGGTGCTCGTGGCGCGCCGCCCCCGCGGACCAGCCGCCTTCCCGTCGGTCATCGCCGTGGGGCTCGACGGCTCGGAGACGTCGCTGCGGGCGTATGCCGTGGCCATCCGACTGAGCGATGCCACGGGTGCCGCCCTTCGTTACGTCGTCGCCCTCGGCGGCAAGGGCGTCGATATGGACACCCTCCAGGCCGTCGTTCCCGAGCTTCCCCTCTCCTCGGTTGACCAACGATCGCCGGTACGTGCGCTGGTCGCGTCGGACGCCGACCTCGTCGTCGTGGGACACCGCGGTCTCCACGGGCTACGCGCCCTGGGGAGCGTCGGCGAACGGGTGGTGGCCCGGAGCCCGGCGTCGGTGCTCGTCGTGCGCTGACGACGGCGTCCGTCGCTCGCCAGAGGGCGACCAGGGGTCACGAGCGTGGGAGGGGTGCCCGCAGGTTGCCGACGGACAGCTGGTGTGAGAGGGCCTGCGCCGCTCTCCGCACGGCGGGTCCGGTGGCGTCGAGGTCGAAGCCTCCCGCCGACCCGGTGACCGAGATGGCGGCGACGGCGCGGCGGTCGACGATCACCGGGCTGGCCACGCACGCCAGGCCGAGGCGGGCCTCCTCGTGCTCCACGGCGATCGACGATGACCGGATGCGCATGAGCTCGGAGCGAAAGACGCCAGCGTCGGTGATCGAGTTGCGTGTCCGCCGGGGGAGCCCCGCCCGCAGCACCTCGGCCAGCGCGACCGGGTTGAAGGCGAGCAGTGCCTTGCCGAGCGCGGTGCACGAGGCGGGGACGCGACCAGCCACCGGCGAGGCCACCCGCTGGTGGCCCTGGCGCCCGATGCGGGAGAGGTAGAGCACGTCGTGCCCGAGGAGGACGCCGAGCTGGGTCAGCAGGTGCGTGCGCTCGACGAGCGCTTCGAGGTGGGGACGGGCCTCGTCCTCGAGCCGCCGCTGGCGAAGGGCGATCCCGCCCAGCTCGAAGAGGCGCAGGCCGAGCCGGTAGCCGTCGGGCTCGGTCTCGACCGCGCCGACCTGCTGGAGCTCGGCGGCCAGCCGGTGGACCGTCGACTTGGGCAGGCCGGTCCCTCGCGCCACGTCGCGGACCGTCGAGGGTCCTTCGGCGCCGGCCAGGTAGGCGAGCACCTGCCAAGACTTGGCCAGAGACGTGCTCACCGGGCCGGCCTCACCGGGCCGGCAGTGGTGACGCTTCGGTAACCAACTGTCCCACGATGCGGGACAGATTACTGGATCGACGTACCTCGGGTGTCGTCTACTGGCTGAGGCACGGGTGCAGCGTCCGGCTCTCGCGAAGTGATCCCCTCGCATCGCGGACCGGACGGCCCCGGGCCGAGGGCCGCCGTCGATCGACGCGAGGCCCGAGCACGCGATCGAGAGGAGGCCCGTGGCGATCGACGGTTTCATCGGCCAGTTCACCGACCCGGATCCGGGGGAGACCGAAGAGTGGCTGCAGTCGCTCCGTTCCGTGGTCGACGGCAAGGGCAGCCACCGGGCCGGGTACCTGCTCGCCCAGCTCGAACAGGAGGCCCGCCGCGTCCACGTGGGTGCGGCCGACTCGCTCTCGACCCCGTACGTCAACACGATCCCCCCTCGAGACGAGCCGCCCTACCCTGGCGACCTCGCCCTCGAGCGGCGCCTGCGGGCGCTGGCCCGCTGGAACGCTGCCGCCATGGTCGTCAACGCCAACCACCAGGCCGACGGCATCGGTGGCCATCTGGCCTCCTACGCGTCGGCAGCGGCCCTCTACGAGGTGGGCTTCAACCACTTTTTCCGGGGGAGGACCGACGACCAGGTCGGCGACCACGTCTACGTGCAGGGGCACGCTTCTCCGGGTATCTACGCCCGAGCCTTCCTCGAAGGTCGGCTCAGCGAGCACGACCTCGACGGGTTCCGGCGTGAGCTCTCCGCCGACGGTCTGCCGAGCTATCCGCATCCGCGGCTGCGCAGCGACTTCTGGGAGTTCCCGACGGTGTCCATGGGCCTCGGGCCGATCAACTCCATCTACCAGGCCCGGTTCAACCGTTACCTCGCTCACCGCGGGATCGACGACACCGAGGACTCGCGGGTGTGGTGCTTCCTCGGGGACGGCGAGTGCGACGAGCCCGAGACCCTCGGCGCCATCGGCCTGGCCGGCCGCGAGCAGCTCGACAACCTGGTCTGGGTGGTCAACTGCAACCTGCAACGGCTCGACGGCCCGGTGCGCGGCAACGGGAAGATCATCCAGGAGCTCGAGTCGGCCTTCCGCGGCGCAGGGTGGAACGTCGTCAAGGTGGTCTGGGGCAGCGCCTGGGACCCGCTGATCGCCGCCGACGTCGACGGCGTGCTCGTCGACCGGATGGGCACCACGGTCGACGGCGCGTACCAGCGCTATCTGGTCGAGCCCGGGAGCGTCATCCGCGAGGACTTCTTCGGCCCCGACCCGCGTCTTGCCGGGCTGGTCGACCACCTCTCCGACGCCGACCTCGAGGCCCTGCCGCGGGGCGGCCACGATCCGGTGAAGATCCACGCCGCGTACGCCGCTGCGATCGCCCATCGTGGGGAGCCGACCGTGGTGCTCGCCAAGACGGTCAAGGGCTGGGCGCTCGGGTCGGCGGTCGAGGGACGCAACGCCACTCACCAGATCAAGAAGCTGAACAGCGAGGAGCTGGTGGCCCTGCGGGACCGCCTCCACCTCGAGGACGTCGTCTCGACCGAGGCCCTGGCCGGGGACCATGTCCCCTACGTCCGTCCCGAACCGGGGTCGCCCGAGGCGCGCTACCTGAGCGAGCACCGAAGCCGGCTCGGTGGGTCTGTTCCGTCTCGCTCGACGAAGGTGCGGGTCCCGTTGTCGCTGCCTTCCCCGGACGTCTTCGCCGAGCTCGACGATGGGTCTGGTGCGCTGGCCGTCTCGACGACCATGGCGATGACCCGCCTCGTGCGAGGCCTGGCGCGCTCCGACGGGTTCGGTCGGCGGGTCGTCCCGGTGATCCCCGACGAGGCCAGGACGTTCGGCATGGACTCGCTCTTCCGCGAGCTGGGCATCTACGCGCCCAACGGCCAGCAGTACCGGCCGGTCGACGCCGAGCTGCTGCTCTCGTACTCGGAGTCCGTCGACGGACAGATCCTGCAGGAGGGGATCACCGAGGCTGGCGCCATGGCCAGTTTCATCGCTGCCGGCACGGCGTATGCCACCCGAGGGGTCCCCATGGTCCCCTTCTACGCTTTCTACTCGATGTTCGGCTTCCAGCGTGTCGGCGACCTCGCCTGGGCCGCAGCCGACGCCCAAGCGCGCGGGTTCCTGCTCGGGGGGACCGCCGGGCGGACCACGCTGCTCGGGGAGGGTCTTCAGCACCAGGATGGCCACAGCCTCCTGTTGGCATCGGTCATCCCCACGTGCCGTGCCTACGACCCGGCGTTCGCCTACGAGCTGGGTGCCGTGGTGCGCCAGGGCCTCGAGGTCATGTACGGCGGGTCGGCTGGAGCCGGCGAGGCCATCGGCGGCGAGCCCGTCTTCTTCTACCTCACCCTCTACAACGAGACGTACCGCATGCCCCCCCGGCCCGAAGGGTTGACCGACGACGCCGTCCTAACGGGTCTCTACCGGTGGTCGGAGGCACCCGACGGTGTCGAGCCCCGGGTGACGGTGCTCTTTTCGGGGTCGGCGCACGGAGCGGCGCGACGGGCCCAGGAGCTGTTGGCCGAGCGCTACGGCGTCGGCGCCGAGCTCTGGTCGGCGCCGGGGTACAAGCGCCTGCGCGAGGACGCCCTTGCCGTCGAGCGGTTCAACCGGCTCCACCCTGAGCTCCCTCCGCGGGCGGCTCCGGTGACCGAGCTGCTGGCCGGAGCGCCCGGGCCCATCGTGGCGGTCTCGGATTACATCCGTGCGGTCCCCGACCAGATCGCCCGGTTCGTGCCGCCGATGGCCGTCCGGGATGCCCGTGGTCGCCGGACGGGCAGGGTCCGTCCCCGGCCGTTCGTGTCGCTCGGGACCGACGGGTTCGGGCGGTCGGACACCCGCGAGGCACTGCGACGGTTCTTCGAGGTCGACGCCGAGCACGTTGTGGTCGCCGCGCTGGCCGCGCTGGCCGACGTCGGCGACGTCGAGCGCTCGGTGGTGGCGCGAGCGATCACGGAGGAAGCCATCGCAACCGACGAGCCGCCACCGTGGAACCGGTAGGGATCGGCAGGCTCGATAGGTCCGGCCGGGCTCGGTCCACCGTCCGGCGGAGCGGAGCAGGACCACGCGGTCGAGCGAGCGACAGGGAGCAGGAGACGAGGCAAGCGCCATGACTCAGATCGAGATGCCACAGCTCGGAGAGACGGTGACCGAGGGAACCATCACCGCATGGAGGGTCGCCCCGGGAGGGACGGTCGCCGCAGGGGACGTCCTCTTCGAGGTGTCGACCGACAAGGTGGACTCGGAGGTCCCCTCCCCGGTGGCGGGCGTCCTCGCCGAGGTCCTCGTGCCCGTCGGGGAGACCGTGCCCGTCGGGGCAGTGCTGGCCGTCGTGGAGGACGAGGCGGTGTCGGCCGTCGTGGAGGACGAGGCGGTGTCGGCCGTCGTGGAGGACGAGGCGGTGTCGGCCCGGCAGGAGCTCACGGCCCCAACGCCGGCGTCGGAGCACACCGGCGAGGCGGCAGGTCGCCCGAACCTGGCGGCAGGTGCTCCGGTCGCCCCGGAGCTACCGGCTCGGCCACCCATCGCGTCGCCGATCGTGCGGCGCCTGGCTAGCCGGAACGGACTCGACCTCTCGACGCTCGTCGGTACGGGGCCCTCTGGTCGGGTCACCCGTTCTGACGTCGAGCGGGCCATCGACGGGGCTGCCGGAGCTGCACCGGCTCCGAACCATGACGGTACGGCGTGGTCGGGGGTGGCCGCCACCGCGCCGACCCCCTCCATGCCGCTCCCCGTCCCCCAGGCGCCCTCCCCGGTGGGCGCCACGCCAGCTGCCTCCCCGGTGGGCGCCACGCCAGCTGCCTCCCCGGTGGGCGCCACGCCGGAGGCCGATCTGTCGGGCCTGCTCCACGACGGCGACGTCGTCGAGCCGCTGAACGCCGTCCGTCAGATCACCGCGGCCCGGATGGCGACGTCGAAGTCGACGTCACCGCACGTGATGACCGCCGTCGAGGTCGACTACGAGGCGGTCGAGCGCGTTCGCAGGAGCGCCCGCGACCGCTTCCGGCAGGAGGAGGGGTTCGCCCTCACCTACCTGCCCTTCATCTGCTGCTCGCTCGCTTCCACCCTGCGCCAGTACCCGCGTCTCAATGCCTCCTTCGCCGGAGACCGGCTTGTCCTGCACCGGCACGTCGACATCGCCGTGGCCGTCGACCTCGACCACGACGGTCTGGTGGCGCCCGTCGTCCGAGGTGCCGACGACAAGCGTGTCCGTGCCCTCGCTCGCGAGGTGGCCGACCTGGCTGCTCGGGCCCGTTCGCGCCGGCTGTCTCCCGACGAGCTGACCGGCGGCACCTTCACGGTGTCGAGCTCGGGGAGCTTCGGGACCTTCATGGTGATGCCCGTCATCAACCAGCCACAAGTGGCGATCCTGTCCACTGACGGCATCGCCCGGCGGCCCGTGGTTGTCACCGACGAGAACGGGGACGAGAGCATCGCCATCCACTCGGTGGGGATGCTGGTGCTCTCCTGGGACCACCGGGCGTTCGACGGGGCGTACGCGGCGGCGTTCATGCGGGACCTGAAGGCCGACCTCGAGCGGCGCGACTGGTCGGCGGAGCTGTGAGGGCACCACGGTGACTGGTCCGTCCTGACTGGTACCGCCGCTGCCGGTGCCGCGGGTCCTCCCCGTGGACGTCGGTTCGTCGCTAGCGTTCGAGGGATGAGCGAACCCGCAGCTTCGAGGTCAGGCCGACCGCTGGCGCTCGTCACGGGTGCGTCGGGGGGGATCGGCGAGGAGCTGGCCCGGCTCGCCGCCCGCGACGGTCACGACCTCGTCGTCGTGGCCCGTAGCGCCGACCGGCTCGATGCGCTGGCTGGCGAACTGCGAAGTCATGGCACCGAGGTCGAGGTGCTCGTCGCCGACCTCGAGACCGAAGCCGGCCAGGGAGCGGTCGAACGGCGCTTGGCCGAAGCCGAAGCCGGAGACCGAAGGCCGGTCGACGTGTTGGTGAACAACGCCGGCTTCGGGACCGTCGGACGTTTCGTCGAGCTCCCGGTTGACGGCGAGCTCGCCCAGATCACCCTTAACGTGTCCGCCCTCGTGCGCCTGACCCGTGCCGTGCTCCCGCGGCTCGTCCAAGTGGGCCGGGGCGGTGTCCTGAACGTGGCCTCGCTCGCCTCGTTCGAGCCAGGCCCGGGCATGGCGACCTATGCGGCGACGAAGGCTTTCGTGCTCAGCTTCACCGAGGCGATCCGCGAGGAGGTCGCCGGCACGGGGGTCCGAGTGTCCGCGCTGTGCCCGGGCTTCACGCACACCGGGTTCCAGGAGCGAGCCGGGGTGCGGACCGACGGCGTCACCGGCCTCGCCGCCATGGCCTGGCAGCGCGCCCCTGACGTGGCGCGAACCGGGTGGGAAGGGTTCGTGGCCGACCGAGCGATCATCGTCCCCGGGCTCCTCAACAGAGCAGCGGCAGTCGGCGTCCGCCTGGCTCCTCGTAGCGCGGTCCGCAAGCTGTCCGCCCGGGTGGTCCGCCAGCTGCACTGAGCGGGCCCGCTCGCCGTTCTTAGCTTGTAACTAAACCCTGTCGACCAGGTCAGGCCGCCTTTTTGATCGGTGGATAGCGGGTCTTTGGAGGTTTTCGGGTGCCCTTGGGGCGACCTGGTCCCGGCGTCCGGGATTTCGGCGGACTG